>NZ_JPKW01000001.1:73220-621242 GCF_001887735.1 Paracoccus sp. SM22M-07
AGAAGGGTCGGCTCTGGCTGAACGACGGGTCATGCATCCGTCTGCGGCCAGAGCGTTCGAACCATGTCTGGTCCTACGACTTCGTCGAAGCCCGGACCCGCGATGGAAGGAAGTTCCGCATGCTCAATCTCATCGACGAGTTCAGCCGGGAGTGCCTGGCAATCCGGGTCGACCGGAGGCTCCGATCGACCGACGTCATNCGATGGAAGGAAGTTCCGCATGCTCAATCTCATCGACGAGTTCAGCCGGGAGTGCCTGGCAATCCGGGTCGACCGGAGGCTCCGATCGACCGACGTCATCGACGTCTTGTCCGATCTCTTCATCCTGCGCGGCGTGCCGGATCATATACGGTCCGACAATGGCCCGGAGTTCATCGCCAAGGCGGTGAGGGAATGGATCGTCGCCGTCGGCGCACAGACCGCCTACATCGAGCCGGGGTCCCCCTGGGAGAACGGTTACTGTGAGAGCTTCAACTCCAAGCTCCGCGACGAACTGCTGAACGGGGAGATATTCTACAGCCTCGCTGAGGCGAAGATTATCATCGAGAGCTGGCGCCGCCACTACAACACCAAGCGCCCGCACTCATCACTGGGGTATCGCCCGCCAGCTCCCGAGGCCATCCAGTGGCCGGCTTCGCCATCCGGAGCCGCTTCGCCGGCCACCCCAGCTGTAGCGACAAGACACGTAATGCACTAAGATTGAAACCGGACCACCCGATAGGGGCAGGCCAAGAGCCGCAACTCCTCGCTAAAGAGCATCGCCAGTGGGCGATTGACGGGTTGCCGCCTGCCGTCACTACAACAGCACGTTCATCGACACGTTCATCGGCACGAACTACCCCAACCACCAGCTCCAACCGTAGGACTTCGTAGCCGAAGGGTTCGAGACTGCACGAAGACCGAAGCTAACAATTCATGAAGCCGCTTTGTACTTAACAGCCTACAATTCCTGTCGTTATACTCGAAGGTGGCGACAGTGGCTCTTGAAAACTCTTAAGCCCCCGCGCAAAAGGAATAGTATGAGTGGAATTGAAGATCTGGACGAAATGATTTTGAAATGCAGAGACCAAAAAGCTCGTGACTACATTAGCGAAGCTGTTGGGAACTACAGAGCAGGATCATACAGATCAGCCATTGTTGCGACATGGATCGCCGTCTGCTTCGACCTAATTGGAAAGCTCCGCGAACTTTCTCTAGCCGGTGATAGCGAAGCCGAGCGGCGCACACGCGATCTTGATGAAATCAACAGAACAGGAGAACTGCTACGCGGTTTAAAGTTTGAAAAAGACATAATCGAAATAGCTTTCAAAATGGAGATGATTTCATCAGTAGAAAAAGTAGATCTACTTCGGCTTCAGCATGATAGGAACAGGTGCGCACATCCATCGCTCAATTCGGAGGGCGAAAAGTATTCACCGCCTGCTGAGCTAGCCAGGCTTCACATTCATTCTGCCGTAAATCACCTTCTGATGCATGAACCTGCGCAAGGGAAGTTTGCGCTTGACCGTCTCTATGCGCAGATAAGGTCGGATTATTTTCCTACAGGTTACGATGAAACTCTTAAAATTTTACAGCATGGTCCCTTAAAGAAAGCGCGTCCGTCCCTACCGAGAAATCTGGCCACGGTCCTGTTGAAGGAGATGTTTAAGGAGCGAACAGATTATCTCCACAAAATAAAGACAATAAATTGCCTCAACGCAATCCATGCGATGCACTTTGAGGAGTTTACGAATGCCATGCACAGTCATTTATCGAAGCAAATAGAAAACATCCTAGACTCTGATCTGCACCATGCGTTCCATCCAATTTGTAAAGTTCAGAACTCGTGGCACGCCCTTGACTTCGCCCAGCGCGATAGACTGTGTCGATATGTCAAGAACCTCCCGCCGATTCACGTTGACGACCTGAACGAACTACTAGCCTTTTCTCCCTTGAAAGAAGCAGCCGCCACCCGGCTAGCAAGGATGAGCTTAGACGAGCTAGATAAAGCTTACTTTATTTGGCTACGCACGGAAGTTATGGATAGGTTGATCGAATTGTCTCTATATTCAAAAGATATCGAATCAGCAAATAAATCAATTCGTAATATATTAATTTACCAAAGTGACCTTACGGAATCGCAAATAGTTCGCTTATTAACTGCTATAAATGAGAATCAATTTCTCGTTGCCAGCGGTGAACTTGATAACCTCATCAAGTGCTTCAGGGATTCCAGCGCTATATCATTTACGCGTCTAGAAGCCACTCTGAGCGAAGTTGGGCTCGAACGTTATCTCGAAATTCCTTTCTAGGCCGAAATTTAGTGGGCATTAGAGAGACATCCTATACCTTGCCGCTAAGACGCTCTAAACATTGCAACCAAATTAGCATCCCGTTCGCAAGCACTTCATTGCACCTCCGAAGTTCCCTCTGCGTAAAACCTTGAAGGAGACGTACTCCTTGTCCACGGCGGGGCCTATGAGCGCCACCTCAATCTCCGTTGGCTGCCCAGCGCATCTGGCATTGATGATGAACCAGCGGCCCGCCGGACGTACTGCTCAGGAAGCAAGTCGAGCCTAGTGGCTGACACGGAGGTGGTATACAAAGCTTGACTTGAAAGAAAAATAATCCAATAAAAACAGATAAATGAAACCGAAATTACCGAGTTTAATCCTCTCTCACAGCACCAGTTTTCCCCACAAAACTGATCTGACCCAAGCTGCGGATTTCCGCGGCTTTTTTTGTTTCTGACATGATGAAAGGCGGGCCGGTTTCCCGGCCCGCCTTTCATCATGTCAAACGTTATCCGATCCGGTCAGTCCACGCGGCCCTTGGCCAGGGCGGATGGCGTCACCATCTTGCGCTGCCACAGGAACAGCGCGACCGCGACGGCCAGTCCGGCCACGTCGCTGACCCATCCGACGGCGATCATCGACAGAGCCGCCCCGATCAGCACGATCCGCATCCATCCGGCGGCATGGCCGAAGAAATAGCCGATGACCCCCGCCGACAGCAGGAACATCCCCAGAAGCGCGGTCATGGTGGCGTGGACGATGTCCAGCGTCTCGCCCTGCATCAAGAGCTCGTGCGACCCGAAGAACATGAAGGGGACGATGAAGGCGGCAAGGCCCAGCTTGAACGCCTCGACCGAGGTCTTCATCGGGTCCGACCCCGCAAGCCCCGCCCCCGCATAGGCGGCCAGCGCGACGGGCGGCGTGATGGCCGACATGACGGCATAGTAGAAGACGAAGAAATGCGCGACCAGCACCGGCACGCCCAGCTGGATCAGGCCCGGCGCCACGACCGCAGCCGCCACCGCATAGGCCGCCGTCGTGGGCATGCCCATCCCCAGGATGATCGAGATGCACATCGCAAAGAACATCGCCAGCAGCTGGTTCTGATCCGCGATCGTCAGCAGCAGCGCCGAAAAGCGCGCCCCCACCCCGGTCAGCGCGATGACGCCAACGATCACACCAGCGGCGGCACAGACGGCCACCATCTGGATCGACATCTTGGCGCCCATGTCCAGCGCCTTGAAGATCTGGCGGGGACCCATCTTGTGGGGCGTCAGCCAACTGACCATCGCGGCCGCGGCCATGCCCATCGCGCCCGCCCGGATCACCGAATAGCCCGCAAACAAGGTATAGATCAGGATGATGATCGGCAAAAACAGGTAAACCTGCTTGATCAGGTCACCGAAACGCGGCAGTTCCGACCGCGGCAGGCCCTTCATGTCCAGCTTGAGCGCCTGAAGATCGACCATGAAATAGACCGACACGAAATAGAGCAGCGCAGGGATGATCGCGGCGATGACGATGTCGGTATAGGGAATGCCCGTGACCTCGGCCATGATGAAGGCGCCCGCGCCCATGATCGGCGGCAGGATCTGCCCGCCCGAGGATGCCGTCGCCTCGATCGCGGCCGAGGATTTGGGGGAATAGCCGACCTTCTTCATCAGCGGGATGGTCAGCGATCCGGTCGACACGACGTTGCCCGCCGAGGTGCCGTTGATCATGCCCATCAGGCCCGATGCAAAAACGGCGACCTTGGCCGGACCGCCGCGTGCCTGGCCCGCGCAGGCAAAGGCGAAGTTCACGAAATAATCGCCCACGCGCGATGCCTGCAGGAAGGCCGCGAAGACGATGAACAGGATGATATAGGTCGAACTGACCGCGATCGGGTCGCCCAGCACGCCCTGGTCGGTAAAGATATAGGTGAAGAACCGCGTCGCGGTATAGCCGCGATGGTTCAGGAAACCGGGCAGCCAGGGCCCCAGGAAGCTGTAGGCGATGAAGACGCCGACGATGGCCACCAGCGCCAGCCCCGTCAGGCGGCGCGTCAGTTCCAGGATCAGCATCACGCCCGTGACGGCCGCCCACAGATCGCCCGGCTGCGCCATGCCCGTGCCCGCCCGCATCCGCAGGGCGCCGACGACGAACAGGATATAGCCCAGGACCGCGACCGAGGCGAAGCACAGCAGCAGGTCGCCCGCATAGATGCGCGCCCGATCGCGCGACGAAAAGCGCCAGCCCGCGACGATGGCGGCGACCGTGCCGATCGCCAGCGGTAGGCCATAGGTGGCGAAACCGAATGCCGGGGGACGGGCGACGCCGGCCACCCACCATGCCAGCCAGGCATAGGCGATGATGACAAAGCCGTATCCGATGCCCATGGCACCGACGCCAAGCAACGCCAGTTCGACCGGGCCACGCTTGGCGGTGGGCGCGGTTTCGTCGGTCTGCGTCAGGGCGGAATAGGTCAGAAAGCCGATGACCAGGCCGCCGCAGACATGGATCATGCGATAGGCCCATGTCTCGAGCGGATAGACGACCATGACGGCCAGGTGAAAGACGGTATAGGCGGCGCAGAGAACGGCGATGATCAGGCCCGCACGGGCGCGGGCGTCGCGTTGGTTGGGGGCCATCGGTTCATCATCGACGCCTTGCGCGATGACGGGGCCGTTCTGCGCCATATGGGCATCAGGTGCGGACATGGGGAACCTCGGGTCCGGCGGACGGCGAGATCAAGCCCCGCGGCCGGTCCGGAATGGGGGAAATGGAAAGGTGCCCCGACGCCACCTGCGGGCGTCGGGGCGGCGGGCATCAGCCGCGCAGGTCGTCGGGGATCTCGATCCCCTTTTCGTCGAAATACTTCACGGCGCCGGGGTGGAACGGCAGGAAGGTGTTCTTGTCGGCATTTTCCGGCAGCGTCTCGGCCGAGGTGGCGTGGATCTGCATCATCGCCGCGTTGTCCTCCATCACCAGCTTGGTGATTTCATAGGCCAGGCTCTCGGGCATGTCGGCATGGGCGATGGCAAAGTTCCACATCGCGACGGTGCCGTGACCTTCGGGGAAGCCCTGGTACATGCCGCCATCGACCTCGAAAGCGGCGACTTCGGGCATCGCCTCCAGGATCTTGCCGCGCTGTTCATCGGTGAAGCCGAAGATGTTGACCTCGTTTTCCGCGGCGATCTGGGCAAAGGCGGAGATCGGAACGCCCGCGGCAAAGGCGAAGGCGTCGATCAGGCCGTCCTTGACCTGGCCCGTCGCGTCATTCGCGCCCGAGAAGCTGATGGTGGGTTCCACGCCCAGCACCTCGAAGAAGCGCGGCCAATAGGTCGCCGCGGTGCCGCCTGCGGGGCCGACCGAAACGCGCTTGCCATCCATGTCCGCGACATCGGCCACGCCCGAGGATTTCAGCGCCACCGCCTCGAACGGGGTCTGGTACATCGGGAACAGTGCGCGCATCGACGAATGCTCGACGCCCGGCGCCAGTTCGCTGTTGCCCGACCAGGCCTCGTATGCGGGGCCCATGGTGACCAGGCCGACCTGGTGGTCGCCGGTTTCCACCAGCGTCGCGTTCTGGACCGGACCGCCCGTCACCTCGGCCGAGGCGTTGACGCCCAGCTTCTGGGTGATCATGCCGGCCAGACCGGTGCCATAGATGAAATAAGTGCCGCCCTGGCTGGCCGTGCCGATCGTCAGGCTGGAGGGCCAGTCGGCACGGTCCTCTTGCGCGAAGGCGGGCTGCAGGGTCAGGGCAGTGGTGGCCGCAAGGGCGGCAGCTGTCAGGAAACGCATCGAAATCCTCCCAGATTCTTGGCGAATGGCCGGATGACCGGCCCATAAGACGTGCGAACAGCTAACGGGCGCCATGCCCTTCGCGCAATGCCGCCATGCATCCGGCGCGGGATAAAACACCGCATCCGGGGGCGCGATGGGTGGAAACGGTAACATCACGCCCGCGCGATGGGTGGATTTCCCCCCACGTCACGCATCGCCATCGACATAATGGGTCTTGTCGATCCGGTATTTCTGCATTTTTTCGTACAGCGATTTGCGCGACAGCCCCAAGGATTCATAGACCGGCTTCAGCCGCCCCCCATGCGCCGCCAGCGTCGCCACGATCACGTCGCGTTCGAACATCGCGACCCGGTGGGCCAGCCGCATCTGGTCGGGGCTGCGATCCTCGGCGGGTTGCAGGGCAATGCCAAGCGCGTGCCGGTCGGCGGCGTTGCGCAATTCGCGGACATTGCCGGGCCAGGGACGCTCGACGATCTCGGCCAGCAGGTTCGGGGGGACGGCCACGGCGGGGCGGCGGTGGCGGGCGGCGGCTTCCTGCACCAGCTTGATGAACAGCAGCTGGATATCCTCGCGCCGTGCCGACAGGGGCGGCACGTTCAGCGTCACCACGTTCAGGCGATAAAGCAGGTCGGCGCGAAAGCGGCCCCGCGCGACCTCGTCGGCCAGGGGCTGGCGCGACGTCGCGATGAAGCGCACGTCCAGCACCCGGTCCTCGTTGGCACCAAGGGGAGAGATCACGCGATCCTGCACCACCCGCAGCAGCTTGCCCTGCACGTCCAAGGGCATCGACCCGATCTCGTCCAGCAGGATGGTGCCGCCGCGGGCATGTTCGAACTTGCCGTATCGCGGGCGCAACGCGCCGGGAAAGGCGCCCGCCTCATGGCCGAACAGCTCGCTCTCGATCAGCGAGGCCGGCAGCGAGGCACAGTCGATGGCGATGAAGGGCTTGCCCGCGCGGGGCGACAGGTCATGCAAGGCGCGGGCGACGACCTCCTTGCCGGTGCCGGTCTCGCCCTCGATCAGCACGTCGGCCTCGGTCGGACCGATGGTGCGCAACCGGCGGCGCAGGTCGATCATCACGTTCGACCGCCCCACCAGCCGCGTTTCCAGGTCGTCCACCTGCCCCGCCGCCGCCCGCAACACGCGGTTTTCCAGCACCACCCGGCGATAGCCCATGGCGCGGGCGGCAATTTCCGCCAGCTGCTGACCGTCAAAGGGCTTTTCGACAAAGTCATAGGCCCCTTCCCGCATCGCCCTGACCGCCAACTGGATGTCGCCATGCCCCGTCACCAAAATCACGGGGATGTCGGCATCAATGTCGCGGATGCGGCGCATCAGCGTCATGCCGTCCATGCCCGGCATGCGGATGTCGGTGATGACCACCCCGGCGAACCCGAAACCCACCCGGTCCAGCGCGGATTGGGCATCGGCCACGTCCTCGACCTGGAACCCCTCCAGGTCCAGGGCCTGGGCGGTGGACAGGCGCATCTCGGCCTCGTCGTCGATCAGCAGAATGCGACCCGCGCTCATGGCTCCTCCTGTTCCAGGGCGGGCAGGTCGATCACGAAACAGGCCCCCTGCCCGTCACGCACCAGCCGCAATTCACCCCCAAAATCCTTGATGATGTTGAACGAGATCGACAACCCCAGGCCCAGCCCGCTGCCGACGCCCTTGGTGGAAAAGAACGGGTCGAAGACGCGGTCGTCCAGCCCTTCGGGAACACCGGGGCCGTTGTCGCGGACGGTGACGCTGACCCGCCCTTCGCCCGCGCGCGCCGTGATGTCGATGCGCGCATCGGGCCGGTCGTCCAGCGCGTCCAGCGCATTCGACAGCAGGTTCACGATCACCTGTTGGAACCGCACCGGCCCCGCCATGACGCAAAGCGGCTGCGGCGGCAGGTCCAGGTTCAGCGCCACCTGCCGCTTGCCGATGCGCCAGGCGATCACCTCCAACGCGTCGCGCATGACATCGTGCAGATCCACGGGGCGCAGCTGGGCGTTGGGCTTGCGGGCGAAATTGCGCAGGGTGCGGCCGATTTCCGTCATGCGGTCGGTCAGGGACAGGATGCGGGCCAGGTTGGCGCGCGTGTCCTGGGGCCGGTCGCGGTCCAGATAGGTCACGGCATTGGCGGCGAAATTGCGCACTGCCCCCAAGGGCTGGTTCAGTTCATGCGACAGGGCCGCCGACATCTGCCCAAGGGCTGCCAGCTTGGCCGATTGCACCAGGTGGCGTTGGGTGCGGCGCAGCTCATCCTCGGTGGCGCGCCGTTCGGTGATCTCGGCGCTCAGGCGGTCGTTCAGCTGGGCCAATTCGCGGGTGCGGGCCTTGACGCGCCCTTCCAGTTGCGCCTGCGCCTCGGCCTGGATCGACAGGCGTTCGCGCAGGCGGGCGCGGCGCTGCACCCAGGCGATCACCCCCGCCAGCACCGCCCCCACGATCAACAACGCCGCCACGGCCCCCTGCAGTGCCTGCCTGCGGGCGGGGGCCGTGTCCAGCAGGACCTGCACCGTCCAGCCCGCCTCGGGCATGGTTTCCGACACGGACACGAATTCGCGCCGGTCATCGCCCGCCTCCAGCCGCAGCATCTGGTGCCCGCTGACCCGGCCGGTCCGGGCCAGTGGCAGCATGTCCAGCGGCTCGTCGTCATAGCGCCGGGTAGCGGCGATCCGCGCGCGGGCCTGCGCCCCCAACGCCCCCAGCGACCGGAACTGCCAGTCGCGTCGGCTGGCCAGAAAGACGATGCCTTCGCTGTCGGTCACGATCATCTCGTATTCGGCGGCGCGCCAGCTGTCCTCGATGGCATCGACATCGACCTTCAGCGCCAGCACGCCCAGGATGCGCCCGCGGTCGCGCACCGGCGCCGCAAAGTAATAGCCGCGCTTGCCCGATGTCGTGCCAAGCGCAAAGAACTGACCGCGCCCGCCCGCCAGCGCCTGCGTGAAATAGGGGCGATAGGCGAAACTCTGGCCGACGAAACTCAGGTCGCGGTCGAAATTGCTGGCCGCCACCGTCATGCCCTGCGCGTCCATGACATAGGCATCCGACAGCCCCATCAGCCGCGTGACATGGCGCAGATAGAGGTTCGCCGCCGCAACCTCGGCGGGGGCGGCATCGGGATGCAGGGCGTTCGACAGGACCGGCGCGCGCGCCAGCAGGTCGGGCAGGCGTTCGTGGCGGGCCAGTTCGCCGCGCAGGCCAGACACCGCCAGCCTCAGGATGTTCTCGCCCTGCGGGATGGTGGCCTTGATGTGCTGACCGGCCAGCCAGCTGCCGCCCTGCACCAGCAACGCCCAGGCCAGGATCAGCGCCAGCCCCAGCGCCGCAAGCCTGCGCCGCCCCAGCCGAGTTGCGGCCTGCCCCATGATCCCCCCCCTTGCATGCGCGGGCCATCTTTGTGCGGCGGGCGGGCGGGGGCAAGCCCCGGTCTTGTCACAGGGGGCGGCGCGTGGAACATTTGAAGGCCAAGAACAAGGCCGCGCCATGACCCAGACCATCACCCTGCCCGACCTGCTGGACCGACTTGCCGTACTGGCCCGGTCCGACCGACGCCAGCTTGTGGCACTGGTCGGGCCTCCGGGGGCGGGCAAAAGCCATGTCTCGGATGCCTTGGCGGCAGGTTTGGCCGAACAGGCGCCGGGGCGGGCCGCGATCCTGACGATGGACGGGTATCACCTGGATGACGGGCTGTTGGCGGCGCGGGGCGACCTGGCGCGCAAGGGGGCGCCCCATACCTTCGATCTGGACGGATTTTCGGTCATGCTGGACAGGCTGGCGGCCGATGACGGGCGGCCGGTGCTGGTGCCGGTCTTCGACCGCGCCCTTGAAATCTCGCGCGCGGGGGCGCGTCAGATCGACGCCGCAGCCCGGCTGATCGTGGTCGAGGGCAACTATCTGCTGCTGGATCGTCCGGGCTGGCGCGATCTGTCGCGGCATTTCGTGCTGACGGTCTTTCTGCAGGTCCCCCATCAGATCCTGCGCGACCGCCTGCTGGCCCGCTGGAAGGACCTGCCGCCCGAGGTGGCCCTGACCAAGGTCGAGGCGAACGACCTGCCGAACATGCGGCTTGTCTGCGCCGAAAGCCGTCCGGCCGATCTGGTCCTGGACAACACCTGAAGGCAGGCCGTCGACAAAGGGCCGCCCCCGCCGGGGACGGCCCATGGCCACGGGTATCGGCGATCAGCGCGCGGTTTCGCGCATGACCTCGCCCTCGGGGCTCAGCTGCAGCATGACCTCCTCGCCGTCGGGATTGGTGGCCGAAACGGCGGCACCCGGACCCTTGCGGCGGAATTTGCCAAGATCGGTATAGCCGGCCTCGGTCAGGCTGGTCGTGACGGCATCCATATCCATCGGGGCTTCGTCGCCCTTCATCATGCCGCGATCGTCGTGACGGGGGCCGCGGGCGTGGTCGCCGTGCTTGCCCTCATGCTTGCCGCCATGCTTTTCGCCATGCTTTTCGGGGCCGCCATGTTCGCCGGGACCGCCATGCCCACCGCGGCCCATGCGGTCGCCATGCATCCGGTGATCGCCGCGGTCATCGTCCCCCCGGCCAAAGCGCAGCAGGTTGCCGTCCATGTCGAACTGCGCGCGCAGATCCTCGCCATCTGCATCCTCGCCGCCGATCATCACGCGGTCGCTGTCCGACATGACGTGATCGATGACGGCGAACTGGGCGGCGATGTCGGAATCACGCACGGTCTGCGGCAGCAGCGTCGCGACGATGTCCTGCGGGACGGCGGTGTCGTCGGTGGCGATGCCGGTCAGCTTGCCCGTCAGGTCGAACATCAGATGCAGTTCTTCGCCGTCCTTGTCTTCGCCCTTCAGGCCCAGCATGTCGCCGCGGCTGTGCAGATCCTCGATCCGGGTCAGCAGGTCGAAGGCTTCGGCATTGCGGATCTCGGCGGGGACGGCAGCGTCCAGCACGGTGGCGGGAACGACCCCGTCATCGGCTTCGAACATCATCAGCGTGCCATCGCGGTCGAACAGCGCCTCGATCTCGGTGCCGTCGGCCATCTCGCCCTCATAGCGCGTCCGGCCGTCGCGGCCCATGTCGGTTTCCAGGTCCTGCAGGTCCAGGCCCTGCAGCAGGTCGGGCATCTGTTCGGCGGCCGGCGTGTCCTGTGCCTGGGCTGCGGACACCATGGTCAGCATGGGCGCGCCTGCGACCAGTGCGATCAGCGCGGCCGAGGATGCGAGTTTGCTCAGCGTCATGTCAGTCTCCTATCGTCTTCTTGCGACCGGCTGTTCCGGCCTTGGACGAATCACGTCTAGCAGGGGGTTGCCGAATGAAACGCCAACGCGCCATTTGGTTTCCATTTCTCTTTCCACCGTCATAATCCCCCGATGATCCGTGCCCTGACCCTTGTGATTCTGACCCTGTTGCCGGCGACGGCCCTGCCCCGGCCCGGGGTCGCGGATGACATGCATCCGCTTTGGGCATCCCCGCCGAAGGCCGACTTCCGACCCCTTCCCCCCCGGCAGGTGGTGCGGGTGGTGACAGGGCGCTATGTCGGGCGACCGATCGCCGTCGAACTGGTCCCGCCCTTCCCCCATGAACAGGACCGGGGCATAGAGCTGGTCTATCAGGTGCGCCTGCTGACCGAGGCGCGCGACCTGCTGGACATCCGGCTGGATGCCCGCCACGGGCGCTTTCTGGACGTGGCGGGCCACGGTCAATTGCAGGCAAGGCGCCCTGCCGCGAAACGATGAGGACGACCCCATGCGCGCTTTGATCGTCGAGGATGATCCGACGCTGGCCGAACAGCTGTCCCAGGCGATGATCGCCGCGGGCTTTGTCACCGACATGGCGCATGACGGCGAACAGGGTGAATTCCTGGGCGCGACCGAAACCTATGACGTGGCCATCCTGGATCTGGGCCTGCCCACCCTGTCGGGGATCGACGTCCTGACGCGCTGGCGCGACCAGGGGGTGGCGATGCCGGTCCTGATCCTGACCGCGCGCGGCGACTGGACCGACAAGGTGGCAGGCTTTCGCGCCGGTGCCGACGACTATGCCGTCAAACCCTTCCGCCTCGAGGAGGTCGTGCTGCGCGCGCAGGCCCTGATCCGTCGCGCGGCGGGCCATGCGCGGCCCATCATCCAGGCGGGCAAGCTGCGGCTGGACAGCCAGCTGGGCGTCATCACCCATGACGGATCGCCCCTGAAGCTGACCGCCTTCGAGGCGCGCATCCTGACCTATCTGATCCACCACCACGACCGCATCGTCAGCCGCACCGAACTCTCGGATCATCTCTACGAGGCCGAGACCGACCGCGATTTCAAATCCATCGAGGTGGTCATCGGCCGCCTGCGCCGAAAGGTCGGCGACGGCATCATCCAGACCCGGCGGGGCGAAGGCTATGTCCTGCGGACCGCTGCATGATGCAGTCGATCCGGGGACGCCTGCTGGCGCTGGCGGCGGCATGGCTGGGCGTGGCGCTGTTGGGGGCGTTCCTGCTGATATCGTCGCTGTTGCATGATTTCGTCACTGACCGCTTCGATGCCGAGGCCGCCGCCATCGCCGACAGCCTGATCGGAGAGCTGGAGGTCGAGGATGGACGCGTCGGCCTGGACGATACCCCCGTGGATGCGCGCTTCCGGCTGCCGCTCTCGGGCTGGTACTGGCAGGTCGAGGCGGGCGATGCGCTGGTCGAGCGGTCGGATTCGCTGCTGGACGGCCGGCTGTCGGGGCCTGCGGGCGACTTCACCGGGGGTGCGGGGCGCGACGCCGACGGCGCGGGCCTGCGCATCCTGCGCCGACAGGTGACGATCCCCGACAGCGACGCGCCCATCGCCATCACCGTCACCGCGCCGATGGCGCAGATCCGCGACAGCCTGCGTCACATCATCCGTCCCCTGGCCGCCGCGCTGGCAGTTCTGGGGCTGGGGCTGGCGGCGGCCAGCCTGATCCAGGTGACGGCGGGGCTGAAAAGCCTGGCGCGCCTGCGCGTCGATCTGGCCCGCGTGCGGGCAGGCGACGCGCCGCGCCTGGCCATGCCCGACGTCACCGAACTGCGCCCCTTGGCGTCCGAGATCAACGCCGCCTTGGACCAGAACGCCGTCCTGCTGTCCCGGTCCCGACAGCATCTGGGCAACCTGGCCCATTCGCTGAAGACGCCTCTGGCGGCGCTGTCGAACGACCTGCCTGCGGATCATGCGGGCCAGGCGCTGATCGCGCGGATGGACCGGCTGATCGGCTGGCACCTGCGCCGCGCGCGTCAGCAGGGCGGCCGCGTTCTGGGCCAGCAGACGCCCATCGCGCCGGTGATCGAGGACATCCTGCTGGTCCTGCGCTGGCCGATGCTGGACAAGGGCATCACCGCCCGCATCGACTGCCCGCCCGACGCCACCTTTCCCGCCGAACGGCAGGACCTGGAGGAGATGATCGGCAATCTGTGCGAAAACGCCGTCAAATGGGGGCGCAGCCGGATGCGGATCAGCGTCGTGATGGGCCCCATCCTGCGCCTGACGATCGCAGATGACGGCCCTGGCCTCGCCCCCGACCAGGCGCCCAAGGCGCTGGCGCGCGGCGGTCGGCTGGACGAACAGGGGCCGTCGGGCGCGGGGCTGGGGCTGGCCATCGTCGCCGATCTGGCGACGCTGCATGGGGGCGAACTGCGTCTGGAACGGTCGGAACTGGGCGGGCTTGCCGCCATCGTGGACCTGCCTGCCTGAAATATTTGCAAAGCCTGTGCGGCATAATTTTACCATTTGATAAAAAATCGGACCTGTGCCAGCCTGATTTGACCAACAGGTGAGCCAGGAGACGAAAATGTCCCAAGCAAGACTGTCGCCCGGTGTCGTACCGGGTCGACTGACCCCCGAACAGATGGCCGCGAATTTCGTCGATGTCGCGCCCCCCTTGGACCGGCACGAGGCGCATGTCGCCGCCGATCGATGCTATTTCTGCCATGACGCGCCCTGCATCACGGCCTGCCCGACCTTGATCGACATTCCGCTGTTCATCCGGCAGATCGCGACGGGCACGCCCGATGCCGCCGCCATGACCATCTTTCACGCCAACATCCTTGGCGGCATGTGCGCCCGCGTCTGTCCCACGGAAAACCTGTGCGAAGGCGCCTGCGTCCGGGAAACCGCCGAAGGCAAGCCCGTCCAGATCGGCGCGCTGCAGCGCTATGCCACCGATGGGCTGATGGCGCAGGAAAATCACCCCTTCACCCGCGCCGACGCCACCGGCAAGCGTGTCGCCGTGGTGGGTGCCGGACCCGCGGGCCTGTCGGCCGCGCATCGCCTGGCCGCCAAGGGCCATGACGTCACCATCTTCGAGGCCCGCCCCAAGCCCGGGGGGCTCAACGAATACGGCATCGCCAGCTACAAGGCCGTGGACGGCTTCGCCCAGGCCGAGGTCGACTGGCTGCTGGGCATCGGCGGCATCACCATCATGAACGACCACGCGCTTGGCCGACAGATCACGCTGGAAACCCTGCAGGCCGATTATGACGCGGTTTTTCTGGGCATGGGCCTGGGCGGCGTCAACGCCCTGCGCGCCACGGGCGAGGATCGCCAGCATGTCACCGACGCGGTCAGCTTCATCCGCGACCTGCGGCAGGCCAGCGATCTGGCCACCCTGCCTGTCGGGCGCGACGTGGTGGTGATCGGCGGCGGCATGACCGCGGTCGATGCGGCTGTTCAGGCAAAGCTGCTGGGGGCGGAAAACGTCACCATCGTCTATCGCCGCGGCCAGGACCGCATGGGCGCCAGCCGCCACGAACAGGACCACGCCACCGCATCCGGCGTGCGCCTGATCTGCAACGCCGCCCCCCTTGCCATCCACGGCAACGGCGCCGTCGCCGAGATCGAGTTCTGCTATACCGCCAGCGGCCCGGACGGGCTGACCCTGACCGAGGACCGCTTCCGCCTGAAGGCCGACCAAGTCTTTCGCGCCATCGGCCAGACCCTGGACGGCACGCCCGAGACGATCATGCTGGAGGGCGGCAAGATCGCCGTCACCGGCCCCGGTCGCACCAGCATCGGCGGTGTCTGGGCGGGCGGCGACTGCACGGCGGGTGGCGATGATCTGACGGTGACCGCCGTGGCCCAGGGCCGCGACGCCGCCGAAGACATCGACGCCCACCTGACCGGTCGCCCCGTCAGCATCCCGGGCTGAGGCCCTTCCCATTCGCGCATGAAAAAGGACGCTGAACATGGCAGATCTGCGCAGCAACTTCATCGGGATCAAATCCCCGAACCCGTTCTGGCTGGCCTCGGCGCCGCCGACCGACAAGGAATACAACGTCCGCCGCGCCTTCCAGGCAGGCTGGGGCGGCGTCGTGTGGAAGACGTTGGGGTCCGAAGGCCCGCCCGTCGTCAACGTCAACGGCCCACGATACGGCGTGATCCACGGCGCCGACCGCCGTGTTCTGGGCATCAACAACATCGAGCTGATCACCGATCGCCCGCTGGAGGTGAACCTGCGCGAGATCAAGTCGGTCAAGCGCGACTATCCCGACCGCGCGCTGATCATCAGCCTGATGGTGCCCTGCGACGAGGACAGCTGGCGCGACATCCTGACCCGGATCGAGGATACCGGCGCCGACGGGGTCGAGCTGAACTTCGGCTGTCCGCACGGCATGGCCGAACGCGGCATGGGCGCCGCCGTGGGCCAGGTGCCCGAATATATCGAAATGGTCACGCGGTGGGTGAAAAAGCACAGCCGCATGCCCTGCATCGTCAAGCTGACCCCGAACATCACCGACGTGACCAAGCCCGCCGAGGCCGCGAAACGCGGTGGCGCGGATGCGGTCAGCCTGATCAACACGATCAACTCGATCACCTCGGTCGATCTGGACCTGTTCGCGCCCCAGCCCACCATCGACGGCAAGGGCAGCCATGGCGGCTATTGCGGCCCGGCGGTGAAACCCATCGCGCTGAACATGGTGGCCGAGATCGCGCGCAACCCCGCCACCGCCGGCATTCCCATCAGCGGCATCGGCGGCGTCACCACCTGGCGCGACGCGGCGGAATTCATGGCGCTTGGGGCGGGCAACGTGCAGGTCTGCACGGCGGCGATGACCTATGGCTTCAAGGTCGTGCAGGAGATGATCAGCGGGCTGCACGATTATCTGGACAGCCATGACATGGAAATGTCGGACCTGATCGGGCGGGCGACGCCCAATGTCACCGACTGGCAGCACCTGAACCTGAACTATGTCACCAAGGCGGTGATCGACCAGGACGCCTGCATCAGCTGCGGCCGCTGCTATGCCGCCTGCGAGGATACCAGCCACCAGGCCATCGCCATGAAACCCGGTCGCGTCTTCGAGGTGATCGAGGAGGAATGCGTCGCCTGCAACCTGTGCGTCGATGTCTGCCCCGTCGAGGATTGCATCACCATGCGCGAACTGGACATCGGAGAGATGGACAAACGCACCGGCATCCCGCGCGGCGAATACGCCAACTGGACCACGCATCCGAACAACCCGATGGCAGCACGGGCCGCGGAATAAGAAAGGGGGGCAGATCGCCCCCCTTTTTCACAAGCCGTAGATGCCCTGGAACTTGTCTTCCAGATAGCTCAGCAGCGGTTCGGGGCTGATCGGCTGGCGCGCGGCCTCCTCGATCAGCTGCGCGGGCGGCAGCAGGCCGCCATGACGCTGGACGTTCTCGCGCAGCCATTCGGTGCCTTGCGAGGCGTCGCCCTGCGACAGGCCCGCATCCAGATCGGGCACGTCCTGCCGCATCGCCTGGTTCAGGCAGCCCGCATAGACATTGCCCAAGGCATAGGTCGGGAAATAGCCGAACAGGCCCACCGCCCAATGGACATCCTGCAGGACACCATTGGCAGGCCGGTCCACCGCCACGCCGAAATCGCGCAGGAAGCGGCTGTTCCACGCCTCGACCAGGTCCTCGGTGTCCAGCCGTCCCGAGATCAAGTCGCGTTCCAGGTCAAAGCGCAGCATGACGTGCAGGTTGTACTGGACCTCGTCGGCTTCGGTGCGGATGAAACCTGGGGTGACGCGGTTCACGGTGGCATGGAAGGCATCCGCATCGGCGATGTTCAGCCCGTCAAAGGCATGCGACATCCGGTCGAACAGCCAGCCGGTGAAGGCCCTGCCCCGCCCCATCTGGTTTTCATAGATGCGGCTTTGGCTTTCGTGTACGCCCATCGACACGCCGCGCCCCAGGGGCGTGAAGGCGTAATCGGGGTCGATCCCCTGTTCATAGCTGGAATGCCCGACCTCGTGGATCGTGGAATAGAGGCAGTTGAACGGGTCCGTTTCCACGACGCGCGTGGTGATGCGGCTGTCTTGCCAGCGGCCGCTGCTGAAGGGATGGACCGCCAGATCCATCCGCCCCCGCGACCAGTCATAGCCGAAGGCGCTGGCACAGCTGCGCGCCAGCCGCATCTGAGTTTCTTGGGGGAAATGTCCCGCCAGCGCCTGCGGCTGGCGTTCGGCCCCCAGCACGTCGTCGCGCAAGGCGACAAGGCGCGGGCGCATCTGGTCGAACAGGCTGGCCAGGCGGGCGCCGGTCATGCCGGGTTCGTAATCCTCCAGCAGGGCATCATAGAGATCACCGCCATCGGCCAGCGCGGCGGCTTCCTCGCGCTTCAGCATCAGGACCTGGTCCAGCGTCGGCAGGAAATCGGCGGGGGCGTCCTTGGCCCGTGCCTCGGCCCAGATGCCCTGCGCCAGGGATGTCAGCCGCGCCAGTTCGGATGCCAGCCGCGCCGGAATGCGGTTGGTGCGCGCGTAATCGCGGGCGATCAGGTCGATGGCGCGCTGGTCGGACGGGGTCACGGGTTCGGCCGCGTCCAGCCATTCGCCGATGCGCGGATCGGTGCGGCGTTCGTGCAGCACCTCCTCCATGGCGCCCATCTCCTCGGCGCGCTGTTCGGTGGCGCCGCGGGGCATCACGGTTTCCTGGTCCCAGCCCAGTCGTTCCGCGACCGAGGACAGCGCCTCGGTCTGGCGCTGGAAGGCAATCAGATCGTCAAGCGCGCTCATCGCAGGGTCCCCCTGATGGATGTTTCAATCGGATAGCGGGCGTGGTGACGCGCCCGAAGGATCAGCGAGAACAGCACCACCGCCCCGACCTGATGCGACAGCGCCAGGTCCAGCGGCGAGGCATGGATGACGTTCATGATGCCCAGGGCCACCTGCGCGGCCACCGCCACGATCATCACGGTAAAGGCGCCGCGCGTGACCTTGTGGGGCGATTTGCGCGACCGCATCCAGACGACGACCGCGAAGATGGCGACCAGATAGCCGGTCATGCGGTGGATGAACTGCACCAGCGCGGGGTTCTCGAAGAAGTTGCGCCACCCCAGCGTGCCGTCCCAGATGGCCGAGGGGATCCATTCCCCGCCCATGGTCGGCCAGCCGGTATAGGTGCGGCCCGCATCGATCCCCGCGACCAGCGCCCCGATCAGGATCTGCAGGAAGGTCAGGTGCAGCAGGCCCGTGGACATGCCGAACAGCTTGGCCTCGCCCGCGCGGCGGGCGCGGATCAGCTCGGCCTCGGATCGTGACAGTTGCAGGGCATACCACGCGATCAGGCCCAGGATGACGAAGGCGATGCCCAGATGGGTGGCCAGGCGATAGGAGGCCACGCGGGTCATCCCCTCGACCAGGCCGGAACTGACCATCCACCAGCCGATGGCACCCTGCAGACCGCCAAGCGCACCGACCGCCAGCAGGCGCGATTTCCAGCCCGCGGGGATGCGGCCCGTCGCCCAGAAGAACAGGAAGCCCACGGCCCAGACCAGCCCGATCAGGCGGCCCAGCAGGCGGTGCGACCATTCCCACAGATAGATGTACTGGAACTCGCTCAGCGACATGCCGGCGTTGACTTCGGTATATTGGGGGATCTGCTTGTAGGCCTCGAACTCGGACTGCCAATCGGCATGGTTCAGGGGCGGAAGGGTGCCGGTGACGGGCGCCCATTCGGTGATCGAGAGGCCGGAACCGGTCAGGCGGGTCGCGCCGCCCAGCGCGATCATGGCCAGGACCATCGCGAACAGCACCATCAGCCACAGCCGGATGGCGCGGCGCGCGCCCTTGGGACGGGCATCGATCATGCCGGTGGTCTGGACGGGACGGCGGGCGGTCGGTTCCGAGACTTCCTGGAAGACGGGGCGCTTGGCCATCGCTTGCTCCTTTGCGTCGGGCAGAGGTTAGGGGGCGCCTATCGGCGGGTCAATTGGCGCAGCACGCCGTGCAGCATCCGCACGTCGCCACGCGTCAGGTTCAGCCGCGACCACATGTTGCGCATGTTCAGGCGCATGGATGCGGCCTTGGTTTCGGGAAAGAAGAACCCGGCCTCGGACAGCTGTTCGTCATAATGGTCGCCCAGACGCTCGATCTCGATCCGGTCGGCCATGTCCTGTGCGTCGCTGCGCCGCAGGTGGGGATGGGGTTCGGGCGGCAGGATGTCGCGCCCGTATTCATAGCCCATCAGCAGCACCGCCTGCGCCAGGTTCAGCGACGGGAATTCCGGGTTGACCGGCACCGTCACGATGGCGTTCGCCCGGGCGATGTCGTCGTTTTCCAGACCCGTGCGCTCGGGGCCAAAAATGATGGCGCTGCGGCCCGGATGGCTGCGCGCCTGTTCCATCGCGGTGGCGGGCGTGTGGACGGGCTTGGTCAGTTCGCGCCCGCGCGCGGTGGTGGCATAGGCGTAATCGATGCCCTCCATCGCCTGCGCCAGCGTCGGATAGACCTTGGCCTGGTCCAGCACCCGCGCCGCTGCCCCCGAGGCCATCGCGACGGCCTTGGGATTGGGCCAACCGTCGCGCGGTTCGACCAGGCGCATCTCGGTAAAGCCGAAATTCAGCATGGCACGCGCGGCTGCGCCGATATTTTCACCCATTTGCGGGCGAACCAGAATAATGACGGGATGACGTTCGATTTGCATGGTCAGGCAGATAGTCCGTCTGGCGGCGCGCGGCAAGCTGCGCTATCTGCGACACAAAGGAGACACGCCATGACCGATGCCTCGCAACTGTATCTGATGACCCCTGCCGGCGCGCAGGCCCATGCCCTTGGCCCCATGCTGGCCGAGGTGATGGACCGTTTCGCGCCCTCCTGCCTGCGCATCCGCAGCGGCGGAGAGGAGGACGAGCTGGGCCGCCTTGCCGACATGGCGCGCGAGATCGCCCATGCCCGCGACGTGGCCGTGGTGATCGACGACCATGTCAAGCTGGCCCTGCGCCACGGGCTGGACGGGGTGCACCTGAACGACGGGGCGCGCAGCGTGCGCTATGCCCGCAAGGAACTGGGCGATGATGCCATCGTCGGCGCCTTCTGCGGCGCCTCGCGCCACGAGGGCATGAACGCCGCCGAAGCCGGGGCCGATTACGTGTCCTTCGGTCCGGTGGGCGATTCCGCGCTCTACAAGAACGAGGTCGTGGACCTGGAATTGTTCCAGTGGTGGTCCGAGATGATCGAGGTTCCCGTCGTGGCCGAAGGCGCCATCACCCGCGACCTGATCGCGCAGCTGTCGCCCATCAGCGACTTCATCGCGCTTGGCCCGGAAATCTGGACCCAGGACGACCCCATCGCGGCGCTGTCGCAGATCTGGGCCTGAGCCCGCCCGACCGGAACGGGGCTGCTAGCTGCCGCGCAGGCGGCTTTCGAACAGCAGCCCTTCCTCGTCCAGGATCGGATGCGCGACCGAGATGAAATGTGCGTTGATGCGCTTGAGGTCGCGCAGGATGTCCAGATGGACCGATGACGTCTCGCGCGTTTCCTCGACCCCCTCGCGCAGGCGGATCAGGTGGCGCTGCGAGGATTGGCGCTCCAGGTTCCTGATCTCGACCTTCAGCTCCATCAGGCGGCGCGCCAGTTCGCTGTCGCGCGTCATGAAGACGGTCTGGGCCAGCCGCAGCACCTCGAAGGTCTGCAGGAACATGGTGTCCAGTTCCTTGTAGCCCTCGTCGGAAAAACGCAGTTGCAGGCCGATCTTCTTGCGGACCTGCACGGCCAGCCCGCGGTCGATGATGTCGCCCACATGTTCCAGGTTGATGACGTAATCCAGGATGTTGATCGTGTGCCGGCGTTCGGCCTCGGTCGCGCCCCGCCCCAGACGCGACAGATAGGTCTTGACCTGCTGCTGTCGCAGATCGACGCGCTGTTCCAGCGCCACCACCTCCTCCAGCGGGGCGTCATCGCTCTTGCGAAAGGCGACGCGGGTCTGATCCAGCATCCGTTCGATGACGTCGCCGATGTCCAGCGCCTGGCGGCTGGCCCCGGCCAAGGCCATCTGCGGGGTTTCCAGCGCGGTCTCCTCCAGCCATTGGGGCGCGTCGTCGCCCTGCTGTTCCTGGTCGGGCAGCAGGCGGCGCAGGGACCGTGTCAGGGGGCGTGCCAGGGGCCA
Organism: Paracoccus sp. SM22M-07; assembly: GCF_001887735.1. Taxonomy (NCBI): domain Bacteria; kingdom Pseudomonadati; phylum Pseudomonadota; class Alphaproteobacteria; order Rhodobacterales; family Paracoccaceae; genus Paracoccus; species Paracoccus sp. SM22M-07. The sequence continues at coordinate 94,615 of NZ_JPKW01000001.1, forward strand.
GACCAGCGCCGCCAGCAGCAGGTTGAACCCCAGATGCGCCATGACCGCCAGCCCGGCATAGGGCATGTCCATCAGCGCCTGCCCCGCCAGACCCGCGAATGGCAAGGCCAGCAACGCCCCGCCCGCCCGGACCGCCAGGTTGCCCACCGTCAGGCGCCGCGTGGCGGCCTTGGACTGCAGCGTGGCCAGCACGGGCGGAATGGCCCCGCCGATATTGGCCCCCAGCACCATCACCACCGCCAGCCCCGGCGGCAGGTCCAGCGACAGGACCAGCAGGACGGCGGCCAGCGATGACGAACACATCAGCGCCAATCCGGTCGCGAACAGCAATGCGACGGGCCAGGCCTGGTCCAGCAGAACGATGAAACCGGCCATCGCGGGGGCCGCGCGCAAAGGCTGCGTGGCCGCGCCCAGAAGCGACAGCGAGACCAGCATCAACGCGATCCCGATCAGCGCCCTGCCCGTCCCCGCCCATGTGGCATTGTCGCGCCGCGACATCACATAGCCCAGAAGCAGCAGGAAGGGGCTGATCGCCTCGATCCCCGCCGACACGATCAGCGCCGTCAGCGCCGTCCCGACATTCGCCCCCAAAAGGACGATCTGGGCCATGCGTCCACGGATCATGCCGCGATCGACGAAGGATGCGGTCAGCAAGGCGGTGGCGGTCGAACTTTGCAACCCAAGCGTCGCCACCAGCCCCGACAGAAAAGCCCGCCCCCCGGTCCGCGTCCCCAGCCCGATCGCCGTCTTGAGACGCAGGCCGAATGCCTTGGTGGCGCCATCGCGCACCAGGCCAAGGCCGAACAGCAACAGCGCCACCGCGCCGCCGATCTGGATGAATGCCAGCAAAGAAGCCACTGCGGAACCTTCCCGCCCCGCCGACATCCCGCGTCATCCGGAGCATTTCGGAAAAGCTTGCCGGTTTGCCCGCGCAGGTCAAGCCAAACCACGCCTTCCGCCCAAGGGACGCCGCGATCGCCGTCCTTTTTGGCCAGCCGGCCTGAGCAGGCAGGCGGCCCGATTTCCCCGATGCTGACAAGGCCAAAGCGCAGGGGAGTGCATAAAAGGCCGCAGGATCGGTCGGAATGGTGCCCCATAGACGCTTTGTCGCGGGCGCAGGCTCACCTCAGGGCAGACGGCAAAGGGATCAGCGCTTTTGGTCTGGGGCCGGGTCCAGCCATCGCTGCTCTAGCTCGCCCGCTTCTCCCGAAGTCCATGTTTGTGATGTTTCACGACGCCATATATCAGAAGCGCCACCGTTGCGATCCCGAAGCCGCAGGCGATCGGGCGCTCCAAGAAAATCATCGGATCGCCGCGCGAGATCAGCAAGGCGCGCCGCAGGTTCGTCTCGATCAGCGGGCCCAGCACGAAGCCGAGGAGCAGCAGTGCCGGACTGAAGGCGGCCTGGGTCAGCGCATAGCCGATGACGCCGATCCCGGCCACCATGACGATGTCGAAGGTCGAACCACGCACCGAGTAGACCCCAAGGCAGACGAAGATGATGATCGCGGGGTAAAGCCAGCGAAACGGGATGCGCAGCATCGCCACCCAGATCCCGATCAACGGCAGGTTCAGGACCAGCAGGAACAGGTTGCCGATCCCGAAGCTGATGACCAGGCCCCAGAACATGTCCGGGTGGGCCTCCAGCATCATCGGGCCGGGTTGGATGCCGTGGATCACCAACGCGCCCAGCATCAGCGCCATGATCGGATCGCCCGGGATGCCCAGGGTCAGCGTCGGGACGAAGGCGGTGATCGAGGCCGAATTGTTGGCGGCCTCGGGGCCGGCGACCCCTTCGATGGCGCCCTTGCCAAAGCGTTCGGGCTGGCGGGCGACTCGCCGTTCCAAGGCATAGCTGAGGAAGGAGGAGATGGTCGATCCGGTGCCCGGCAGCGCGCCAAAGAAGCCGCCAAGCGCGGTGCCGCGGGCGATGGGCGCCACCAGCCGGCGCAGATCGTCCCGCGTGGGCACCAGTTCCTGCAGGCTGACGCGGGCGGGCGGGCCGTCATGTTCGGCCTTGCGGATGTTGCCGATGATCTCGGCCAAGCCGAAAAGGCCCATCGCCAGCGCGACCAAGTTGATGCCGTCCAAAAGCTGGACCTGTCCGAAGGTGAAGCGTTGGGCGCCCGAATTCACGTCCGTGCCGACGCATCCCAGGATCACGCCCAGCACCACCATCGCCAGGCTCTTGGACAGCCGCCCCTCGCCGATCGTCGATGCCGCAACCAGGCCCAGCACCATCATCGCCGCGTAATCGGCCGCCCCGAAGCTGGTCGCCAGTTGGCTAAGCCCGCCCGCCAACAGCACCAGGATCACGATCCCCAGCATCGATCCCGCGAAGGACGAGATCATGGCCGTGAAAAGCGCGACGCCTGCCCGGCCCTGCTGGGCCATCGGATAGCCGTCCAGCGTGGTCACCGCCGATTGCGGCGTGCCCGGCAGGCGCAGCAGGATCGACGCGACCGCCCCGCCATATTGCGCCCCGTAATAGACCGCGGCCAACATGACCAGCGCCGCCTCGGACGAGATGTAATAGGTGATCGGCAGCAGCAGCGTGATCGCCGCCATCGCGCCGATGCCGGGCAGAACGCCGACCAGCGTGCCCAGAACCGCGCCCAGAAGGCTGTAGATCAACACCCCCGGCTGCAGCGCAACCGCCAGCCCGTGGACCAGGCCCTCCATCGTCGTCATCGCCATGCCCCCGGCCAGACAGGCAGCGACATGTTCAGCCCCTGCACGAAGACCAGCCAGACCAGCGCCGTCACCAAGACCGTCAGCGCCAGCCGCCAGCCAAGGCCCCGCCGCGGGGCGACGGCACTGGCGATCAGCACCGTCAGCGCCGTCGTCAGAAGGACGCCCAACCCGTCCAGCGCCAGGCCAAAGACCAGCAGCGCCGTGACGACGGCGATGGTCTCGGGCCAGGCGAAGGGGCGGCGTTGGCCGGGCCGGCCCATCGCCGGGATGGCGATCAGGGCGCCCAGCCCCGCAAGCAGCAGCCCAAGCGTCACCGGAAAGAAGCCCGGTCCCATTCGCCGCAGACTGCCCATGTCATAGCTGACCCAGGCATAGCCTGCGACGGCCAGCCCGGTCAGGGCCAGGATCACGCCCCAGCCAAGGTCATAGAGGTCGCGGCGCATCGGCGTTCGGCCCTATTGCGCTGCCTGCACCGTGTCGATCACGCCGCCCCAGAGCGCGGTGTCATCCGTGATCCGCTGCGCCAGATCCTTGGGCGTGCCGGGCTGTGCCTGCCAACCCATCGCCAACAGTCGCTCGCGCACCTTTTCATCGGCCAGAATGGTGTTCAGCTCGGCGTTCAGCCGCTCGATCACGGCCGGATCGGTGGCGGCCGGGGCAATGAACGCGTTCCACAGCTCGGCCCGGAAATCATCGGGCAGGCCTGCGGTTCCCGCGATCACCGGCACGTTCGGCACCTGGGCAAAGGGTTCCGCCGAAGTGACGCCCAGCATCTTCATCTTGCCCGCCTCAACCTGCGGCAGCGCCGCCGAGGGGGCCATGAACCCGCTGTCGATCTCTCCGCCAAGGATCGAGGTCGTGACCTCGGCATAGCTCTGGAAGGGAATGTGGAACAGCTGGACGCCAGTGGCGTCCGAGAACAGTTCCGCCGTCAGATGCGCGCCCGATCCCTCGCCGACCGAACCATAGCTGATCGCCTCGGGCTCGGCGGCGGCTTCGATGAAGCCGGCCAGATCGTCGGCCGGGAAATCGGCGCCCACGGCCAGGACCAGCGGGCTGGTCGCGATCAGCCCGACCGGGGCGATGTCGGCTGCCGGATCATAGCCCAGATCGGGGATCAGCCGCTGCGCCGTCGTCAACGGGCCATTGATGTTGATGCTGAAACTGTCGCCACCGCGTGCCAGCATCTGCTGGACCGCGATCACGCCGCCGGCGCCGGGGCGGTTCTCGACGACAACCGGCTGGCCCAGCGCCTCGGCCAGGGGTTCGGCCACAAGACGCGCAATGGTGTCGGGGGAAGAACCGGCGGGGAAGCCGACAAAGATATGCACCGGGCCCGCAGGCCAATCCTGCGCCATCGCGGCCGAGGATAGGGCGCATCCGGCAAGCAAGGCGGCGGCGACCGCTGCGCGGCGTGTCTGGCGATGGTTCATATGAGGCTCCCCCGAAGAATAATGCTCCGTTTGTTGCCTGTGCCGGCAGGGGCGTCAATGGGGGCGGCAGCGGACAGACGGATGTGGTGCCTCGATGCGCGCCGCACCGATCCTCGATCTGGCCCGAACGACCGGCGCGCACGATGCATGCGGAACCCCCGCTTCGGTCCCGCTCACATGGCCCGTTCCGCGGAGCAGGCGAGGCAGTTTCCCCAAGGCGCAGGACACCGCGAGGTCGCCCGGAATGCGTTTCCGCCTTGCGACAGGACGGATGCTTTGCCCAGCGCCCCGCGTTGCGCCTAAACTCGGGGAACCACCCCGAGGCCAGTGACGAGCGCGTCCCATGTCAGATCTGAAACTCGAAGCGGTACGGAATGCGGATGCCGCACGCCTGGCAGACCTGAGGGTCGAGGCCATGCGGCCAAGCCTGGAGGCCGCCGGAAGGTTCGATCCAGCCCGCGCCAGACGCCGGTTTCTGGATGCGTTCACCGCCAAGGACACAAGGATGATCCGGTGCGGTCGCGATCTGGCCGGGTTTATCGTCGTTCGAAGATGGCCCGATCATCTCTATCTGGATCACCTCTATCTTATCCTGTCGTTTCAAAGACGCGGGATCGGCGGCCACGTGATCAATGCGCTGAAACACGAGGCGCAAGCTCGGATGGTTCCCATTCGCCTCACGGCGCTGAGGGGCAGCCCCGCCAATGATTTCTACGCATCATGCGGGTTCCAGCTGCTGTCGTACGACAGCCAGGACAACCTCTATCAGTGGAACCCTGTGCTCGGCAGCTAGGTGTTGTGCGGGGCGATCTGCGGGACGCCCCCCTGACCGCCGATCCTATCGCCTGGCGAACATCGGCAGGATCAGGCCCCATTCGCTGGCCCAAGCAGGCCCGGTGGCCACGAAACCATGCTTCTTGCAGGCAGCGGTGGCTTGGGCATTGTCCGGGTGGCGATCCGTCGCGATTGCCGGGGTGCCATCGGCACTGATTTGGCAGCCGATGTGTCTGCCCCGTTCCGATGCCGGAACAACCAATGGCGGCCGTTAGAAACGGCCGCCAAAGGCGTCAGCGCGTGTCAGGGTCAGAACAGCAGCGGTGGAATGATCCCTTCGGGCAGGCGCAACGTCATGGCCCAGGTGATGCCGCTGATGAACCCGACCGCCCCCGCGGTCATCAGCACCGCCTGCACCGGTCGGGCCTTGCCGGCGACGATCAGGAATAGCGGGAAGAACAACGCCATCGCCGGCACGAAGCCGATCAGCCAGACCAGACCCACCAGGGCCGCAAAGACCGCCAGATGCATCTCGCGGCCCGACCAGGTCCCCGATACGGCGCCGCTGGCATCGTCGTCGTGGATCTCGGCGACGCGGCCGCGGCGGATGTTGAAGGCGACGCAGAGCGCACCGATCAGCGCCAGCACCCCGATGGTCATCGGAAACACCATTCCCAGAAAGCTGAGGTTGACGCTCTCGGCCAGGCAGAAGGCCGCGACCGCGACCAGCAGCCCCGCGAATGCCATCTGCCGCCCGCGCGTCTGCTGATCGGCCACGTCGCTGGCCCCCTCGCTCGAGACTTCGGCGCCGTAGCGCAGGCCCAGAAAGACCGACACGACGGTGATCAGCGCGATGATGATGACGCCCGGGCGCAGCAGCCAGTCCGATCCATAGAACTGCACGGCCTGGTACAGATAGCCCTCGGCCCCCGGTGCCAGCACGAATCCGATCAGCAGTGCCGGCCGCGGCCAGCCGAAACGGCGCATGTAGATGCCGACGGCGCCCATGATGATCAGCGCCACCAGATCCGCCATCGACCGCGAGGCCTGGAAGGCCGCGAACATGGCGATCATCACCATGAAGGGCGCCAGATAGACGAAGGGCACCTGCGTCAGACGCGCCACCTGCCGGGCCATCAGCACGCAAAGGCCCGCGCCCAGCACGTTGGCCAGGGCCAGCGACCAGATGATGGTATAGGTCAGGTCCAGCCGCGTCTCGACCATGGTCACGCCGGGCTGGATACCCAGCAGGACCATGCCGCCCAGAAACACAGCCATCGACCCCGAACCGGGCACGCCGAACAGCAAAGTGGGAACCAGCGCCCCGCCCTGGCAGGCGTTGTTGGCGCTTTCGGGGCGATGACGCCCCGCAAGTCGCCCTTGCCGAACCGGCTGCGATCCTTGCTGGTCTGGACGACATGGCTGTAGGCGATCCAGTCGACCACCGCCCCGCCCAGGCCCGGCAGCGCGCCGATGACGCAGCCAAGGCTGGCGCAGCGGGCGACCAGCCAGGGATGGCCAAAAACGTCGCGCACGCCGCGCATCCAGCCGCCGCCCAGGGGCGTGCTGTCGGAAATGGCCGTGCCGCGCTTCAGCAGGTCGATGATCTCGGGAATGGCAAAGAGGCCCATGGCCACGACGACCAGGGGCACCCCGTCATAGAGATAGTCGATGCCCAGGGTCATGCGCGCCTCGCCGGTGGCCGGCGCGGTGCCGATCGTGCCGATGACCAGCCCCAGACCCGCGGCGGCGATCCCCTTGGTCAGGCTGCGCCCCGACAGGACGGCCACCATCGACAGGCCGAACAGCGTCAGCATGAACAGCTCGGCCGAGGAAAAGGACAGGACCAGCGGTCGCGCCATCACGATGGCGACCGACAGGACCAGGGCTCCGATCAGCCCCCCGATCAGCGAACTGGTGAAGGCGGCCGACAGGGCGCGGGCCGCCTCTCCGCGCTTGGCCATGGGAAACCCGTCCAGCACGGTGGCCTGGCTGGCGCTGGACCCGGGGATCCCCATCATGACGGATGTGAAGGTGTCGCCGGTGGGAATGACGGCAACCATGCCGATCAGCATTCCCAGGGCGGCGGTCGGCTCCATCCCGTAAAGGAAGGGCAGCAGGATCGACATCCCGGCAATGCCGCCCAGTCCGGGCAGGATGCCCACGATCAGGCCCACAAGGACGCCTACGACCAGGAAGGTCAGGTGCCCGGCGGACATGACCTGGCCCAGTGCCGAAAGGGCAATATCGAACATCGTGGTTTTCTCCCCCCACTTGCAATGCGGCGGGGCCAGGCGGCCCCGCCGGTCGGTCAGAACCGGACGCCGTAATCCTCGGACAGCCAGGTCGTCAGGAATTCGCGGATGGCCGGATCGACGGTCAGCGCGGCCTGCAGCGCGGCATCGGCCTCGTCGCCGACCAGCTGGTCATAGACGCCGATCTCCTCGCCGGCGCGTTCGCGGAAATCCGGGGCCTCGACGATCTGGCGAGCGGCGTCGGCATAGGTGGCGACGACCTCGGCCGGGGCGTCCTTGGGCAGGACCACCATCTTCTGCAGGGAATAGCCCGCGATCATCAGCGCCTTCCAGGCCTCGAAGGCCTCGCCCTCGGGGGCCGTGCCCATGGCGTCGGTATAGAATTCGACGAAGGTCGGCAGGTCCGGGAAGGACGGATCACGGGTCACGTTGCCTTCGGCATCGACCACGCCCATCGAGAACAGCGGCACGGCCTTGCCGCTGTCGACCAGCGGCGCGACGCTGTTGAGATAGGCGGAACTGGTCTGGAAATCGATCCCGGCCTCGCCGCGTTCGAAGGCCAGTCGGCCCGCGCCGCGGCTTTCCATGCCAAAGACCGGACGGATGTTCAGCCCCATCATCTTCAGCGCCAGCAGCACCGGCATCTCCAGCGCGGTCGCGCCCTGGCTGGCAAAGCGGATCTCTTCGGCCTTGAGGGTCTCCAGACCTTCGGGGCCGGTGACGCCGTATTTCGGATCGGCATAGACGACGCCGCCGGTGGGCGATGCCAGGACCGCCGTCCAGTCGGCATAGTCATAGCGCACCCGCGGATCGCCCAGGATCGCGGGATATTGGGTCGAGGCCGAGGTGCCCAGGATGGACAGCCCGTCATCAGTGGCGCGGCTGGCGAACTGGTTCGCGCCGGTGATCGACCCGCCGCCGGGCACGTTCAGCACCACGACATTCGGCTGCCCCGGCAGGGCATGGGCCAGCTGCGGCGCAAAGAAGCGCGCCCAGACATCGGTGCCGCCACCGACGCCGAAGGGAATGGTCCATTCGACGGTCTCGCCGGAAAAATCCTGGGCCAGAAGGGTCTGGGGCAGGGAAAATGCGGCCACGGCGCTCAGCAACGCGGCCCGCAGGGGGTGGGTCAGGTGTCTCATATGGGTCTCCTCCTTGAATGGTGTGATGTCGGGGCGCTCAGGCGACCTGATCGCGCACGTGGACAAAACCGTCGAACAGCCGCCTGGCGGTCCGGATCACCATGGCGCGGGTGACGATGCCGGTGACAGGGTCCTGCTCGATCTCGACCGGTGTCTGCCCCGAGGGGTGCTCGATGACCAGCCGCCGCCGTCCGTCGGCATCCGGCTGCGGCAGCCGCGCCAGACGATGGGCCACGGTTCCGGGGGTGCAGCAGGCCGAGGCGATGCAGACGGCGCCGGTGATCGCCACCGCCGTATGGCAGGAATGGGGCATGAAATAGCGTGCGGTGATCGTGCCGTCGCCCGCAGGCGGGCCAAGCAGGATCGGCTTGGGGATGACCATCTGCGACACGTCCCCGAGGCCCATGCGACGCCCCGCCTCCTGGCGCAACCGCTCCAGCCGTTGCAGGAAGGCGCGGTCGGCGTCCAGTTCCGCCGGCGTTTCGCGGCCCGTCTTGCCAAGAGTGCCGGCGTCCAGCAGCATCGCCGCGACGGCCATGTCCAACAGCGTGACCTCGACGCCGTCGATCACATCGGCGGCCTTCCCCGTCGGCAGCAGCCTGCCTGTCTTGGACCCCGCCGCATCCAGGAACGCCATGCGCACCGGAGCCGCCGTGCCGGGCACGCCCGCGATGGCGGTGTCGCCTTCGTAATCGACCGTGCCGCCGGGGGTCTGCACGATCGCCTCGATCCGCTTGCCGGTGTTCACGTTGAAGATCGTCAGCCGCGTTTCGGGATCGGTGGCCGGGATCAGCCCCTGTTCGATGGCAAAGGGACCGACCGCCGCCAGCATGTTGCCGCAATTGGGCGCGGTATCGACCAGCGCGCGGTCGACATTCACCTGCGCGAACAGGTAATCGACATCCGCGTCGTCACGGGCGCTGCGGCCCACGATGGCCACCTTGCTGGTCAGGGGATTGCCGCCGCCGATGCCGTCGATCTGCAAAGGATGCCCCGAGCCCATCGCCGAGATCAGCATCGCATCCCGCGCCGCAACATCGTCCGGCAGATCGCTGGACAGGAAAAACGGCCCGCGCGAGGTGCCGCCGCGCATCAGGACGCAGGGAATTTTTTGCATGATCTTGGCCTTCTCGGACTGTCAGGGGCAAGTGCCCACGTCTTGGGCACAGGCTTGCCAGAGATGCCGGAATGTGTGAAATGCAATGATCGGAATAATTATTGCGTCATAAACATGAATATAGATCTGGAAGACCTGCGCGCCTTCGTGGCCACCGCCGAGATGCAAAGCTTTCGCGCCGCCGCCGACAGCATCCACCTGTCGCAGCCCGCCCTGACCCGCCGCATCCAGAAGCTGGAGTCGACCCTGGGCGTGCCCCTGCTGGAACGGACCACCCGTCGCGTGTCGCTGACCGCCGTGGGTCGTGATTTCCTGCCACGGGCGCGGCGCCTGCTGGACGATCTGGAAACCTCGTTGATGTCCGTGCGCGAGATTGCGGAACGCCGATCGGGGCTGGTCAGCATCGCCTGCATCCCGACGGCGGCCTATTATTTTCTGCCCGATGTCATCAGCGCCTTTTCCGCCGAATTTCCTGCGATCCGGTTTCGCATCCTGGATGCGGGCGCCAACGAAGTTCTGCAAAGCGTCCTGAACCGAGAGGTCGATTTCGGCATCACCCTGCTGGGCGCGGACGATCCCGAAGTGGCTTTCGACCCGCTGATCGAAGAGCCGTTCCTGCTGGCCTGCCGACGCGACCACGTGCTGGCGGGGCGGCCCTCGGTCAGCTGGGAGGAACTGGCCGATCATCGCTTTGTCACCGTGGGGCGGTCCAGCGGCAACCGCCTGATCATGGATCTAGCGCTGGCGAAGGCGAATGTCAGGCCCCGCCCATTCTTCGAGGTGCAGCACCTGTCCACCTCGCTTGGTCTGGTCGAGGCCGGGCTGGGGGTCGCCGCCCTGCCGCGCATGGCGCTGCCCGCCGGTCCGCATCACACGATCGCCACCGTTCCCCTGACCGCGCCCGATGTCACGCGAACCGTCGGCGTGGTCAGGGTTCCCGGTTCGCGCCGTTCGCCCGCGGCCGAGCAATTCTATGAAATGCTGCTCAACCGGTGGCGGTCCGGGGGGGTAAGATGATGCGAAGATCCAGCAAGCGGGGCGTATCGGCCGACAGCAAACTGCACCGACTGGGCAATCTGATGCAGCGATGCTTCAGCAGGCCAAAGAACGCCAGATCCCTCGCATCCCGGCACGACAAGACCGCCGAAAGCTCGATGGCTGACAACGAATAAGGACACTTACGGTAGCAGATGCATTGGCGCGTGTGCCGACCCGCTCACTGCAAGGCTACGCAGTCTCAGCAATCGATCTTCAGGCCATCCGGGACGCGGCGTCGATTGTCCATCGGCAAGCCGGCGTCCAGAATCATCTCCTCGGCCATCGAATCCGCATTGGGTCCGGCATCCATCAGATGCTGCCAGATATCCCGGACCGCCGGGGCGACGCGGCTCTCGTTCAGGGCACGGGCCGTGTGAAGCCAGACAGCGAGGCCGTCGCTGCTGTCATAGTCGCGCTTCTTGCGCAACGCGGTGATGCTGGCCTGTGCGCTCGACGCGAATTTGGCAACGGCCTCGGATGTCCACCGGGACATCTCATAGAGGTCGCGCCCCTCGGCCAGGTGGAAGGCGGCCCAGAAACGGGCGGCAGCAGCACGGCTTTCGACCTGATGCGGTTTCGCGTCGGCCAGCTTGTCGGCAACAGCCTGCGCCTCATCGACAAGGGCCGCCGTGGCCTTTTCCTTCTGCCATGTGCTGAACATCACGGTCCTTTCCGGATCTGCGGGGTGAAGTGGGGGGCGGCCTATTGCGACAGGTCCTCGACGATTTCGCCTCGGACGCCTTTCAACGGCTCATCCTCGTTGTGTCGAACAAGATATTCATAGGCGGCATCATGGGTATCGAAGACCATCGGGGCGTCTGTCGCGCTGAACGCACGCGCTTCGCGCGTCAGCTTCATGTGAGGTGCCTCACCCATGGCAATGACAAATCCTGGCATATGTTCTCTCCTCGGTGCAGAACCGGCGATATGGGGCATCGCCATCATGGCATCCTGTCTTCTGCAACGCGGACCAGGGCCGAAAGGACCCATCATGTCCGATCTTCACCTTTGCCGTGTCGTCCGCTTTCATCAGCTTGGTGGCCCCGAGGTGCTGCGGCTGGAAAACGAGGAACCGCTTAGCCCCAACCGCATGAGGTTCAGCTGCGGGCCGAGGCGATCGCCCTGAACCGCGTGGATGCGATGTTCCGATGGGGAACCTATCCGGAAAAACCGGCCTTTTCGGCCCGTTCGGGTTTCGAAGCGTCGGTGGCGCGCTTCGAGCCGCAGCCTTCTGGATGGGCTTCGTGACGACCTATGCCGCGCTTGTCGAACACTGCCCGCTCTCGGTGGGGCAATGGCTGCTGATCACCGCAGCCTCCAGCTCGGTCAGCCTGACAGTCATCCAGATCGCGCGCGGTCGTTGCGGCCGTCCGGAACTATCGTCATCCACGGCGCGCTCAGCCCCCAACCCACGCCCTTCCCGCTAAAGGTCGCGCTGCGCCACAGTCTGGCCCTGCCCCCTTGCGCGTCCGGCAGATCGACAATGGGTCACGACCGCCGCAGCAGGGCGCGATAGGCGTCGGGTGTCGTGGACATCTGCTCTTTGAAGACCCTTGTGAAATGGCTCTGGCTTGAAAATCCGCAGACTTGCGCGATCTCGACCAAAGGCGATTGCCCGGCCAACATCGTCTTTGCCCGGGCGATCCTTCGGCTGGTGATCCATCCATGAAGGGGCAGCCCGCGGGTCGCCTTGAACATGCGGTGCAGGTGAAACGGGGACAGATCGGTCAGGCAGGCGATGTCGGCCAGGCGGATCGGCTGGTCAAGATGCGCGTCGATCCAATCGTCGATGCGGTGCAGAAGACGTGCGGGCAGCCCACCCTTCAGGGCGATCTGGCGCGTGCCCAAACGTCCGACCATGTCCGCGACGGCCCCGTCGGCCATCAGCAGGTCCTGCCGCAAGGCGGCGTCGGCCAACCGCACAAGAGGGATGGCAAGGTCGGGGAGTTCGGCAAAGGTCAGCTCGGGCAGGTCCATCCGGCGCGCGTCGCAGTCGTGGATCAGCGCGAAAGCCGCGCGCAGCCGGTCGTCCGGAACATAGAAATGCACGAACCGGAAGGGCGTCGTGATTTCCCATTCGGAGTTCTGACCTTCGGGCATGATGCAGACCGTGCCGGGCCGCCCGGTCCGGGAACCGGCATCCAGCCGCCTCGTACCCGTGCCGCCGTGAAGATAGCAGCTGAAGACGTGACCGTGGGGGGCGGCATAGCTGATCCGGTCGTTGCTGTTTTCCCAGATCGCGACGCCGCTTGCCACGCCCATCGGCATGGCAGCCGTGTTGCGCGCGGCAGGAGAGCGGTCAAGAAAATCGCGGATGGTGGCCATGAGATCTTCTAGCGCCTGCCGCAAAGCCCCGCCATCCAGTCGATCCATTTCGCCGCAAGATCCTGCAACGGCAGACCGCGGGAAGCTGCTAAGCGGACCGTGAAGGAGCCTTCGGCATGAGCACACCATTCCTGTTTACCGCGACCGTCCTGATCTGGGGCACGACCTGGATCGCCATCGCAGCCCAGGTCGGCGAGGTCGCGATCACGGTCTCGATCTTCTACCGCTTCGCATTGGCGGGGGCGGTCATGCTGGCGGGGCTTGTCGTCCTGGGGCGGCTGCGCTGGCCGGCCCGCTGGCGATTTGTCGTGATGCAGGCGCTGTGCCTGTTCTGCCTGAACTTCATCGGCCTCTACATGGCGACGTCGCTGATCCCCTCGGGGCTGGTCTCGGTCATCTTTTCGCTGGCGTCGATCTTCAACGCCGTCAATGCGCGCTTGTTCTTCGGCGACCCGATCAGCGGGCGGATGGTGCTGGCAGGAGCCTTGGGCGTCGCAGGGCTGGCCCTGCTGTTCTGGAAAGACCTCGCCGTGACGGTCGATCTGGCGGCGCTGCGCGGCATCGGCTGGGCGGTGCTGGGAACCATGTTCTTCTCGCTTGGCAACATGGCGTCACGGCGCAACAGCAAGCTGGGCATCACGCCCGTCACGGCCAATGCATGGGGCATGGCGATCGGCGCGCTGTGCCTGCTGCTGATCGTCACGCTGACGGGGCAACCTCTGGGCCTGCCGGAACGGGGCAGCTACTGGATCGCACTGGCCTATCTTGCCGTGATCGGCTCGGTCACCGGGTTCACGACCTACCTGATGCTGGTGGCCCGGATCGGATCGGCCAAGGCAGGCTATGCGACCGTCCTGTTCCCGATCATCGCGCTCAGCGCCTCGACCCTGCTGGAGGGGTATCGATGGACGCCGCCGGCGGTCATGGGCGTGGCCCTTGCCTGTCTGGGCAACATCGTGATGTTCAGCCGGATCGGGCCTCGCTCTGCTCCGCGGGTGGATCAGCCTGCCTCTCGTCATCGGTCGCCAGAGAACAGCTGACTGGTCCCGCGTGGGCACAATGGAGGCTCGCCGAGGCCGGCGCCAAGGACCCCCTCATCAGCCGACATGCATCGGTCGACCGCCATGCGGGGTCGGTCCCCCTAGATGTCCACATAATTCCGCCACGGATGCGCTTCCTTGAAGCCAAGCACGTCGCGGATCTTGCGGTTGGACAGCGGGGCCTCGTCCCTGCCCATGGCCCGTGTGATCGGTGTATCGGGCGCATATTTCGCCAGGAACTCCGCCGTCGGCATGGTGGCGGTGATGGTATCGTTCACCGCGTTGAAGACCTGATAGCCAAGCCCGTCCTTCTGCAGGCAGAGATGCACGATCTCGCCCAGATCGCGCGCGTCGATATAGCTCCAGGCGTTGCGCTTTCGGCTCATCGGGTTGGCCAGGTATGCGGGAAAATCCGCGTATTCATCCGGCTCGACGACATTGCCGATGCGCAGGGCATAGACATCGGCGCCATAGCGCATCGCAAAGGCACGCCCGGTCTTTTCGTTGACCACCTTCGACAGGCCGTAACTGTCCATCGGATCGCTGTCGTAATCTTCTTCCAGCGGAAAGACATGATAATCCTTGTCGCCTTCCGCGAAACAGACGCCATAGGTGGTTTCCGAACTGGCAAAGATCACCTTGCGCACGCCCAGCTTCATCGCCGCTTCCAGCACGTTATAGGTGCCGACGGTGTTCTGCGCGAATGTGGTGTTGTCGGGGTGGATCATCACGCGCGGCACGGCGGCGAAATGCACGATGGCGTCAGGGGCCTTGGGCGGGGCGCCTTCGTCGAAGCCATCAAAGCCGAAATGCGTGGTGAAGGCGTTGAAGACCTGGCCGCTGTCGGTGATGTCCGCGATCAACGTGTTCACCCCGGGCAGGTCGAGCGGCTTCAGATCGACGTTCAGGATCCTGTAGCCTTTCTCCAGCAGATGCGGCACGGCATGGCGGCCGGCTTTGCCCGTTCCGCCGGTGAAGATGATGCGTTTGGTCATGTGTCTCTCCCTCTCCATGCACCCCGCGATGATAGGGCGTCTTCATGCGCTTGGGCCAGTCTTGACCGCATCTGTGCAGCATCGGTGGCAACAGGCAGCACGGCGGCACCACCCCCGGCAACAGCTGTAGCAAGTTGCCCTAAATGGGCCCCAAGCCGCCCGTCTCGACGGCGTTCAGAAAATTCTCGATCTCGCGGGTGCGACGTTCGAAAAGGGCGATTTCGGCGTTCAGGCCCAATTGCCAGGCGATGTCGGTCCGCGTCGGCGCGGCATCCAGATCCTGCATTCGCGCGGCCATGGCCCGGACGTCACGCTGATCGCGGGCCAAGCCCTGCTTGATGATGTCATCCGCCTGGTGGGCGGTCGAGACGGCAATTTCGCCCAGGGACAGCTCGGGGTGATACTGGACGCCCCAGAAGATGCCCCGCCCGTGGCGGATCTCGGCAGCCTCGATCGGCGTATCGGGGTTCGCGGCCAGGCTGAACCCGCCGGAAGGAAGGCGGGTCACCACGCTGGAATGCATGGCCGGTGCGGTCCATGTCGCGGGCCTGCCTTCCAACATCCGATGCCGCGCGCCCGCTTCGGTGCGGGTGATGTCCCGAGCAAAGGCAACCTCGGCGCCGGGACGGCGAGGTCCGGTTTCGCCCCCTGCCGCCACGGCCGCAATCTGCAGGCCCGCGCAGGATCCGAATGCGGGCACGCCCGCCTGGAATACACGCGCCATGAAATGGGCGGCGGCGCGGGCCTCGGCGCTGTCCTTGTGCATTTGAATGGGCGAGCCGGCGAAGACGATGCCCTTGTGACGTGCGATATCCGGACAGGCGTCATCGTCAAAGCAGGAGGCCGTTTCCAGTTCGATCCCGGGGCGCAGCCGGCGCAGGGCCGCGGCATAGCTTTCATGCGACGCCTGCCCGGCATAGCTGCGGCGCTCGTTCTGTTGGGCTGGCGTCTCGCTGGAGACGACAAGAGTGATCGAGGACAATGGTGGGCCTTTCCTGACGGGCACGTCATGGCACAACATCGTGCAGGTCGTTGCGTTCATCGGTGCGGCGATCGGCCACGCAATGTCCGGTATCAGTGCAACACCCTGCTGATGGGTCGCAAAGAATCCCCGCCCTACCGATGCACCGGCCCCGCACGGGGACCGATGATTGACCGTGGATCAGCAGAATGCCCTTTCAGATCCGATGACCGGCATAGGCTGTCGCGGCCAGATGGTCGGATTGTCGGCGCTGAGGACCAATGGTGGCGGTTGATCAGATCGGTCGTCGTGCCTGCCTTGGGGCACGACCCTGGGTCATATCCCTACAGGGCAAGGTTGAATGACGTCAGATCTGCAAGTTTTGGATCACGGCACGAGGGCGACCGCCGTCTTCCCAAAGAAAGGCCAGCGTGATCGGCAGGTGGAAGCGGCGCGGGCCGGCGGCGCCGGGGTTCAACCATAAGGTCGTCTGGGTCTCATCGATGCCAGGTTTATGCGAGTGGCCCGAGATCACGACATTCCACCCCTCGCTATCCGGATCGGCGCTCAGGGCCTTGCGGTCATGGATCATGTGAATGCGCAGGCCTCCGCTTGCCAGGCTGACCGTTTCGGGCAGGGTTTCGGCCCAGGGCCCGCGGTCGATATTGCCGCGGATCGCCGTCACCGGGGCGATGCGGGCCAGAACGTCAAGGTGGGAGGGGTTGCCGATATCACCCGCGTGCAGAATGCGATCGACGCCTTCCAGCGCCTCCAGCGCTTCGGGGCGAAGCAATCCGTGGGTGTCGGAGATGACGCCGATGCGCTCTCCAGATGATGGTTGGCGGAATGACGGCAAACTGCAACTCCTGTTGAATTCCTTGCGCCGGCGCTTCCTCGGCCATGAAGGCAGCGCCATGGTTCGTTTCGGCGGTATCGTCCTGCCAATCTGGGGCATGCCGCTCACCAAAACCAAGGCCGACTTCGACGCCGTGCCGAAGACGGAAACCGTGGCTGCAGGACTAACCGAAATCAGCTTTCGGCAAACCTGGCGCGGTTCGGCGACGACATTTTTCTCCTCCTCATGCGTTACATCCCAACGGAGATAGCGCAATTCCACCAGCACACAAAATACGCTGCATTGTTTCGGTTAAGGCAATCGTCAAGGTGATTTCTCAGCCGCCTCAGACCATATCGGCACCGGCCTCGGAAAGCACGTCATAGACGACCAGATCAAAGCCCAGACAATCCGATGTTTGACCTCAACGCGAGGCCCGCACCATGGATAGGGAGGTGGATGCTGGACGTGACGGGGGAGGTGATCCAACTGAGGATCACCAAGAATCGAGCCATGCAGCAGGGTGTTTGAACCGGCAGCGTCCGGCACAATATCATGCCAGCCGCACAGAGTCCGTTCTTGTCGCTGACGCAGCTCTGCGAACTGCCGATGTCGATTTCTGGCCGCCATTTGAACCGCGACAGTCTTCGCGCGACTTACCGCCTACACGTCAGGGACGCTCGGTTGTCGAATGACAGGGCACAAATCCACCCCCCAACTCGGCCGACAATCAGATGCGTAGCCTGCGCTTGTCAGACAGGTCATGAGAAATGACGGGCTTGAACGAAAAAGCCCAGTCAAGCACCAGGGCGGTGGCTTCAACACCCTGAGGGCACAGAGATGTGTCAGATGTGAAAAACCGTTCCATGCCCCCGCGGATGCCCACGACTGACAACATGCTTCGTCCAGCAAAAGCGGATCAGCAAAACAATTCCATCAGGAATTTTTAGTGGTGCCCGGAGACGGATTTGAACCGCCGACACGCGGATTTTCAATCCGCTGCTCTACCAACTGAGCTATCCGGGCCCCTTTGTGACGCAGCATGCCGCGTCGGGTGAGGCGTATTTACGAGGGGGCGCGGGGACTGTCCAGACCCAAAACCATCTTTTTTCAGTCGGGCCCGTTTTCGTCCGACGATACGTCGTCCAAGGGCGCGCCGGGGATCACATAGGACCCCCGCAGCCACTTGGCCAGATCCACATCCGCGCAGCGTTTCGAACAGAACGGGCGGTATTGCGGGACGCTTTCTTTGGAACAGATCGGGCAGGCCGCCATCATGCCTCTCCGCTGGCCGTGGCAAGGCGCGCCAGGGGCACGCGGTCGCGCTTGCGGTTCAGTTCGTAAAGCCCCATCGCGGTCCAGCCGACCAGCGTGGCTTCGGCCCCCGCGTTGCGGAAGGCTGCGCCCAGGACCTGGTCCAGCGTCGCGCGGTCGCGTTTGGGCATGGGGGCGAAATCGACGACGATCTGGCCGCCCAGGCCCCGCAGCGCCAGCTGGCGCGGCAATTCGCGGGCCAGCGCGATATTGACCTTCAGCCCCGCCGCACCGGAGCTGTCATTGCCGGTGTTCACATCGACCGCGACAAGGGCGCGGGTCTGTTCGATGAAGGCGTCGCCCTGACCCTGAAGGTCGATCCGCGCCGACAGCAGCGCATCGACGGCATCCAGAACGCCGCAGCGTTCAAAGCTGTCCTCGCCCTCCTCGATCGCGTCGGGGGCGGGTTCGGCCCAATCCATCCAGGCCTGTTCCCACGGGGTCGGCGCGTCCAGCAGCAGTTCGGGCTTGCCGGCGGTTTCGGCGCAGATGCCATCGGCCAAGTCCAGCAGCTCGGCCACCTCTTCGGCGATCTCCTGGTCGTCGGCAGTTTCGGCGGCGCTGCGCAGGATCAGGCCGTGGCTGCGATCACCCAAGGCCTGCTGCCCCAAGGCCTGCAATTCGTCGCGGCGATCCTCGATCCGGATCTGGCGCGAAACGTTCACCCCCGGCTTGCCCGGCGTCACCAGCACATGACGACCGCGGAAGATCAGGCGGGTAGTGACGGGGACGGCCTTGCCATCCTCGGCGACGCCTGCAACCTGGACCAGCAGCGGCTTGCCCTCGGCTACGCCCTTGCGGTCGCGCAGATAGCCGGTCTGGCCATCGGGCAGCTGCACGAAGATGCCGCCCTGCCCCTTCATCAGCCTGTCCGCCTGCGCCCGGCAGATGGCACCGGGTGCGAAGGGCGCGACGGCATCGGTGGCCACCAGCAGATCGACCAGCTGGCCATCCTCCATCAGGGCGGCGGCCTCCTGTCCAAAGATGTGACCCAGGACGACTTGGCGGCCTTTCATGAACGTGCTCCTTCGGGGCGGGGATGGATGCCGATCGCGGCCAGCATGGCGGCGGTTTCGGACAGGGGCAGGCCCACGACGGCCGAAAACGACCCCTGGATCCACGGGATGAAGGCCGCGGCCGCCCCCTGGATCGCATAGGCGCCCGCCTTGCCCCGCCAATCGCCCATATCAAGATAATCTTCCAGCGCCTGCGCATCCAGCGACCGCATCCGCACTTTGGTTTCCACCAGGCGTTCCGCGATCCGGTCGCCATGGCGCAGCGCCATCGAGGTCAGCACGACATGGCGCCGCCCCGACATCAGGCGCATGAATTCCCCGGCCTCGGCCCGGTCGGCGGGCTTGCCCAGGATGCGGCGCCCGACCAGGACGGTCGTGTCGCCGGTCAGGCAGGCTTCGTCGGCGTCAAGGGTGATGGCCTGCGCCTTTTCCACCGCCATGCGGCGGACATAGGCACGCGCCGCTTCCCCCGGGCGCGGTGTTTCATCGATATCGGCGGGGCGAAGCGCGTGCGGCGTGATGCCGATCTGCGCCAACAGTTCCAGTCGGCGCGGGCTTGCCGATCCCAGCACAAGCCGGGGTGGGCGCAGTTCGGCCATGAGGCGGCCTCCGTTGGTGGCATCAGCCGTCGCGATGGACGGCTTACTTGAAGCGGTAATTGATCCGCCCCTTGGTCAGGTCATAGGTGTTCATCTCAACCTGAACCTTGTCGCCCGCCAGAACGCGGATGCGGTTCTTGCGCATCTTGCCTGCCATATGTGCGATGATCTCATGGCCGTTTTCAAGCTCGACCCGGAATGTCGCATTAGGCAGGAGTTCTTTCACGACGCCGGGGAATTCGAGCATTTCTTCCTTGGCCATGGTCACTCCATACTTGGCATCCCGCAGGATTCGGGACCGCTGTTAGATGCGTCCGGAACGCGCAGATTTCAAGGCTAAAGCGTCATATCACCGGGCTTGACGGTGGATCGTTGCGTTTTCGACGGTGTCGCGGGCCGCCGCAAGAGCGGTTCCGGGCCGGAAAGGGTCCGGCCGGGCAAGATCCGCAGGCGGCTCGGGCATGGTCACGGATGGCATGGCGGGCGGCATTTCCGCGGTTGGGGACGCATCGCGGGCGCGCAGGCGGATGGCGTGGCACCCCTCCGCCTCGCCAAATTTGCCCGCCGCCAGGACCTGGCCATCGGCGGTTTCCAACCGGGCATCGGTCAGACAGGCGCGCGGCAGTTGCAGCACCCGTCCCGGCGCCAGCGCGCGCAGTTCCGCCAGCGAAACCTTGCGTCGGCACAAAACGCCCACCACCTCGACCGAGGCTTGCTGCATCGGCGCGCCCAAGGTTGGCTTGGCGACCGCGGGAACCGGTGCCGCGACCGGCACAGGGGCCGCGATCGGTTGCGGCTTGGGGGCGGTTTCCTTCTTCGCCTGCGGCAGAACCAGCAGCACCTGGCCCTCGCGCGTATCCGACCCGCCCATGCGCAGATCGAAGGTCAGGCTCCGCAGGGGCTTGTCCTCCAGCATCAGCGAAAGGGGGCGCGGATCGTCCAGCGCGGTCAGGAAGCGGTACCCGGCGATGCCCTGAAAGCCGTCCATGCCCTGCGTTTCCGCCGCCAGTTCGGTCAGCAGCATGTTGATGAAATCGGCGCAAAGCGTCGCGTCGCTGCGGGTCGGGCGACGGCGTTCCAGAATGCGTGCGGTGACGCGCCCAAGGGCCTGAACCTCGATTAGGCTGGCGACCGTCTGCGGACATAGCGTGATCGCGCCCAGGTTTTCCCCCGGCCCCTGCAGCATCACCACCAAGGGCAGTTCGGGCAGCATTTCAGGCAGTTCGGCCAGCGTCATCACGCCCTGTTCGACCTGGACCGACGGGATCGCCAGCCCGTAAAGCCGTTCGGCCGTGCGCCCGATGGCGGTGGCCGCCGCCTTGGCCGGGGTCTGGGGCGGGGCGGGCGGCAGGATGGGCGCACGAAGGGGCTCGGCCTGGCTGCGGCTGCGCAGCATCCGTCGCAGCACCCCGCCCGCCTGTTCACCCCTGTCATCGCTGCCTGCTTCTGCATTGGTCATGTCATGTCCGAATCACGCTGTCCCCTGGCCCTCACTCTGGCCCGTCAGGGTTGAGAAACGGTTAACCGGACCCCGGCCCGGCATCGGACCTGGCGGGGGGACGTTGCGGCAGCAAAATCCGGAAGGCCGCGCCCCCCTGCCCCGGCAGATAGGCGATGTCGCCGCCCAGGTTCAGCATGATCTCGCGGCAGATGGCCAGCCCCAGCCCCGCCCCCCCGGCACGCGCGGGGTCGTTCAGGCGGGCGAATTTCTCGAAGATCAGGGATTGGCGGCCGCTGTCGATGCCGCTGCCATTGTCGATCACGTCGATCACCGCCCCGCCCCCCTGCGGACGCTGGACACGGATGGTCAGGATGGGATGTTCGGCGTCGCAATATTTCCGCGCGTTGCTGATGACGTTGATCAGCACCTGCAGCAGGCGGTCGGCATCGGTGATCAGGCCCAGATGTTCGGATGGCAGGTCGCGATCGATCAGAAAGCCCCGTTCGGGTCGGGTGGCCGATGCCGCGGTGACGGCCCGCGTGATCAGGTCATGCAGGTTCACCACCGAAATCGTCAGCTGCGCCCGCCCGCTTTCCAGAACCGACAGGTCCAGCAGGTCGTCCAGCAGTCGCGTCAGGCGGCCCGCCTCCTGGTGGATGATGCCTGCAAAGCGCTGCCGGTCGGCATCCTCCAGCTGCGGGTCCATCAGGATCTCGGAAAAGGCCCGGACGGAGGTCATCGGCGTGCGCAATTCGTGGCTGATCTGGCTGAGGAACGCGTCCTTCTGGACCGACAGCGCGGTCAGCTTGTCATTGGCCTGATGCAGCTGGCGGGCGGTGCGGGCCAATTCGGCGCGGGCGGCCTCCAGGCGTTGGGTCTCCTCCTTGGCGCGCTGCGCTTCGTCGGCAACCTGCAGCAGGTCCGCCACCGTCAGGGCAACACCCCCCGCCACGCGGTCGATCATCGCATGGGCCGTCGCGGCCCCGATGGACCCCGCCAGCCGCCTCTCCAGCCCGGTCAGGAAACTGGGCGTCAGGTCGGGCAGATAGCCGGTCTTGCCCTGCGCCCGCGCCTCGGCCTGGAAATGGCGCAGGGCGGCGTCGGGACCCCAGATGCGACGGGCCATGGCCAGCAGCGGCTCGGCCCGGTCGTCGGCGCGGTTGGTGCGGCTGTGGCGCAGGGGTTCGATCGCGCTGACGAAGGAAAGGCCCTGGAACCGTTCGACCGGGTCGGGAAAGCCAAAGATCGACACCCCCACGAAGGCCAGCGTGTTCACCGCCAGCGACAGGGCAACGGCCACGGTCCAGGGGTCCATCCCCGGCAGCACCGGCAGATCGCCCCCCACCCCGACCGAGGGCAGAAAGATCAGCCCCATCCACAGCGCGAACCCTGCCCCGATCCCGGCATAGGCGCCCTTGCGGTTGGCGCCGCGCCACAACAGCCCGCCGACCATCGCGGGCAGGACCTGCGCCATGCCGCTGAACGCCACCAGCCCCATCGCGGCCAGCGCCGCAGCCCCGCCCGACGCCTGGTGATAGACCCAACCTGCCGCCACCACAGCCAGGATCGCCAGCCGCCGGGCGTTCAGGACAAAGCCGCGCAGATCGTCGGTATCCTCGCTGGCGGGAATGCGGCGAAGCGCCAGCCAGGCGGGGACCAGCCAGTGGTTCGACACCATCGTGGCCACCGCGATGGCGCAGACGACCACCATCGACGTCGCCGCCGAAAACCCGCCCAGAAAGACCAACAGCGCCAGCAGGTCCTGTCCCGCCGCCGCGGGAAGCGTCAGGACATAAAGGTCGGGATTGGCGCTGGCCGGCATCAGTTCGCGCCCCATCACGGCGATGGGCAGCACGAAAAGCGACATGGCGAACAGATAGGCCGGAAAGGCCCAGCCCGCGACATGCAGGCGTTCCTCGTCGGCGGCCTCGACGACCAGCACCTGGAACATTCGCGGCAGGGTCAGGATCGCGGCCCCCGACACGACGATCAGCGCCGTCCAGCGGTCTGGCTTCAGCAGCCATCCCTGCTGGACGCCGGGGTCCATGCTGGCGCGGTTGATGCGGGCCAGCATGTCCAACGGGCCGTCGGCCAGCCCCCAGATCACGAAGACGCCAAGGGCGATGAAGGCGGCCAGCTTGACGATCGCCTCCAGCGCGATGGCCGTGACGACCCCGTGGTGGCGTTCGTCGGCGGCCAGGTTGCGCGTGCCGAACAGGATGGTGAAGACTGCCAGCCCCGCCGCCACCCACAGCGCCGTGCCGCCAAGCGCGTCCGACCCGCCCATGCCGCGCGGATCGGTGGCAAAGACCTCGAACGACAGGCGCACCGATTGCAGCTGCAGGGCGACATAGGGCGTAGCCGCGATCACCGCGATCAGCGTCACCAGGGCGGCCAGCCGGTTCGACTTGCCGAAACGCGCCGACACCAGATCCGCGACCGAGGTGACGTGATGCATCCGCGCCACCCGCACCAACCGCCTGAGGCCCCACCAGGCGCCGCAAAAGACGATGGTCGGCCCCAGATAGATGGTCACGAACTCCAGCCCCGACCGCGAGGCATAGCCGACCGCCCCGTAAAAGGTCCAAGCCGAGCAATAGACCGACAACGACAGCGTATAGACCAGCGGATGGTCCAGCCAGCGCACCCGCCCCCGCGCCGCTGCGCGGTCGGCGGCATAGGCGACGGCGAACATCAGCGCCACATAGGCCAGGCAGGCGAGGACCAGACCCTCAAACGGCATCGGGGTCGCGGGTCCTGTCGCGGGGCGCATCGGCGGGGTGCAGGGGGTCCTGGCTGGCGCGCAGGGTCGCGGCCTCGGACCGCAGCAGGGCGCGGTGCAGCAGCCAGACCGCGACGATCAGCACCGCCCATGTGCCAAAGATCCAGACCGCCCCCGCCGCATAGGACAGGCTGACGGGCGACCACCAGACCGGCAGCAGCATCAGCAGCATCGCCAGCACCGGCAGGACCCGCGCCGCATCGCCCAGCCTGCGCCTGCGGAACGAGGCGCGTTCCAGGAACAGCGGGCGGTCGCCGGTCATCCCAGCATCCGGCGCACCAGCGCGCGCAGATCGGCATTGTCGAAGGGCTTGGACAGGATCTGGTCGGCCTGCGCGGCGGCGTCGCCCACTTGGCCCCGCGCGGTCAGCATCAGCACCGGCGTCGCGGCAAGGCCAGCGTCCGGGTCGGCGCGCAGATCGGCCAGCACCTCGGCCCCCGACCGGTTGGGCAGCATCAGGTCCAGAATCAGCACGCGGGGGCGGTGGTTGCGGATCGCCTCGATGGCGCCCGCCCCGTCGGCATGCAGGGCCACCCGCCATCCTTCGCGCGACAGGATGAAGCGCACCGCCTCGGCGATGTTGACCTCATCCTCGATCATCAGGATGTCCTGCTGCATCCGGCCCGCTCCTCCCCAGTTCAAGACGGCGGATAATGGGCCGGATCACAAGCCCGTGTCAAAGGTCCCGTTGGGTCGTTCCACCAGGACCGGTTGCGGGACCAGGATCGAGGGTTCCCGCCTTGCGGGGCAAGCCGCCCGCGAACAGATCCGGCAGGCCGGTCCGATGGCAAGGGCATCCGCCGCAATGGGGCCGTCGATGGGGGTGAACAGCATCTGGGCGGTGGTCAGCACCGGCCCGGTTACGCCCCCCGGCTGGCTGCGCGTCGCATGGCTGAGCGTGCGGAACCCGCGCCCGTCCGGCGTGACCACGTCACGCGACAGGGCCACCTGCGGCACCGCCAGCGCCTGATAGAGCGGCAGCAACCCGCAGCTGTCGCCCGGTCGCGGCAGCGGAAAGCCCGGCGCGGCGCGGCGCAGGGTCAGCGCCCCCGACCCGTCGCAGACCAGCAGGCCGGCCCCTTCAAAGCCCGCGGGCCGCAGATCGGCCAGACGGCGCATCACCAGGTCCAGCGGCATCTCCAGTCGCGCGGCCAGCCGCACTGGGTCGGCGCGGGCCTCGGGATTGGTCACGGCCTCGGCCAGGATCTGGTCGGGCAGGATGTCGCGATCGGCGTTCAGCCCGCTTTCCAGCCGCCGCGCCATCCCGCGCGCCGCGTCCGAGGCCAGTTCGGCGGCATCGGATGCGCCCGCGGCCAGCCAGGCCTCGACCTCTTCCTGGGGGGTGGCGGCGCTGCCCTCGGCCTCGAAGCTGTCCAGATAGGCGACCAGCGCCTGCGCGGTCAGGGACAGGCGCTGGCTGTCTTCGTGCAGGTTGCTGTGGAAGCGGCGGCGCCATTCGGGCGAAATCTCGCCCTCCTCGACCAGGATCGCGGCGGTCGAGCGGACAGCGGTGACCGCTGACAGCACCTCGTGCAGCGTGGTCAGCAGATAGGGGTCCTGCGTCATGCGGTCCGACAGGTCCACCAGCTGGCGTTCCAGCCCCCCGGCCCGCCGCGCATGCGCGATCAGCAGCTGGCCCCAGCCCGGAAACCGCGCCAGCAGCTCGGTCACCTGATCCAGTTCGGGGCTGAGACCCGCCGCGACGGGATGGGCGGCGGCCTCGCGCAGGGCCGCGATGCGGACTTCCTCGCGTCCTTCGGCCAGCTCCTCGGCGGGAACGTCCAGCTCCTCGGCTAGGCGCGCGACCAGATCGGCGCTGACGGGGCGGCGGTTGTGTTCGATCAAATTCAGATAGGCCGGCGAGATCCCGACCGCGCGCGCGATGTCGGCCTGCCTGCGCGACAGCGACAGGCGGCGTTCACGAATACGGGTGCCCGTCAGGACGGTCGGCGTGCTGCGTTCATTCATGAAACGGATGTTAGCACGACCCCATATCGCCGCGCATTATACTGCGACATCGTGTCGCCCAGCCAGATCCACAAAGAATTGCCACGCCACGCGCCCCGAACGCGACCCGCGCGTGGCCTGCCATTCGATCGCCTCGGCGCGCAGCTGATCGGGGTCGATGCGCAAGCCATAGGCCGCACAATATCCCGCGATCATCGCCAGATAATCGTCCTGGTCGCAGGGATGAAAGCCCAGCCACAGCCCGAAACGATCCGACAGGGATACCTTTTCCTCGACCGCCTCGCCGGGGTGGATGGCGCTGGCGCGTTCATTGTCGATCATGTCGCGCGGCATCAGGTGGCGACGGTTCGATGTCGCGTAAAGCAGGACGTTGGCCGGTCGCCCGCTGATCCCGCCATCCAGTACCGCCTTCAGCGATTTGTATTGCGTGTCGTCATGGCTGAAGGACAGGTCGTCGGCAAACAGCAGGAAATACCGCCCCGTCGCACGCCCCAGGATCGACAGCAGCCGCCCGACCGAGGACAGATCCTCGCGCGCGATCTCGACCAGCGAGAGCGGCAGGCCGCGGGCCACGCATTCCGCATGAACGGCCTTGACCAAAGACGATTTCCCCATCCCCCGCGCGCCCCACAGCAAGGCGTTATTCGCGCCATAGCCGCGCGCGAATTGCAGGGTGTTGGCCAGAAGCGTGGTCTTGGACCGCTCGATGCCGACCAGCTGGGCCAGATCGACCCGGTCGACGACCGGGACGGGCTGCAGGCGGTCGGGATCGGTGTGCCAGACAAAGGCATCCGCCTTGGTGAAGTCGGGCGATGGAACGGGCGGCGGGGCCAGCCGTTCCAGCGCATCCGCGATCCGGTCAAGCGGCGGACGGGTCACGCGTCATCCTCATCGTCCACCCACAGGCCCTGGGCGCGCAGTTCAGCCTCGCGCTTCCGCTCGATGCGGCGCACCAGCTGGATCGAGATCTCGTAGAGACCATAGACCACGGTGAACAGCACCACCTGCGAAATCACATCCGGCGGCGTTGCGATCGCGGCAAGAACCAGAATCGCCAGCACCGCGTAACGGCGCACCGATCCCAGCCCCGCGGCCGAAACCAGCCCCGCGCGCCCCATCAGGGTCAGCAGCACCGGCAGCTGGAAGCTGAGACCGAAAGCCAAAATGAACTTGGTCGTCAGCGACAGGTATTCATCGACAGAACCCTGGAAGACGATCGCCGCCAAGGGACTGTCGGCCGGAACCCCCGGCGGCACGGCGGCACCGTCATCGGGCAGCTTCAGCGGCCCCTGCTGGAAGCCCAGGAAGAAATCATAGGCCATCGGCAGGATGACGTAATAGGCAAAGGCCGCCCCGATAAAGAACATCACGGGCGAGGCCACCAGGAACGGCAGGAAGGCCGCCTTTTCATTGCGGTAAAGCCCCGGCGCCACGAAACGCCACATCTGATAGGCGATGATCGGGAAGGCCAGCACGAAGCCCCCCAACAACGAGATCCGCACCGCCACGAAGAAGCCTTCCTGCAGCTTCAGCAGGATCAGCCCGCATTCCTGGTTGCGGCTTTCCAGCGCGTGGCAAATGGGCTGCGTCAGGAAGTTGTAGATGGGGTTCCAGACCGTATAGCAGATCACCATCGCCGCGATGAAGGCGACCATCGACCAGATGATCCGGGTGCGCAGCTCGGCCAGATGCTCGATCAGCGGGGCCGAGCTGTCATCCGGATTGTCATCGGGTTGGGTCTTGCTGGCCAATTCAATCGTCTTTCATGTCAGAGCGGCGCACCGCGTGCAGCTGGCGCTGCGGCGCCTCGGACGCTGGCGCGGCCTGCGGTTCAACGCCGGGGGCGACGTCGGATTTGACGGCGGTTTGGACGTCGGACGCAGGCGCGGGGGCGGCCGGGTCGGGAACGGGCGCCATGGGCGCGCTTTTCTGGGGGGTGGGACGCTTGGGGTCCCATTTCTCGAACTTTTCGGTCGCGCGGTCCAGCGCGTCCAACCCAAGCGATTTCTTCGAGGCCAGGTTCTTGACGTCGCGCAGCGAATTCGCCGCCTCGTCCAGTCCGGACCCCTTGGCCGCATCCTCCATGGCCGAGGTGAATTCACGGGCCATGCCACGCGCACGGGCGGTCAGGCGCCCCAGCGTGTGGAACAGGTGCGGCAGATCCTTGGGACCGACCACGATCAGGGCGACGACGCCGATCAGCAGCAGTTCGGTCCAGCCGATGTCCAACATAGGGGACGTGCCTTTCCGGGCTTAGCTGCGGTCGGGGGTGTTCGGGGTCGTGGTCGTCCCTGCGGGCGTGGTGTGGCCTGCGGGCGTGGTGTGGCCTGCGGGCGTGGTCTGGCCTGCGGGCGTGGTGTGGGGCGTCACGTCGCGTGCGGTTTCGCCCGGAACGGCGCGGGGCGTGACGGGGCGTTCGGTCCCCTGTTCGTCGGCGGCCGATTCGATTTCGTCGGTGCCTTCCTTGATGCCCTTCTTGAACGAGGTGATGCCCTTGCCGACCTCACCCATCAGGGACGAGATCTTGCCGCGTCCGAACAGGACCAGGACGACGACCGCGATCAGAAGAAGGCCCGGAAGGCCGATATTGTTCAGCATGACAGACTCCAATGCAGGGTGGTCCGGCCACCCGCGCCCGATATTTA
Source organism: Paracoccus sp. SM22M-07 (assembly GCF_001887735.1). Taxonomy (NCBI): domain Bacteria; kingdom Pseudomonadati; phylum Pseudomonadota; class Alphaproteobacteria; order Rhodobacterales; family Paracoccaceae; genus Paracoccus; species Paracoccus sp. SM22M-07. The sequence goes on from NZ_JPKW01000001.1 coordinate 122,989, forward strand.
GGCCCATGGGCCAGGAATGCAAAGCCCTTTCGGGTCAGGTTGCGATACCGTTACATCACGCAAGCGCCACGGCGGCGCTTGGCAGCCGTGCCGCGCCGGGTGATAAGGGCGCATGGATATGGCCACTTACATCACCGCCTTCGTCACGCTTTTCGTGATCATCGACCCCATCGGCCTGGCGCCGATCTTCATCGCGCTGACGCTGGACATGGACGCGGCCCAACGGCGCCGCATCGGGCTGCGCGCGCTGTGCATCGCCGCGATCCTGCTGACGCTGTTCGGGCTGGCGGGCGATGCCATCCTGTCGGGCATCGGCATCTCGATTTCGGCCTTCCGCATCGCGGGGGGGCTGCTGCTGTTCCTGACCGCGCTGGACATGCTGTTCGAACGCCGCACCGAACGCCGCGAAGGCAAGGCCGACGAGGAGGAGATCGCCCACGATCCCACGCATGACCCTTCGGTCTTTCCGCTGGCCATGCCGCTGCTGGCGGGGCCGGGTGCGCTGGCCTCGATGATCCTGCTGGTGGGCCAGGGCGAAGGGGTGGCCCATGTGCTGATGGTCCATCTGGTGATGCTGTCGGTGCTGGCCATCGCGATGGTGCTGTTCATGCTGGCGACACCCCTGGCCCGCGGTCTGGGACGCACAGGGACGATGGTCGTCACGCGGCTTCTGGGCATGCTGCTGGCGGCGCTCTCGGTCCAGTTCGTCATCGACGGGCTGCAGGGATCGGGATTGTTCGGATGAGCCCCGACGACATCGCCCGGCTGGCCTTCTATGTGCTGCTGCTGGTGGTGATCGGCGGGGCGATGTTGTTCGAACTGTCGGGACGGGGCGGACGCACCCTGCGCCAGATGCTGGTCTGGGTGGTGATCTTTGCCGGCGTGGCGCTTGGGGCCGATTGGTACATGTCCGCCACCGCCCCCCGCCAGCAGGTCCTGGACGAAGGCACCCGGATCGAGATCCCCGCCGGCCAGGGCGGCCATTTCCACCTTCAGGCGGTGCTGAACGGCACGCCGCTGAACTTCATCGTCGATACCGGCGCGACGCATATCGCCCTCAGCCGCCGTGATGCCGCAGCCATCGGGCTGGACCCCGACCGCCTGAGCTTTGGCGGCGCGGCGGTCACCGCGAACGGGCGCGTCCGCACCGCCGCGGTGACCATCGACAGCTTCGCGATCGGCGACACTGTCGAGCGCGACATTCCGGCCGTGGTCATCGACAGCGAATTGCAGGATTCGCTGCTGGGCATGTCCTATCTGCGCCGTTTCACCACGATCAGCTTTCAGGGCGACACGCTGATCCTGGAACGCTAGGGCCCCCCGTTTCGCCTGTCGGCAGAACACGGCCTCAGGGCGCGGCGCGTTCCGGCCCGTCGTCCCGAACCTGTCTTTCGCAGGCACGGTCAAAGGTGATACCTGCCCCAATGTTCAATTGTATGTTCATAATGAAAAGGCTTATCCTTGGACGAAACTGGGGAAAAAATGGACAACGATCCACTGCTGGCGCACCTGCTGAATTCTGACCTCAAGGAATTGCTGTCGATCAGCCATATCGTGCTGGCCAACAGCCAGGTCACGAACCGCCATATCGAACGCCATTACGACATGCCGGTGCAGTGCTGGTCGACGCTCTATGTCGTCGTGCTGTCGCCGGGTCTGCGGGCGCGGGATGTGATGCGGGTCTTTCCTCGGCCCCAGAACACGGTCAGCCGCGCCGTCAACCTGCTGGAAAGCCGCGGCCTGATCGTGCAGCGCCCCTCATCCGAGGATGGACGCGCCAAACAGCTGTTCCCCACCACGAAGGGCATCGCCCTGTCCGAAGACATCCGCGTCGCCGCCCTGAAGCGGCAGGCCGAGATCTTTGGCGTGCTGACCGCGGATGAAAGGGCCACTTTGCTGACCCTTTGCCACAAGGTGGTGTCGAACCCCGGCCTCTACCGATCCGAGGCGATGCCCGACGGCGACTGATCCGCGACGATCCGCACCGGAATGCCCTTGCTGGCGGGCGTGTCCGAAACCATGTCGTGGCGGTCCAGCGGCGATAGCGGGTTCAGTTCGGGGAAATAACCGGCGATGCATCCGCGCGGCAGGTCATAGGGGATGACCCGCAGCCCCGCCACTTGGCGGGCATCGCCATCCGCACCGCGCAGGGTGATGCGTTCTTCGGCCTGGATGCCCAACTCCCGCATGTCCTCGGGTGACATCATCACCAGCATCCGGTCGCCCTCGATCCCGCGCAGACGGTCGGACATGCCATAGATGGTAGTGTTGAACTGGTCGTTCGACCGCAGGGTCATCAGGCGGAACAGGTCGGCCCCGTCGCCCAGGCCCGTGGCATCCAGATCGCGCGGCACGGTGAAATTGGCGCGGCCGGTATCGGTCTGCCAGTCGCGTTCCCGCGCGGGGTTGCCGCGATAGAACCCGCCGGGCTGGGTCATGCGGGTTTCGAAATCATGGAAGTCGTCGGGATAGGTCGCCTCGATCAGGGACCGGATGCGGGCGTAATCGGCGGTCCAGTCGGCCCAGGCCAGCTTGGGGTTCGCGTCAAGCGTCGCCTCTGCCAAGGCCGCGACGATCGCCACTTCGGATTTCAGATGCTCGGCCGCCGGGCTGCGCTTGCCGGTCGAGGCGTGGATATGGCTGAAGCTGTCCTCGATGGTGACCTGCTGGTTGACGCCGTCCTGCATGTCCTCCTCGGCCCGGACCAGGCAGGGCAAAATCCATGATGACTGGCCCGGCATCAGATGCGTGCGGTTCAGCCGGGTCGCGATATGCACGGTCAGCGGCATCCGCCCCCAGGCCTGCGCCACGCGATCCTGGTCGGGGACGGCACGGGCCAGGTTGCCCCCCAGCCCCACAAAGCCCTGCGCCCTGCCCTCCAGCAAGGCCCGCACGAAGGCGGTGGTGTTCCATCCCTCCTCGCTTGGCGGCTCGATGCCGAACAGGTCGCGCAGGGTGTCGTTGGGCACCAGTTCAGGCTTTTCGGTGATGCCGACGGTGCGCTGCCCCTGCACGTTCGAATGCCCGCGCACCGGCGAACAGCCCGCCCCCTTCCGCCCGATATTGCCGCGCAGCAGCAACAGGTTCACCAGGGCGCCGATGGCGTCCGATCCGTGGACATGCTGCGTCAGCCCCATGCCATAAACGCCGATCACGGCCTTGGACCGGGCATAGCAGACCGCCGTGTGCTGCATCTGCTGGCGGGTCAGGCCGCTGACCCGTTCCAGCCGGGTCCAATCGGTCGCCGCGACCCAGTCCATCCAGTCCTGCAGACCGTGGCAATGCCGGGTCAAGAAATCGTGGTCCAGAACGCCGCCTTCGGTCTCCTCCAGTTCCAGCACATGCTTGGCGATGCCGGTCAGCGCGGCGATGTCGCCGCCAGTGCGCACCTGCAGATAGCTGTCGGCGATTTCGGTCGGCGCGCCTACGGTCATCTGCAGCGGGCTTTGCGGATTGGCGAATTCCAGCAGGCCCTTTTCACGCAGCGGGTTCATCGCGACGATGTGGCAGCCACGCTTGGCGGCCTGCTGCAAGGGATGCAGCATGCGGGGGCTGTTGGTGCCGGGGTTCTGGCCGACATGCAGGATCATGTCGCAATGTTCGAAATCTTCCAGCACGCAGGTGCCGACGGGCGACCCGATCACCTGCTTCAACCCGACCGAGGTCGTCTCGTGGCACATGTTGGAGCTGTCGGGCAGGTTCGTGTGGCCATAGGACCGCGCGAACAGCGCATAGAGATAGGACGCCTCCAAGCCTGCCTTGCCGGATGCATAGAAGGTGACCTTTTTCGGGTCCAGCCGGCGCAGTTCCGCGCCGATCGCCTCGCAGGCCTCCTGCCAGGTGGTCTCGACATAGCGGTCCTGATCGGCGTCATAGCGCATCGGATGGGTCAGGCGCCCTTGGCGTTCCAGATCGTATTCGGACCAGGTGACCAATTCCGACACCGTGTGACGGGCAAAGAAATCCGGCCCGCAGCGCGCCGTGGTCAGATCCCACAGCGTCGCCTTGGCGCCGTTTTCGCAGAATTCCGCGGCATGGGGCTGGGCTGGCTTGCCCCAGGCGCAGGAACTGCACATCGTCCCGCCGGCCTTGTTCTGATGGGCCAGCGTTTCCAGCGCGCCCGGACCTGCCTTGGCCACGTGCCCGACGGCGGCCATTCCCTTGGCGGACCCCCATCCCCCGACCGGTCCATCATATTCGGCAATCCGGGGCAGGTCATCATGGCTCATGGGAAAGGTCCTTCGTCGCTGATGGTAAATGGGCGGCGGGACCTTCGCCCCGCCGCCCTTGGATCATTTCGCCGTCTGGAACGGGTCCGGCAGTTCCGCCAGCACCTTGTCGGGCGTCATCGGGAAGCTGCGCAACCGAACCCCGCAGGCGTTGTAGATCGCGTTCGAGATCGCGCCAGCCGCACCGCAGATGCCCAATTCGCCGACGCCCTTGGCCTGGATGGGCGATGCGACGGGGTCGCGTTCCTCGACGAAGATCACCTCCATCGGGGGAATGTCGCGATGGACGGGGACGTGATATTCGGCCAGGTCGTGGTTGACCAGGTGACCGTCGCGTTCATCGAAGGCCAGCTCCTCGGTCAGGGCGCTGCCGATGCCCCAGACCATGCCGCCCAGGCATTGCGACCGCGCGGTCTTTTCGTTCAGCACCCGGCCGATGCCAAAGGCACCGGTCATGCGGCGCAGGCGCGTTTCGCCGGTGAAGGCGTTGACCGCGACCTCGACGAAGAAGGCACCATAGGTCGCCTGCTGATGGCTGTTCGACGTCTTGCCCGGCTTGATCTGGCCGATCTTGGCGATGTCGCCCGTCAGCAAATCGGTGACGTCGCGCGGTTCGATCCCTTCGGCCCAGGCCTTGCCGTCCTGCAGCTGCAGGTCGTCGGGGCGACATTTCAGACGTCCCGCCAGAACCGAACGGATCGCCTCGCAGGCCCGGAAGACCGCCGAACCCGTCGAGGCCGCGCCGAAGCTGCCGCCCGACCCCGCACCCGACGGCAGGCTGCTATCACCCAGCTCGACCGTGGTGCGGTCGATGGGCTGGCCCAGCATCTCGGCCGCGATCTGGCCCAGGATGGCATAGCTGCCAGTGCCGATATCGGTCTGGTCGCTTTGCACCAGCACCGAGCCGTCGGCCCGCATCGTCACGCGCGCCTGCGCCGGCATGATCATGTTGACCCGCGCCGCCGAGGCCATGCCCGTGCCGATCCACCATTCGCCTTCGCGGCGCTGACAGGGTTTGCGGGCACCCTTGTCCCAGCCAAAGGCCTTGGCGCCCGCATCCAGCGCCTCGGCCAGCTTGCGCGAAGCATAGGGCGTATCTTCGCCCGGCACGGTCGCGGGGATGTTGCGCTTGCGCAGTTCGACCGGATCGATGTCCATCTTGCAGGCCAGTTCGTCCATGGCCGCTTCCAGCACCTGCATGCCCACGGCCTCGCCCGGTGCGCGCACCGAACCCGCCGTCACCCGGCAGATGCGGGCCAGTTCCACCGCAAGGCGGCGGTTTTCCCCGGCATAGAGGAATTGCGTCGCCTGCACGACCGGCTCGGCAAAGCTTTCCTCGGGCAGGTTGCTGACCCAAGCCTCGTGGCCCAGGGCCGACAGGCGACCCTTGGCATCGGCACCCAGACGCACGCGCTGCTTGCTTTCCGAACGGCGCATGATGATCTCGAAGACCTGCTGGCGGGACAGCACGACCCGCACCGGGCGGCCCAGATCGCGCGCGGCGACGGCTGCCGCGATGGCGTCATGCGAAATGCCCAGCTTGGAGCCGAAGCCGCCACCGACATAGGGCGACATGATCTTGACGTTGCGCGACGCCACGCCAAGGCTGTCGGACAGTTCCTTGATGTTATTGCGCAGCATCTGGAAGCTGCCCCACAGGGTCAGCTTGTCGCCATCCCATTCCGCGATCGAAGCGTGCGGTTCCATCGCGGCGCTGGCATGGCCGGGGGTGGTATAGGTCACGTCCAGCGTATGGGCCATCTGCGCCATCGTGGCTTCGATGTCGCCGCTTTCGATCGGCTCGGATCCCGGCTCGGTCTCCTGGCCTTCGGGGCTGAAGGGAACGGCGTCGGTTTCCTCGTAATCGATGCGCAGGGCCTTGGCGGCGGCGGTGGCCTGTTCAAAGGTCTCGGCCACGACCAGCGCCACGGGCTGCATCGGGAAATCGACGATCTGCACGTCCTGCTTGGGGGCCTCGGCGGCCATGCCCTGGGCCGCGCGGCGCAGCATGGCGTCCGCGGCATAGACGCCAAGCACGCCCGGCATGGCCAGAACCTCGTCGCGATGGATCGCGGTGACGCGACCCTGGCTGATGGTCGCGCCGACCAGAACCCCTTCGGCACAGTTGGGGCGCTGATATTCGGCGGCATAGGTGGCCTGGCCCGCGACCTTCAGGGGGCCCTCGGGGCGATCAAGGGGCTTGCCGATCACGCCTTGGCGGGTCTGGTCCAGCATGTTGCGCTGGTCTGGGCGGTCATATGTTCCGAACATCCGTCACACTCCCGTGGCTTCGGCCAGCACCGCCGCAAGGGTGCGGCGCGCCAGAGGGATCTTGAAATCGTTGGCACCATGGCCCTGCGCGTTTTCCAAGAGCAGGTCGGCGGCCTTGTCGAACAGCGCGGGCGACGGTGTCTCGCCGGTCAGCAGCTCCTCGATGCGGGGATCGTGCCAAGGCTTGTGGGCCAGGCTGCCGAAGGCCAGCTGCGCATGGGCGATGCGGCCCTGATCCGTCCGGATCACCGCAGCCACCGACACCAGCGCAAAGGCATAGGAGGCACGGTCGCGCACCTTGCGATAGATATGCTGGCCCTCGACGGGGGCCGGCAGGGTGACGCCGGTGATGACCTCGCCGGGTTGCAGGATGTTCTCATGCTGGGGGGCATCGCCCGGCAGCACATGGAAATCGCGGACGCGGACGGTGCGGGCATCGCCGCGACCGGCGATCACGACCTGCGCGTCCAGCGCCGACAGCGCCACCGCCATGTCGCCCGGATAGGTGGCGATGCAGGCATCCGAAGCGCCCAGAATGGCGTGGATGCGGTTGAAGCCGCCCTTGGCGGCACAGCCCGTCCCCGGTTCGCGCTTGTTGCAGGGCGACTGGTTGTCCATGAAGTAACCGCAACGGGTCCGCTGACACAGGTTGCCGCCCGTGGTGGCCTTGTTGCGCAACTGCGGGCTGGCACCCGCCAGGATCGCCTTGGCCAAAAGCGGCCAGTCCTTGCGGACGCGGTTGTCGGCCGCACAGTCGGAATTGGTGACCAACGCGCCGATGCGCAGCCCGTCGCCTTCGGGTTCGATCAGGTCCAGGCCGATGCGGTTGATGTCCAGCAGGGCGTCGGGGGTCTCGACCTCCAGCTTCATCAGGTCCAGCAGGTTCGTGCCCCCGGCGATCAGCTTGGCGTCGGAACCGACGGCATCGGGCAGATCGGCGGCGCGGGCATAGTCAAAGGCCTTCATGATGCCACCTCTTTGCCCATCGCGTCCTTGATGGCGGCGATGATGTTGTCATAAGCGCCACAGCGGCACAGGTTGCCGCTCATGCGTTCGCGCAGTTCGTCGTCGCTGGGGACAGGGTTCGAGGCGACGTCTTCCGTCAGCGCGCTTGGCCAGTCGGCCTTCAGCTCCTCGATCATGGCGGCGGCGGAACAGATCTGGCCGGGCGTGCAATAGCCGCACTGATAGCCGTCATGCTCGACGAAGGCCTTCTGCAGAGCCGACAGCTTGTCGGGCATGCCGATGCCTTCGATGGTGGTCACCTCGTCGCCGTCATGCATGACGGCAAGCGAAAGGCAGGAATTCACGCGGCGGCCATTGACGTGGACGGTGCAGGCCCCGCATTGGCCGTGATCGCAACCCTTCTTGGTTCCCGTCATGCCCAGTTCAAGGCGCAGGAAATCCAGAAGGGTGCGGCGCGGGTCGCCATTGTAATCGTGATAGGTGCCGTTGACGGCAATCCTGGCTGCGGGTGTGTGCGCCATGTTGGGCTCCTTGAACCGCTTTTGCTGGGTCAGGGGCAACGTGGCGCACAGCCTAGGGTTCCTTGGCCGACAGGTTAAAGATCGGGGTCCCTCTCGGCGCGCACGATCACGGACATTCCGGGGCGCAGCTTGTCCGCTCCGTCCTGGCCGTCATCGATGGACAGGCGCACCGGAAGGCGCTGCGCGATCTTGGTGAAATTGCCCGTCGCGTTCGTTCCCGACAGCAGGCTGTATTCCGATGCCGTCGCCGGCGAAAACGACTGGACCTTGCCGGTGAAGCGGCGGTCCTGCAGCGCGTCCACGGTAAAGCTGATCGTCTCGCCCTCGGTCAGGCCGGTCAGGTTCGTCTCACGGAAATTGGCGATGACCCACAGCTCGGTGCCGACATGGGACACCAGCGCGGTGCCCGGCGTGACGTATTGCCCCACCCTGACGGAAACCTGCCCCAGATGCCCGTCGGTGGGCGCGTGGATGATGGTGTTTTCCAGGTCGATGCGGGCCAGTTCGACCGCGGCTTCGGCGCTGGTGATGTCGGCACGGCGGGCATCCAGCGCTACCTTGGCCGATCGGATGGTCTCGGTCTGGACGTCCAGCTGCGCTTCGGCCTGGGCCTGGGCCGCCAGGGCCTGTTGCAGCGCCAGCTGGGCCTGGTCAGTCGAGGATTGCGAGGTCACGCCCCGGTCCAGCAGCCGACCCGAACGATCCGCCTCGGACCGTGCGGTTTCCAGGCCCGATGCGGCCGCCTCGACCGAGGCCTGGTTGGCGCGGGCCGATGCTTCGGATGACACGATGGTCTGTTCGGCCACCTTCAGTGCGGCATGGGCGGCCTGCAGCTGCGCCTCGGCCTGGGCCAGCTTCTGGCGGGGGATGCGGTCGTCGATGCGCGCGATCACGTCGCCCGCCTTGACGGTGTCGAAATCCTGCACCTCGACCGCGGCGACATAGCCCGAGACCTGCGGCGCGATCGTGGTGACCTTGCCGCGCAGATAGGCGTTCTGCGTCGTGGGCACCGAGGATTGGAACGGCGGCAGATGCCAGGCGAACAGCAACAGCATGACGCCCGCGATCCCAAGGACCAGGGCGATGGCAGTCGGCAGAAGGTTTTCTTTTTTCATGGTTTTGCCCCTGGAATGTCGGTTTGGGCCCGGCGGGCCATCAGGTCGCGCAGCAGATGCAGCAGCAGCATCGCCGCCGCGATCAGCGCCACGAAGGCGGTCAGAAGATAGGCGTCGTCATAGGCCCGGACCCAGGCTTCGGCCGATGCCGATTGCACGACCTGGCTGGTGGCCTGCGCGACGCGCGCGCCGGCATCGGAAATCTGGCCGGACAGCGATGCCGCGCCGCCTGCGATGGCCTGCATGGTCTGCGGATCGCTGGCGGTCAGCTGTTCGGTCAGGCTTTGCATGTGAAAGGCCTGCCGATGCGTGGTGAAGGTCGAGAACAGCCCCGACCCCAGCACCCCGCCAAGGGTCTGGGACGAGATGAAGATGATGACGAAGGACAGCAGGTATTGCGGCCCCTTGGCCAGCGCGATCAGCAGGCCCGACAGCATCGCGGGCGGAATGAACAGCATGCTGGCAAAGCTGACCAGCGCCTGCGACACGATCATCTGCATGGGCCGGGTCAGAGTGCTGGACTGGCTGTCCAGCCAGGACGCGAAGGCGATGATCAGCAGCGCGATCAGGTGGAACCACGGCACGCGGGTGGGCCGCATCCAGGCCACGCAGGCCAGGCCGCCCATCAGGCTGGCCAGGAAGATGATGGCGAACAGCGTCGTCATCTGATCGGGCGCGACGCCCAGCACCGCGAACATCTTGGGCGCACCGGCCGCCTGTTCGGACAGGATCAGGCGGAACAGGAACAGCGTCGCCGTCAGGTGCAGGATGGCGGGCGATGCCAGCCAGCGGATGTCCAGCAGCGGCGCCTTGCGGTTCAGTTCGGTGATGACGCCCAGGACAAGCGCGGTGAAGCCCAGGATCAGCATCCAGCCGATCCACGCCATGTCGGTCCAGTAGTAGATCGGTCCCATGACAAAGGCCGCGATCAGCCCGCCGAAACCGATGGTGATCAGCCCGAAGCTGAGGAAATCCATCCGCTCGATCACCTTCATGCGCGGGATCGGGCGCAGCGGCAGGAAGAACACCAGCATCAGCGACACCATCGCCAGCCCCAGCCCGGTCAGGTGCACCCAGAAGAAGCCCCCGTCCCCGATCAGCACCGGCGAGACGACGCGCGCGATGGTCGTGCCGCCCAGCAGCACCGTCAGCGCCATCGGCAGGCCCAGGCGCATCTTCCATTCCGGGGCCAGCGCCTCCAGCATGTAAAGAAAGCCCAGCGTGGACAGCGGGGCCGCCGCCGCCCCCGACAGCACCTGCACCACCAGAGCCGAGCGGAAATCGGTGATCCAGACCGAGGCGAAGGCCACGATCACATAGACGACGATCCCCAGTTCCGCGAAACGGCGCAGACCGTATTGAGTGCGCACCTTGATCAGCAGCACCGGCAGCGCCGCCCGCGGGATGGTATAGGCGATATAGAGCCAGGCCGATGTCGCCGTCGTCACCCCCAGATCGCCCGCGAGGGGCCCCAGGTTCGTCACGACAAAACCCTGCTGCAGCCCCTGCGACAGGGCGATGACCGCCGCCGCCAGCATATAGGCGACCGCCCAGCGGAACGGCAGCGGCGGATGACCGGCGGGCTGGGCGGCAGGTTGTGCGGACGCGGCAACCGCCTGCGCGTCGGGCTGGTCAGAGCTTGGCTGGGCGGAGGCTGGCTGGTCGGGGGCTGGCTGGTTGCTCATGTCCGGTCCAGATCCTGAATGTTCCGGGTGATCTGGTGCAGAACGCCGGTTGCCTGATCCAGATCCCTGTCGGGAATGCCCTTCAGGATCTCGCGGCGCAGGCGCATGGTGAACTCGACGATCTCGGCGTCGCGCCCGCGATCGGTCAGGAACAGCGCGTTCTTGCGGCCGTCCCCTTCCAAGGGCGCGCGCAGGATGAAGCCGTCCGCCACCAGCGCGTCGATCTGACGCTTGAGCGTCGGGGATTCGATGGCCAGATCGGCGGCCAGTTCGGTCTGGGTGATGCCTTCGTTCCGGGCCAGCGTCGTCAGGACCCGGGCGCGCGACAGCGTCAGCCCCATGTCCCGCGCCCGCCGGTCATAGGACCGGCGCATGTCGCGCATCAGGTGCAGGATCACGTCCAGGATCTGATGGGTCTGGTCTTCTTCGGGGCGGGGCACGGGATCTCCTGTCGCTGGTTGATTAGCCAGCTAAGTAGATTGCCCCACTCGGTCAACACCCGCGCCCCGAAAAAATTGCACGTCATGCAAATCGCGAATGGCCGGGTTGCGCGGCGGTCAGGCCACCAGCGCCTGTTCCTGGTTCCGGCGCGCGCTGTGCTGGGCGATCATCGCGCAGACCAGCAGCTGCGACATGTGATAGACCAGCACCGGCAACACGGTCGCCCCCACCGTTTCGGGCGGGAACAGCGCCGCCGCGATGGGCAGCCCCGACGCCAGGCTTTTGGTCGATCCGCAGAAGAACAGGACGGCGCGATCCTCTATTGGCAGGCGGAAGACGCGCCCTGCCCCGACCATCAGTCCGAAGATGATGGCCAGAAAGACCAGCATGACCGCGATCAGCGCCAGCAACGCCGCCGGAGGGATCGATGCCCAGAGCCCCGACACCGTCCCCGCGCTGAAGGCCGAATAGACGATCAGCAGGATCGCGCCCCGGTCCACGATCAGCGTCAGCGTCTTGCGCGACTTGACGAAGCCGCCGACCCAGGGACGCAGGATCTGCCCCGCCACGAAGGGCAGCAGGATCTGGCTGCCGATGCGCAGCACGGCGTCCAGGCTGACGCCTCCATCCCCGGCATGCAGCACCAGCGCCACCAGCGTGGGGGTCAGCACCACGCCGATCAGGTTCGACAGCGACGCCGCGCAGATGGCCGCCGGCACATTGCCCCCCGCCATGCTGACGAAGGCGATCGAGGATTGCACCGTCGAGGGCAGCACCGACAGGAACAGCAGCCCCATCGTCACCTGCGGCCCCAGCAGATCCCCGAAGACCGCCGCCATCAAGAGCCCGGTCAGCGGGAACATCAGATAGGTCGCAAGGAATGTCAGCCCCTGCAGCCGCCAGTTCAGCATCCCCGCCTTGACCGAAGAAGGGTCCAGCTTGGCGCCATAGAGGAAGAACAGCAGCGCCACCGCCCAATAGGTGACCTGCGACAGCGCATCCGCCGCGATGCCCTTGGCGGGCAGCAGCAGCCCCAGGAAGACGGTGCCCAGCAGCATCAGCATATAGCTGTCGATGCCGATCCGTTTCAGAAATCGTGTCATGCGGTGATCTCCTGTCCTCAGTATCCCAGGGCCATGCCATCCTTGCGGCTGTCGGACCCACCCTCCAGCAGGCCGGTATCGGCACGGATGCGGATCGCCTGCGCCCCGCCCATGGGCGATGTCAGCACATTGATGACATGGCCGCGCGCCGCCAGGTCGTCGCGCACCGCCTGCGGCAGCGTCGGTTCGACATTCAGCCGGCCTTCGGTCGCAAAGCTGCGCGGTTCGTCCATGGCCGCCTGCAGGTCCAGCCCGCGGTCGATCACCGCCGATAGGAAGGCCGCGTGCCCCGTCGCCTGATATTGCCCGCCCATCACGCCGAAGGGCATCACCGTGCGGCCGCCTTGGGTGACCATGCCGGGAATGATCGTGTGCATGGGGCGCTTGCCCGGCGCGATGGCGTTCGGATGGCCGGGGATCAGGCGGAAGGACGCGCCGCGGCTTTGGAACAGCACCCCCGTCGCGGGGTCCAACCGGGTCGAGCCGAAGCCGTGGAAGATCGAGTTGATGAACGAGATGGCGTTGCCTTGTTCATCCACCACGCACAGATAGATGGTGTCCTTGTGTTCGGGTTCGTCCCACAGGGCGGGCGGCATGGCGCGCGTCATGTCGATCCGCGCCCGCAGCGCCGCGATGGCGGGTTCCGACAGCAGGGTTTCGGCCAGCGCCGCGCAATGGTCCGGGTCGCCCAGCAATGCGTCGCGGTGGTGATAGGCCAGCTTGGTCGCCTCGGCCTGCAGGTGGATGCGGTCGGCGGGGGACATGGTCGCGATGTCGAAACCCTCGATGATCTTCAGGATCAGCAGGGCCGCCAGCCCCTGCCCGTTCGGCGGGCATTCATGGACATCAAACCCGCGATAGGATGCGCTGACCGGTTCGACCCATTCCGCCCCATCCGTGGCATCGGCGAAATCCTGTTCGCTGTGCAATCCGCCAAGGCTGCGCAGATGCGCCACCATCCGCGCCGCCGTCGGCCCCTGATAAAAGGCGCATGCGCCATGGGCGGCGATCTCCTCCAACCGGTCGGCCAGCAGGGGCTGGGCATGGCGCGACCCGGCAACGGGGGGCTTGCCATCCGGCAGGAACAGCGCCGCCGCATGGTCGTCACCCGCCACCTGCGCGGCGGCTTCGGCCCAGTCCTGGGCCACGCGCGGCGTCACCGGGTAACCGTTGCGGGCATGATCGATGGCCGGCGCGAACAGCTGCGCCAGTGGCAGCGAACCGTGATCGGCATGCAGGCGGCACCAGGCGGCGATAGCGCCGGGGATGGTCACCGCATGTGCGCTGTCCTGGGGGATGTGATCGGTCAGGCCCGCATCCTTCAGCGCATCGATCGTGGCGGCGGCGGGGGCGCGGCCCGATCCGTTCAGCGCCATGACCTTGCCACCCGCGGGCGCATAAAGCGCAAAGCAATCGCCCCCGATGCCGGTCATCAGCGGATCGACCACGGCCTGCACGGCGCTGGCGGCGATCGCGGCATCGACGGCGTTTCCACCCTGCGACAGCACCGCCAGCCCCGCAGCCGTCGCCAGCGGATGCGAGGTCGCCACCATTGCCTTGCCCGCATAGTTCGAGGGCCTGCGCCCCGAAAGGAAATCGAAACCGTGCATCTGGAACCTCATGGCATTGCGCTTGTCACTTGTATACATATCTTACGAACAGGAATACAATCAACGGAAGTCGCCATGACCGCCAAACGATCCGCCGACCAGATCCATGCCGCCCTGTCCGCGCAGATCGTCGCCGGACAGCTGCGCCCCGGCGACCCCTTGGGCGAAACCGTTCTGGCGGGCCGATTTTCCCTGTCGCGCACCCCGGTGCGCGAGGCGCTGCAGCGTCTTGCCGCCGAAGGGCTGGTCGAACGCGGCCCCCGTCGCGCCTTTGTCGTGCGGCAGATGACCCCCGAGGCGCTGCGCGATCTTTTCGAAGCCTTGGGCGAGATCGAGGCCCTGTGCGCGGGTCTGGCCGCGCAGCGCATGACCGCCATCGCCCGCGCGGAACTGGCCCGGACCATCGATCAGGACAGCGGCGACCATGCCGGCTATGCGGTGCTGAACGCACAATTCCACGACGCCCTGCGTCATGGTGCGGGCAACCGGGTGCTGGCCGGGATGCTGGACGACCTGAACCGCCGCAGCCTGCCGTGGCGCAACGCCCAGTTCCAGACCAGCGCCCGCCGGATGGAAAGCTCGCGCCGCGAACACCGCGCCATCCTGCAGGCCATCATGGCGCAGGATGGCGACCGCGCCGCCGGCCTGATGCGCGACCACATGGCAACGTCCCTGGCGGTGGTGCTGCGCATGATCGCCGAAAGACCCTGAAACCACCCCGGCCCCGCGACGTTCTGCATCTTTGCTCCGACCGAAAGGCCCCCTGCGTGACCCTGGAAACCGACCTGAACACCGCCACCCTGGCCGCAAAACAGGCCGGAGACCTGCTGCTGCGGCATTGGCATGACCGCGGCAGTCTGACGATCGACGAAAAGCGCCCCGGTGATTTCGTCTCGCAGGCCGATCACGGCGCCGAGGCGCTGCTGCGCGATCGCCTGCTCCAGCCCGGCGACGGCTGGCTGGGCGAGGAGACGGACCAGATCCAGGGCAGCCGCCGCTGGATCGTCGATCCCCTGGACGGCACCACGAATTTTCTGCGCGGGATCGATCAATGGGCGGTGTCGGTCGCGCTGGAACAGGACGGCAAGCTGGTCCTGGGCGTGGTCCACGACGCCTGCAGATCCCAGACCTTCAGCGCCATCGCAGGTGGCCCCTTGCTGCTGAACGGTCAGCCCGTCACGCAGCCACCCGTGCCCGCCTTCCACAATTGCCTGTTCGGCACCGGGCTGCCCTTTGGCAACATGCCCCATATCCCCGACCATGCGCAGGATCTGTGCCGGGTGCTGCCCCATTCGGCCGGGGTGCGGCGGATGGGCGCGGCGGCGCTGGATCTCGCCTATGTCGCGGCGGGGCGGCTCGACGGGTTCTGGGAACGCACCCTGCGCCCCTGGGATATCGCCGCCGGCCTAGTGCTGCTGCGCGCTGCCGCCTGCCAGGTCGAGGGATGGTCGCCGGGCGAGGCCCCCGAACGGACGGGCACCGTCATCACCGCGCGAACACCACATTTCGATCGCTTTGCCAAGCTGTTGCGCGACGGGTCCTAGAAAGCGGCGCCGTCGCGACAAACCGCCACATGGATTGACGGCGCGGGAACTTGGCACGATCCGGGACGTTCGCTTTTTCGTGACCACGTAACATTGATGACGGTAGATCATGCGCGCCTATGCTCCGTTCACCTTCGCAGATACGGCTGCGCAATCACCTGACCCGCTGGCACCCGACCTGTCGGAACGCGTTGCGCGGGTCGTCTCGGACCTTCGGTTGGGGTTGCCCGCGATCCTGACGCAAGGGGGCGACCACGCGATGATCCTGCCGGTCGAAACCCTAAGCCCCGCGCGCTTTGCCGCCCTGTCCGGGCATTGCCAGCTGGTCCTGACCGCCTATCGCGCCGCGGCCCTTGGCGTTCAGGAAACCGCGGGGGACGCATCGGTCATCCAATTGCCGCCGAAAGCCGACCTGGATTGGCTGAAGGCCGCCGCCGATCCGCGCCGTCCGTGGACGCAGCCCGCCCCCCAAAGCGCCGCGCAGGTGGCGGGTGACATCCATCATGCGGCCATCAGGCTGGTCAAGCGGGCCGAGCTGGTTCCGGCTGCCCTGGTCGTCACGGGGCCTTGGGTCAGTCAGAACGCCGCGCGCCACGGTTTCGGCACCCTGCCCGCCGCCGACGTGATCGCCCAGCTGGACGCGGCGCGCGACATGCATCCCGTCTCGGATGCGCGGGTGCCGATGGCTGCGGCGTCGGCGGGCCGGTTGCATGTCTTTCGCGCCCCCGATGGCGGGGCGGAACATTACGCCATTCAGGTCGGCACGCCCGATCCCGACCAGCCCGTTCTGGTGCGCCTGCATTCGGCCTGCTTCACCGGTGACGTGCTGGGCAGCCTGAAATGCGATTGCGGGCCGCAACTGCAGGCGGCCTTGGCCGCGATGAACGCAGCCGGCAGCGGCGTTCTGCTTTATCTGAACCAGGAGGGGCGCGGCATCGGGCTGGCCAACAAGATGCGGGCCTATGGCCTTCAGGATCAGGGTCTGGATACGGTCGAGGCCAACCACCATCTGGGATTTGCCGATGACGAACGCGATTTCCGCATCGGTGCCAGCCTGCTGCGCCAGATGGGCATCGATCAGGTGCGGCTGATGACCAACAATCCCGCCAAGATCGCCCGCCTGAGCAGCGACGGCATCAAGGTCGTCGAACGCGTGCCCCTGATGGTGGGCCGCGGCCCGGAAAATTCCCGCTATCTGGACATCAAGGCCAGCAAATCGGGACATATGATGTGAGCGGCGCAAACGGAATGTGGATCACCGCCCCCGACCGCGCCCAGATCCGCCCCGCCGACATGGGCGCGGGTTCGCTGGTCACGACCCTGTTCACGGGCATCAGCCGCGGGACCGAAAGGCTGGTTCTGTCGGGCACCATTCCCGACAGCGAACATGACCGCATGCGTGCGCCGTTCCAGCAGGGCGATTTCCCCTTTCCGGTCAAATACGGTTATTCCGCCGTCGGTCAGGCGACCGAAGGGGCGTATGCGGGGCGGGCGGTCTTTGCGCTCTACCCTCATCAAGACCAGTTCCGCCTGCCCGACGATGCGCTGATCCCCCTGCCCGATGCCCTGCCCCCGGAACGGGCGGTGCTGGCGGCGAACATGGAAACGGCGCTGAACATCCTGTGGGACAGCGGCGCGGGCGCGGGCGACCGGATCACCGTCATCGGGGCCGGGCTTGTCGGGCTGCTGGTCGCGCATCTGGCCGCGCGCCTGCCGGGGGCCGAGGTCACCGTGATCGACACCCAGACCGCCCGCGCAGATATCGCAACCCGCATGGGCGGCACCTTTGCCACGCCCGAGGACGCCCAGGCCGATCAGGACATCGTCATCCATACCAGTGCCAGCCAGGCGGGCCTGGTCCAGGCGCTGTCGCTTGCCGCCCCGCAGGCCACCATCACCGAGGCCAGCTGGCATGGCGCGGCCCAGATCGCGCTGCCCCTGGGGGGCGCGTTCCACAGCAGGCGCCTGCGCATCGTCAGTTCCCAGGTCGGATCCGTCCCGCCCGAACGCGCGCCGCGCTGGACGCTGCGCCGGCGGCTGAGCAAGGCGCTGGACCTGCTGGCGGACGACCGTCTTGACCACCTGATCTCGGGGGAAACGTCGTTCGACCGGGTCGCCGACGCCTATCCCGACATCCTGGCCGATCCGGCCACCCTCTGTCACCGCATCACCTATTGACCCCTACAGGAGCATCTATGTTCGCCGTCGAAGTCCGAGACCACATCATGATCGCCCATTCGCTGCCCTCGCCGACCTTCGGTCCGGCGCAGGGGATGCATGGCGCGACCTTCACAGTCGATGCCGCCTTCTTTGCCGAAACCCTGGACGACGAAGGGCTGGTCGTGGACATGGGCCTTGCCACCGAGGCCCTGGCCCAAGCCCTGTCCCCCCTGCGCTATCAGAACCTGGACGAGGTTCCGGCCTTCAAGGGCAAGTTCACCACGACCGAATTCCTGTGCCAGCAGATCTTCGACAGCCTTGCCAACGCCTCCCGCAGCGGTGGTCTGGGCAAGCATCCCGTCAAGCGCCTGCGCGTGACCCTGCATGAAAGCCATGTCGCGCGCGCCTGGTTCGAACAGGACATCTGACATGGGCTTTTCGCCGGAATGGCTGTCGCTGCGTGAACCCGTCGATCGGCAGGCCCGCGACGACGCGCTGATGCAGCGCGCGGTGCGGGCGGCGGGGCCGCGTCCCGTCATCATGGATCTGGGATGCGGCACGGGATCGACCCTGCGGGCCATGTCCGGTCACATCCCGGCGGGCGCGCAGTGGCATCTGGTCGACAATGACCCGGCCCTTCTGGCGATCGCCCGCGACCAGGTCCGGGATGCCCGGACCCATGTGCTGGATCTGGGCCAGCTGTCGGCCCTGCCCCTTGACGGGGTGACGCTGGTCACGGCGTCCGCGCTGCTGGACCTGATGCCCGCGCCGTGGGTCCGCGACCTGGCGCGGCTGTTGGCCGACCGGGGCATCGGCTTTTATGCGGCGCTGTCCTATGATGGCGTGATGACATGGGACCCGACCCTGCCGGGCGATGCCGAGGCGCGTTCGGCCTTCAACCGCCACCAGCGCGGCGACAAGGGCCTGGGTCCGGCGCTTGGTCCGGATGCGGGCAGCTTTGCCCGGTCCGCCTTCGCCGAGGCCGGCTTCGATACCGCCATTGCCGACAGCCCATGGAAGATCGGCGCGGAACACGCACGCATGCATGAACAGCTGGTCCAGGGCATCGCAGGGGCCGCGGGCGAACAGGGCATGGAACGGGCCGATGACTGGGCGCGCGACCGCATCGCCCAGGGCGGTCTTTGCACCATCGGCCACCAGGATCTGCTGGCATTGCCGTCACAGGACAGGAAGGACTGACCATGGAGGCCATCGAGGTTTCACGCCGTGTCTGGGAACGGCTTCTGGCGATCCGCGATGGCGCATCCTGCGCCTGCTGCGGCAGCTTTTCCGCCCCCGAACGCGCGGCGCTGCAGGTTTACGGTCCCATCGCGCGCCGCGATCTGAGGCCCATCACCGTCGCGCAGGTGGGACAGTCGCTGGACGGGCGCATCGCCACGGCCAGCGGGGATGCGCGCGACGTGTCAGGTCCCGACGGGCTGGCGCATCTGCATCGGCTGCGCGCGCTGGTGGACGGGGTGGTCATCGGCGTTCGCACGGCGCTGCATGACAATCCCCGCCTGACGGTGCGCCTGTGCGACGGCAGCAACCCGGCCCGCATCGTCATCGACCCCCGGGGCCGCCTGCCCGACGATGCGCCGGTCCTGACGAATTGCGGCGCGCGGCGGATCATCGTGCAGGCCGTCGACCGCCCCCGCCCTGCCGGGGTCGAGGTGCTGCCCCTGAGCGCCGATGACGGTCGCCTGGACCCCCGACAGATTCTGGAGGGGCTGCGCGGCATGGGGATCGGGCATCTGCTGATCGAAGGCGGCGGCCTGACCATCACCGGCTTTCTGGAGGCCGGGCTGCTGGACCTGCTGCAGGTTTCGGTCGCGCCCCTGATCATCGGGTCGGGACCGCAGGGACTGACCACCCGGACCGAGGTCCAGACCCTGTCCCAGGCCTATCGCCCCCAGACGCGGATCTTCGGCCTGGGCAGCGATATCGTCTTCGACTGCGCCTTGGGCGCGCAGGCCATCGCGGCGCAGGAACCCGTCCACCGACAGGGACACAGCGCCGCCTGCTAGGGTCTGCTTATTTCATCCGGGCCAAGACGCTGGCGACGATGGCGCCCGAGATATTGTGCCAGACGCTGAAGATCGCCGCCGGAACCGCGGCCACGGGCGAGAAATAGGCCGTGGCCAAGGCCGCCGCCAAGCCGGAATTCTGCATGCCGACCTCGATCGCGATGGCCTTGCGGCGCGTCAGGCTCAGCCCCGCCGCGCGGGCGGCCAGAAAGCCGATCGCATAGCCCAGTCCGTTATGCAGCACGACGACCGCCAGGATCATCAGCCCCGATTCCGCGATTGCCCCTTTCGAGGCCCCCACGACCGCCGCCACGATCAGCACGATCCCCGTGACGCTGACCAGGGGCAGCGCCGGAATGGCCCCACGCACCAGCCCCGGCACCAGCTTCTGCGCCAGAAAGCCAAGCGCCAGCGGCAGCAGCACCAGTTTCAGGATCGACACGAACATCGCCCAGGCATCCACCGGCAGGTATTCACTGGCCAGCATCAGCATCAGGAACGGCGTCACGATGGGCGCCAGCAGCGTGGTGACGCTGGTGCAGGCGACCGACAATGCCGTGTCGCCCTTGGCCAGATAGGTCATCACGTTCGACGATGTCCCACCGGGGCAGCAGCCGACCAGAATGACGCCCGCCGCAACCTCGGGCGACATCGGGATGATGCGGGTCAGGATCACCGCCAGCAGCGGCATGATCAGGAATTGCGACACGACCCCGATGCCCACATCGACGGGGCGGCGGAAGACTTCGGCGAAATCGCGGCCCGAAATGGTCAGGCCCATCCCGAACATGATGATCCCCAAGAGCGGCACGATCCACGGCGTCAGCTGACGGAAGGTTTCGGGCATCACGAAACCCAGCACCGCGAAAAGCAGGACCCAAAGCGCAAATGTATTGCCGACGAACTGTGAAAACCGTGCCAGAACCTTCAAATCACCCTCCTGTCGCGCATGAAACATGCGCCATCCGTTCGGGGCTGGCCTTAGCGGCGCGGTCCGGCGGGCACAACCGGCGATGCGAGCATTGCGGAATATTTTTCCAACTGCATGTGCCCCGCCCGCACCACCTTCGGACATGAAAAAACCGCGCGCCCGTTTCCGGGCGGCGCGGCATCACGTTCCAGCCGGGCGCTGAAATCAGATCTGGCGTTCGGGCAGCTGGACGACCAAGCCGTCCAGATCTTCGGTGACCTTGATCTGGCAGGTCAGACGCGAACGGGCGGGATCGGGCTGATAGGCGAAATCCAGCATGTCCTCCTCCATCGGGTCGCGGGGGGGCAGCTTGTCCAGCCATGTGGGATCGACATAGACATGGCAGGTCGAACAGGCGCAGGCGCCGCCGCAATCGGCATCGATGCCCGGAACGCCATTGTCGCGCGCGCCCTCCATCACGGTCATGCCGGGGCGGACCTCGACGTCGTGGCGGGTGCCGTTATGTTCGATATAGGTAATCTTCGCCATGTCGCTTGTTCCCTTGTTTCCCCGGCCGAGTTAGTCGCTCGGCGCTGATTTGAAAAGGGGCAGCCCCGAAGGACCGCCCCCTTGTCTTGTCATCGGACCGCAATCATTCGGCCGGTTCTTCGTCCTCCGACAGTGTCAGCGCCACGAACAGCGGCTCGCCCCCGCGGCGGATCAGCATCAGGACCGACTTGCGGCCCGCATCGCGCGCCTCGGCGACGCGGTCCTGCAGTTCCTTGATGGTGGTGACCTTCTGCTGGTTCACGTCGGTGATGACATCGCCCGGTGCCAGACCCTTGTCGGCGGCAGCGCCTTCGGGATCGACATCGGTGATCGCCACGCCCCTGGTGTCGCGCGACACGCCCAGTTCCTGCGCCATTTCGGGCGTCAGAGGCGTCAGGGACATGCCCAGCAGGTCGGTTTCGGTCGGTTCTTCGGTGGCCGTGCCGCCGCCGCCTTCGCCCTGGGCGGTTTCCCGGCGTCCCAAGGTCACGTCGATGATCTGGCTCTCGCCCTCGCGCACGATCTCGACCTGCACGGTATCGCCCGAGGGAGCCTCGGCGACGCGGCGCACCAGGCCGCGCGTATCCTCGACGGGCTGGCCGTCGAAGGCCACGATGACATCGCCGGTCTCGAGGCCCGCATCACGGGCGGGGCCTTCGGGCACGTCGGTGATCATCGCGCCGCCCTCGGCGTCCAGGTTCATCGCCTCGGCCATTTCTGGGGTGACGTCCTGGATCATGACGCCCAGCCAGCCGCGGCGGGTTTCGCCGAATTCGCGCAGCTGATCGACGACCTGCGACACGACATTCGACGCCATCGAAAAGCCGATCCCGATCGAGCCGCCATTGGGCGACAGGATGGCGGTGTTCACGCCGATCACCTCGCCGTTCAGGTTGAACAGCGGCCCGCCCGAGTTGCCGCGGTTGATGGCGGCGTCGGTCTGAAGATAGTCGTCATAGGTGCCCGACAATTCGCGATTGCGCGCCGACACGATCCCCGAACTGGCCGAGAAGCCCTGCCCCAGGGGGTTGCCAAGCGCCAGGACCCAATCCCCCACGCGGGCATCGTCGCTGTTTCCGAAGCCCACGAAGGGAATGGCCTTGTCGCTTTCGACCTTCAGCAGCGCCACGTCGGTGTTGGGGTCGGTGCCCACCACCTCGGCGGGCAGGGTTTCACCCGAATAGAACTCGATCTCGATCTGATCGGCGCCGTCGATGACATGGTTGTTCGTCACGATATAGCCGTCGGCCGAAATCACGAACCCGGACCCCAAGGCGTTGGACCGCTGCGGCGCGCGCTGCATCGGACCGCCTTCGGGGCCTTCGGGCATGCCCGGGAACCCGAATTCGCGGAACAGGTCGGAAAACGGACTGCCCTCGGGGAAGGCCGGCCCGCCGCGGGTCGGCTGTGACACGACCGAGGTGGTCGTGATGTTCACCACCGCCGGCGACACCTGTTCGGTCAGATCGGCAAAGCTGCCCGGCATGACCTGCGCGGTGTCGGCCTGGGCGGCATCCATGCCAAGGGGCTGGTTCTTTTCGGCCGCATCCTGCGCCTGCTGGCTGACTTGGGGCGACACGTCGTCATTGGCAGGTTCGGTCTGCTGCGCGCCTGCGTAACCAAGGCCCACGGCAAGGGCCAGCGCCGATGCGGTCATCAGATGGCGCGGAAATAGCGATTTCATGCTGAACGTCCTCATGTTTCGAAAGCAGCAGGGCAGCGCGTGACCGCGAAGCTGCGGCAGAAGTTGAACGCAATTCGACGGAAAGTTGCAAATAAATCACGCTCGCAGCCCGTGAACTGATCGTGATTTATGTTGCAGGAACGGGCGGAGGTTTCCCCCCGCCCGTCCGCTGTTCCATCAATTCGCCGGGGTGGTTTCCTGCGGATCAGCCTCCTCGGGGGCGGCTTCTTCGGGGGTGGCGTCAGGCGCTGGTTCGACTGCCGGAGCATCGTCCTGCGTCTCTGGCTGGTCGTCGGCCCCGTCCGCGGGCGCATCTTGGATCGGCGCCCCGGGGGCCACGATTTCGGATTGCTGCTGCGGCGGGGTCGCCAGGCTTTCGGGAACGGGGGTCAGGCGTACGCCCGCAGCCTCGCCCAGACGGTTTCCCTCGCGATCGGTGACCTCGGGGGTGACCAGATCCTCGTCCTCGGCCTCGGCTTCGGGCCGGGGCGCCGTGACGTTCTGCGCCGAATTGCCCGGCGGCACGGGGGTCGAGGCCGGGTTGGCGTTTTCGCCGCCATCATCGGACAGATAGGTGAAGAATTCGCTGTCCGGCTGGATCACCATCGAGCTGTTTTCCCCGCCAAGCGCCCGCTGATACGAGGTCAGCGACCGGGTGAAGGCAAAGAATTCCGGATCGCGGCCATAGGCGTCGGCATAGATCGCGTTGCGCTGCGCATCGGCCTCGCCTCGGACGATCTCGGCGCGGCGGCTGGCTTCCGAGGTCAGCTCGACCACCGTCCGGTCTGCTGCGGCGCGGACGCGCTGTGCGGCTTCGCCGCCGCGGGCGATCTCGTCTGCGGCCTCGCGCTGACGCTCGGCCCGCATCCGGCCATAGGTGGCGTTCAGGTTCTGCTCGGGCAGGTCGGTCCGGGTCAGGCGGACGTCGATGATTTCCACCCCAAGACCGCCCGAATTGCTGCGGGCCTCGTCGCGGATCTGGTTCATCAGCGTCGTGCGGTCATTCGACAGCACCGTGGTCGAGGGCACGGTCCCCAAGACGCCACGGATGGCATCGACCACGATCGGCTGCAGCCGCTGCTGCGCGGCCTGCACGCCGGCGGCGCCGACGGCCTGACGGAAGCGGACCGGATCGGTGATGCGCCAACGGGCAAAGGCGTCGACCACCAGGCGGCGGTCGTCCAGCGGCGTGACCTCCAGCGGGCTGGTCGGCAGGCCCAGGATGCGCCCGTCATATTTCACGACATTGTCGATGAAGGGCAGCTTGAACCCCAGACCCGGCGTTTCCTGCACGTCGACCACCCGGCCCAGACGCAGGACCAGCGCCTTTTCGCGTTCATCCACGATGAACAGCGACGATGCGGCCACGACCGCCACCACGACCAGTGCCGGGATGGCCAGAACCGAGAGAGCTTTCTTCGCGGATGCCATCAGTTCGTCCCTCCGGTGTTATTGGGTCGCAGCTGATCCAGCGGCAGATAGGGCACGACGCCCTGTCCGGACCCTTCGTTCAGGCCTTCGCCGATGATGATCTTGTTCACGCCACCCAGGACATCTTCCATCGTCTCCAGATACATCCGGCGACGGGTGACTTCGGGAGCGTTCACATATTCCTCATAGATCGAATTGAAGCGCGCGGCTTCACCGGCGGCATTGTTGACCGCCTGGGCGCGATAGCCTTCGGCCTGTTCCAGGGTCTGGGCCGCGTCACCGCGGGCCTGGGCCAGAACGCGGTTGGCATAGGCGTCGGCTTCCTTCTCCAGGCGGTCGCGTTCCTGCTGGGCCGCCTGAACCTCGCGGAAGGCGTCGATGACCTCCTCGGGGGGGTCGGCGCGGTCCAGGTTGACGCGGATGACGTTGATGCCCGACTGGTATTCGTCCAGCGTCGATTGCACGGCCTCGCGCAGGTCGGTGGCGATGGAACCGCGATCACGGTTCAGGATCGGCGCCAGTTCGCTGCGGGCGATGATGTCGCGCATGGCGGATTCGGCCACGGCGCGGATCGTGTCGGCGGGATCTGCCAGGTTGAACAGATACATCTCGGGGTCGCGGATGTTCCAGACGACCTGGTATTCCATGTCCACGATGTTCTGGTCGCGGGTCAGCATCAGCCCACTGTCCATGGGCCCGGCACGGCCCGTGCCGATCTCCGTGGTGCGTTCGTTGGTCACGGACACGACCTCGGCGGTGACGAAGGGCCAAGGGGCAAAATTCAGACCCTCGGTGCCGACGGCGACAGCGCGGCCGAACAGGAACTCGACGCTCTGCTCGTTGGTCTGCACCCGGTAGAAGCTGGAAAATGCCCACAATGCCACCGCCGCAAGGCCCGCGACGGCCAGCGTGCTGCGGTTCAGGCCGAAATTCGGACCCGAAGGACCGCGCCCGCCGCCATTGCCGGTGCCGCCGCCCGTGCCGCGACCGCCCATCAGGACGCGCAGGCGTTCCTGGCCCTTCTTCATCAGCTCGTCGATCTCGGGGCGTTGCGGATCGCCCTGACCGGGACGACGCGGCCCGTTGGGGGGCTGCTTGTCGCCCCATGGTCGGTTGGAAGGCCGCTTGCCGCGATCCTCGTCATCACCGCCGCCGTTTCCTCCGCCGCCTCCGCCCCAGGGGCCCTGATTAGCCATCCGATCGACCTTCTTTCGTTGTAAATTCCGCTAGTTGAAAACTGGGGCGCGCAGGGCAAATGTCAACCCTTGCAGCCCCCCGCCACTGCGGCAGAGGGCCGCGCCCCGCGCGAATGTCAGCCCGGCACGCCGTCATGACGCCGCGAGGGCTGGCGCATCGTCACCAGTTCCTCGGCGGCGGTGGGGTGCACGGCGATGGTGGCGTCGAACTGCGCCTTGGTCGCGCCCATGCCGATGGGGATCGCTGCCAGCTGGATCATCTCGCCGGCCTCGGGGCCGAAAATGTGACATCCCAGCACCTTGTCGGTTTTGGGATCGACCAGCAGCTTCATCATCATCCGCGCGTCGCTGCCCGCGAACATCGACCGCATGGGCCGGAACACGGTCGAATAGACATCCACCGGACCGTGCAGCACGGCCTCTTCCTCGGTCAGGCCGACGCTGCCCAGTTCATGGGGGCGCAGATAGACGGCGCTGGCAACGATGCTGTGATCGACGGTGCGGGGCTTGTTGCCAAAGACCGTGTCGGCAAAGCTGTGGCCTTCGCGGATGGCCACCGGCGTCAGGTTGACGCGGTTCGTGACGTCGCCCACGGCAAAGACCGACGGCACGCTGGTCTGCGACCATTCGTCCACCAGGATCGAACCGTCGGGACCGGTCCTGACCTCGGTGTTCTCCAGCCCCAGGCCCCAGCTATAGGGGTCGCGACCGGTGGCGAACATCACAGCGTCAAAGCGGTCGGTGCTGTCATCGTCAAAGGACACCGTGATGCCGTCGGCACCCTTGTCCAGCCGCGTGGGCGTGATCCCCAGCCGCAGATCGATACCCTGATGCGACAGCTGCAGCGTCGCCAGGTCGCGCGCCTCGCGGTCGAAGCCGCGCAGGACCGCATCGCCGCGATAGGCCTGGACCGTCTCGACGCCCAAGCCCGCCAGGATGGTCGCGAATTCGCAGGCGATGAAACCGCCGCCGACCAGCAGCACCCGCTTGGGCAGTTCCTCCATCAGGAACAGATCGTCCGAGATCATCGCGTGTTCCTCGCCGGGCACGCCGATCTTGGCGGGACGCCCGCCCGTCGCGATCAGGATATGCTTGGCGGTCTTGCGCGTGCCGTCGGCCAGTTCGACCGTGTGGTGATCGGCCAGCTTGGCGCGCTGGTCGTGGACCTCGACGCCCGCACGTTCCAGGCCGGCGCGATAGATCAGTTCCAGCCGGGTCAGTTCGGCATCCTGCTTTTCGCGATAGATCTCCCAGCTGAAATCGCCGGTTTTCGCATCGGGCCAGCCATAGCCCTGCATCTCGGCCTGCATGTTGCCGGCCTGCGATGCAAAGATCATCAGCTTCTTTGGGACGCAGCCGCGGATGACGCAGGTGCCGCCCAGGCGGCTTTCCTCGGCCAGGCCGACCTTTGCGCCATGTTCACCGGCCGCGATCCGCGCCGCGCGCACACCGCCCGAGCCGCCACCGATGACGAACAGATCATAGTCGAAAGTCACGCGTTCATTCTCCTTCGTGGGCCAGCATGTCGGCGTCGATATCGGCATCGCGGGCCAGTTCCACAACCGTGCCGTCGGCGCGGCCGATGATGGCCAGGTCGCAGGTGCCCAGGAACAGCCCGTGTTCGACGACGCCGGGGATGGCCGCCAGCGCGCGGGCCAGCGCGGGGGCATCGGGGATGACCTGCAGATGCAGGTCCAGAATATAGTTGCCTTCATCCGTGATCAGGGCGTCGCTGCCCTGCAGGCGCTGCAGGATGTCGTGTTCACCCAGATCCAGCCCCTCCAGCGCGCGGCGGATCAGCTTGCGGGTGGTCTCGAAGCCGAATTGCAGGACCTCGACCGGCAGGGGAAAGGCGCCGAGCGTTTCCACGACCTTGCCGGGATCGGCGATGACGACCATGCGGTCGCTGGCATAGGCGACGATCTTTTCGCGCAGATGCGCCGCCCCGCCGCCCTTGATCAGGTGCAGATCGGGGTCGACCTCGTCGGCGCCGTCGATGGTCATGTCCAGCCAGCCGATCTGGTCCAGCGTCTCGATCGCGATGCCCAGTTCGGTCGCCAGATCGGCCGTCGCCTTCGAGGTCGCCGCACAGCGCAACGTCAGGTTTTCGGCCTCCACGCGGGCGGCCAGTTCGCGCACCATGATGCTGGCGGTCGATCCGGTGCCCAGGCCCAGCCGCATTCCGTCCTCGACCAGGGCCACGGCGGCCTTGGCGGCGGCCAGCTTGGCCGGATCGACCTGCGATGTTTGCGACATGACGGTTCCCTCGTGGATGGATATGGCGCGCTTATAGGCCATGGCCCGCCAAAGCGCGAGGGGGGCGTTCAGCCGCGTGCCAGCCCTTCGGGCAGGATCACGGTGAAACGGCTGCCGTCTCCGCGCGTGCTTTCGATGCGCAGCCGACCCCGGTGGCGGTTGATGATATGCTTGACGATGGACAGGCCCAGACCCGTCCCGCCCTGCGCCCGCGCCCGATGCGTGTCCACGCGATAGAAACGTTCCGTCAGACGCGGCAGATGCTGTTCCTCGATCCCCTCGCCCTGGTCGGCGACGGTGACGGCCCAGCCCGGACCACGCAGCAGCGGCTCATGGGCGATGCGCGTCATGGTGATGCGGACCTCGGCGCCGCCGGCACCGTATTTGATGGCGTTCTCGATCAGGTTCTGGAAGACCTGCGTCAGCTGGTCGGCATCCCCAGGCAGGCGGACCGGGCCTTCCAGGCCTTCGGTGACGATCCGCAATCCGGCGGTCTCGGCGCGCGGCGTCATCATCGTCACGACACCCCGGATCACCCCGGCCAGATCGATCTGCTTGGAGGGGCGGCGGCGTTCCTCGGCCTGGACGCGGCTCAGCGACAGAAGGTCGCTGATCAGCCGGTTCATGCGGCCCGCCTCGCGCTCCATGATGTCCAGAAACCGGTCGCGGGCGCGGGCATCGTCGCGGGCGGGACCGCGCAGCGTCTCGATGAAGCCGATCATCGCGGTCAGGGGCGTCTTCAGTTCATGGCTGACATTGGCCACGAAATCGCGACGCATCTGTTCGGCCTCTTCGGCGACCGACCGGTCGACGACGGCGATCGTGGCCCCCCGCCCCATCCCCGACGGCAGGGGCGCGACCGTCACCTCGGCCAGGATGTCACGCCCGTCAGCACCGAATTGCGCGCGCAGGGTCACCACGCCCTCGGGCGGCGTCGGCAGGGCGGGATCGGGGGCTGGGGCGGGCATGGCGTCGGGGTTCAGGACCCAATCCACCGCCTGCACGACGCCCGGCTGGCGCAGCACCGTGACAAAGGGCCGGTTCACCAGATCCTTGCCGAACAGCGCCTGCGCCTGGCCGTTGACCGCCACCACCCGCGCGCCGTGATCGACGGCCAGCATGGGCACCGGCACCCCGTCCAGAAACCCC
This sequence comes from Paracoccus sp. SM22M-07, assembly GCF_001887735.1. Taxonomy (NCBI): domain Bacteria; kingdom Pseudomonadati; phylum Pseudomonadota; class Alphaproteobacteria; order Rhodobacterales; family Paracoccaceae; genus Paracoccus; species Paracoccus sp. SM22M-07. Next base: position 151,836 of record NZ_JPKW01000001.1, read on the forward strand.
GTCATCCGCCGCCATGCACACATCAGTCGGCCGCCCGCAGCCCGTCGCGGAACCGCGCCGCATTGGCCCGGTAACGCGCCGCCGAAGCCCGCAGCGCCGCGATGGCATCCGGGTCCAGCATCCGGATCACCTTGCCCGGCGCACCCATGACCAGCGCGCCCGCCGGGATCTCTTTGCCCTCGGCGATCAGCGCGCCCGCCCCGATCAGCGCGCCCGCGCCGATGACGGCGCCGTTCAGGACCGTGGCCCCCATGCCGATCAACGACCCGTCCCCGATGGTGCAGCCATGCAGCATGGCGCGATGGCCGATGGTGCAGTCGCGCCCGATGACCAGCGGATGGCCGGGATCGGTATGCAGGCAGCACAAGTCCTGCACGTTGCTGCCGGTACCGACGCGGATCTCCTCGTTGTCGCCGCGCAGCACGGCCCCGAACCAGACCGAGGCCGCCTCCCCCAGCACAACGTTGCCGATGATCTGCGCATCGGGGGCGGCCCAAGCGGATGCCGCGATGCGCGGCGCGATGTCGTCCAGCGTCCAGTTCATCACAGGTCCTCGGCCATCAGGTTCTTGACGAAGCCGCCCAGGCCCGCCTGGCGGTCGCGGCGCAGGCGTTCGGCGGTCAGAATGGCGCGCAGATGCGTTTCCGTCCGGTCCAGATCATCATTGACCAGCACGTAATCGTATTCGGCCCAATGGCTGATCTCGTCCCGGCTTTTCAGCATGCGGCCCGCGATGACTTCCTCGCTGTCCTGGCCGCGGCTGCGCAGGCGCCGTTCCAGTTCCGGAAGCGAAGGCGGCAGGACGAAGATCGACACCACATGCCCGCCAAGCGCCGAAGCGCGGATCTGTTGCCCGCCCTGCCAATCGACGTCGAACAGCGTGTCGCGGCCGTCATTCATGGCCTTTTCGACGGGGCTGCGCGGGCTTCCATAGAAATTCCCGAAGACCTCGGCATGTTCCAGCATCTGGTCGGTTTCGACCAGGGTGCGGAACTGCTGACGCGAGGTGAAGAAGTAATGCACCCCGTCGATCTCGCCTTCGCGCGGGGGGCGCGTGGTGGCCGAGACCGAAAAGCTGAGCGTCGGGTCCCAATCCATCAACCGCCGCGCCAGCGTCGATTTCCCTGCCCCCGAGGGCGAGGACAGGATGATCATCAGGCCCGTGCGGTTCATCATCTTCGGGGTCCTTCGTTCATGTCTTGGCGCTTTGGCAAGGGCATGGCCCAAAGCGCGGGCATCGGTCAACCCCCGGATCGGTCCCCGGCAATGTCGCGGGCATTTGATGCAGATGCAACAATCCGGCTTAACCATCCGTTCATGAAAGGACTGTGCGAATTGCCCGCTTGCGGGTAATCATATGATGCAAACCGGGCGGCACAGGCAGTGCCCGGCAAACTGGTCAGAGGTCATCGGTGCCCGATCGCGACGACACGACGAACACGCCTGCGGGCAATGTCAGGCCGCTGGATGCGGGCCGCGTCCTGCATCTGCAGGATTACGAAACATGCAATCCCGAACGCATCCAGCGCGAGATGCGGCAATATTGGGACAGCCTGCGCATGGGTCGCGCGGTTCCCGCCCGCACGGATGTGGACCCGCGCGGCATCGCGCGGGCGCTGGATTATGCCTTCATCCTGGAACGCATCGCGCCGGGCGCAGGCCGCCTGCGTCTGGCCGGGCGTCATCTGATCGACCTGATGGGCATGGAGGTGCGCGGCATGCCGATCTGCGCCTTTCTGAACACCAGTTCGCGCGGGCGCTTTTCCGATGTTCTGGAAAGCGTCTTCAAGGCCCCGCAGATCGCGCATCTGACGCTGGCCGCGAAATCGGAATATGCGCGCCCCGAATTGCGGGCGCAGATGATGCTGTTGCCGCTGCGATCCGATCTGGGGGACGTGACGCGGGCGCTTGGCTGCCTGATCGCCACGGGCGATACCGGCGTGGCACCCCGGCGCTTCGATCTGGTCGAGGATGAGGTTTTGCCGGTGATCGACGGGGGCGCGACGCTTGCCCCCTCTCCCTCGGTCATGGGATTTGCCGAGGAACGCAAGGGTTTCGCCCCTGCCCCGACCCCGGCGCCAGCCGCCAGCACCCCCGAGGAACGCCGCGCCATGTTCAGGGTGATCACGCCCCGGACGCCTGACGACGACCGGGGCTGAGCCTTCAGGCCGGAACGACCTTGACTGCCCCGTTCTGGGCCGAGAGCGCGATTTCACCCGCCGCCAAGCGCAGCGCGTCATTGCCAAAGACGGTGGCCCGCCAGCCCTTCAACGCCGGCAGGTCGCGTTCGCCGGTGGCGATCGCGTCCAGATCGGCCGAGGAGGCGATCAGCTTGGGCGCGACGCCCGCCGCATCGGCCTTGGCCTTCAGCAGCACCCGCAGCAGGTCCGACAGCGCGGCATTGCCGGGCTTGCCCGGTTCCTCGCCCTTGGGCTGAGGCAGATCCTTGCTTTCCAACCCGGCCTTGACGGCGGCGATGATGCCGGCGGCGATGTCGCCCTTGCGCGCCTCGCGCAGCAGCAGGCGCGACTTGCCCAGATCGCCTTCGGATTGCGGCTTGGTCGAAGCCACCTCGATCATCGCGTCATCCTTGTAGACGCGGCTGCGCGGGATGTCGCGGGCCTGGGCATAGGCCTCGCGGAACTTGGCCAGCTCGCGCAGGATCGCCAGAAAGCGCGGCGAATTGGTGCGGGTGCGCACCTTCAGCCAAGCCTCCTCGGGGCGGGTGATATAGGTCTCGGGGTTTTCCAGAACCGCGACTTCCTCGGCGACCCAGGCATCGCGCCCGGTCTTGGCCAGTTCCGCCGCCAGATATTCATAGATGACGCGCAGATGGGTCACATCGGCCAGCGCATAGGCCTTCTGCGCATCCGACAAGGGCCGCAGCGACCAGTCGGTGAAGCGCGACGACTTGTCCAGGTTGGCGCGGGCGATCTTGCGCACCAGCGTTTCGTAACCGACCTGTTCGCCAAACCCGCAGACCATGGCTGCGACCTGCGTGTCGAACAGGGGCGTCGGAAAGATCTGCGCGTCGTGGAAGAAGATTTCCAGGTCCTGACGTGCGGCATGGAACACCTTGACCGTATCCTGATGACGGAACAGATCGTAAAGCGGCTCCAGCGACAGACCGTCGGCCAGCGGATCGACCAGCACGGCTTCGCCGCCCTCGGCCTTGGGGCCGCCTGCGGGCGGGACGGCCAGCTGGATCAGGCACAGCTTGGACCAATAGGTCCGCTCGCGCAGGAACTCGGTGTCGACGGTGACATAAGGGGCGGATTTGGCGGCCTCACAGAAGCGCGCAAGCTCTTCTGTGCGGGTGATCGTGGGGATGTCCTGGCTCATACGGCTCTTTCAGATGCGGCGGTTCGTCCGCCTTTCGGCCAGATTTACGCCCGGCCCGACAATTTGGAAACCCCCGTTCGTCGCGTGCCCGTTCGTCGCGTGATCGTCAGGCGGCTTCACTCCTCGGCATCGGCGGGGCGGGAACGCAGGGCTTCGGCGACGCCCGGTTCGCAGGCGGTGCCGGGCGCCATGGGAACGCCAGTGCGGAAGGCGGCGCGCCCGATCAGATGCGCCGCGACCGGGGCCGTCAACAGCACGAACAGGAAGGCGGCCATGGCACGGGCGAAAACGGTCGCCTCGTCGAAGGCAAGGCCCACGGCCAGCAGGATCATCCCCACCCCCAGCGTGCCCGCCTTGGTCGAGGCATGCATCCGGTTCAAAAGGTCGGGCAGCCGCAGGACGCCCAGACCCGCGCCAAGACAGAAGAAGCCGCCCCCCACGGTCAGCGCCGCGATGATCAGTTCCAGGATCATGCCTTTTCCTTTTCCTTGGCCTTTTGCAGGTCGATGGATTTCAGCGTGATGCGCCGCTCCAGATAGCGCGCCAGGCAGACGGTGGCCAGAAAGCCCACAAGCGCCAGCACGACGGCCACGTCCAGAAACGCCGCGCTGCCCGCCTGCAGGGCGGCAAGACCGCCAAAGGCGACCAGTTGGATGGTCATCAGGTCCAGCGCCACGATCCGGTCGGCCAGCGTCGGACCCTTGATCAGCCGGAACGCGGCCAGGATCACGCCGAGGATGACAAGGGCGAAGCCCAGCAGGATGACGTCGTCAAGAAGGCTCATGATGCTCACTCCGTTGCCTCGCGGACCCAGACCTCGAAATGGTCGCGGATCTGTGCGCGGATCGCCTCGGGGTCGTCGCCGAACATCGCATGAATATAGAGCGTCTTGCGATCATCGGAAACATCGAGGCTCAGCGTGCCCGGCGTCAGCGAGATGAAATTGGCCAGCATGGTGATCTGCAGGTCGGTGGTCACGTTCAGGGGGATGGCGATCAGTGCGGGCTTGCTGTTCTGGCCGGGGGTGAAGACGTCGCTGACCACGGAAAACGAGCTGACGACCAGTTCATAGATGAACATCACGACCAGCCGCGCCCAGTAATACAGCCGCCTGAAATAACCGCGCGACGACGGGAACAGCGGCCGGACCAGCCACATCGCCGCCAGGCCGATCACGAAGCCGGTCAGCAGACCCGACAGGGTCACGCCCCCGGTCAGCGCCACCCAGGCAAAGGCCAGGAACATGTTGATGGCAAAGAGGTTCACGGCTGCACCCCCAAAACGGTCTCGATATAGTCGCTGGGGTCAAGAAGCTGACCGGCGGCGGTTTCTGCGAACTGGACGAAAGGCTCGGGGAAGACGCCGATGATGCAGGTCATCGCGGCCAGCGCCGCGATGGGCAGCATCAGCGCCAGCCGATGGCCGACCGGGATGTCCGACAGGCGCGGCTGGATCCCGTCGGGATGGTCGGGCCAGAAGGCCGCCCCCCAGATCTTGGTCATCGAGAAGATCGTCAGCAGGCCGACCGCCAGCCCCAGGCCGCCGACGACCCACATGTCCAGGTCCAGCGCCGCCTTGACGACGATGAACTTGGCCCAGAAGCCCGACAGCGGCGGAAAGCCCGCCAGCGAGAATGCGGGGATCAGGAACAGGAAGGCCAGAAGCGGCGCATGGGCATAAAGCGCGCCGATGCGCGACAGCTCGGTCGAGCCGGCGATGCGCTTGGCGACACCGGCCACGAAGAACAGGTTCGCCTTCACGATGATGTGGTGCACCAGATAGAAGACCGCCCCCATCAGGCCAAGCGGCGTATAGATCGCCAGGCCCAGGATCATGTAGCCGATCTGGCTGATGATGTGGAAGGACAGGATGCGCCGGAAATCGTTCATGGCGGCCGCGCCAAGGACGCCCGTCACCATGGTGATGACCGACAGCCACAGAAGGATCGTGTGGGTAAAGCCCACATCCTGATCGAAGATCAGCGTGAAGGCGCGGATCAGCGCATAGACGCCCACCTTGGTCAACAGGCCCGCAAAGATCGCCGACACCGCGACGGGCGGCGTGTGATAGGATGCGGGCAGCCAGAAGAACAGCGGGAACATCGCCGCCTTGACCCCGAAGGCCACCATGAACATCACGGCAATGGTGGTCAGCAGGCCGGTGTTTTCCACCTCGCGCACGGCCAGGTGCAGGTCGGCCATGTTCAGCGTGCCGGTGATGCCGTAAAGGAGGCCGATGCCCGTCAGGAACATGATCGTCGAGATCAGGTTCAGCGTGACATACTTGATGCCGCCATCCAGCTGTTCGCGCGATCCGCCCAGAACCAGCAGGCCGAAGCTGGAGATCAGCATCACCTCGAACCAGACATAGAGGTTGAACAGATCGCCCGTCAGGAAGGCGCCGCAGACCCCCACCAGCAACACCTGCAGCAGGGCGTGAAAGCCCAGTTCCTCCAACCGCCGGGGGATTTCGGCGAAGGAATAGACCACGGTGGCGAGGCCGGTGATGGCGGTGATGACGACCATCACCGCGCTGAGGTAATCGGCGACCAGCGTGATCCCGAAGGGCGCCCGCCAGTTCGACATCTGCGCCGAGATCACGCCCTGGGGCAGCACGTTGGCCATCAACAGCCCGCTGGCCAGCAGCAGCATCGCCGTTCCCGCAAGCGAGATCCAGCGTCCGGCAGGCGAACGGCGGAACAGATAGGAGGCGACGGCGGTCATCATGGGAATGATGATCGGATAGACAAGAAGCCAGCTCATTGATGGGTTTCCTCGGGCTCGGCCAGGCGCATTTCGTCGCTGTTGACGGTGCCAAGGGTCTTGTAGGTGCGATAGACCAGCGCCAGCGTGAAGGCCAGAAGGCCAAAGCCGATGACGATGGCCGTCAGGACCAGCGCCTGCGGCAGCGCGTTGGCGACCGGCCCATCGGGGGCATAGGCGCCGTCCGCGATCAGGGGGGGCGCGCCCGCGGTCAGGCGACCGGCGGCAAAGATCACCAGGTTGACCGCGTTCGACAGCAGGACCAGCCCGAACAGAAAGCGCAGCACGTTGCGGTCCAGCATCAGATAGATGGATGTGGCCACGACGATGCCGATGGTGATTGCAAGCAGCAGTTCCATGATCAGATCTCCCTTTCCAGGGCGAAGACCAGGGTCAGGATGCCGCCAAAGACGGCCATGTAGACACCGATGTCGAAGACAAGCACCGAGGAGAGGGGGATCCCCTTTCCGCCATCCTCGGCGAAAAGGAAGAACCACTGGCCGGTGAAGAAGGGCTGGCCCGCCAGCCCTGCCGACAGGCCGGCAAGGCCCGCGACGCCGACACCCAGCATGGCCACGTTCGCGGGATCGACCTTCAGGGCGCGCGCCGCATCCTCGACCGAGGCCGCGAGGGCATAGAGGATGAAGGCCGTGGCCCCGATCAGCCCGCCGATGAAGCCGCCGCCGGGCAGGTTGTGGCCGCGCAGCAGCGCATAGACCGAAAAGACAAGCAGCAGCGCGACCAGAAGGCGCGTGGTCGTGGTCAGGATCAGCGACTGCATCTCAGGTCTCCCTCTCGTCTTGCGGAACGGCCTTGCGGGTGCCGCGCAGCAGCGCATAGGCGGCGATGGCCGCCATCGTCACCACGGTGATTTCGCCGAAGGTGTCCAGCGCGCGGAAATCGACCAGGATCACGTTGACGATGTTGCGGCCATGGGCCTCGGGATAGGACGCTTCCTCGAAGAAGGCGGTCAGGCGCGGATCGAAATCGCTGCCCAGGACCGAGATCATCAGGAAGGTGGTCACCAGCCCCACGCCGCCCGCGATGACGGCATGGCCGGTGCGGAAGGTCTTGGACGACCGGCGCGGCAGGTAAGGCAGGCGCAGCATGACAAGGCTGACCAGCACGACGACCAGAACCTCGACCAGCAGCTGGGTGATGGCGACGTCCGGGGCGGCGAAGATGATGAAGATCAGCGACACGCCGATGCCCACCACGCCCATCCCGGCAACGGCCGTCATCCGGCTGTGCGTCCAGACCACCAGAACCGAACCCACGGCGATCAGCGCCAGCACCGTCCACTGGACTGGATGCGCCTCGGCCTGCGCCAGGGCGAAATTGCCGTCGAAGGCGCCCTTGGCCAGATAGGTGCCCCCCACCAGCACGATGAAGGTCAGGAAGATCACCGACATATAGCGCTGCAGGCTGCCGGTCTGGATCAGGCCGGTCTGCCATGCGGCAAAGGCCTTGAAGCCGTCCAGCAGTCGGTCCCACCCCGCGTCGAAATCGATCGGATTGCGGGTTTCGAACCGGGTCAGCGCATTGCGGACCGGCACATGGACCAGATAGATCAGCAGGCCCGCCGCGAAGGTCGCCAGCGACAGGTACAGCGCCATGTTGAAGCCACCCCACAGGTGCAGGTGCAGATCCTCGTGCGGGCCATAGACGGCGCGGGCCGCGGGGCCGACGATGTACTGGCCCAGCAGGTCCGGCATCAGGCCGAAGGTCAGCGACAGCGCGCCCAGGACCAGGGGCCCCGCCAGCATCTGCCACGGGCCTTCATGCGCCTTGTGGGGCGTGTCGGCCAGCTGACCGCGGAAGGGCTTCAGCGCCACGATCCCGCCCGCCACGAACATCAGCGCGCTGGCGGCGAAGGTCATCGCCGTCACCCAGATCATGCCCTGATCCAGGCCCAGGCTGGCCTTGTACATGTATTCCTTGCCGACGAACCCGATCAGCGGCGGGATGCCCGCCATGCTGAGCGCGGCCAGCGCCGCCGCCAGCGCGGTCAACGGCATCGCGCGGCCCAGTCCCCGCAGTACCGTCGCATCGCGCGTGCCGGTCGCATGGTCCACGATGCCGATCATCAGGAACAGCGCAGCCTTGTAGAGCGAGTGCACCACCAGGAACAGCATCGCCGCCGAGATCGCGTAATGCGTGCCCGCGCCGATGAACATGGTCAGCGTGCCCAGCGCCATCAGCGTGGTATAGGCCAGCACCTGCTTGATGTCCGTCTGGCGCAGCGCCATGACCGAGGCGAAGACCGCCGTCACGCCGCCAAAGATGGTCAGCACCCAGAACCAGACATCGGTGCCGCCGAGCGCGGGATTCATCCGCGCCATCAGGAAGACGCCCGCCTTCACCATGGTGGCGCTGTGCAGATAGGCCGAAACCGGCGTCGGCGCGGCCATGGCATTGGGCAGCCAGAATTGGAACGGCACCTGCGCCGATTTGGTGAAGGCCCCCGCCAGGAACATCAGCAGGATCGCCAGATACCAGGGGTGGGCGCGGATCATGTCGCCTTGGGGCAGGATTTCCGACAGCTCATAGCTGCCGGCGATGTTGCCCAGAACGATGATGCCCGCCAGCAGGATCAGCCCCCCTGCCCCGGTGACCAGCAGCGCCTGCAGCGCCGAACGCCGCGACGCCGCCTTGTCGGCATTGAACCCGATCAGCAGGTAGGAGGAGATCGTCGTGACCTCCCAGAAGACGAAGACCGAGATCAGGTTGTCGGCCAGCACCAGGCCCAGCATCCCCACCATGAAGATCAGCAGATAGCTGACAAAGCGCGGATAATGCGGGTGATCGCCCAGATAGCGCGACGAATACAGCGTCACCGCCGTCCCGATCCCGGTGATCAGCAGCGCGAAGGTCATGCTGAGGCCGTCCAGAATCACCGACAGCCGGATGCCCAGCGACGGCACCCAGTCGATGCCCCGCATGACCGGTGCCTCGGCGATCTGCGGCAGCAGACCTGCGAAATAGATGAAGAGTGCCGCCGGGAACAGGATCGAGATCCAGCCGGCAGGTCCGCCCATGAAGCGGGGCACCTTGATATAGTCGTCAGCCATGTCTCGAACCTCTGTCGCGGCATGCGTTTGGCGCAGGGTCTAGCACCCTTTCCGGGGGGAAAACAGACGCCCGCGGACGCTAATCGTCGCACAATTCACGAAAATGACATGCGGGCGGGCGGGGTCGGGGATGAAATGCGCCGATGCCGGCAGGGCCGGTCTTGCCGCAGGGCAGGCTTGGTTTCAGTATGGCGCGCAAGCGCGACGGCCCGCCCATCGCGATTCGACAGACAGGAAAAGGATATCCCATGCAGCACGCCAAGACGCTTATCGACACCCGGAACCCGGCCATGCAGATCGGCCTGACCCTGGCGGCGGCGGCGCTGATCGCCCTGGGTGCCAAGGTGCAGGTCCCCTTCTGGCCGGTTCCGATGACCCTTCAGACGCTGGCGGTGCTGGTCATCGCGGCGGGGCTTGGCCCGCGCCTTGGCCTGGCGGCGATGGGGGCCTATATGGCGGCGGGCATCGCGGGGCTGCCGGTCTTTGCCGGATCGCCCGAACGCGGCCTGGGGCTGGCCTATCTGGCGGGCCCGACCACCGGCTTTCTGATCGGCATGGCGCTGGCCATGGTCGTGACCGGCGCACTGGCACGCGGTCGCGGCCTGGGGATGCAGGCCCTGGCGCTGATCGCGGGCACGATCGCCATCTATGTGCCCGGCCTGATCTGGCTGTCGGGCTTCGTGCCTTCGGACCGGCTGCTGGCGGTGGGCGTCGCCCCCTTCATCCTGGGCGACATGGTCAAGATCGTCCTGGGCACGATGGTGCTGCAGGCGGGGCTGCGCCTGCGCGGCTGAGGCCCACGCGACTGTCCGCAAAGACCGCGAACGGGGCCGTCATCGGCCCCGTTTTGCCATTCCGACCCTGCGTCATCCGGCGCATGGCGGGTTTGCACGGGGTATCGCAACAAGGGGGCGCCGTGCAGATTGGGCGCACCTGTTCCCAGACAAAGGCGCGCCCGCATGTCCGACCATGAACCGCTGCATTCCGACATCATCCGCCGGGTCGAGGAGAGCTTTGCCGCCCAGGGCCTGATGCGACATCTTGGCGTCGAGATCGCCTGCATCCGCCACGGAGAGGTGACGCTGCGCCTGCCCTTCCGGCCGGAACTGACCCAGCATCACGGCTTTTTCCACGCGGGCGCGACCTCGGCCCTGGCCGATACGGCGGGCGGCTTTGCCGGATATACTCAGTTTCCCCAAGGCAGCACTGTCCTGACCACGGAATTTAAGCTGAACCTGCTGGCACCGGCCAGGGGCGACTGGCTGCTGGCGGTGGGGCGCGTGATCAAGGCCGGGCGGACGCTGACCATCTGTCAGCTGGACGTGCATGCCCATCAGGGCGACGCGCGCACCCATGTGGCCACGGGGCTTCAGACGCTGATCTGCCTGCCCGCGGGCGGCCCCTCGTGACACCACCCCGCGCTTGGCGTAGACAGCGGCGAAATTGATGTGAACCGCGAAGGGTGGATAGATGGCACAGGCTAATATCGGGTTGATCGGATTGGGAACCATGGGGGCGGCGCTGGCGCTGAACATCGCCGAAAAGGGCTTTCCCATCGCCGTCTGGAACCGCACGACCGAGGTGACGCGCAAGTTTCACGCAACTGCGGGCGATCTGGCCGACAGCGTCATCCCGACCGAGAGACTGGCCGATTTCGTGGCCGCCATCACCCCGCCCCGCGCGATCATCCTGATGGTGCCCGCAGGCCCCGCCGTCGATGCCCAGCTGGAGGCGCTGACCCCGCTGCTGGATGCCGAGGACCTGGTGATCGACGCGGGCAATGCCGATTTCCACGACACGAACCGCCGCAGCGACGCGGGCCTGCCCTTCCATTTCCTAGGCATGGGCGTTTCGGGCGGCGAAGAAGGCGCCCGTCACGGTCCGGCCATCATGGGCGGCGGCGATGCGGCCGATTGGGACCGCGTGTCGCATGTCATGGACGCGATTTCGGCCAAGGCCGATGACGGCGAAGCCTGCGCCGCGCGCATGGGTGACGCGGGGGCGGGCCATTTCGTCAAGATGGTCCATAACGGCATCGAATATGCCGACATGCAGATGATCGCCGAGGTCTATGGCCTGATGCGCGACGGCATGGGCATGGATGCGGGCGCCATTTCCGATGTCTTCGCCGGCTGGAACGAGGGCGTGCTGTCCAGCTATCTGATCGAGATCTCGGCCAAGGTGACCGCCGCCGCCGACAAGCATACCGGCAAGCCCATGCCCGATGTCATCCTGGACCGCGCGGGCCAGAAGGGCACCGGCCGCTGGACCGCCATCGAAGCTCAGCACCTGTCCGCCCCCATTCCCGTGATCGAGGCCGCCGTCATGGCGCGCAACGTCTCGGCCCGGCTGGATGAACGCAAGGCCGGTCAGGACCGCTTTGGCGCCGCCCCCCAGCCCTGCGACATGGACCCATCGGCGCTGGAACAGGCGCTGATCGTCGGCAAGATCATGTGCTATGCGCAGGGCTTCACGATGATTTCGGGCGCGTCCGAACGCTTCGGCTGGACGCTGGACCTGCCCGAGATCGCCAAGGTCTGGCGCGCGGGCTGCATCATCCGGTCTTCGATGCTGAACGACATGGCGGATGCGCTGGCCGAAAACCCCGATCGCAACCTGATCCTGGCGCCGTTCTTTGCCGACCTGATCGAACAGGGCGTCCCCGCCCTGCGCCAGGTCGTGTCCCAAGGGATTGCCGCCGGACATGCCCTGCCCGCGCTGGCTTCGGGGCTGATGTGGTTCGACATGATGCGCACGGCGCGCGGCACGGCCAACATGCTGCAGGCACAGCGCGACTTCTTCGGCGCCCACGGGTTCGAACGCTTGGACGATGTTCAGGACACCCACGGCCCCTGGGGCAGCAACGCCTGACGTCCTGAAACGGGGATCAGCCGCGCGGGCGGCTGATCTCGCCCAATGTCAACACGGGCGAGGCATCGATGCCCTGCGCGTTCAGCATCGCGGCCACACGCTCCAATGCCGCGACCAGCATGGATTGTTCCCAGTCCTGCATGCTTTGAAAGCCCTTGACGAAATGCTGCTGCAGCGCGTCGGGGGCATCCTGTAACGCCTGCGCGCCCCCTTCGGTCAGGATCACGTGCAGCTGCCGCCGGTCGGTCATGGACCGTTCCCGCGATGTCAGGCCCAGCTTGTTCAGCTGATCGACCAGCGCCGTGACGGTGGCCTGGCTGACGCCCATGCGGCCCGCGAGCGCCGTGGGTGTCGCACGCTGCCCCTCGGCGGCGGCAAGGATCTGCAGCACGCGCAGCTTGGCCGGCGTCAACCGCGCCGATTGCGCCAGTTCACGTTCATACTGTTCGGTGGCCCTCAGAATGCGCCGCAGCGCGATCAGGGCGTCATCCGTTCGGGGATAGGGGGCGGGCTGCGTCATGGGGTCCATCATGCCATTCGGGTGGTCGGCAGGGCAATGCCGGGTGCTTTATCAGGTAAATAATTCACTTGACGAACGGGTTTCATCACGGGCCCGTGTCGAAAAGCAGGAATAAGCCTTTAAATCTAAGTTACTTAGCTGAAAAGGCCCAAATTTTCGCGATTCTCTTGCAACCAGAGGGCAAGTTCATTAGTTAGATCACCGAAGCAACTGAGGACCTAGTCGCCCATGCCCAAAGATGTGCAAGACATAGAACGCCCCCAGCAGTTGACGCTGCGCAAGCCCGACGCAACCGATGGCGCCGCCATCTGGGAGCTGGTGCGCAGCTGCAAGCCACTGGATGAAAATTCGATGTATTGCAATCTGGTGCAGGCCGAACATTTCCGCGACACTTGCGTGCTGGCGGAAATCGACGGCGACGTGGTTGGCTGGATTTCGGGTCACATGATCCCGAACGAAGACGCCCTTTTCGTCTGGCAGGTCGCAGTTGGCAAGAAAGCACGCGGTCTGGGACTGGGACGCAAGATGCTGACGCATCTGATCAACCGCGACGAATGCGCGGATGCCACCCGGATCAACACCACGATCACGCTGGACAATGACGCATCCTGGGGCCTGTTCCGCAGCTTTGCCCGCCACGCTGGCGGCAAGCTGAGCGATGACCCCCACTTCATGCGCCACCGGCATTTCGGCGGCCGCCACGCGACCGAGCACATGGTGACCATCACCCTGCCCTCGGATGACGCGCAGGCCAAGGCCGCCTGAGATCATTCAGATATCTAAGCAATTCAGAACGCATCTTGATGCGAAAGGATACCCTATGTCCAACGACATGATGACGACTGAGACCGACAAGACCATCTTCACCCGCCGCGAAAGCGAAGCGCGATCCTATTGCCGGGGCATTCCGAATGTCTTCACCTCGGCCAGCGGGTCGATCATGCGCGCCGAGGACGGCACCGAATATATCGACTTTCTGGCCGGCTGTTCGTCGCTGAACTATGGCCATAACGACCCGGACATGAAGGCCGCGCTGGTGGATCACATCACCAATGACGGCATCGCGCATGGCCTGGACCTGCACACGACCACCAAGGCGGACTTCCTTGGTGCTTTCGAAAAGCACATCTTGAAGCCGCGCGGCATGGATCATCGCGTGATGTTCATGGGCCCGACCGGCGCGAATGCCGTCGAAGCCGCCATGAAGATCGCCCGCAAATCGACGGGCCGCACCAACATCATCGCTTTCACCAACGGCTTTCATGGCGTGACCATGGGCGCCTTGGCCGCGACCGGCAACGGTTATCACCGCGGCGGCGCCGGCATGGATTCCAGCGGCGTGACGCGCATGCCCTATGACGACTATGCCGATGGCGTGGACAGCGCGGCCCTGCTGGACCAGATGCTGTCGGACGCTTCGGGCGGGATCGACGCACCGGCGGCGATCATGCTGGAGACGATCCAGGGCGAAGGCGGCCTGAACGCCGCATCGACCGAATTCGTCCAGAAACTGGCCGATATCGCCAAGCGCCATGGCGCCCTGCTGATCCTGGACGATATCCAGGCCGGTTGTGGCCGCAGTGGCAAGTTCTTCTCGTTCGAGGATATGGGTGTCGTGCCGGACCTGGTGCCGATGGCCAAGTCGATCTCGGGCTTTGGCCTGCCTTTGGCGATGGTTCTGGTGCGTCCGGAACATGACATCTTCGGGCCTGCCGAACATAACGGCACCTTCCGGGGCAACACCCATGCCTTCGTGACGGCCCGCGTCGCCATCGAGAAGTTCTGGTCCGACAAGGCCTTCGAGGCCGAGCTGGCCGAAAAGGCCGCGCTGATCGAGACCCGCCTGTCCCAGCTGGCCGACATGGTTCCCGGCGCCTATCTGAAGGGCCGCGGCCTGATGCGTGGCGTCGATGTGGGCACCGGCGAACTGGCCGCCGCCATCTGTGCGCGCGCCTTTGAAAAGGGCCTGATCATCGAAACTTCGGGGAACGAGGATCAGGTGGTCAAGGTGCTGGCCGCGCTGACCACGCCCACCGAAGTTTTCAACAAGGGCTTCGACATCCTGCTGGATGCAGCCCGCGACGTCCTTTCCACGACCAAGATTGCAGCGGAGTAACATCATGATTGTACGCGATTTCAACAAGCTCAAAGACACCGACCGTTCGGTTTCGGACGCCCAGTGGAATTCGGTCCGCATGCTGCTGGCCGATGACGGGATGGGGTTTTCCTTCCACATCACCACGCTGCACGCGGGGTCGGAACACCAGTTCCACTACAAGCATCATTTCGAAAGTGTGTTCTGCATGCAGGGCAAGGGCTCGATCACCGATCTCGGCACTGGCGAAACGCATGAGATCATGCCCGGCGTGATGTACGCGCTGAACCTGCACGACAAGCACATCCTGCGCGCGGAAGAGACGCTGGTCATGGCCTGCTGCTTCAACCCGCCCGTGACCGGGACCGAAGTCCACCGCGAAGACGGCAGCTATGCTCCTGCCGAAGAAACGGCGTAAGTCATGGCAGACCCGAACAACACTCACACCGTCGAAAAGATCGGTGGCACGTCGATGTCGCGGGTCCATGAATTGCGCGACACCCTGCTGATCGGGGACCGCACGGGGACCGACCTTTACGGTCGGATCTTCGTGGTCTCGGCCTTTGGCGGCATCACCAACCTGCTGCTGGAGCACAAGAAGTCGGGCAAGCCCGGCGTCTATGCGGCCTTCGCCAATGGCGATGGCGACCATGGCTGGCTGGAAGCGCTGGACCGCGTGGCCGATGCCATGATCGAGGCGCATCGCACGATCCTGGTCCATCCCGGCGATCTGGAACGCGCCGACGCCTTTGTGCGCGACCGCGTTTTGGGCGCCCGCAACTGCCTGATCGACCTGCAGCGCCTGTGCTCCTATGGTCATTTCCGCCTGTCCGAACACATGCTGCAGACCCGCGAACTGCTGTCGGGCCTGGGCGAGGCGCATTCCGCCTTTGTCACCACGCTGATGATCCAGCGGGCTGGCGTTCAGGCGCGTTTCGTCGACCTGTCGGGTTGGCGCGACGAAGGCGAAGTCAGCCTGGATGAACGCATCCTGGGGGCGATGGAAGGCGTCGATCCGCATTCCGAGATCCCGATCGTCACCGGCTATGCCCAGTGCCGCGAAGGTCTGATGCGCGAATTCGACCGTGGCTATTCCGAGGTGACCTTCTCGCGTCTGGCGGCCCTGACCGGCGCGCGCGAGGCGATCATCCACAAGGAATTCCACCTGTCTTCGGCGGATCCGAACCTTGTGGGCGCGGATGCCGTGCGCAAGCTGGGGCGCACCAATTACGACGTGGCCGACCAGCTGTCGAACCTGGGGATGGAGGCGATCCACCCCAAGGCCGCCAAGACGCTGCGCCAGTCCGGTGTTCCCCTGCGCGTGACCAACGCCTTCGAGCCGCATGACCCCGGCACGCTGATCGACGACCAGCCCGCCACCGAACCGGCGGTCGAGATCGTCACCGGTCTGGATGTCTTTGCGCTGGAACTGTTCGAACAGGACATGGTCGGGGCCAAGGGCTATGACGCCTTCATCCTCGAGGTGCTGACCCGTCACAAGGTGCGCATCGTCAGCAAGGTGTCGAACGCCAACACGATCACGCATTACGTCGACAGCAGCCTCAAGGTGCTGCGC
Organism: Paracoccus sp. SM22M-07; assembly: GCF_001887735.1. NCBI lineage: Bacteria > Pseudomonadati > Pseudomonadota > Alphaproteobacteria > Rhodobacterales > Paracoccaceae > Paracoccus > Paracoccus sp. SM22M-07. The sequence continues at coordinate 168,073 of NZ_JPKW01000001.1, forward strand.
CGGGTCGAAAAGGACCTGACGGAACGCTATCCTTCGGCGGATGTGTCATCGCGCGCGGTGGCCATGGCTTCGGCGGTCGGGCGCGATCTGAACGGCCTGGCGGTTCTCAGCCGCGGCCTGAACGCGCTGGCCGCGGCCGATCTGGAGGCGATCGGCGCGACCCAGGGCCCCCGCCCCGTGGATGTGCAGTTCATCGTCGAACGCGACGCGCTGGCCGGCGTCATCAAGGCGCTGCACCGCGCCCTGGTCGAAGATCAGGCCCAACCCGCCCAGAAGGCTGCCTGACCGCGATACCATCACCGAACCGAAAAGGGGCGATCCGCAAGGGTTGCCCCTTTTTCATGGCCGCATGGGCCGGATGCGGGGTCTTCGCCCCCTTGCAGCGCAGGCGCCCCCGTCCTATATCGGTCCTGTCCGGAGCAATTCGGACTATGGACATAAACGCGCTCGTAATAAGCGGATCGGACCCGGGGGCGGTACCCGGCGGCTCCACCAAGACACCCTTCATTGGGGGCGAATGGGGCCGAAACAGGATCGACGAACGTCTAAAGGGGTTATGCTTTGTCTCGGTGAGCTACTACCGTTATCGGTGCAAAACGTACAGTTGCCAATGACAACCGTGCTCCGGTCGCTCTGGCTGCGTAAGCAGTCCGAAAGATCGAAACCTAAGCCCTTGCGCCTAGCAGCGTAAGGCGGGGCCCGCAGGAGCCTGGCAACAGAATCCTGCACCTCATTCCCCACTCCTTAACGTGTTGTTTTCGCTCATTGTCTGGTTTCCAGTTTTGCAGCGTTTTACAGTTTGCGTTCACGGTATTCCCTGAGCACGGCTTTTGCCGCCGCTTTGCGGTCCTGATGGCGGCTGTATCGTTCGACCATTTCCACTGACATTCCGATGGTTGCGCTGATCTGTAGGGCGCTCATTCCGTCCTGTCGCAGCCTGATGACCGCATTGGCGCGTAGGCCGTGCCAGACGGCATCTTTCAACTCCGGGTGGTCGTCCCGCGCCGCGTTGAAGACTTTCCAGAGTTGGTTCGTGGTGACGGTTTTTCCGGCGTTCTTGCCTTGGTCTTGCAGCAGGAACGGACCAGGGCGCTTTTCCCACGTCGCCATTTCCCGTTCGAGTTCGGGAAAGATCGGACAGACAGGCTGCACGCCCGTTTTCTTTTGGCGCAGACTGATCGTGTCACCGTCCACATCGGTCCAGCCCAGCCGGATGATGTCGCTAGCCCTCTGCCCCGTATAGCGGGCTAGGAAGAACGCACGGCGCAGCATCCCCGTCAGGTTCTGCTCTGCCCATGCCAGCTGCTCAGCGTTCCAAGGCTTGTGACCACTGTTCGACTTGAACGTGCTTACCCCATGCGTCGGGTCGCTGCTCAGAAGCCCACGGGGACCGCGTGCCCATGAAGTCATGCTGCGAAGGGCATAGAGGATATTGTTCGCCCGCCCCGGCTTCACAGCCCCGATCTTGTCCATCAAAGCTTCCACATCAGCAGGACGCAAATCCTCGGCTGGCAGATTGCCCCACAGGCCGCGTATGACCTCCAGATAGGTCCGGTAGTAGTTTTGCGTAGAAGGTTGCAGCTTGCGGCGCAGACCGGGCCATGCGGCGATATATGCGTCTATCAGCGCGCCTATGGTGTTGGTCGGTGCTGGTGCCCCTTGCAGCTGCTGTATGGCGGCCCAGAACTCTGGCAGACGGGGATCGTCAGGAAGTTTGAGGCGCGGCCCGGCATGTTCCGTTCCGCGCCCCATTTGGAAGTAGTAGTAATCTTTGCCACGGGATCGAACGCGATGAACGCCCCGTGGCAGACTGATGTTAGGTGGCATTGCGCAGCGCCTCCATGAACGGGCTTGCTGGCATGTTCGCACCGGATACCAGATGCGCTTCGACCTCTGCCCAGCACCACCGCACCGATCCACCAATACGGCGGGGCTTGGGCAACAGGCCGCGCGCAACATAGCTGTCCACCGTCGATTTACTAAAACACAGTTCAGCTGCCAGTTCCTCTTTCGAGGGATAGGCCGGGGGACGATCGCCATATACCGCGCGGCGCTTCATCAGGCGGCCACCTTCGCCTGACGCGTTTCCCGCTCGATCTTAATCAAGTTGTCCAACTCTGCGCGGGTGACGTCCACTTGGCTGCGCAGTGCGTCGATCACGCCGAACATGCCATCCCTCGCCATGCGTTCCGAAGCACTGCCGCCGATCGACATGCTGTCGGTCAGGCACTCCAACGCCGCCGTGAGATTTTCCACCTTGCAGAGTTCGACGCAGACGCCATCCAGGTGCTTGTTCGTGATCATGCTGCATCCTCCATGTTTTGGGCAGCGTGCCATTCGGCTTCGTGCAGGCTGCTGGTCCGCTCAGCCTCTGCTTCGATGGTGACGATCAGGGACAGGATCGCGTTTGCGTGGGGGCTGGTGCATTGCAACAGTGGCGACTCGGCGGCCAGTTCATAAAGGGCCGTAGCGAGGCCATGCAGTCGGACCATCTGCGTCGCGGTTGCCTCATGGGCGTCTAGGGGTCCGGTCATTGTGCTTCCTCCTGCGCCTTGTAGAACGCTTCCAGCACAAGGCTGCGTTCGTCTCCCAGCCAGACCCAATCGATCGACATCCCGTAGTCGGCGCAATAGCGCAGGAATGAGGTCGAGAACGTCCGGTCGCTGTCCGGACCCTCGGTCATGTCCTCGAACGGGAACAGGGGTGCGCCGGTCCATTCAGCAAACAGGGCGAAGCGTTCCCTCACGCCTGAGGGGGTGCGATCGGCAGCGTTGCGTGTGGGGATATTGTTCAGTGTCGTCACTGTGCCCGCCCTCCGATCAATTTGGCCGTGGGGGTGATCAGCTTCGCCAGGGTGGAAAGCCCCTTCGGCGTCACGCGGGCTTGAGTAACAACCTTTTCGGTCCCATCGGGACGGGTATAGGTCGCCACGCGATGCTCCATCACACCCGATGCCAGCCTGGGCGCGTAAGCCACCCAATCGTCGGACTCAACGCGCTTGAAGATCCAGCCCTTGTCGTGCAGCCAGTCGAACATGTCCTTGCGACGGATACCCAAGGTCTTGGCAGCGTCCGTGATGCACAGGCTGCCTTCGGACTCACACAGCCTGTCATGCGCCTGCACCGTCTCCTGCATGGCCTCGATCTGCTTGGCCTGCTCTTGGTTAACCTCGATCAACTGGCTGGCGATCAGAGCCAATTGGCCCGGATTGCGCACGTCGATCGCAGTCGGTGCGCCCTGCCCTTCCAACTGCTCCAACCGCTTGACTACCTTGTAACGCAGATCGGCGCGGTATCCGGTGATCAGGGTAACGGTCAGGTCCTTCGGCAGGTTGAAGCAATCATACGTGTTGCCCTTCGCCGTTTTATACGTTCCTGAAAAATCAGGAGCGTGAAGCCCAATGTCCGAAAGCATTTTGCTGATGTCGGTCATCACGTTGTCATGGCGCTTCCCGCACAGTTCTGCGATTTCGCGGCTGGACATCGTGATGGTCGAGTTGTTGCCTGACAGCACAGCGAAGTTGCTATTCGGCACGGTTTGCTCCATATTCATGGGAACGTTCCTTTCGTGAGAGTTGGGATTGTTCAGAGCCGGGTTGGTGTTGGCGCACCGCTCGGCTTTCTTGATTTCATGCTCTGGCATCGGCATCTTCGAGACCCTCCGCTTCTGTGAGAGCTTTCTTGAGATGATAAATGATCTCAGAGTTCATGGATCTGCCATTGTCCGCAGCCATTGTTTTCACTCGATTGCGCATCCCTTGGGGCATCCGTAGTCCAAAGGGCGTATCCTGCTTGCGTGCATACATGTTTCACCACTTAGCTTCCAATGGAAGTTAGCTACCATTGGTCGGTATTTCCAGTCAACAGGAAATTAGCTACCAATGGCAATCATGTCTGACGAATCAAAGTACCCTACGCGCATCGCGCCATATGGCCTCCGGATGCCGCCCGATCTTAAGGAACGGGTGGAAGCGTCCGCTAAGGCAAACAATCGCAGTATGAACGCCGAGATAGTCGCTACGCTTGAGGAAAAGTACCCTGCACCACTTAAAGGCGCTGGAAAGCTCCTTCAAGAATGGTTTGATGAAATACTGAATATTCCGGATGAAGATAAAAGATATGAGGCATTTTCTTTAACATTTAACAAGCTCATTGAAAAAGTAGAAGATCTGCATAAGCAAGGCAGTATAAATGAAGATACGCGATCAAAAATTATAGAAAAAATTGAAAAAGCTGAAACTATCAATTCAAAGCGAGAGTGGGATTAAATAATTTATGATGCCACTAAATTCTAAAATTTAGAACGGCGCGTCGCTTTTTTCGCGCCTATGGTAAGCCTACGCTGGCTAGCAAGAATCATTCTAGGGAGGCTTAAAACTTGACGACGAACGAAGTGCTTGCTCTGATCATCACCCCCGTTGGCGGCCTCGCCATCGGCGCAGTCGTCTACTGGATCGCCACCCGCCACGATCGCGGCCACCGTCATCCGGCTGAGTGAGCAGATGAAATTGATTAATACATTCCGATGCCAAGATGACGATGGCGCCATATACGAAGTCGAAGAATATGCCGAAGTACAGGACGCTAGTCACATGCAGGGTGGCGGCCAAACCATCTACGGCATGAGGGAATACCGAACCAAGGATGGCCTCGGCCTTCGCCCTCTTGGCGGTGGTCGTTTCTACTGCCAAACACTTCTGAAAAACTTGCAGACCATTTAGTTGGGTTGATACTTTTCACCCACCCGATGGCTTAATCGACCATCCTCCACATTTTGCGCCGCCTCGCGCAACACCTCGACGGTTCGATCTTCGCCCTCGTTCACGACATACTGCAATGCTGCAAACGCCAGAAGGCGGCTAAGAGCGAACCGAACCGTGACGCCTTCTTCTACCATGCTTATCAATGCCGCTTGAAGATGTGCATCCACCTTGCTGATTGTCAGGAGGTCAGGGTCGTCGGTGTGGATATTAACGGACATGGGCATCTCCTGATTTTAGCTATTGAATGACCCCTAGTCTATACTGCGGTTGAGTTGCAGATATGACTAAAAGGTGCTGAGGATGAGTGTGAACCGTCGGAAGCCCTCGCATGCGCCTCTTTTCGCAAAGCGAAGTACAGCCGCAAAACTTCTCGATATGACGCCGGCCGAGTTTCAAAGGCTTGTTGATGGCGGCCACCTTCCTGGACCTGTGCGCCATGATCGGTGGGATGTGGAACGCCTATCCGCGATCATGAGGGGCGACGGTCTCGCGGATGATGCCGAGTTCGAAACCTGACAGCTAAGTAGGAATGGTTTAGCCTAACAAATTCATGCTGAGGACAAACGATATGGCATTGAGCTTAGAGCATCGTGCGGCACGCCTGATCGCATCTCTGAATAATCACGGCGTCGAAGTAGCTGGCCTTGTGATTGCGGACGGCGAGATCCGGGTAACATTCGGAGACCCGCCGCCATCAGCAATAGACCCATACGACCTAGTTGATTTTTGTCCCGCTCCCAAAGCTAAGGCCCGCTAGGTAATTCCTCTACCTACTACGCGTGACTTCCAGAATGGCAGTTCCCTGCATTCCATGGAGCTTCGTGAACAGGTAGACCGGGCCACCCTCACTGAAAGTAAGCTTTAGGTTCTGCACCATGGCGTGTGCAACGTCGCTGTATGATGCCTCAGGAACGTCAAATGTCTTGGGGTCATGCCCTTTCACGTTATCGACCTCGGCTGTTGTGCCATTGCTGAAATATACTGTCGTCATGGTCATACCCTTCACTCAATGAAATTGATCTTATCGTCTGTGAACGATGAAAGCATCAGCCCCCGGTCAGTGCGTCAAAGAGGCTAGCCGAAAGCGGGGTGCTGGATACCATCGGCGCGGGTTGCGCATCTGGGTTGCCCTGAACAACCCGCCGCGCGGCGTCACGCATCCACACGTCATCCAAGGCCATGATGATCTCGGCATGATGCGGGGGGATCGGGTTGCGCATCATCTGCGACCATGCGGCCAGGGCTTCCCATGTGATCGGGTTGGGGCCACTGGCGTGGTAGCTGCGCGATCTGGACAGCGCCAGGAACGCGGTCAGCAGTTCAGTGCCTGCATCGGGCACCCGAACCTTCTGCCCCTGTAGGCGGCCTTCCAGCGCCGCGCATAGCTGTTGCTTCAGTCGGTTCATCGTCCGCCCCTCCGCCTGCTACCAACCGCAAGGTAGATCTTGTCCTGGGTGATCCGCTCTTGTGCAGCCGTGGCCTTTGAGGCTGCATCATTGGCCCGCTTATCGACAAAGGCCGTCAGGTTGCCGTTCTTCTGATCGACCCCAACCGTTACATGCACCGCGACCTCTTGCTGGCCGCCGCCCTGCGACCCGCTCAGCATTTGCTGCGTCTGGTTGGCGTTGAAGTATCGGGCCGGTCCCGTGGCTTCCAGTTCGGGGCCTTTCTCACCGACGATGCGATAGCCGCCCTTGTGGTCGCCCCCCGTCGCGAAGCCGGGGATCTTCGGTGTCAGCAACCCGCCCAACCCACCGGCAACCCCGCCGATGCCGGGAAGGCTGAACACGGCATTCATCATCTGTACCTTGGCAATCTCCAGCAGCAGCTGCGCGACGGCATCCTTGGCCGACGTGGACCCGTCGATGACGGACCCGAACATATCTTCCAGCGCCCTGTGCCCGCGTTCGGACTGCTCCTTGATCTGCTCCATCTTCTGGGCCGCGCTCTCGGCGTTAAGCCCTGCCGTCATGTAGGCTTCGGCCAGCTTGTCGATCTCGGCTTCCAGCGCCGGGGTGATCTCCTTGCCCGCCTCCTGTGCCGCGGTCAGCAGCTCGGCCTTCTTCTGTGCGAACTCCAGAGCGTCCCCGTATTCACGCCCGGACGCTGCAACAGCTGTGAGGACCACAGCCTCGGCCTCCAGCGCCGCGATCCTGGCCCGCGTGTCCTCGACCTCCTTGGCAAAGTCATCCTGCTTGGGTTTTGCTTTGCTGCCGCCACCGCCACGCCTCGCACGGCCTCCGCCGCCGCCTGTGCTTGGCGTGCCGCCCGGTGGATGATCTGCAATGCTGACAGGCTCTGTCGGGACCGGCATCGGGGGCCGGGTGTATTCGGTGATCGGCGTGCCCGTTTCGGTGTTGTTGATGACCGCTGTGCCGTCCGGGCGCAGGCCCTCCACGTATCGGGGCAGGTTTGCAGCCGTCGCGCGCACCGCGTCCAGTTCAGCGCGGACCTCGCGCAGGCGGGCGATGGCCTCTGTGTTGTCGAAGCCCAGGGCCGTGTTGTTCTCGATCTGCGCCTGGAGGGTGCCCACCTCCTTTTCCAAGGCGGATATCTTGCCTTCAGCTTCGCGCACTTCAGGGCTCAGGAACTGCCCGTCCTCGGCAATGCCCATCATCTCGATCAGGTCCGCGAAGACCTGGGCATCGGCCATCTGCCTGATCCAGCCAGCAGCGGCGGCCTCGGCATTGCCGAAGGCTTCCACGATGCGCTGGATCTTTCCGACGAAGGCTGCCGCGTCAAAGCTGTCCAGCCCATCCGCCAGGTCGCCAATCGTCCGGGCCAGGCCAGAAGATGCGCCCGATGTCTTGTCGAACTCACCGATCACCGTCACCAGGCTGTTGCCGATCCGCGTCATGGCTTGGCCCACGGTGGTTTGCGACGTCTCGGCCTGTTCCCGCAGTTGCACCGACCCGACCTCGAAGGCCCGGAAGAACGCCGTGCTGGAAACCTCTCCATCGACCACCAGCTTGCGAAGCTCGGCCACAGACCCACCAGCCTCCTTCAAACCGCGCGCCACGGCTTGGGCGATGGTCGGGGTGCCTTCGAGGATCGAATTGAACTCCTCAGCCCGGACCACGCCGCCGCCCAGGGCCTGACTGAGTTGCAGCAGCGAACCGCTGGCAGCCGTCGCATCAGTGCCGGCCACCTTGAGCGCGACGGCAATCCCATCCGTGAAGCTGATCAGTTCGTCGCTTGTCACGCCCAGTTCGTTCTGGGTCAGGGCCAGCTTCGAATAAAGATCCACCAGCGAACCGATCGGGGCCGAGTTGCGCTGTGCGGATTGGAACAGCCGTTCATAGACGCGGGACAGCTCCGCACCATCCAGACCAGCCACGCGCAGGGCGTTCTGCATCTGGGTCGCAGCATCCGCGATCTGGCTATAGCGCCGAACGAGTTGCGCGGCAGCGGCAGCTGACAAACCGATGCCCAAGGCTTTGCCGAAAGATCCAATGGCGCCGGTTGTCGAGGCCAGGGCCTGATTGATTCGGGATGTCGAGCGGACCATGTCGCGCTCCATCTGCCGGGTTGCCGACCGCGACCCACGCTCCAACCCTTGATAGGTCTTCGTGCCGCGCTGTTCCGCCTGGCGCATCTTGCGCTCGAAGTCCGTGATGCGCGCTTCCAGCATCACCATCAGCCGTTCATCAGCACTCATCATAGCCTCCTAGACGGTCCACATGTCATCGTTGAACCAGGGTTGATTGGTGGTCATGCCGCCCTCATTGGCAGCCGCGCGCGCCACGGCCATCGCAGCGGCCACGGCTCCGTCGATCGACAGCCATTTCTTGGGCTTGGTGAACTTCACGACATGGCCGTGGTCGTTGCGCTTCACGACGACATTGGCGAAGCAATGGCGCAGGACCGGATTGCCGCCGTGGTGGAACTCGCCCCCCAGCAGTGCCCGCTCCAGCTCCATCGCCGCAGGCATCATCAGGGACGGCACCTGCCGGAAGTCCACCGCAGGCAGACCGGCATCGAGGATCTTGGGCTGGACCTGCCGCGCCATGTGCGGGTCGAAGTTGATTTCCTGCACGTTCAGGTCTTCGCAGAGTTCGACAATCTTGCTCTCGATCTCGCCGTAGTCGATCACGCTGCCCGCCGTGGCTGTGATCAGCCCGTCTTCCATCCATTGCTGATAGGGTGCCCCGGATTGATCGGCACGGCTCGACACGCCGTCCTCGTTCTCCAGCGGGCTGTCGCTGTTCCTGTCGATGGTATCCTGAGGGCAGAAGAACCACGCCTTGACGTGATAGCCCTCGGCCACGCGCCAACAGGCCACGATCACCGACAGGTCAACCGTCGATGACAGGTCAACAGCCAGCCAGCAGGGTTCGTCGCGCAGGGTGTCCAGGTCATAGTCCCGACCGCCCGCGTCATAGATATCCATGTCCACAAGCGGTTCGGTCGATGCATCCAGCCAGATGTTCAGCTTGAGCTGCTTGAAGCTCTGCCGATCACCGACGCTGCGCTGCGACCGCTTGGCGTGACGCCGGAAGCCTGCCAGCGACGGATAGCCATGCTGCAAGCCGGGGTTCACGCGATGCCAGAGGTCTTCGGCTTCCCAATCGTCGCGCCGGTCGGCCTCAAAGAGGATCGGCAGGATTGACGGGTCATCGACCTTTCCCCGCGCCACGTTCCGGGCGTCCTCGAAGAAGTCCCAGGCCAGGCTTTCCTGACCCCGGCCAGCGGTCGAGGCCACCACCAGAAGGCTGTCATCGATCTTTTCCAGTCCGGTGGTCAGGGCTTCCCAGAGGTCGCGGCCCTTCCAGATATGGATCTCATCGGCCAGCACGAAGCCGGGGGTGCGGCCATGTTGCGGCCCGCCATCGCCTGAGATGACTTCGAGATAAGACTGTTCCTTGCGGTAGATCAGCTTCTTGGGGGCGTTGTGCGCGTCATAGATGCCCACCGCAGACACAAGGCGCTTGTCCTCGCGGATGATGCCAGCCGCCTCACGGAAGCCGATACCGGCCTGTTTGCGATCGGCAGCGGCAAAGATCGCCTCGCCACCGGGTCGCCGTTCGGGGCCGATGGTGTGCAGCAGGGCAAGGGCAGCGGCCAGTGAGGTCTTGCGGTTCCCACGGGGCAGCAGCAGCGCGACGGTGTTGACCATGCGCGTGCCGTCCTCGTGGCGGGGACCATAGATGCGGCGCACGATACGTTCCTGCCAGGGATCAAGCTGGAAGGCCCGCGCGGGCAGGATGCTCTTGGGGTGGCGCAGGCTGCGCAGGAAGCGCACGGCCCGTTCGCCGTGGCCGTAGGGGTCGGCAATCTCGCTGCCGTCATAGATCCATCCGGGGAAGGTCGATGGTGTTACAGCCATGTTACACCTCCAGCGGGTTGGCGGTGTCGTCGCTGTCGCCTTCATCGCGGATCGCGGGCCGTGACCGGCTCACGGGGGTCAGGCCAAGTTCCGCGCCAAGCTGTCGGGCCGATGCCATCGCCTTGTCCTGCACCCGGATCAGTTTCAGCATCAGGTCGGGATCAGGATCAGTCTGGATCAATGTTTCCATCTGCCGGACGCGCCCGATCGAGATGCAATAGCTCTCCAGCCCGCCAAGGTCGGCATCGGTCAGGATGCGGCGATCGGTCAGGACCGGCATCACCCGGTCCCATTCGGTGCGGGCTTCCTCGGCCAGCCATTCGGGGGCCGCGATGCTTTCGGTCAGGGCATCGGCATCCTCGCGCAGTTCCGGCTTGGTCCCCTTCATGCCGCCACCCTCACGCAGCGCAGATCCAGACCCTTGCGGCGTCCGATCGGCGTCACCTGCTGGATGTTGAATGCCTCGCCCTGCCAGATCACCCGATCGGCGTTGCTCACACCTTCGATGAACCGGACCCGGAAGACCACGGCCTGTTCGTCGCTGGCACCAAAGCCGCGCATGAACTCTTCCGTGGTGGCGTCGATGCGCTCGGCCCGGATGGTCGCCAGATGCGTCCAGGCGGTTTCAGGGGTGCCGTATTCGTTCAGCGCCCCGGTGGCGCGTTCGATGCGGATGGTTTCGGTCAGCTTGCCCGATTTCATGGCGTCACCTCCGACAGCAGGATTTCGAGAGTCACGACGCCGTGGGAATGTTCGCCCTCCGGGTCGCGCAGGAACCGCATTCCGGCCACTTGCAGATCGGTGCAGTGCAGCCCCTCAGGCAGCGCCAGACGGCCAAGGCGCAATTCCGCACGGATGGCACCGGCCAGCGCCTTGACGCGCTCCAGCGACGGCTCACGCACCCACAGGTGCAGGGTGTGATAGATGCGCCAATGCGTGCGCTTGATGCTGGTCCCTTCATCGACCGACTGGCTTTCGCCCAAGATGATCGAGGGCATCGGCGCGGGCCGCTGGTTGGTGTCGAGGATGTGGGTCGCGGGGACCAGATCGATTACCCTCTGATTACCCACCAGGCGTTCGCGGATGGCCTTTTGCACTTCCAGTTCGGGGATCATTTCGCCTCCCTGATGGCTTTGCCGATCGCCCGCTTAATGCGACTCAGAGCGCGCTTTCGGCCCAAGCGAAACCCTGGCCAGAAAAACGGATGGGCAGGCACCTCACTACCGTTGAAGCCGTTCTTGTGTCCGTATTCGACCAGATGCGGATATCGCACGTCGGTGTTTCCCACGGTGATGGAAGCACTGTTGAAAGGCATCGTCATCGACCCGCCTGGCTGACTGTAAGGCGGTGTCGCTTCGCCCGGTCCGGTAACCGCGATGCTGGCTTTGAGCTTTCCGGATTTTTCCGGGGCCATGCTTCGCTGCAAGTCTGCAATTTCCCCGGCAGACTTCATCAACGCCGGTTCAATTGCCGCGCGTGCCGCCACGGGGATCGCCCTCATGCGCTTCTGAAATTTGGACAGGCCGCCATCACTCGCCATCAGAAGGTCCAATCGCGGTGTGCGTCGATGATGTCCTGCACGCCGAACGGCAGGGGTGCGCCACGATCGGCCACGGCCTCGCGGTTCTCATACCACCACGCGGTCAGTTGCAGGATGGCTTCGCGCAACTCGGCCGGCAGGGCATCGAACGTCTCGAAGCGGTCCCGCAGGCGATAGCCCAGCAGGCGCTCGATCATGCCTTGCGCGCCGTCCAGCTTGATCTGGATCAGCATGTCGTCTTCGTCCTGGTCGGCGGTCAGTGCCAGATGCGCCTTCACGTCCTTCAGGGTCAGAATGGAGTAATCAGGCATCGGTTCGCCCTTCGATAATTGCGTTGGCCGGGTGCAGATCGGCCTGCATCCGCATCACGCTGTTGGCGGCGTCGAAGACTTCCTCGAAGCGCATGACCAAGGCCATCCAGCGGCGTTCGTTCACGCCGTCGGCAAAGAGCAGGCGGAAGGGATAGGCGGCCTCTTGGGACGCATAGGCGCGGGCAAGGATCAGCTGGCCGGGGTCGGTCATGTCCAGGCCCATGACGATCTGCATGGTGGTCGGACGCCGCGGGCCTTTCGCGGCCATGTAGCCCATCTCGTTGCAGCCCATGTAGCTGGTGTCCTGCAACTCATAGCTGCCGCCAAGAACGCCGAACGCCTCTGCCTGCCCAATCTCGACCCATGCCAGACCAGATGGTGCCCCGCCGCGCGGACTGGTTTCCGGTGCATCTGCAATGAACAGGCGCGATCCAGCGACGGGGGACAGCATCAGCCGACAGCCGCGATCTTGACCACGTTGCTGTTGACCCACAGCGTGGTGTTCAGCTTCACCACGTTGTTGGCAGCGTCGAACTGTTCGACAGCGGTGCCGACCTGCGCGACGAACATGCGCTCCGAAGGGGTGCCACCAGCTGGGGCGTCATTCAGGACCACGCGGAAGGCAAAGTCGCCTTTGGCTTTCTCGCCCGCGATCAGGGCCAGCTGGCCTTCGTCTTCGGGATCGAGGCCGCAAACGATCTCCATCGTGCCCGCGTTGCGCGTGCCCTTGATGCGCCGGGTCCGGTTTCCCGCGATGCTGTCGAAGGTGATTTCAGCCGCGGCATCACCCACGGACCCCAGACCTTCGGTTTCTCCCACCTCGACCCAGGTTTGGCTGGCAAAGTCGGTATCCGTGAAGTCGGTGGATTTGGCTGCAAGGGGGCCGCCGATGTAGAGGCGCGACCCGTTGGTGGCGTAAACGGTCATTGTGTTTGATCTTTCATCAGGCGGCGCTCAAGCCGTTGCTTTGCGCCGGAGTGACAGGGGGTGCAGAGGGCGGCCCAGTTGGTCTTGTCCCAGAACAGGCGCTGGTCGCCCCTGTGCGGGGTCTTGTGATCGACCAGGGCAGCCCGTGCGCCGCAGGCGGTGCAGTAGGGATGCAGCCGCAGGAAGGCCGCGCGGGCGTTCTGCCATTCGCGGTTGTATCCTCGCTGGCTGCTGTTGGGCCGGGTCTTGTCGAAGCGGGCCTTGCGTTCAGCCGCGCGCTTGATCTGGCAGGGGCAGCGGGCACCCGAAGGCACCACACCGCCGCAGGAACAGATGCGAGGCGCGCGGACAGGCATCAGGCAGCCGGTCGGGTCAGGGGAACGAAGACAGCGGCACCGCCAGCGATGATGCTGGTCCCGCCTGCCTTGGTCAGCGATAGGCGAACGAACCGCTTCCAGCCGCGATAGCCCAAGCGATAGGTGCTGTCGGCAGCCAAGGTTGCGGGGGCGGTGTTGTCCATCTGATCAGCGGCAACCGCCGTCCAGCCGGACGTCCCGTTGTCGCTCTCTTGCAGGGTCAGGCCGAAGTCACCCGAACCCGCGACAGCGCCGGTATTGACCAGGAAGGCCACGCCGCCCGCGCCTTTCAGGTCGATGGCAGCGCCCTGGGTGGCCGAACCCTGAACCGCAGGGGCAAGGGCGGTGATGGCCGCGATGTTGGAATACAGATCACGCATGGTCATTGCTCCTTAGCTGGTCGCCATCTTGAGTTTGCGGAAGCGGGCCGGTTGCAGCACGGCACCACCGACGCGACGGGTCGCGTGCAGGCGGGTGATGCGTTCACGGGCGCGGCTGTAGGGATCGACCAGGACCGACATGCTCAGGCGGTCCACGATGCGATAAGCCTGGAAGTCGCCGTAAACGATCGGGTGCTGGTTCGAAGCGACGTCTTCCAGATCCACCATCTCGATCACCGGACGGCCAAGGATGGTTTCGGGCTGGCCCACCTGGATGGACGGCTGCCAGATGTATTGGCCTTGGCCATCCTTCAGGGTGCGAAGAACGCCCAGGGTGGTGCCGTTCATCGCCCATGCACCACGATTGCGATAAGCCGCAGGCAGGGAATACATCAGCTTGATCATCGCATCCGCCGACAGGTTGCTGGCGTGGCCGTTGGCAACTTCGGGGATGGCCGGATTGACCATGATGCCTTCGGGCTGATTGACGCCGGTGCCCCACAGGAACGCCTCAGCCTCTTTCTTGCCGAAGTCCTCGGCCAAGGCGGCGCGCACTTCGGTTTCGGCCTGGGGGGCGTCCTGCAGCAGGCGGTTCGAGATATCCACGAAGGTCGCCAGTTCGTGAACCTCGACCTCGCGCTGGCCGAACGTCAGCGTGCTTTCGTCATGGGGCTGCATCTCGCCAACCCAATTGGCGTTCGTGATATCGCCACGGGTCGGATAGATCACGCTGTCGGCTTGGGTGCCGCGCACGCTGGCATATTGGCGGATCGGGCTGAACTCGATCAGATCGCGGATGATCTCGGTGGACATTTCCGGGGGGGCCAGAAAGCCGCCCTGCGTGTCGCTGGACAGGTTCAGCGCCTTGCGGTCTTCGTCGGGCATCCGGTCGCCGTCGCGCAGATAGGTGGCGAATGCCTTGCGCTCGGCGGTGGCCTCGGCCTTGGTGTCGGTCGTGCCCTGGGGGCGGTTGGCCTTGGCTTCCAGCTGATCCAGGCGGGCCAGCAGCGCCGAATTGTCGGCCTTCTGTTCGATCGCCGTCATCTTGGCTTCGAGGGCCTCGATATCCAGCGTCTTGGTGTCGTCGGTCATGGCAAGTTCCTTTGAGGATGTGATGCGCGCGCCGGGATGCGCAGGCACCGCGACAAGCGAGATTTCCAGAAGATCGAGGGCAGCGATGTTGCGACCACCGCCCGCGCGCGGTGCCGCCTTCTTGGTGGTGAAGCCGATCGACAGACCGCCCACGGCCTTGGCGCGGATCAGGGCTTGCAGCTCACGCGCACGGGTCACGCCCTCGACCAGAAGCCGCCCCTTCACATGCAGGCCGTCTTCGCCTTCGGTGATTTCGTCCCAGACCCCCACCGCATCGCGCTGGTCATGGAAGGCCAGCATCGGGATCGGGGGCAGACTCTTGGCGAATGCGCCTTTCTCGATCACGTCGCCCACGCGGTCAGGGGTGCCGAAGGGCCACGCGATGCCCTCGACCGTGCCGCTGTCGTCAACCGTGATGGCGGCCTTGAACTCGATCTGACTCATGCGCGCTCACCCTTGAAAGCCGCACGGTCAGCCGCGAAGGCATCCACCTGCGCTTGCACCCATTGGCCGCCCTTCAGCAGACGAAGGACATTGGCGTGATTGAACGGAAGCGGCTTGCCATCTTCGAGGATGTGCCAACCCAGCACGCAGCGGGCCAGGTTGTTCAGACGGGCTTTTTCGGCATCCGCCGCACTGACCCGCCCATCGTGATCTGACATCTCGGCCAGTTCATCGGTAAGGGCCAGCCGCGCCCGGTGCTGCGTGGCGCTGTCAGGGCCAGCGATGCGCAGCGTGATACCGCAGGGCTTGCCGGTTAACGGATCGACCAGCTCGAAGTCGCGCCCCCGGTCCTGATCTTGCGCGTCGGCCAGGATGTCATTCAGCTGCATGGATGACCTCGATCTCGGTGCCTTGATCAACGAAGATCACGGGAACGCCGGGAAAGGCCGCTTCAACCTGGCTTCGGATGCCGCTGCGATCGGGGCGAGTGAGCATGCCCAGCTTGACCACCACGGCCAGCGGCTTGCCAGCGTTCGGGATCGTCTTGGTGCTGTCGATTGCATCAGGGTTCATTGGTCGGGTTCTCCAGTTGCGGGGACGGCGCTGATGTTGGGGTTCAAGAACTGGTCACCGCCGTCGCGGGGCGACAGACCAAGCCAATCTCGGCCCTCGTTCGGGTTGATGGTCTGGCTGGCAATGAGGCTGTTGATGACCGTGGCGCGGGTTGCCAGATCGGCGCGGGTCAGGTCGTCACGATCGAACCGCACAGCGAAGCGGCCACGCTCGGCATCGGTGAACAGCGCCCGGTTCAGCGCGCCCTCCAGCGCCCGCAGCCACGGCTCCAGGCAATAGCTCAGGAACTCGCGGCCCATCTGTTCGGTGTTGCTCCAGGTCGCCCGGTCCAACTCGAACAGCATCGAAGGCGGCACGCGGAAGGCGCGGGCGATTTCGAGGATCTGGAACTTGCGGTTCTCCAGGAACTGCGCGTCGGTCGAGGTAAAGGCGAACGCTTCGAACTCGGCACCATCGTAAAGGATCGCCGTTCGGCCTTGCCCGTCACCGCCTTCATGGGTCGCACGCCACGCGGCACGGGCCTTTTTCACGGAGTCCTCGGACATGGACTTGGGGAACTTCAAAGCCCCGCCAGGACGCGCGCCATTGGTGAACAGGTTGGACGCATGGCGGTCCAGCATCATCGCCGTGCCGATTGCCTCACGGGCCAGCGACAGGGGAGATTTGCCGAACGGACCGCGCAGGTGGATGACGTTCTGAGCAGCCTCGGCCTTGCCGTTGATGGTGTAGCTGGGTTCGCGCGTCATGGCGTCATAGGTCGCCTGGATCGCGCCGGGGGCCATCTGGATCACCTCGAAGGGCTTGCCGTTCAGCCGGTTCACCCAGGCCAGCCCGCCTTCGTCGCGGACCAGTGCCGCAGCGGTCAGATCACGGATGAAATCGAAAGAGGAAGTCCAGCCGTTCGCCTGCCCGGTCAGGATGCCATGCGCCGGGTGGTCGATCGCAGGCTTGGCGATGCCGCTCTGGATCTCGACCACGCCAATGTCGAGCGTGGCAGCGGCTTCTGAAATGGCCCGGATCGCAGCACCCACGGCGGGAACATGCAGGGCGGTCCCCTCTCCGACCATCACGCCCGAAGCGGTCGTGGTCGCCCCGAATAGCGCCATCAGGTCGGCATCGGGATAAGCGAGGCTCTTGGCTTCGGTCTTGGTGCGGCGAAAGAGTGACAGCATTTTCATCCTGCCACCTTACCGCGCGCGCGGGGGCGTTAGTCAGCTAGCAAACCCTTGAAAGTCATCGCTATTCCGGGGTCTTGCCGCGCTGCCAATCCCGCAATTCGGACAGGAAGGCGAAGTAGTTCCCTGCGCCAACAGGCCGGTGGATCGGCACCGCAGGATTGCGTGCCCAACGCCGTGCCGTGTCGATGCTCACGCCCAGGGCATCCGCGATCATGGGCAGGCCCCACAGCTTGCCGGACGGGGGCGGCGTCAGCACCGCGTCGAGCCGCCAGCGATCCAGAGGGGGTGCATCGTTCATGTCGTTCTCACGCATGTTGAAAATCTCCAATTCGGGCCGATCTTGTGCGCTGCTCCCCGCGCCGGTCCCCGCCATAAGGCGAAAGTTCAGGACCACCCCCGGTCGCATAATAATTGGAACCGTCGCGGATTTTGGCGCTGTCTACCTTGCCGGATTGCGTTTCCGTGCTCATCTTCTGGACGATATTGAAGGAGATTAGATTGTGACTGAATTGGAAGAAATGATGAATGCCTACCGTAAAAGAGTTTACGAAGAACACGACGACAGAAAGGCAGGCGGGGCATTTATTCCTCAAAAGGTTGATGCCGCCTTGGGAGAACTGTTCGGAAAGCTTCTTGGACAAACCGCTCATGAACAAATGGAAGCGCAAAGTGTGCTGGGACAATTTTTTGAGAAGCGGTTGTTCCCAAACGGATGCCCGTAGACCTGCAACAGCTCTGAGGGCAAATGTTGAAGTTGACCTATTCATCGGCCACCTCGAAGCCGGTCAGCGCGACGTAGGCCATTGCCACCCTGCGAGTGACAGCACGCCCCAGCGCAGGGTCGGCAAGGTGAATGCGGACGTTGTCGCCGCGATGCGTCTTGCCGATCGGACCATGCGCGGTGACGATGCCGGTATTCTTCTCGGTCAACACGCATCCGCAGACTTTCAGGCCACTTATCCACAGGTCAAACACAGCCAACAGACGATTACCGATCTTATTCGGCTCTGAGTTGATGATGTGGAGGTTGTGGATGGTGAAATCGGGGACTGCCGTAGGATTAGTCGTCATAGTCGTCAGCCTTTCAAAGCTATGGGGTAGTGGTAGTTAAGGATGTCCCGTTTTTGGGGACTGGTAGGGTGCTGAAACGGGTGGTTTTCGTCCCAGTTTTGGGGACGGCTCGTCCCAATTTTGGGGACTGGTAGTCACCTTTTCGTCCCGTTTATGGGGACGACACGTCCCGTTTTTGGGGACGGGAAATTGTTTTTTGACTCGTCGCTCAATATCCCGTTGCGGCCCGTGGGATTGCAGGGCGCGTGCGCACGGACTGCGTAGTCATGCCCTTTCTCCCAGTGCAGATAGAGCTTCTTGCCCGAGTGATCGTCCTGCCCAGGCAGCGCCAGTTCGGTGATCTCGTAGGTCGGGGCCGCCCCTTTGCCTTCGGTGCCCATACGCCCATGCTGGGTCAGCAGCAGAAAGCCCTTGGCTTGGAGGTCATGGAAGGCCCGCGCAGCCGTCTTGGCATTGCAGCCCAGCCGATCAGCAGCCACGCGCACTGGCAGGCTGATCTTGCCGTTGTTGTTCGCCTTCGGTCCCTTCCACTCGAACTTCAGCCACGGGTAGAGTGCTTGCGCAGTCGTGGACAGAGCGGCCCATGCGGGTGCCTCCATCGTGCTGCGCAGCATCTTGGTCCAGTGCTCTTGCCGTTCTTCGTTCTTGCGATCGCGTCCCATCAGCACCCCCTGTCCGCAAGGCGGTCTGAAAGTGTTTTACAGTCGCTGCCGACGTTCTGGACCCGTTCACGGTTTTGGCGCATTTCGCTGGAAAACGGTTCCTCTTTAAGTTCAATGCCGAAGCCCGAATGGGACAAAATCCTGCACCTCATTCCCCCCTCATTTCCCGACACGCCCCCCTTTTCATCGTCCGCCATATCCCTATGCTTGGCGCGCAAGATGAAAGGTTGAACCATGGCGCGGTCTGAATTGGATTACGGTGGAATGATGCATCGCGCGATGCAGGGGCTGATTGCCGAAGTGTTGCGCAAGGTCGGACGCGACGGCCTGCCGGGCGACCATCATTTCTTCATCACCTTCGATACCCGCGACGACGGCGTCGAGATGGCCGACTGGCTGCGCGAACGCTATCCCGAGGAGATGACCATCGTCGTCCAGAACTGGTTCGACAACCTGACCGTCGCCGACGATCATTTCACCATCACGCTGAACTTCGGCAATTCCCCCGAACCGCTGCACATCCCCTTTGATGCGCTGCGCACCTTCGTCGACCCGTCGGTCGAATTCGGCCTGCGCTTCGAGACGCAGGACGGCGAGGACGAGGATGAGGATGCCGAAGTCGATGCCGATTTCGACCTGAACGCCGAGGATGACGGCGACGACACCCCCCCTTCGGGCGGCGGAGAGGTCGTCAGCCTGGATCGCTGGCGCAAGTGACCGCATCAGGGAAAGGACCGGGACAATGACCGCGATGCATGGACTGTCCGCCTTTCCCATCACCCCCACCGATGATGACGGAAATCCGATCGCTTCCGAACTGGCAGGGTTGATCGACCGGCTGGACCGCGCCGGCGTGGACAGCATCGGCATCCTGGGTTCGACCGGCGGCTATGCCTATCTGACGCCGGATCAGAGGATGCGAACCGCCGACATCGCGCTGGACGCGGCGCAGGTGCCAGTCATCGTGGGCGTCGGTGCGCTGCGCAGCGAGGTATCGGCGCGGCTGGCCCGCCATGCCGCCGATGCGGGCGCGGCGGGGCTGCTGCTGGCGCCCATGTCCTATACTCCCCTGACCGAGGACGAGGTCGCTGGACATTTCCAGACCGTCGCGGCGGCGTCGGACTTGCCGATCTGCATCTACAACAACCCCTCGACCACGCATTTCACCTTCAGCCCGGCCCTGCTGGCGCGTCTGGCGACCCTGCCGCAGGTGAGGGCCGTCAAGATGCCCCTGCCTGCGGATGGCGATTTCGCGGGCCAGATCGCAGGGCTACGTGCCGAGCTGCCGCAGGGCTTCGCCATCGGTTACAGCGGCGACTGGCGCTGCGCCGACGCCTTGCTGGCGGGCGCGGATGCGTGGTTCAGCGTCGCGGCGGGGTTGTGGCCGGAACAGTCGCTGATGCTGGCCCGAGCGGCGATGGCCGGCGATCGGGCGCTGACCGCCGAATGGCAGGCCCGGTTCCAGCCGCTGTGGGACCTGTTCATGGCGCATGGCAGCCTGCGCGTCGTCTTTGCCGCCGCCCGCATCATGGGCCTGACGACCGCCCTGCCCCCGCGGCCGCTGCTGCCGTTGCCCCATGACCTGACCCCGCGCATCAAGGCCGCCATCACCGCGCTGGAGGGTTGATGACGCCATGTTGGCGTTAGCATACCGTTGCATACCAATTGCGAATCCGGGTCGGCGCCGCTACAACCCGCCTGAAACCGTGAGGGAGCGACCCGATGACCAAGACCCGTACCGAAACCGACAGCTTTGGCCCGCTGGACGTCGATGCGTCGAAATACTGGGGCGCTCAGACACAGCGGTCCATCATCAATTTCCCGATTGGCTGGGAATGCCAGCCCGTCGCCATCATCCGCGCGCTTGGCGCGATCAAGCTGGCCGCCGCCCGCGTGAACCGCGCCAATGGCGATCTGCCCGCCGATCTGGCCGATGCCATGGAACAGGCCGCGACCGAGGTGTTCCAGGGCAAGTTCGACGACAACTTCCCGCTGGTCGTCTGGCAGACGGGTTCGGGCACCCAGTCGAACATGAACGCCAACGAGGTGATCAGCAACCGCGCGATCGAGATCATGGGCGGAGAGATGGGCAGCAAGAAGCCCGTCCACCCCAACGACCATTGCAACATGGGCCAGTCGTCGAACGACACCTTCCCGACGGCGATGCATGTGGGCATCGGCATGATGGCGCGCGACGTGCTGCTGCCGGGGCTGGACAAGCTGGCCGCCGCGTTGGAGGCCAAGTCGGAAGAATTCAAGGACATCATCAAGATCGGCCGCACCCACACCCAGGATGCGACGCCCCTGACGCTTGGGCAGGAATTCGGCGGCTATGCCCACCAGGTCCGCAAGGGGATCGAACGGGTCAAGGCCTGCCTGCCCGACATCTATGAACTGGCGCAGGGCGGCACCGCCGTCGGCACCGGCCTGAACACCAAGAAGGGCTGGGACACCGCCATCGCCGCGGAAATCGCCAAGATCACCGATCTGCCCTTCGTCACCGCCCCGAACAAGTTCGAGGCCCTGGCCGCCCATGACGCGATGGTCATGTTCTCGGGCGCGCTGAAGACGGTGGCGGCGTCGCTGTTCAAGATCGCCAACGACATGCGCCTGCTGGGATCGGGCCCGCGTTCGGGCCTGGGCGAATTGATCCTGCCGGAAAACGAACCCGGTTCGTCGATCATGCCGGGCAAGGTGAACCCCACCCAGGCCGAGGCGCTGACCATGGTCTGCGCCCATGTCATGGGCAATGACGCGGCCATCGGTTTCGCGGGCTCGCAGGGGCATTTCGAACTGAACGTCTATAACCCGATGATGTCCTATAACCTGATGCAGTCGATGCAGCTTCTGGGCGATGCGGCGGGCAGCTTTACCGACAACATGGTCGTGGGCACCAAGGCCAATGTCGAACGCATCGAAAAGCTGATGAAGGAATCGCTGATGCTGGTCACGGCGCTGGCCCCCACCATCGGCTATGACAACGCCACCAAGGTCGCCAAGACCGCGCATAAGAACGGCACCACGCTGCGCGAGGAGGCGATCAACCTGGGCTTCGTCGATGGTGAAACCTTCGACCGCGTCGTACGCCCCGAAGACATGATCAGCCCCAAGGGCTGATCGCCGACCCGGGCGGGGCCGCAAGGTCCCGCCCTTTTTGCGAAAGGCACCGCCATGGTCCGCGTCATCAACCTGCGCACCGCCCGCAAGCAGCGCGACCGCGACCAGAAGCGGTCCGAAGCCGATGCCAGCGCCGCCAGACACGGCGAGGCAAAGCCCCTGCGCGACCTGCGCAAGGCCAATGCCGAAAACGACGCCGCCCGCCTGGACGGGCACAAGCGCGATGATTGACCTGCCGCCCATGTCGCAACCGGCCAAGCGCTCGGTGACGATCGACGGGCACCGGACCTCGGTCTCGCTCGAGGATCCGTTCTGGCGGCTGCTGACCGCCGAGGCCGCGTCGCGCGACATGACCCGTGCGGCGCTGATCGGTCAGATCGACCATGCCCGCCCCCCCGATGTCGGGCTGGCCACCGCCCTGCGGCTGTTCGTGCTGCATTGCCTGACGACCAAGGATTGACCCCATGCAGGACCCCGCCCGCCACCGCGACGCCTATGCCGTCTTCCAGCCCATGCAGACACGTTGGCGCGACAACGACCAGTTCGGCCACATGTACAACGCCACCTATCTGGAGCTGTTCGACGAGGCGATGAACATGTCGCTGATCGACCGGGGGTTCCTTGACCACGCATCCGGGGCGCCGATCATGGTGGTGGTCGAAAATGGCTGTCAGTTCCTGCGCGAGGTCGCCTATCCCGACCGCCTGACCATCGGCCTGCGCGTGGCTCATATCGGCCGCAGCTCGACCCGGTTCGAGATGGGGATGTTCCGCGCCGATGACGATGTCGAATCGGCGCGGTCGCATTTCGTCATGGTCACCGTCGACAGCGCGACCCGCCGCCCCGTCGCCATTCCCGACGATCAGCGCGCCGCGCTGGAGACCATGCGCAAGTCCTAGCGCAGGTCCGGCAGGACGTGGTCCTTGAACCGTTCGCGCAGGGTCAGCTTGCTGATCTTGCCGGTGGCGGTCAGGGGCATCTCCTCGACATAGACGACGTCGTCGGGGAATTGCCAGCGCGCCAGATGCGTTTCCAGCGTGGTGCAGATCTCCTCCAGCGTGGGGCGTGCATCGCCCGCGCATTTCACCACCATCAACGGGCGTTCGTCCCATTTGGGATGCGGCATGGCGATCACCGCGCATTGCGCGATGCCCGGATGCGCCAAGGCCAGGTTCTCCACGTCGATCGAGCTGATCCATTCCCCGCCCGACTTGATCAGGTCCTTGGCCCGGTCGCGCAAGGTCAGCGTGCTGTCGGGCGCGATCGAGGCGATGTCGCCCGTCCCGAACCAGCCGTCCTTGTCGATGGCCTTGGCGCTGGCATCGGGGTTCTTGTAATAGCCGGCGGCGACCGTGCTGCCGCGCACATACAGTTCACCCATCGCCTTGCCGTCATGGGGCTGGCGGGTGCCGTCATCGCCAATGATCTTCATCTCGACGCCGAAGACGCGCCGCCCTTGGGTCTGCTTCAGGTCCATGCGGCGATCGAAGGGCAGGTCCCGCTTGTCCGCGCTCAGCGATCCCTGGCTGCCCAGAGGCGAAGTTTCGGTCATCCCCCAGGCGTGGTTCACGTCGATGCCCAGCTTTTCGAAGCCTTCGGTCAGGCTGCGCGGCATGGCGCTGCCGCCGACGACGATATGGCGCAGCGCCTCGGGTTTGGCGCCGCGGGCCTTCATTTCGGCGTAAAGACCCTGCCAGATGGTGGGCACGCCCCAGGCGCTCTGGACGCCCTCGGACTGGCACAGGTCCCACAGGCTGGCCCCGTCCAGATGCGGCCCCGGCATGACCAGGCTGGCCCCGATCAGCGGCGCGGTGAAGGGCAGGCCCCAGGCATTGACGTGAAACAGCGGCACCACGGGCAGGATGCGCGGCTGGATGCCCAGATCCGGCCCCAGCACGGCCGCCGTCGCCAGCGAATGCAGCATGTTCGAACGGTGCGAATAGAGCGTCCCCTTGGGATCGCCCGTCGTCCCCGATGTATAGCACAGCCCCGAGGCCGTGGTTTCGGGGAATTCCGGCCATTCGCGATCCGTCGCCCGTCCCTCCAGCAGGTCTTCATAGCACAGGGCATCAAGGCCGTTTTCGGGCATATGCGCGCGGTCGGTCATGATGACGAAGCGCATCGTCGGCAGCTGGTCCTTCAGCTTTTCCAACAGCGGCACGAAGGTCAGGTCGGTGAACAGCATGCCGTCGCCCGCGTGATGGGCGATGAAGCACATCTGTTCGGGCGACAGGCGCGGATTGATCGTGTGGCAGACCGCCCCGATGGCCGGCACGGCGTGATAGATTTCCAGGTGGCGGTGCCCGTTCCAGGCCAGCGTCGCGACCCGGTCGCCCATGCCGATGCCCAGATCCTGCAGGGCCAGCGACAGTTGCACGGCGCGGGCGCGGGTCTGGGCCCATCCCTGCCGGTGCAGATCACCCTCGACCCGGCGCGAGACGATCTCGGAATTGGGGAAACTCTCCGCAGCGAAATCCAGCAGGCTGCTCTGCAGCAGCGGGCGGTTCATCATCAGGCCGTCCATGGGCGTCTCCTCCTTCGTCCTCGGGACGCATGATGGCGGGAATGACGCGCGGTGCAACCCGCCAAAGCGGGCTGCCACCGTGAATGCCGCAGGGTCAGGCAGCCATCAGGCGGCGCTGATATGGGTCGAGGTCAGGTCCAGAAGCACGCGGTCATCCTGATCGCGTACCTCGGTCCGCACGGTCGACAGGCGCCGCCCGCGCTTGACCCAACGCGCGGTGGCCGTCAGCACGCCGTCACGACGGTTGGCCAGCAGCTGACCGTTCAGCGTCACGGCGACGGGAAAGCTGTCCATGCCCTCGCGGACCTGTTCGCCGCCCAAGACAAGGTTCGTGGCGATGACGTCGGCAAACCAGATCAGGGCGCCTGCGTGGATGGTGCCAAAGGGGTTCAGGATGCCCGCCTGCACCTGCATCTCGCCCTCGGCCTCGGTGTCGCTGACACCGATGATGTCGAACTGGATCTGTCCTGATAGGCTGCGTTCCGCCATGTCGGCTCTCCTTCTCATGCGGTTGGGGCCTTTGCGCTGGAAACAACGCCCGGCACGGGGGGGGCGGTTCGCCTTGGTCGCGCGAAATTGCACGGATCGGGGCGAACCGGGCAATCGGCCCTACCCCAGCCGCGCGATCAGCGCCGAGGTGTCCCAGCGTCCGCCACCCATCTTCTGGACATCCTTGTAGAACTGATCGACCAGCGCCGTCACCGGCAGCGAGGCCCCGATCTGGTCTCCCGTCGCCAGGCAGATGCCCAGATCCTTGCGCATCCAGTCGACGGCGAAACCGTGGTCGAACTTGCCCTCATCCATGGTCTTGTGGCGGTTGACCATCTGCCAGCTGCCCGCAGCGCCCTGGCTGATGACCTCGACCACCTGCGACACGTCCAGCCCCGCCTTCTGCGCGAAGGCCAGCGATTCCGACAGACCCTGCACCAGCCCGGCAATGGCGATCTGGTTGCACATCTTGGTCATCTGCCCCGCGCCCACATCGCCCATCAGGCGGCAGATCTTGGCATAGGCGTCGATCACCGGCGCGGCGCGGTCGAAATCGTCCCGCGCGCCGCCGCACATGACCGACAGCTGGCCGTTTTCGGCCCCCGCCTGCCCGCCCGAGACCGGCGCGTCGACATAGCCGATCCCGGCCTTGGCGGCCTCTTCGGCCAGTTCGCGCGTCACCTGGGCCGAGACCGTGGTGTGATCGACAAAGACCGCGCCTTTCAACATGCCCGCAAAGGCGCCGTCGGGGCCAAGGCAGACCTGGCGCAGGTCGTCGTCATTGCCCACGCAGGCCATCACGAAATCGGCACCTTCGGCGGCCTGGCGGGGCGTGGGCTGGTGCCGACCGTCGTGATCGCGGGCCCAACGGTCCGCCTTGTCGGCGGTGCGGTTATAGACCGTCACCTGATGCCCAGCACGGGCCAGGTGACCCGCCATCGGGTATCCCATCACGCCCAATCCCAGAAACGCCGTTCGTGCCACGCTGTCCTCCTGTCGCGGTGATGCAGATGGCCCCGGCGCGTTGAACTGGCCGCTGACCTGTCTTATGCAGCACACCATCACCCACGCGCGCCGGGGTCAACCCGCGCCGCGCCGCCCTGCCCAAGGAACCGCCCCCGCATGCTGACCATGTTCCGCTGGCTTCTCAGGCTGACTGTCGCGTTGATCGTATTGCTGGTCCTGACCGTCACCCTGATCTGGTATTTCGCCATCCGGTCGCTGCCCGATTACGACGCCTCCTACCGGGTCGAGGGGATCACCGCCCCGGTCGAGATCGTCCGATCGACCGAGGACGTGCCCCATATCTTCGGCCAGAACGACCAGGACGTGTTCTTTGCCCTGGGGCTGGCCCATGCGCAGGACCGGCTGTTCCAGATGACCCTGCTGCGCCGCGCGGCCCAGGGCCGCCTGTCCGAGGTTCACGGCGCGCGCGCCCTGGGGGCCGACGACCTGGTGCGCCGCCTGAGGCTTTACCGCAACGCGCAGGCCTCGCTTCAGTCGCAGGACGATGCCACCAAGGCCGCCCTGTCGGCCTATGCCGAAGGGGTGAACCAGTGGATCCGCATCGTCAATGACGGCGCGATGGGGCGTGGCGCGCCGGAATTCTTCCTGTTCCCCGACACCATCTCTTATTGGCAGCCCGCCGATTCGCTGGCCATCCTGAAGCTGATCGCCGCCAGCAGCAGCGATGCCGCCCAGTCCGAGATCCTGCGCGCCCGCCTGTCCCTGGCCTGGCCCGAGCATGGCCCCGAGGTGGTTTCGGCCAATCCCCTGCCCTCCTATGCCTCGCTGTTTCCCGGTGCGCGGCTTGGCACGCCCGAACGGCGCGGCCAGCAGGGGGCCGATCACCCGCTTGGCTTTCTGCATCCCGGCATGGTGCTGGGCGGCAATGCCTTTGCTGCCGATCCCGACCGCACGGCGGCGGGGGGAACGCTGCTGGCGAATGACCTGCATGCAGGGCTGACGGCGCCCTCGCTCTATTACCTGGCGCGGGTGCAGCTGGCCTCGGGGGACGTGATCGGCGCGACCATCCCCGGCATGCCGCTGGTCCTGTCGGGGCGGTCCGCCAAGCTGTCATGGGCGGTGACCCCCACCGCCATCGACGATGCCGACATCGCCATCGAGGAGGTGCAGCCCGGCAATTCCGACCGCTATCGCGGGCCGCAGGGCTGGACGCCGTTTCAGACCCGGACCGAGGTGATCCGCGTGCTGGACGGCCCCGCCCGCACGATCACCCTGCGCGACACCCAGAACGGGCCTGTCGTGCCCTTGCTGGATGGCGGGCTGCGGGATGTGACACCGATGGGGCATGTGCCCTCGCTGCGCTGGACGGGCCTGTCGCGGCAGGACACCACCATGTCGGCGCTGATGGGCATGATGCGGTCCCAATCCCCCGATGATGCGGCGCGTGCGCTGTCGGGCGTCGTGGCCCCAGCCATCAACGTGACGCTGGCCGATCAGAAACGCGTCTCGCACGTCATGGCGGGCGCCTTGCCCACCCGCAGCCCCGATCACCCCACGGGCGGCGCGCTGCCCAGCCCCGGCTGGCTGCCCGATACGGCCTGGCAGGGGGCCACATCGCTGGCAGGGGTGGCCCAGGAACCCGATACCGGCGTGTCGTTCAGCACCGAGGAACCGCAGGGCGACCAAGTCCGTCTGGCGCGGCTGGAACGGCTGATGGATGACCGCGAGGTTCATTCCCGCGACAGCTTCATTGCCGCCCAGCTGGACATCGTCAGCCCGGTCGCGCGTCGGCTGCTGCCGCTGGTGGGGGCCGATCTGTGGTTCACGGGCGAACCCGCGGCGCCGGGCACGACGAACCGTCAGCGCCAGGACGCGCTGTCGCTGCTGGCGGAATGGGACGGCGCCATGAGCGAGCACCTGCCCGAGCCGGTGATCTATACCGCCTGGATGGCCGCCCTGCAGGACCGGCTGATCCGCGACCGGATCGGACCGCTGACCGACGACATCACCCGCATCCAGCCCGCCTTCATCGAGGCGGTCTATCGCAACCGCAACGGCGCCTCGCGCTGGTGCGACATCGCCCAAAGCGCCCCGGTCGAGGATTGCACCACCATCGCGCGCCAAGCGCTGGACCGCGCCATCCTGGACCTGACCGACCTCTTCGGGCCGGACGTGACAAGCTGGCGGTGGGGCGATCTGCATCAGGCGACCCATGTGCATCCGGGCCTGGGCGACCTGCCCGCGCTTGGCTGGATCATGAACATCCGGCAGACCATTTCGGGCGGGGATTTCACCATTGCGCAAAGCGGCCTTCTGGGCGACGGCAGCGATCCCTTCCGCGCCGAAGGCGGAGCGGGGTATCGCGGCGTCTATGACCTGGCCGATCCCGACAGTTCGGTCTTCATCGTGTCGACAGGGCAATCGGGGCACCCGCTGTCGCGCCATTACGACGACCTGTCGGGCCTGTGGCGGCGCGGCGAATATATCGGCATGTCGCTGGACCCGCAGCTGGCCCGCGCCGCCGCCGCCGGCGTCACCCACCTGACACCCGAACCCTGACATGCGAAACGGGGGGCCAAGGCCCCCCGTTCACGTCATCGATCCCGGAGGGATCAGAAGTGGATGGCCCGCCCATAGGCGTCCAGCACGGATTCGTGCATCATCTCGGACAGGGTCGGATGCGGGAAGACGGTTTCCATCAGATCCTGTTCGGTCGATTCCAGCTGGCGGCCGATCACATAACCCTGGATCAGTTCGGTCACCTCGGCGCCGACCATATGCGCACCCAGCAACTCGCCGGTCTTGGCGTCGAAGATGGTCTTGACCATGCCTTCGGGTTCGCCAAGCGCGATGGCCTTGCCGTTGCCGATGAAGGGGAAGCGGCCGACCTTGATGTCCAGCCCGGCTTCCTTGGCCTTCGCCTCGGTCAGGCCCACGGACGCGACCTGCGGGTTGCAATAGGTGCAGCCCGCGATGCTGCCCGGCTTGATCGGGTGGGGATGCTTGCCCGCCACCAGTTCGGCCACCATGACGCCTTCGTGGCTGGCCTTGTGGGCAAGCCAGGGCGCGCCCGCCAGATCGCCGATGGCATAGACGCCCTCGACCCCGGTGCGGCAATATTCGTCGGTGACGACATGGGTGCGGTCGACCTTGATCCCGGCCTCTTCCAGACCCAGACCTTCGGTGTTGCCGACGATGCCGACAGCGGAAATCACCGTGTCGAATTCCATCGTCTGGGTCTTGCCGCCGGTCTCGATATGGGCGGTGACGGTGTCGCCCTTGCGGTCCAGCTTCTTGACGCTGGCCTTTTCCATGATCGTCATGCCCTGCTTGACGAACTGCTTCTTGGCAAAGGCGCTGATCTCGGCATCCTCGACAGGCAGGACGCGGTCCATGACCTCGACCACGGTGGTGTCGGCGCCCAGCGTGTTGAAGAAGCTGGCGAATTCGATGCCGATGGCGCCCGATCCGATGACCAGCAGCTTTTTCGGCATATGCGGGGGGTTCAGTGCATGCTTGTAGTTCCAGACCAGCTTGCCATCGGGTTCCAGCCCCGGCAGTTCGCGGGCCCGCGCCCCGGTCGCCAGGATGATCGACTTGGCGGTCAGTTCCTCGGTGCCCTTGTCGGTCTTGACGGTGACCTTGCCTTTGCCGGACAGGGTCGCATCGCCCATGATGGTCGTGACCTTGTTCTTCTTGAACAGGTGCCCGATGCCGCCCGACAGCTGCTTGGCAACGCCGCGCGACCGTTTCACGACGGCAGGCAGGTCATAGCCGATCTTGTCC
Source organism: Paracoccus sp. SM22M-07 (assembly GCF_001887735.1). Taxonomy (NCBI): domain Bacteria; kingdom Pseudomonadati; phylum Pseudomonadota; class Alphaproteobacteria; order Rhodobacterales; family Paracoccaceae; genus Paracoccus; species Paracoccus sp. SM22M-07. The sequence continues at coordinate 197,577 of NZ_JPKW01000001.1, forward strand.
GCGGACAGACCGAAATCCTTGGCGCGCTTCATCAGATGGAAGACCTCGGCGCTGCGCAGCATGGCCTTCGTGGGGATGCATCCCCAGTTGAGGCAGATGCCGCCCAGATGCTCACGCTCGACGCAGGCCACCTTCAGCCCAAGCTGCGCGCCGCGGATCGCGGCGACATAACCGCCCGGTCCGGCGCCAATCACCACCATATCGAAATTCTGGGCCATCATGTCCCCCGGCTGACTAAGAATAGTTCAGCGTTAAACCATTTGCCGCAAGGCGGCAAGCCGGGGGTCAGTCGCGCGGGTCGCCCGCCGGGGGCGGTGCATCCGGGGATGCGTCGTTGTCGGATTGCGCCTCGTCCAGCACCGCCTCGACCGCGATGGTCGTGGCGGTGGTGTTGATGACGGCAAAGCTGCCCTGTTCGTCGGGGGTCAGCGCACGGCGCTGCGTCGAACGCCAGCCGGCATAGACCGTCAGGGCCAGCAACAGGACGCCCATATAGACCCAGTATCCGTCCGGCCCCATCATGCCCATCAGCCAACCCGTAATGACCGGACCGCCCATCGAGCCCAGCCCGAAGATGAACAGCAGCCCCGCCGAGGCCGCCGCCATGTCCGACTGGTCCAGATAGTCGTTGGTATAGGCCAGCAGCAGCGCATAGATCGGGTTCGCCATGCCGCCCATCACCGCGCCCGCGACGATCAGGCCCCATGTGCCGGGCTGCAGCGCGACGACCACCAGCGACACAAAGCCCCCCGCCGCCGCCAGCATCAGCACCAGACGGCGCCGATCGTAACGGTCGGAAATCCAGCCGATCGGGTATTGCAGCACCAGGCCGCCCGCATAGATCGCCGCCACGAAGATCGAGATCTGCGCCACCGACAGCCCGATCACCGCCCCCCAGACCGATGACATCCCCGACAGCGACGCCAGCACCCCACCCATCAGGAAGATGCCCACGCAGCCCAGCGGCGATGCGCGGTACAGGTCGCCAAAGGACATCCGCTTGATCGTCTCGAACTGGGGCGCGGGCTGGGCCGACAGCAGGATCGGTGTGAAGGCCAGCGACACCAGCACCGACGGGATGATGAACAGCAGGTAACCTGCCGGATCACCCACGTTCAGCAACGCCTGCGCCACCACGATGCCCAGCAGCTGCACGATCATATAGAGCGACAGCGCCTGCCCGCGGTTTTCGTTCGTGGACCCCGCGTTCAGCCAGCTTTCGGCCGAGACATAGACCCCGCAGAAACAGTAACCCAACAGGAAGCGCAGCACCGTCCAGCTGATCCAGTGCGGCTCGACCGCGTAAAGGACCAGCGCCGCCGAAATCAGCGACCCCAGCGCCGCGAAGACCCGCACATGGCCGACATTCTTGATCAGCGCGGGCACCGTCAGGCTGCCCAGCAGAAAACCACCGTAATAGCCGGCCATGACGATGGACATCTGGAAGGTCGGAATGCCCTCGATGCCGCCACGGATACCCAGCAGCGTGCCCTGCATGCCGTTGCCGACCATCAGCAACAGGATGCCCAGAAGCAGGGGCCAGGTGGTGCGCAACACCGAAATCATCACGGGTCTCGTTCGTCAGGGGTGGGGACAGGTCGAGACGCTGCCCTAGTCTGCCGCAGCCCATGATACCAGCAGGAAAGCGACCTTACGGGATCAGCAATGACGCATCGCCATAGCTGAAGAAACGATACCCCCCTGCGACCGCATGTCCATAGATGGTCTTGATTTTTTCCGGACCCATCAGGGCTGAAACCAGCATCATCAGCGTGGATTTGGGCAGGTGGAAGTTCGTCATCAGCGCATCGGTCACCCGGAAGTGATGGCCGGGATAGATGAAGATGTCGGTCGTGCCCCGGAAGGGCGCGACGACGCCGTCGCCGGTCGCGGCCGATTCGATCAGCCGCAGCGCGGTGGTACCCACCGGGATGACGCGGCGGCCTTCGGCCTTGGCGCGGGTGATGGCCGCGGCGGCATCCGCGCTGACCTCGCCCCATTCGGCATGCATGCGGTGGGTGGTCACGTCCTCGACCTTGACGGGCAGGAAGGTGCCTGCCCCTACATGCAGCGTGACATGGACGAATTCCACGCCGCGCGCCGTCAGCCCCGCCAGCAGGTCGTCGTCGAAATGCAGGCTGGCCGTGGGGGCCGCGACCGCGCCCTTGTTGGCCGCCCAGACGGTCTGGTAATCCTGATGATCCTGCGCATCGGGCGCCCGCAGCGAGGCGATGTAGGGCGGCAGCGGCATCGCCCCCACCCGTGCCAGCGCCGCATCGAAGGCATCGCCCGTCGCATCGAAGACCAGCCGCAATTCGCCTTCGGCGATCTGGGCCACGGTGGCGGACAGATCGTCGCCAAAGCGGATCACCTCGCCCTGGCGCAGCTTGCGCAAGGGTTTGGCCAGCGCGCGCCAGCCCTCCGAGGCAGGCTCCAGCAGCGTCACCTCGATCTTGGCGCTGACATCGCCCTGGGGCGTCGACCGGTGACGCGTGCCGGTCAGGCGGGCGGGAATGACCTTGGTGTCGTTCAGCACCAGCACATCGCCCGGTCCCAGGATGTCGGGCAGGTCGCTGACGCGCCGGTCGGCAATGTCATCGCCCTGCGCCAACAGCAGGCGTGCGGAACTGCGCGGCTTGGCGGGCCGCGTGGCGATCAGGTGTTCGGGCAGGTCGAAATCGAAATCGGACAGTTTCATGCAGGGGCTTCTGCGACGACGCGCACAATCCGTCAAGCGCCCGTGATGTCCCACCAAAATCGTCGGTCTTTACATGCCCTACCAATTCGGTCAGATTACCGCTCGACAGGAGGCCCGCATGATCGTCTGCCAATGCACCGGAATTTCGGATCGCGATATCACCGCCGCCATCGACTGGATGCGCGCAGCGGACCCCGAAACGATCATCACGCCTGGCAAGATTTATCACGCCTTGGGAAAACGCGCCGATTGCGGAGGCTGCATGCCTCTGTTTCTGGACACGATGCGACGCTGCGATAAGGTGGGGGTCGCCCCGCCGATTTTGCGGGCCGGAACAGACAGCAGGAAGGAAAACCCCGATGAAGGGCGACGCCAAGGTCATCGACTATCTGAACGCCGCACTGCGGTCTGAACTGACGGCGGTCAGCCAGTATTGGCTGCATTACCGGCTGCAGGAAGACTGGGGTTTCGGGCGCATCGCCGAAAAATCGCGCGCCGAGTCGATCGAGGAGATGAACCACGCCGATCGGCTGATCCAGCGGATCATCTTTCTGGAAGGGCATCCCAACCTGCAGAAACTGGACCCGCTGCGCATCGGTCAGGACCTCAAGGAAACGCTGGAATCGGATCTGGCCGGGGAACATGACGCGCGCAACCTTTATATCGAGGCGCGCGATCACTGCGACAGCGTCGGCGATTACGTCAGCAAGGTCCTGTTCGAGGAACTGATCGCGGATGAGGAAGGCCATATCGACTTCCTCGAAACGCAGCTGTCGCTCTATGACACGATCGGCGCCCAGAATTTCGGCATGCTGAACGCAAAGCCCGCCCCGGACGCCGAATAGATTAGGCCACGCGGGCCCGCGCCCCTCAGGCCAGCCAGTCGCGGGCCAGGTCGGGCAGATCGTCGAAATGGTTCAGCAGGGCTTCGGGGGCCAGGCGGGAAATCGCCTCGCCCTCGGGTCCGAACGCCACTAGCGCCACCTTGACCCCCGCCGCCGCCGCCGTCTTGCGGTCGGTTTCCGTGTCCCCCACCAGGAAGGATGCCGCGACCTGGCCCCCTGCCCGCTCGACCGCGAGCTGATAAGGGCGCGGATCGGGCTTGCGCACCGGCAGCGTGTCGGCGGCGATCATCGCGCCAAAGCGGTCGCGGATGCCCAGTTCCCGCAGCAGGCTCTCGGCCAGGGCGCCCGGCTTGTTGGTGCAGATGGCCAGCCGAAGTCCCTGGTCGTCCAGCCGGTCCAGCGCTTGCAGAACGCCGGGATACAGCCGCGTATGCACCGCGATGCTGTCGCCGTAATGGCCCAGCAGGCTGTGGTAATCCTGATCCTCGGCCCCGGGCGGCAGCAGGCTGTCGGCGGGCATCCGGTCATATCCCGCGCGCAGCATCGCCTTGCCGCCATGGAACGCGATCAGCGCGTCATCCACGGGATGCAGCAGGTCGCCCAGGCCCCGGGCGCGGAAACAGGCATTGGCCGCCGCGATCAGATCCCCCGATGTATCCGCCAAAGTCCCGTCCAGATCGAAGACCACCGTGCCCGCCATGCTATCCCCTTACGAAATGTTCCGAAAACAAAGGTGAATGCGCCGGGTCTTTCCAGCGCCCCCCCACCCGATTAGAACGCGAGCGAACGAATGCAAACAGACGATGAGGGCGGAATGGCGGAAAATGCAGTAGCGGTGGTGATCCTGGCCGCAGGTCAGGGCAGCCGGATGCAATCGGACCTGCCCAAGGTTCTGCACCGCCTTGGCGGCGTCCCGCTGTTCGGCCACGCGCTGGCCGCCGCGCGCAGCCTAGAACCCGAACAGGTAATCGTCGTCACCGGCCATGGCAGCGACCGCGTCACCAAGGCGCTGTCCAAACTGGACCCCGAGGCCCGCACCGTCCTGCAGGAAGAACAGCTGGGCACAGGCCATGCCGTCCGCCAGACCCTGCCCGAGCTTGAGGGCTTCGAGGGCAAGGTGGTCGTCCTTTACGGCGACACCCCCTTCATCGGCGAAGACACCCTGGCCGCCATCGCCAGCCATACCAGCGACCTGGTCGTGCTGGGCTTCGAGGCCGCCGACCCGGGCCGCTATGGACGCCTGATCGTCACCGACCGGGGTCTGGAACGGATCGTCGAATTCAAGGATGCGGATGCCGCCACCCGCGACATCGCGCTGTGCAATTCCGGCGTCATGGCGCTGGATGCCAGCCTGCTGCGCCAGCTGATCGGCAAGCTGACGAACGACAACGCTTCGGGGGAATATTACCTGACCGACCTGGTGGCGCTGGCCCGCGCCGAAGGGCGGCGCGCCGATGTCGTCATCTGCGACGAGGAAGAAACCCTGGGCATCAACACCCGCGCCGAACTGGCGCAGGCCGAACGCACCTTCCAGGCCCGCGCCCGCGCCCGCGCGCTGGAGGATGGCGTCACCCTGACCGATCCCGACAGCGTCTGGTTCGCACTGGACACCTTCATCGGGCGCGACGCCATCATCGGCCCGAACGTCGTCTTCGGTCCCGGCGTCACCATCGAATCCGAGGCCGAGATCCTGCCCTTTTGCCATCTGGAGGGCTGCCATGTGTCGTCCGGTGCCACGGTCGGCCCCTTTGCCCGCCTGCGCCCCGGCGCGGAACTGGGCGGCGACGTGCATGTCGGCAATTTCGTCGAGATCAAGAACGCGGTGCTGGACGAAGGCGTCAAGGTCGGCCACCTGACCTATCTGGGCGATGCCCATATCGGCGAGGCCACGAATATCGGCGCGGGCACCATCACCTGCAACTATGACGGCGTGATGAAGCACCGGACCGAGATCGGTGCCCGCGCCTTCATCGGCAGCGACACGATGCTGGTCGCGCCCGTGCGGGTCGGCGACGATGCCATGACCGGGTCGGGTTCGGTCATCACGCAGGACGTGCCGGACGGCGCGCTGGCCATCGGCCGCGCCCGCCAGGCCAACAAGCCCGGCTTTGCAACCCGCCTGATGGCCGCCCTGCGCGCCAAGAAAGAGGCCAAATAACATGTGCGGAATCATCGGCATCCTGGGACATAACGAAGTGTCACCGCAACTGGTGGACGGGCTGCGGCGGCTGGAATATCGCGGCTATGACAGCGCGGGGGTCGCCACGGTCGATGCCAGCGGGCGGTTGGATCGCCGCCGCGCGGTGGGCAAGCTGGTCAACCTGTCGGACAAGCTGGTCCACGAACCCCTGACCGGCCATTCGGGCATCGGCCACACCCGGTGGGCCACCCATGGCGCCGCGACCGAGGAGAACGCCCACCCCCACCAGTCGGGCCGCGTGGCCGTCGTCCATAACGGCATCATCGAAAATTTCCGCGACCTGCGCGCCGATCTGGCGGAACTGGGCATCCAGCCGCAATCCCAGACCGACACCGAAACCGTGGCGCTTTGGACGGCGCATTGCATGGATCAGGGCATGTCGCCGGTCGATGCCGCCCGCGCCACGCTGGCCCGCCTTCAGGGCGCCTTCGCGCTGGCCTTCCTGTTCGACGGTGAAGGCGACCTGATGGTTGCCGCCCGCAAGGGCAGCCCCCTGGCCATCGGTCACGGTGACGGCCAGATGTTCGTGGGATCTGACGCGGTGGCGCTGGCCCCCTATACCGACCGCATCACCTATCTGGAGGATGGCGACCATGCCGTCCTGACCCGCGCCGGTGCCCGGATCTTTGACGCCGAGGGCCATCAGACGCAGCGCCCGCAATCGCGCATCGATGTCGGTGCCACGGCCATCGACAAGGGCGGCTATCGCCACTTCATGGCCAAGGAAATCGCCGAACAGCCCGTCGTCATCGGCGATGTGCTGAACCACTACGTCAAGGGCGACCGGATCGTGCTGCCCGAGGGCCTGGATTTCCGCGACATCGACCGCATTTCCCTGGTCGGCTGCGGAACGGCGCATCTGGCGGGTCATGTGGCGAAATACTGGTTCGAACAGTTGGCCGGCCTGCCCGTCGATATCGATGTCGCATCCGAATTCCGATACCGCGAGCCGCCGCTGGCTAAAAACAGCTGGTTCATCGCGATCAGCCAGTCGGGCGAAACCGCCGACACGCTGGCGGCGCTGCATTACGCCAAGCCCCATGTCAGCCAGACCATCGGGCTGGTCAATGTCGGCACCTCGGCCATCGCGCGCGACAGCGATTTCGCGCTGCCGACCCTTGCGGGGATCGAGGTCAGCGTCGCCTCCTCCAAGGCCTTCACCTGCCAGCTGGCGGTGCTGGGGGTTCTGGCGTTGAAGGCGGCGCATGACCGGGGCCGGATCGACGATGCGGGGCTTGCCGCCCTTCTGCGCGACCTGCGGTCCATCCCCGGCCTTCTGAGCCAGGCGCTGCAGATGTCCGACGAATGCCGGACCCAGGCCGAATGGCTGTCCCAGGCGCGCGACGTGCTGTATCTGGGGCGCGGTTCGCTTTATCCGGTGGCGCTGGAAGGCGCGCTGAAGCTGAAGGAGCTGAGCTATATCCACGCCGAAGGCTATGCGTCGGGCGAGTTGAAGCACGGGCCCATCGCGCTGATCGACGGCGACGTGCCGGTGGTGGTGCTGGCGCCCTATGACGCGCTGTTCGACAAGACCATCTCCAACATGCAGGAGGTGATGGCCCGTCACGGCCAGATCCTGCTGGTGTCGGATGCCGAAGGCATCAAGGCGGCGGGCGAAGGCGTGACGGCCGCGCTGACCCTGCCCACGGGCGGTGGCGTGTTCCAGCCGATGCTTTATGCGGTGCCGATGCAGTATCTGGCCTATCACACGGCGGTCGCCAAGGGGACGGACGTGGACCAGCCCCGCAACCTGGCGAAATCCGTCACGGTGGAATAAGCGAAAGGCCCGCCATCACGGCGGGCCTTTTTCATCTGCGACGGAAGGTGACGTAATGGGGCGCGCGCCCCTCGCGCAGCGCCTTTTGTTCGTAACGCGTGCTGATCCAGTCGTCCCAGGCCTGATCGGTATCGGCGATCATCTCGAAACCGGCGGGGGGCACTTCCTCGCGCGTCTGTCGGATGTAATCGGGGATGTCGCTGGCCACGCGGAAGATGCCGCCCGGACGCATCACGCGCGCCAGCGGGATCATGTGTTCCGGCGTCACAAAGCGGCGGCGGTGGTGGCGCGCCTTGGGCCAGGGGTCGGGATACATCAGAAAGGCCCGCTCGATGCAGGCATCGGGCAGCACGTCCATCAGGTCGCGCGCATCGCCCGGATGAACGCTGACATTGGTGACGCCCGCGTTGCGGATCTTGCCCAGCAGCATGGCGACGCCGTTGATGAAGGGCTCGCAGCCGATGATCCCCATCTCGGGATAGGTCTTGGCCATGTGGACCATGTGTTCGCCACCGCCGAAACCGACCTCCAGCCAGACGGGGCGGTCGTCACCAAAGATCGCCTGCGGGTCGATCGGCGTGCGGTCGGGGTTTTCCTTGACGGTCACGTTGCGCGGGCGCAGTTCGCCCAGATCCTCGGACAGATAGCCCTTCTGGCTGTGGCGCAGGGTCTTGCCGTTCCGGCGGCCATAGAAATTGCGGCGCGGCGGGTTGGGGTCAAACTCGGATGTGGGTTTATCGCTCATGCAGGGGCAAGTGCCGCAAGCCTGCGTTCCGGTCAAGCCCCGCCGCGATGGGACCTTGCGGAAAAAAGGGCGCGCAGTTGCCCGCGCGCCCCGTTCGGGATCAGTCGGCCGTCAGGCGGCTGATGATGACGGTGACCTCGGGCTTCTTGCCGATTTCCTCCATCGAGACCTGACGCGCGATCTTGCGGATCGCCTCGTCCATCTTTTCGTCGCTGCGCACGGTGCGCGCATCGGCACGCTCCAGGAACTCGGCGATCTCGCCTTCGATATGGCGGGCCAGATCGGTACCGCCGCGGGTGGTCTGGTTCAGGCCCATCAGCTCGACCCAGGCATCGGGCAGGACGTTGTCGTCCTCGTCCACGATGACGCTGACCATGGCGTGCCCGTTCAGGGCCAGGCGGATGCGGTCGCGCACGACGCCGTCCATTGCCCCGATCAGGATGTTGCCGTCCAGATACAGGCGACCCGTCTGGACCTGGTCCACGACACGCAGCTTGTCACCCGACAGTTCCATCATCTGGCCGTTCACCACGACCTCGGAGGACATGCCCTTGGCGCGCGCCAACATCATGTGTTCGCGCAGATGCAGGTGTTCCCCATGCATCGGGATGACCGTCTTCGGCTTCAGGATGTCGTGCATCACTTCGATGTCGGGACGGTTGGCGTGCCCCGAAACGTGATACAGCCCGTCATCCGCGTCATAAACCTCGACCCCCGATTCCGAGAGCGCGTTCATGATCCGACCCACTGACTTTTCGTTGCCGGGGATCGTCTTCGAGCTGAACAGGAAGCTGTCGCCTTCCTTCAACGACAGGCCCAGATAGCGCCCGCGCGACAGCTGCGCGCTGGCGGCGCGGCGTTCGCCCTGGCTGCCGGTGACGATCAGCATGACTTGGTGACGCGGCAGCTTGGCGGCCTCGTCGGGGCCGATCGTGTCGGGGAAATCCGTCAGGATGCCGCTGTCGAAACCGACGCTGACCATGCGACGCATTGCACGACCCAGCAGGCAGACCTTGCGACCCGAAGCGATGGCCGCATCGGCCAGCGTCTTCAGGCGCGCGATGTTGCTGGCGAAGGTCGTGGCGACCACCAGGTTCTTCTGCGTCATCACCCATTCGGTGATCGGCGTGGCCAGGACGGCCTCGGACCGCCCCGGATGGGTCGAGAAGATGTTGGTGCTGTCACAGGCCAGGATCTTGACGCCGCCCTTTTCGGTGGCGACCTGCTTCCACATGACCGGATCGAAGGCATCGCCCACGACCGGCGTCACGTCTACCTTGAAATCGCCCGTGTGGACGATGCGGCCGGCTGGCGTGTCGATGATCAGGCCGCTGCTTTCGGGGATCGAGTGGCTGATCGGCGCGAACTGCACCGTGAAGGGGCCCACTTCGGTCTGGGCCGGGCGCACGTCGACGATGTTGACCGCGTCCGCCGCCGGCAGACCCATCTCCTCCATCTTCAACCGCACCAGAGTGCCGGTGAACTGGCGCGCATAGATGGGGGCCTTCAGACGCCCCCACAGATGCCCCAGGGCGCCGATATGATCCTCGTGCCCGTGGGTCACGAAGATCGCGTCAAGCCGGTCCTTGTTCTGTTCCAGCCATGTCAGGTCCGGCATGATCAGGTCGATACCCGGGCTTCCGTCCATGTCACCAAAGGTGACGCCCAGATCGACCAGGATCAGTCGTTCCTTGCCGGGCGCACCATAGCCATAAACATAGGCGTTCATGCCGATTTCGCCCGCGCCGCCCAGCGGCAGATAGATCAGGCGCTCAGCCATTGCCCATCTCCTTGTTGTAATCGTGAATAAGACGCAATCCATGCATCGTGAGGTCGTCTTCTATTGCATCGAACAGGTCGAAACCCTGATCGAACAGCGGCGCAAGCCCGCCGGTCGCTATTACTTTCATCGGCCGGTCACGTTCGGCGCGTATCTGGCGCACGATACCTTCGACCAATCCTACGTAACCCCAGAACACGCCCGACTGTATACATGCAACCGTATTCGTGCCTATGACCTTCGCTGGCATCGTCACATCGACATGAGGCAATGATGCCGCACCCATATGCAGGGCTTCAAGCGACAGATTGACGCCGGGCGCGATGACCCCGCCGATATAGGCCCCGTCGACATCAACGACATCGAAGGTGGTCGCGGTTCCGAAATCCACCACGATCAGGTCGGGACCGTGGCGGTCATAGGCACCCACCGTGTTGACCAGCCGGTCGGGACCGACCGTCGTGCCCTGATCCACGCGCGGCGGCACGCGCAGCAGGCAGTCGGGCTTGCCCACCACCAGCGGGCGCGTGTCGAAGTAGCGGTTGCACAGGACGCGCAGGTTGAAGACCACCCGCGGCGCCGTCGCGCTGATGATGCAGGCGTCGATCCGCAGGTCAAATTTCTGGACCGAGATCAACGTCGAGAGCCAGACGAAATATTCATCCGCCGTGCGCCGGTGATCGGTCCGGATGCGCCAATGCGCCAGGAACTTGCCGCCGTCCCAGATCGAGAAGACCGTGTTGGTATTGCCCGTGTCGATGCACAACAGCATGTCAGGACCCGCTGAAATAGATGTCGGCAGCCGGGATCGCGTGACGGCCGCGGGGGCCGGTCAGGATCAGCGCGCCGGTGTCGTCGATGCCGTCGAAACGGCCGGTGGTTTCGGTGGTGCCGGTGCGGGCGACGATCGTCTCGCCCAGCTTGGCGGCGCGGGCCATCCAAGCGTTGCGGATCGGGGCAAAGCCAAAGGTCCGCATCTGGCGATGCCAGGCGTCGAATTGGCAGGCCAAGGCGTTCAGGACATCCTCGGGGGTGACCTCCAGCCCGGTCTCGCCCAGCAGGCTGACGGGGCGGGTGGCGGTCGGTTCGACCTGGGCCGGATCGGGTGCCGCAGCCAGATTGATGCCGATGCCGATCGCCAGGGTCGCCACCTGCCCTGCCGCGCCACTGCTTTCCAGCAGGATGCCTGACAGCTTTCCGCCGTTCAGCAGCACGTCATTGGGCCATTTCAGCGCCACGTTCAGCGACGGCCCGCACAGATCGCGCAGCGCGTCATGGACCGAAAGCGCCGCCACGAAGGACAAACGCGCCGCATCGGCCGGTCCGCCGTCGGGACGCAGCGCCAGGGTCGCGGCGAAATTTCCCGGCGGATCGGTCCATGCGCGACCGCGACGCCCACGCCCGGCCTCTTGCCTATGGGCCATGATCCAGGCCGGCCCGCTGAGTGAGGGGGCCAGCCGGAACGCTTCGGCATTGGTGCTGTCAACACGGTCCAGGACGTGGCGCGCCACGCCCTGCGGCCAGTTGGCCGGTTCGTCGTTATTGACCCGCAATGGGGGCGACCGTGTCATTGACCAGCGATTGCGCCGCCGTGGCGGCAGCCTCGTCGATGCCCAGCATCGTCACCGCGCCCAACAGCAGCGCCGCCGCCGGAACCACCAGCGCCGCATACTGCACCATGCCCATCCGGCTTGTCACCGGTTCGACCTCCGAGCCGAAGAACATGTAATAGACGATCCGCAGGTAATAGAAGGCACCGACAACCGAGGCGATCACGCCGATCACGGCCAGCCAGGACATGCCGCCATCGACTGCCGCCGTCAGCACGCCGTATTTGGCAAAGAAGCCCAGGAAGGGCGGCACGCCGGCCAGGCTGAACATCAGGAACAGCACGGCAAAGCTTTTCAGCGGCTCGGCCTGGGCAAAGCGGTTCAGGCTCTGCATGTCGGTGATCGGCTGACCGTCACGTTCCAGCGACAGGATGAAGGCAAAGGTGCCGACATTCATCAGCGCATAGATCGCCATGTAGAGCAGCATCGCCTGCACGCCATAGGCCGTCCCGGCGGCCAGGCCGACCAGCGCAAAGCCCATATGCGCGATCGAGGAATAGGCCATCAGGCGCTTGATGTTGGTCTGGCCGATGCCCGCCACCGAACCCAGAACCATCGACAGGACCGCCAGGACCGCGATGATCTGGCTCCAATCGGTGATGACATTGCCGAAGGCGTCAAAGACCAGACGACCGATCAGCGCCATCGCGGCGACCTTGGGCGCTGTGGCGAAGAAGGCCGTTACCGGCGAAGGCGAACCTTCATAGACGTCGGGCGTCCACATGTGGAACGGCACGGCCGAAACCTTGAAGGCAAGGCCCACCAGCAGGAAGACCAGGCCGAACAGAAGGCCCATGGGCATGACATCGGCGTTCACCGCCACGATGATCCCCGCGAAACCGGTCGTCCCGGCAAATCCATAGACCAGTGACGCGCCGTAAAGCAGCAGACCCGAGCTGAGCGCGCCCAGGACGAAATACTTCAGGCCGGCCTCGGAGGATTTGACGCTTTCGCGGCGCATTGCGGCCACGACGTAGAGTGCCAGCGATTGCAGCTCCAGCCCCATGTAGAGCGTCAGCAGGTCGCCCGCCGACACCATCAGCATCATGCCCACCGTCGCCAGCACGATCAGGATCGGATATTCGAACCGCATCAGACCGTGGCGGCTGAGATATTCCGCGCTCATGGCCAGGACGGCGGCGCCCGACAGCAGGATCGTCACCTTGGCAAAGCGCGCGAAGGCGTCGTCGATGAACATCCCGAAGAATGCCGTCTGTTCGGGCCGGTCGGCCATGCCGACGAAAAGCCCGGCCACCAGCAGGGCCAGCACGCTGGCCCACAGGATCGGTCGTGCGATCTGGTCCTTGCCGAAATAGGCCCCCGCCATCAGCGCCGCCAGCGCATAGATCGCAAGCCAGAGTTCGGGCAGGATGGTCGAAATATCGAGCGCGTTCATCTTGCTTTCCTCAGTGGCTGACGGTGGCCGAAGCCAGGTCGTCGGTGGCTGCCTCGTCGGGCAGCGCGTCGTTTACATTCACCAGCATCGCCTGGACCGAAGGCCCGGTGATGTCGGTCACCAGGCGCGGATAGACGCCCAGCAGCAGGGTCATGGCGATCAGCGGCGCAAAGATCCACTTTTCGCGGGGCGTCATGTCGGTGATCATGCGCAGGCTTTCCTTGATCAGCGCGCCCATGGTCACGCGGCGATAAAGCCACAGCGCATAGGCCGCCGACAGGATGACGCCGGTCGCCGCCACGAAGGCCACCCAGGTGTTGGCGTGGAACGCCCCCATCAGGGTCAGGAATTCGCCCACGAAGCCGGACGTGCCCGGCAGGCCGACATTGGCCATCGTGAAGAACATGAAGATCAGCGCATAGACCGGCATCCGGTTGACCAGCCCGCCATAGGCGTCGATTTCCCGGGTGTGCATGCGGTCATAGATAACGCCCACGCCTAGGAACAGCGCCCCCGAGATGAAGCCGTGCGACAGCATCTGGAAGATCGCGCCATCGACACCCTGCTGGTTCGCCGCAAAGATCCCCATGGTCACGTAACCCATATGCGCGACCGAGGAATAGGCGATCAGCTTCTTCATGTCGGACTGGGCCAGCGCCACCAGCGAGGTATAGACGATGGCAATGGCCGACATCCACAGCACCAGCGGCTGCAGCAGGTCGCTGGCCACCGGGAACATCGGCAGGCTGAAGCGCAGGAAGCCATAGCCGCCCATCTTCAGCAGCACCGCGGCCAGGACCACGGAACCCGCGGTCGGCGCCTGCACGTGCGCATCGGGCAGCCAGGTGTGGACCGGCCACATCGGCATCTTGACCGCGAAGCTGGCGAAGAAGGCCAGGAACAACAGCGTCTGCATGCCGCCGACGACGGTGAAGCCCAGGATGCGGGTGGTTTCCGACGGGAAGTCGAAGACCAGCAATTCAGCGATGTCGGTCGTTCCCGCGACGCGCGCCATCGCGATCATCGCCACCAGCATCAGCACCGACCCGATGAAGGTATAGAGGAAGAACTTGAACGTCGCATAGATGCGGTTCGCGCCGCCCCAGATGCCGATGATCAGGAACATCGGGATCAGGCCGGCTTCGAAGAACAGGTAGAACAGGATCAGGTCCAGCGCCGTGAAGACGCCGATCATCAGCCCCTCCAGCACCAGGAAGGCGATCATGTATTCCTTGACGCGGGTGTTCACCTCCCAGGTGGACAGGATCGTCAGCGGCATCAGGAAGGTCGTCAGCATGACGAAAAGGATCGAGATGCCGTCGACGCCCATCTTGTAGCGCAGGCCCATGATCCAAGCGTGGTCTTCCACGAACTGGAAGCCCGTATCGGCAGGGTTGAAGCCCGCCAGCAGGAACAACGACACCAGGAAGGTGGCGCTGGTCGCGATCAGGGCCAGCCATTTGGCGTTCTTCTGCGCGGCGGCATCGTCGCCGCGCAGGAACAGGCCCAGGATCCCCGCCGCGACGATGGGCAGGAAGGTGATGATTGAAAGAAGGTTCGTCATGTTATTGCGCGCCCCGCAGCATCACCCAGATCAGCAAGCCCACGATGCCGATGACCATCGCGAAGGCATAGTGGAACAGATAGCCGGACTGAACGCGCCCGGCAAAGCGGGTCATGCGGGGAATGATTCCCATGGCAAGCCCGTTGATGGCGCCGTCGATAACGGCTCCGTCACCCGCCGTCCACAGCTTGGCGCCGATCCAGCGGGCCGGACGCACGAAGACGGCGTTGTAGATTTCGTCGAAATACCACTTGTTCAGCAGGAACTGGTACAGGCCCGGCTGCTGTGCGGCCAACTTGGCGGGCGCGCCCGGGTTGCGGATATACATCAGCCAGGCAAGGGCCAAGCCCGACAGCATCGCGATGAAGGGCGACACCTTGACCCAGGCCGGAACGCCGTGGGCGTCATGCATGACATGGTTGTCGGGATGCATGTAGATCGCACCCTGCCCCACGGTCGCGGGATCGACGACGGTCGCATGTTCGCCCTCCGCTGCTGCACCGTGATCGTCGGTTGCCGCAACCTCGGCGACCTCGGCATGGCCGGCTTCGACCTCGCCATGGGTGTCGCCATGGGCGGCGGCGACCTCGGGCATGCCGAAGAATTTCTGGACGCCTTCGGTTTCGAAGAAGCTGTTATACCACACCATCCCCGAGAAGATCGCGCCAAGCGCCAGAACGCCAAGCGGTATCGTCATGACACGCGGGCTTTCATGGGCATGGTCATGCGCATGGTGATCGCCGCGCGGCTTGCCGAAGAAGGTCAGGAACATCAGGCGCCAGCTGTAGAAGCTGGTGAAGGCGGCCGCGATGACCAGCATCCAGAAGGCATAGCCCGACCCCGACGCATAGGCGCTTTCGATGACCGCATCCTTGGACAGGAAGCCCGCGAAGCCGATATGGGTCAGCGGAATGCCGACGCCGGTGATGGCCAGCGTGCCGATCATCATCGCCCAGAAGGTCAGCGGGATCTTTTTCCGCAGGCCGCCATAATTGCGCATGTCCTGTTCGTGGTGCATCGCGTGGATGACCGAACCGGCGCCCAGGAAAAGCATGGCCTTGAAGAAGGCATGGGTCAGCAAGTGGAACATGGCGACGGAATAGACGCCGACGCCTGCCGCCACGAACATATAGCCCAGCTGCGAACAGGTCGAATAAGCGATGACGCGCTTGATGTCGTTCTGGACCAGACCCACCGTCGCGGCAAAGAACGCGGTCGAGGCGCCGATGATCACGATGAACATCTTGGCTTCGGGGGCGAATTCGAACAGCGGCGACATCCGACAGACCAGGAAGACACCGGCGGTGACCATGGTCGCCGCGTGGATCAGGGCCGAAACCGGGGTCGGACCCTCCATCGCGTCGGGCAGCCAGGTGTGCAGGAACAGCTGAGCCGATTTGCCCATCGCGCCGATGAACAGCAGGATGGCCAGCAGGTTCGCGGCATTCCATTCGGTCCACAGGAATGTGATCTGGCTTTCGGCCAGCATCGGCACTTGGGCGAACAGCTCGTCGAACTGGATCGTGCCGGTCATCCACCACAGCCCGAAGATGCCCAGAAGGAAGCCGAAATCGCCGACGCGGTTGACGATGAAGGCCTTCATGGCGGCGGCGCCTGCCGACTGCTTCTTGAAGTAGAAACCGATCAGCAGATAGGAGGCGACGCCCACGCCTTCCCAACCGAAGAACATCTGCAGCAGGTTGTCGGACGTCACCAGCATCAGCATGGCGAAGGTGAAGAAGGACAGATAGGCGAAGAAACGCGCCCGGTAGGGCTCGTCATCGCTGAAATTCTCGTCATGGGCCATGTAGCCAAAGCTGTAGAGATGCACCAAGGCCGAAACCGATGTGATCACGATCAGCATGATCGCCGTCAGACGGTCCAGGCGGATGCCCCACTGGCTGGTGAAATCGCCCGACACGATCCAGTCCATCACCGGGACCTGCCGCAACTGGCCGTCGAAGGTCAGGAAGACGATCCAGCTGAGCGCGGCGGCTGCGAAAAGGATGCCGGTCGTCAGGACCTGCGCCCCGCGTTCGCCGATCAGGCGCCAGCCGAAGCCCGCGATCAGCGCACCCAGAAGGGGCGCGAAGAGGATGAATTGCGGCATGTTCCCTTATCCCTTCATCACGTTGACATCTTCCACCGCGATCGTGCCGCGGTTGCGGAAGAAGACGACCAGGATCGCCAGACCGATGGCGGCCTCGGCGGCGGCGACGGTCAGGATGAACATGGTGAAGATCTGGCCACCAAGATCGCCCAGATGGGCCGAAAAGGCGACGAAGTTGATGTTGACCGCCAACAGCATCAGTTCGATCGACATCAGGATGACGATGACATTCTTGCGGTTCACGAAGATGCCGAAGATCCCGGCGACGAACAAGATCGCCCCCACGACAAGGTAATGTGTCAATCCGATCATCTTTTCAGTCCCTCCGGGTTCTCTCACCCGTTGAAATTCCGTTGGCCGGGGGCGCGCGGGCGCCCCCAACTTACAGCCCCTGACCGGGCTTGACGTCGCGCAGCTGCATCGCCTTGGCAGGATCGCGGTGCATCTGGCGGATCACGTTCTGGCGCTTGATGTCGCGACGGTGACGCATCGTCAACGTGATTGCGCCGATCATGGCCACCAGCAGGATCAACCCCGAGATCTGGAACGGCAGGATGTAGCGATCATACATCACCGTGCCGATCAGGTTGGTGTTGGTCGGCGCCCCCTCGATCGGGACGGCGCGCAGCGCGACCGACTGATCGGAGCTTTCCCAGGCACCGAAGGCGATGGCCAGCTGCGCCAGCAGCACCAGCGCGATCAGGCCCGCCAGCGGCAGATAGCGCGCCAATTCGCCCTTCAGCTGTGCGAAATCGACATCCAGCATCATCACCACGAACAGGAACAGCACGGCCACCGCGCCGACATAGACGATGATCAGCAGCATCGCCACGAATTCGGCACCCAGCAGGATGAAAAGACCGGCCGCCGACAGGAAGGACAGGATCAGCCACAGCACCGAATGAACCGGGTTGCGCGACAGCACGACCATGAAGCCCGCCGTGCAGACCGAGATGGCGAAGAGGTAAAAGGCAAAGGTCATCATTCTGGGCTGCTCCCCTCGGATTCGGTAAAGACGCCCTGGGCGATTTCCAGCGCCTTCTGCATCGCGGGGAGGCCGCCGAACATCCCCATCTGATAGATCACCTCGGCGATCTCGCGCGGGGTGGCACCGGCCTCGATCGCGTGGCGGATGGTCAGGCGCAGCTGCGGTTCGGCCAGCGCGCCCTGCACGGTCATGGCGGCGATGGTGACCAGCATCCGCGTCTTGGCATCCAGCCCGTCACGGTTGAAGGTCTTGCCGAACCACATTTCCAGCATGTCCGCAGGCATGGTCGGGAACATCTTCTCGAAGGCCTTGGGATTGAAATGCTCGACCGCGGGGTTGAAGGCCCGCGCCATTTCCTGCCCTTGGGAGATCATCTGCTGGAACATCTTCTGGAATGCGTCGGTCATCGGTAGGGTGCATCCATGGCCAGGTTGCGGGCGATCTCGGCTTCCCAACGGGCGCCGTTATCCAGAAGCTTTTCCTTGTCGTAGAACAGCTCCTCGCGGCTTTCGGTGGCGAATTCGAAATTCGGGCCTTCCACGATCGCATCCACCGGGCAGGCCTCCTGGCAGAAGCCGCAATAGATGCATTTGGTCATGTCGATGTCATAGCGCGTCGTGCGGCGCGACCCGTCTTCGCGCGGTTCGGCATCGATGGTGATGGCCTGCGCGGGGCAGATCGCCTCGCACAGCTTGCAGGCGATGCAGCGTTCCTCGCCATTGGGATAGCGGCGCAGCGCGTGTTCCCCGCGAAAACGCGGCGACAGCGGGCCTTTTTCATGGGGATAATTCAGCGTCGCCTTGGGCGCGAAGAAATAGCGCAGGCCCAGACCGAACCCCTTCAGGAAATCCACCATCAGGAAATACTTGGTGGCGCGTGCGATGTCGAAAGCCATCAGAACTGCTCTCCTTGCTTGGGTGCGGCAAAGCGGTCGAAGGCCGCCACATAGTCGCGCACCCTGGCACTGTCATGGGCCTGTTCGGCCGTATCGAGGTTGTTGGCCAGGAAATGCGCGAACTCGGCCTTGTCCTGTTCGCTGGCGCGGGCCAACATTTCGGCGATCTTGTTCGAATAAGCCATGTCGATCACATCCCTGCCCAACGGGCCCAGAAACCACCAAACACCTCGAAGCGCGCCAGGAAGGCCACGATGACAACCCAGGCCAGCGACAGAGGCAGGAAGACCTTCCAGCCGATCCGCATCAGCTGGTCGTAGCGATAGCGCGGCACGATCGCCTTCACCATGGCGAACATGAAGAACCACAGGACCATCTTGACGAACATCCACAGCGCACCGTCGGGGATGCCGGGGATGGGCGACAGCCAGCCACCGAAGAACAGCAGCGTGATCAGGGCGCACATCAGCCACATGGCGATGTATTCACCGGCCATGAACAGCAGGTAAGGGGTCGAGGAATATTCGGTCATGAAACCCGCGACCAGTTCGGATTCCGCTTCGGGAAGGTCGAAGGGCGGGCGGTTGGTTTCGGCCAGGGCCGAGACGAAGAACAGCACCACCATCGGCAGGTGCGGCAGCCAGTACCATGACAGCAGGCCCGCACCGCGCTGCGCCTCGACGATGGCGGTCAGGTTCATCGAACCGGTCGAGATGATCACCCCGATGATGATCAGACCCAGGCTGACCTCATAGGAGATCATCTGGGCGGCCGACCGCAGCGACCCCAGGAACGGGAATTTCGAGTTCGACGCCCAGCCCCCCATGATCACGCCGTAAACCTCAAGCGAGGAAACCGCGAAAATGAACAGGATGCCCACGTTGATATCGGCCATCACCCAGCCCGGCGCGAAGGGAATCGCCACGAAGGCCAGCAATGCCAGCATCATCGACAGGAACGGCGCCAGGAAAAACACGAACTTGTCCGCGCCCGCCGGAACGACGATCTCCTTGACGACGAATTTCAGCGCGTCGGCGAAGGTCTGCAGGATACCCCAAGGACCGACCACGTTCGGACCGCGGCGCATCTGCACCGCCGCCCAGATCTTGCGGTCGCCATAGACCATATAGACCAGCGACAGCATCACGAACGCGATGATCGCCAGACCCTGCGCCAACAGGATGATCGCAATCCCCAAGGAAGATGCCCAAAAATCAGCCATGATGCCTGTCCCTCTTCCTCATGCCGCGGGGATGCCGCGCGCCCTGCATTCGCGCAGGGTCTCTTCAGTTTCCATGACCCGCAGTCCCAACGGCTTGTCCTGGGACAAGATGAAGGCGGATCCGATCAGCAACTTGCCGTTCCGTTCGGCCTGCAGGGTGCGGATGTGGCGCCCATAGGGGGTGCCGTTCTCCTTGGCCCACCCGGCAAGCGCGCAGGTGGCATACGAAAAGGCGATATCCGCGTCTACCCCTTGGCGAAGATTTGCCGTCACCTCGACCAGATCCGTGGCGCGGCCGCGGTTCATCGGTTCGACCTTTGCGGCGATGAACTGGGCCGGATCGACGACCAGATCCTCGCGCAGCGTCGGCAGGGCCGGCTCGCTGCGGGCGGCAAAAGCCTCAAGCGCCTTTTCCTGCGCGGTCTTTTCCTTGGGCAGGCTTGCCGCGACCAGACCGCCGAAATCCAGGTCCAGATTGGCGTTCAGCGCGGCCAGGTCGGCCTCGCTGATGGTGAAGGCGTCCTGCCCTTCGGGGCTGTCCAGATCCATCGTGGTGACGCTGCCATCCTCTTCCAGAATCAGGATCTCGCCCGATTTGGTCGAAATGCGGGCCCGCGTCAGCGTGGCGTCCCCGGCCTTCTGCCCGGGGGCCGCGACCTGCGCCACCATCTGGGCGGGCTTGGCCTTGGGGCGGCCGTCGGGTGTCGCCGCCAGCGGTTCGCACCCGGCCAGCGCCACCGCGCCAAACGCGGCCATCACGGTCAGGTGAATGGATCTGGGGACAGTCGTCATGCCTCTACTCCGCTGCAACTGCGGAGGCTTGCCGCGCCGCCGCCATCCGCGACAATTCCCCCATCAGGGGCGAACAGCGCGCGATCGGGTTCGTCAGATAGAAATCCTTGACCGGGTTTACGAAATCGGCCCGGCCCAGATCCTTGCGCGGCACCGGCTGCCAATCGCTCTCGACGACCTCGCCGATCTGGCCCAGATGCGGGACCGCCTCGATCAGCTTGCGACGCAGCTGCGCGATGCTGTCCCAAGGCAGCGTCTGCCCCAGTTCAGCCGACAGCGCGCGCAGGATGGCCCAGTTCTCCTTGGCCTCGCCCGGCGCGAAATTGGCGCGCATGGCCAGCTGGGGGCGACCTTCGGTATTCACGAAAAGCCCCATTTCCTCGGTATAGCAGGCGGCCGGCAGGATGATGTCGGCGCGATGCGCACCGCGGTCGCCATGGCTGCCCTGATAGATGACGATCGGCCCTTCGGCGATCTCGACCTCGTCGGCGCCCAGGTTGAAGATGACCTGCGCCCCGTCGATGGCCGCGGGCAGCCCGCCTTGCGTCACGGCACCCACATCCATCGCACCCACGCGGGCGGCGGCGGTGTGCAGGATCATGACGCGGGCATTCGTGGCTTCGGCCAGGGCCATGACGGCGGCCAGCACGGCCTCGCCATCGGCCTCGCGCAGGGCGCCCTGCCCCACGATGATGACACCCGGCTCTTCGGCGGCGGTCGCATTGTCCAAGAGCTTGGACAGGGCCGCGCGGTCGGAGCCGGCGTGGTTGTAGTCGAAGGTTAGATCGACCGCCTGGCCCACCAGCGTGACCTCGGCTCCGCGCACCCAGTTCTTGCGGATGCGCGAATTCAGGACCGGCGCTTCCTCACGCGGGTTCGTCCCGACCAGCAGGATCGAGCCCGCCGTGTCCAGATCCGCGATCGTGGCATTGCCGACATAGCCGGAGCGGTTGCCCGCAGGCAGCTTCGCGCCGTCGGTGCGGCATTCGACATGGCCGCCCAGACCCTCGATCATGGTCTTCAGGCTGAAGGCTGCCTCGACCGGGGCCAGATCGCCGACCAGGCCCGCGACCTTCTTGCCGGTCATGGCGCGTGCGGCGGCCGCCAAGGCTTCGGGCCAGGTGGCGGGACGCAGCCTGCCGTTTTCACGGAGATAGGGCTTGTCCAGACGCTGACGGCGCAACCCGTCCCAGACGAAGCGCGTCTTGTCGCTGATCCATTCCTCGTTCACGTCATCATTGTTGCGCGGCAGGATGCGCATGACTTCGCGGCCCTTGGTATCGACGCGGATGTTGCTGCCAAGGGCGTCCATCACGTCGATGGTCTCGGTCTTGGTCAGTTCCCACGGACGGGCGGTGAAGGCATAGGGCTTGCTGACCAGCGCGCCCACCGGGCAGAGGTCGATGATGTTGCCCTGCATGTTCGAGGCCAGCGTCTCGTTCAGATAGCTGGTGATCTCGCTGTCCTCGCCGCGACCTGTCTGGCCCATCTGGCTGATGCCAGCGACTTCGCTGGTAAAGCGCACGCAACGGGTGCAGCTGATGCAGCGCGTCATGTGGGTTTCGACCAGCGGCCCCAGGTTCAGCTCCTCGGAGGCGCGCTTGGGTTCGCGATAGCGGCTGAAATCGACGCCATAGGCCATGGCCTGGTCCTGCAGGTCGCATTCGCCACCCTGGTCGCAGATCGGGCAATCCAGCGGATGGTTGATCAGCAGGAATTCCATCACGCCCTCGCGGGCCTTCTTGACCATCGGGCTGTTGGTGCGGATCTCGGAGGGGGCGCCTTCGGGTCCCGGCCGCAGATCCTTGACCTGCATGGCGCAGCTAGCGGCCGGCTTGGGCGGACCGCCCACGACTTCGACCAGGCACATGCGGCAGTTGCCGGCGATCGACAGCCGCTCGTGATAGCAGAAGCGCGGGATCTCGATCCCGGCCTGCTCGCAGGCCTGGATGAGGGTCATGTTGGGATCGACATCGATCTCGTTGCCGTCGATCTTGATTGTCCGCAGGTCGGCCATGCTTTCTTCCTTACCTGGCACTCAGCAGCGATCCAGCGACCGTCTGCCGTGCGATTTCGTCCCGCCCAAGGCGGCAAAATGTATCCGGCTGTCCATTCACGACGCCGTTTTCGACCATATAGCGGTCAGCCGCAGCATAGATGCGCTTGCGGTCGTCCTTGCTGTCCAGAAACGCTTCGATCTGCGCGTCGCTGTAACCCTTGTCCAGGGCATAGCGCTTCAGCGCCCGCGCCTCGGAAAAGGCGCGGATCAACCGCGCGTCGATCGTCGGGCAGCCGCGGCGCAGCAGGTCGGCCACGCGTGCCTGCACCAGGCGGTCGTTCACATAGGCTTCCTGCGCCAGCGGCTCCAGCGCGGCGGCGGGGCCTGTGATCAGCGATGCGGCGATGGCCATGGCGGCCAGGATGGGTCGGGTCATGATGCGTTCCTTGCGATGATGATGTGTCCCCACATAATCATCGCCGGCGGCGAAGGTTCGACAAGAACCCGTGTTCGCCGCGTGAACGCCCTGATGCCCCTTTCCGATCATTCCGCCGCCATCGCCCCAATGCGCCCGGTCTTCTTCGCTTTCAGGCGATCCTCGATCTCGCCGCGGAAATTGCGGATCAGGCCCTGGATCGGCCATGCGGCGGCATCCCCAAGCGCACAGATCGTGTGACCCTCGACCTGCTTGGTGACGTCCAGCAGCATGTCGATCTCCTCTACCTCCGCCTCGCCCGAGACCAGGCGGCTCATGACGCGCATCATCCAGCCGGTGCCTTCGCGGCAGGGCGTGCATTGCCCGCAGCTCTCATGCTTGAAGAACTTGGACAGGCGCCAGACGGCCTTGATGACGTCGGTGTCCTGATCCATCACGATCATGCAGGCCGTGCCGAAACTGGACTTCAGATCGCGCATGCCGTCGTAATCCATGATGGCATTTTCGCATTGTTCCGCCGTCAAAATGGGGCAGGACGCACCGCCGGGGATCACGGCCTTCAGGTTCTTCCAGCCGCCGCGAACGCCGCCGCCATGCTTTTCGATCAGCTCGCGCATGGGGATCGACATGGCTTCCTCGACCACGCAAGGCGCGTTCAGATGGCCCGTCAGGCCGAACAGCTTGATGCCCGCATTGTTCGGACGACCAAAGCCCGCGAACCATTCCGGCCCGCGACGCAGGATGGTCGGGACGACGGCGATGGATTCGACGTTGTTCACCGTGGTCGGGCAACCATAGAGGCCCGCGCCCGCCGGGAAGGGCGGCTTCATCCGGGGCATGCCCTTCTTGCCTTCCAGGCTTTCCAGCAGCGCGGTTTCCTCGCCGCAGATATAGGCGCCGGCGCCATGGTGCAGATAGACGTCGAAATCCCAGCCCGAGCCGGCGGCATTCGCGCCCAGCATGCCCGCGTCATAGCATTCGTCGATGGCGGCCTGCAGGGCCTCCTTCTCGCGGATGTATTCACCGCGCAGATAGATATAGCAGGCATGCGCGTTCATCGCGAAGCTGGCGATCAGCGCACCCTCGATCAGGGTATGCGGATCATGGCGCATGATCTCGCGGTCCTTGCAGGTCGCGGGTTCGGATTCGTCGGCGTTGATCACCAGATAGGACGGGCGTCCATCCGATTCCTTGGGCATGAAGGACCATTTCAGGCCCGTCGGGAAGCCCGCGCCGCCCCGTCCGCGAAGGCCGGATGCCTTCATCTGCTCGATGATCTTGTCGCGTCCACGGCCGATGATCTCGGACGTGTTGTCCCAATGGCCCCGCGATTGCGCGCCCTTCAGGCTGCGGTCACCCATCCCATAGAGGTTGGTGAAAATGCGATCCTGGTCTTTCAGCATCCGTTCCTCGATCCTCTCATCCGCGCGTCAGGCATTCCTGCGCCGCCAGATACGCCAGGTCACGATCAGCGACCAGACAAAAGCGCCGATGGCGGCCAGATCGGCCAGATAGGCCCACCGTCCCGCCCACTCATATTCCTGGCCGATGACCTGAACCGCCAGCCAGACAAGCATCGCGACGGCGATCACGATCGCGACCAGCCGCATCTGCTTGGCATCCTTGTCCACGGGCGCGGCCATCAGGCACCCCCGCCATTCTGCTTGGCCAGTTCCCTGGCCTGTCCGACCCAGTCATCGCCCCGGATCCGCGCGGCTCCGCGCCCGATCCTGCTGGCGAAATCGTCGATCGTCTCTTCGTCCCAGGCCGCGATCTGTTCGAACCGGGTGACGCCCGCCTCGTTCAGGGCTTCCTCGATCTTGACGCCCACGCCCTTGATGGCGCGCAGATCGTCCGGCGGTGCGGTTCCCTGGGAAGCCCCATAGATGCTGCGTCCCTCGGCCATGCCCTCGCGTCTCGTGGCCGAGGCGCTGGTGATCTGGGCGTCGCCCGAAGGTGCCATCTCCTCGGAAACCTCGGGGGCGACCTCGGGATCGGACAGCGCTTCGGCCATCGGGGCGGTGCCGGGCAGGTCCGCAGGCACGGCCTGTGCCCAATCCGATCCGTCCATCGCCTTTGGCCCCGCCTCGGCCAGCAGGAACACCACCCCGCCCAGCACGCCCGCAAAGACCAGCCCGACGACGATCGCACCCAACCATCCCGTCGCCCCCGCAAGCCCAAGCGCGACTGTCACAAGAACGAATGTTCCCAAAGCGGTCATGCGGCTCAAGCTTTGCATCGTGGCGGTTTCCTTCCTGCTGTTGCCCGGCCCCTTGGCCGTCCTGACGATCAGTCCTTCTTGCCGTCGTTGTCGTCCTGCGCCTGATCTTCCTGCGACCGGACGCCTGCCGGTTCACGATCCGAAACCGGACGCGCGGCCGAGCTGGCCTGCGCTTCCTGCTCCGTCACGCCGGTCTTGTCGGCGGGCTGACCATCGGCGGGACGCGGTTCGTCCTCGGGGGTCATGTCATGGCCCGACTGGTCATCCACGGCCGCTTTCGGCTGATCGCGGCGCCACTTGGTCAGGATCGGCACTTCGGTTCCGTCGATACGCTTCAGCGTTTCGCCCAGATCAGTGGCCAACTGGACGCTGGCATTGTGATCATGGCCACCCTTGGCATCTTCCAGGCTGGTCAACCCGGTCACGGGTTCCGAGGCGAAGCGGCCGGTCTGCGATCCGGGCTGCGGGACCTCTCCGGCCGACATGCGGTCGATCAGGGCCTCCAGCGATGCAGGCGTCAGATCCTCATAGTAATCCTTGCCGATCTGGGCCATCGGCGCATTGGCGCAGGCGCCCAGGCATTCGACCTCTTCCCAGCTGAACTTGCCATCGGCCGACAGCGTGTGCGGGGTCGGCGCGATCTTGCGCTTGCAGACCTCGATCAGGTCCTCGGCGCCGCAGATCATGCAGGTCGTGGTGCCGCAGATCTGGATATTGGCCACGGTACCAACCGGTTGCAGCTGGAACATGAAGTAGAAGGTCGCAACCTCCAGCGCCCGGATATAGGCCATGCCCAGAAATTCCGCGACATATTCGATGGCCGGACGGGACAGCCATCCTTCCTGTTCCTGCGCACGCCACAGCAGCGGAATGATCGCCGATTGCTGGCGACCTTCCGGATATTTGGTGATCTGTGCCTGCGCCCATTCAAGGTTCGCGGGCGTGAAGGTAAAGCTGTCCGGCTGGACGGGGTGAAGGCGGCGCAGCATCAGCGGTCAACCTCTCCGAACACGATGTCTTGGGTTGCGATCAGGGCCGGGACGTCGGCCAGCAGATGGCCCTTGGACATCCAGTCCATCGATTGCAGGTGAAGGAAGCCCGGCGCGCGCAGCTTGGCGCGATAGGGTTTGTTCGACCCGTCGCTGACCAGGTAGACGCCGAATTCGCCCTTGGGCGCCTCGACGGCAGCATAAACCTCGCCCGCCGGGACGCGGAAGCCTTCGGTGTACAGCTTGAAGTGATGGATCAGGCTTTCCATGTCGCGCTTCATGTCGCCGCGCTTGGGCGGGGTCAGCTTGCCGCGCGCCATCACGTCGCCTGCAGGTTCGGCCCGCAGCTTGGTGATCGCCTGCTTCATGATGCTGGTCGATTCCCGCATCTCCTGCATCCGGCAGAGGAAGCGGTCATAGCAGTCGCCATTCGTGCCGACCGGGATCTTGAAATCGAATTCGTCATAGCATTCATAGGGTTGGCTGCGACGCAGATCCCAGGCCATGCCGGACCCGCGGACCATCACGCCCGAAAAGCCCCAATCCAGCGCATCCTGTTCGGACACGATGCCGATATCGACCAGACGCTGCTTGAAGATGCGGTTTTCCGTCAGCAGCGTGTCCAGATCGTCCAGCACCTTGGGGAATCGCTCGCACCAGGCTTCGATGTCGTTCAGCAGGTCGGGCGGCAGGTCTTGGTGGACGCCGCCGGGCCGGAAATAGGCCGCATGCAGACGCGCGCCGCTGGCCCGTTCGTAAAAGATCATCAGGTCTTCGCGGGCTTCGAACCCCCAAAGCGGCGGCGTCAGCGCGCCCACATCCAGCGCACCCGTGGTCAGACCCAGCAGGTGGTTCAGGATGCGGCCGATTTCCGAATACAGGACCCGGATCAGGCTGGCGCGACGCGGCACGACGGTGCCCGTCAGGCGTTCGATCGCCAGGCACCAGGCATGTTCCTGGTTCATCGGCGACACGTAATCCAGCCGGTCGAAATAAGGCAGGTTCTGCAGATAGGTGCGGCTTTCCATCAGCTTCTCGGTGCCGCGATGCAGCAGGCCGATATGCGGGTCGGCGCGTTCCACCACCTCGCCGTCCAGCTCCAGCACCATGCGCAGCACGCCGTGGGCGGCCGGGTGCTGGGGACCGAAGTTGATGTTGAAGTTGCGGATGCGCTGTTCGCCGGTCAGCAGATCCTGGCTGCCGTCGTCATAGCTGTTGGTCCGGATATCGCCGTCCATGGCCTTACCCCTTGGTCTTTTCGTCGCCGGGCAGGACGTATTTCGCGCCCTCCCACGGAGAGAGGAAGTCGAACTGGCGGTATTCCTGCACCAGATTCACAGGTTCATAGATGACACGCTTTTCGGCTTCGTCATAGCGAACCTCGACATAGCCGGTGGTCGGGAAATCCTTGCGCAGCGGATGGCCGGAAAACCCGTAATCGGTCAGGATGCGACGCATGTCGGGGTGGCCGGTGAACAAGATGCCGAACATGTCGAAGATCTCGCGCTCGAACCAGTTGGCCGAGGGGTGGATCTTGACCAGCGTCGGCAGCATCTCATCCTCGCGGATGGCCGTCTTCACGCGGATGCGGTGGTTCTGGTACATCGACAGGAAATGCCAGACCACGTCGAAACGCTGCTGGCGTTCGGGGTGGTCGACGGCCGTGATGTCCACCAGCGTCGAGAACCGGCAGCTGCTGTCGCTGCGCAGGAATTCGATCAGGTCCAGGATGCCGCTGGCCGTGGCCGTCACCGTCAGTTCGCCGAAGGCGACCGATGTGTCCAGCACCTCGCCGGGGCGACGCATCTTGATGTGTTCGGCCAGCTGTTCCAGCGCGTCCATGTCGGGATAGATCGCCATCGTTACCTCACCAGCGTTCCGGTGCGCCGGATGCGGCGCTGAAGTTGCAGGATGCCGTAAAGCAGCGCCTCGGCGGTCGGCGGGCAGCCGGGGACATAGATGTCCACGGGCACGATGCGGTCGCAGCCGCGCACCACGGAATAGCTGTAATGGTAATAGCCGCCGCCATTGGCGCAGCTGCCCATGCTGATGACATAGCGCGGTTCGGGCATCTGGTCATAGACCTTGCGCAGCGCGGGGGCCATCTTGTTGGTCAGCGTGCCCGCCACGATCATCAGGTCCGACTGGCGCGGCGATGCGCGCGGCGCGGTCCCGAAGCGTTCCAGGTCATAGCGCGGCATCGAGGTCTGCATCATCTCGACCGCGCAGCAGGCCAGCCCGAACGTCATCCAGTGCAGCGAGCCGTTGCGCGCCCAGTTGATGATGTCCTCGGTCGTGGTCAGCAGGAAGCCCTTGTCCTGCAATTCGTGGTTCAGCGCGGCGGTCGCGACCTCGCGGTCGGGACCGGCGGTGTTCGCCCCTGCCATCACGCCCATTCCAGCGCCCCCTTCTTCCATTCATAGGCAAAGCCTGCGGTCAGAACCCCAAGGAAGACCATCATCGACCAGAATGCCACATCGCTGAGATGCTGGAAATTCACGGCCCAAGGGAACAGGAACGCCACTTCAAGGTCGAAGATGATGAACAGGATCGACACAAGATAGAAACGCACGTCGAATTTCATCCGCGCATCGTCGAACGGGTTGAAGCCCGATTCATAGGCGCTGACCTTTTCGGGGTCGGGATTGCGCACGGCGATGACGAATGCCGACAGCAACAGCAGCAATGCAAGTGCCGACGCCATCCCCGCAAAAACGAGAATGGGCAGATATTCCTGCAATAGGTTTTCCACGGGCTTTGATCCCCTTGTCGGTCGCGGGGATCTTGGCTCACCTCGCGACGGGTTGGCTGACTGCGGTTTAGACCCGCCAAGCACCGGGGTCAACGGGCCGGACGTGGCGATGCTGCGGCTAATCGTTGCATTTTCACCATTAGATCCGAAAGGACATGGTCCGTCCGTGATCCGTGGCCCGCACCGCGGAAGGCGGGGGCAGGCAAACGCCCGCCCCCCTGCCCCGGATTGATTCTACTCGATTTCGACCAGCAGATCCTTGGCGTCGATCTGCTGTCCCGGCGTGACGTGGACGGCCTTGATGGTCCCGTCGCGGTCGGCATGCAGGCCGGTTTCCATCTTCATCGCCTCGATCGTCAGCAACAGGTCGCCCTGGCTGACCTTGGCGCCCGCCACCGCGCCGACCGATGCGACCACGCCCGGCATGGGCGCGCCGACATGGCCTGCATTGGCGGCATCGGCCTTGGGACGCACGGCCGCGGTGCCGGTGGCCTTGCGGTTCGGGACGCGGATGCTGCGGGGCTGGCCGTTCAGCTCGAAGAAGACCTTCATTTCGCCCTTCTCGTCGGTCTCGCCCAAGGTCAGCAGGCGGATCTCCAGCGTCTTGCCGGGGTCGATCTCGACGCTGATCTCCTGCCCCGGCTCCATCCCATAGAAGAAGTTGCGGGTCGGCAGGGTGCGGACGGGGCCATAGGTCTCATGGCGCTGCATGTAGTCGGTGAAGACCTTGGGATACATCAGATAGCCGTTCAGATCCTCGTCATCAATGGGTTTGCCGTCCAGAATGTCCGACAGCTTGGCGCGCTCGGCCTCCAGATCGACGGGTTCCAGATGGGCACCGGGCCGGTCGGTGAAGGGTTTCTCGCCCTTCAGGATCTTGGCCTGGATCGCCTGCGGCCAGCCGCCGGGGGGTTGGCCCAGGTTGCCGCGCATCATGTCGACGACGCTGTCGGGGAAGCTGACATCGACGGCCGGGTCCGTGACCTGCTGGGGCGTCAGGTTCTGGGCCACCATCATCAGCGCCATGTCGCCCACCACCTTCGAGCTGGGCGTGACCTTGACGATGTCGCCGAACATGCGGTTCACGTCGGCATAGGCCTGCGCGACCTCGTGCCAGCGATCCTCGAGGCCCATGCTGCGCGCCTGCGCCTTGAGGTTGGTGAACTGACCGCCCGGCATCTCGTGCAGATAGACCTCGGATGCGGGGGCCTGCAGCCCGCTTTCAAAGGCGGCATAGCTTTCGCGGACCCGTTCCCAGTAATTGCTGATGGCGCGGATATGGCCGATATCAAGGCCCGTGTCGCGGTCGGTCTGGGCGAGGGCTTCGACCACCGAACCCATGGTGGGCTGGCTGGTATTGCCCGACAGCGCGTCCATGGCGCAATCGACAGCATCGACGCCCGCATCCGCCGCGGCCAGGATGGTGGCCCCGCCCATGCCGCTGGTGTCATGGGTGTGGAAATGGATCGGCAGGCCGACCTCCTCCTTCAGGGCCTTGATCAGGACGCGCGCGGCCGCGGGCTTCAAGAGGCCCGCCATGTCCTTCAGGCCCAGCACATGGGCGCCGGCGGCCTTCAGGTCCTGCGCGGTGCGGACATAGTATTGCAGATCGTATTTGGACCGGTCCGGGTCCAGCATGTTGCCGGTATAGCAGACCGTGCCTTCGCAGATCTTGCCGCTGTCGATCACGGCGTCCATCGCGACGCGCATGTTCTCGACCCAGTTCAGGCTGTCGAAGACGCGGAAGACGTCGACCCCGGTCTCGGCGGCCTGCTTCACAAAGAACTGCACCACGTTGTCGGGATAGTTGGTGTAGCCCACCCCATTGCTGGCCCGCAGGAGCATCTGCGTCATCAGGTTCGGCATCTGCGCGCGAATGTCGCGCAGCCGCTGCCACGGGCATTCCTGCAGGAACCGATAGGCCACGTCGAAGGTCGCGCCCCCCCAGCATTCGACGCTGAACAATTGCGGCAGGTTCGCGGCATAGCTGGGCGCCACGCGGATCATGTCGATCGAGCGCATCCGCGTCGCCAGCAGCGACTGGTGACCGTCGCGCATCGTGGTGTCGGTGATCAGCAGCTGTTTTTGCGCCGCCATCCAGTCGGCCACGGCCTGCGCACCCTGGCTCTCCAGCATCTGTCGGGTGCCGGGGGCGGGTTCGGCCGCGGGCGCGGGGGCCATGGGCTGGCGGGCCTGGGCGGGCGGCAGGGCGCGGCCCGTCGTCTCGGGGTGCCCGTTCACGCTGATATCGGCCAGATAGGTCAGGATGCGGGTCGCGCGGTCCTGGCGCTTCTTGAAGGTGAACAGGTCATCGGTCGTGTCGATGAACTTGGTGGTATAGGTGTCATCCAGGAAGGTCGGATGCTTCAGCAGGTTGATGACAAAGTCGATATTCGTGGAAACGCCCCGCACCCGGAACTCGCGCAGCGCACGGTCCATCCGCTTGATCGCCTGGTCGGGGGTCTGCGCCCAGGCCGTGACCTTGACCAGCAGCGAATCGTAATAGCGCGTGATGACCCCGCCCGAATAGGCTGTGCCGCCGTCCAGGCGGATGCCCATGCCGGTGGCCGACCGGTATGCGGTGATGCGGCCGTAATCGGGGATGAAGTTGTTCTGCGGGTCTTCCGTGGTCACCCGGCATTGCAGGGCGTGGCCCGACAGGGTGATGTCGTCCTGACGCGCGTGTCCGGTGGCCTGGGCCAGGGTCGCGCCCTCGGCGATCTTGATCTGGGACTGGACGATGTCGATGCCGGTGACTTCTTCCGTCACGGTATGTTCGACCTGGACGCGTGGGTTCACCTCGATGAAGTAAAACTGCTGGCTGTCCATATCCATCAGGAATTCGACCGTGCCGGCATTCTGGTATCCGACCGCCTGGCCGATCTTCAGCGCCAGGCCGCAGACCTCGGCGCGCTGTTCCTCGGTCAGATAGGGCGCGGGGGCGCGCTCGACGACCTTCTGGTTGCGGCGCTGCACGGTGCAGTCGCGTTCGAACAGGTGATACAATCCGCCATGGGTGTCGCCCAGAAGCTGCACCTCGACGTGGCGGGCGCGCAGGATCATCTTCTCCAGATAACCCTCGCCATTGCCGAAGGCGGCCTCGGCCTCGCGGCGGCCCTCGCGGACCTTCTCGACCAGCTCGGCCTCGCTGTTGATCGGCCGCATGCCGCGCCCGCCGCCGCCCCAGCTGGCCTTCAGCATCAGAGGATAGCCGACATCGGCGGCCTCACGCTTGATGGCGTCGAAATCCTCACCCAGGACTTCGGTCGCGGGAATGACCGGCACACCCGCCTGGATCGCCACGCGCCGCGCGCTGGCCTTGTCGCCAAGCGCGCGCATCGTGTCGGCGCGGGGGCCGATGAAGGTGATGCCGGCCGCCGTGCAGGCATCGACAAATTCGGGATTTTCAGACAGCAGGCCATAGCCGGGATGGATCGCGTCGGCGCCCGACAGCTTGGCCACGCGGATGATCTCGGGGATGGACAGATAGGCCGCGACCGGTCCCAGACCTTCGCCAATGCGATACGCTTCGTCCGCCTTGAAGCGGTGCAGGCCCAGCTTGTCCTCTTCGGCATAGACGGCGACCGTCTTCTTGCCCAGTTCGTTCGCCGCCCGCATCACGCGGATGGCGATCTCTCCGCGGTTCGCGACAAGTATCTTATTGAACATGCGAAAGCCCCCTCTGTCGATTTGCCAGCATCCTAGCGGCGCTGCGTTGCAGCGCAAGTGTTAGCGATAACCGCGGCAGTGCCGCGCCCCATCCGGCGCCATGATTGATATAGGCCGAAAAGAATTGCCAGTGTCGGTTGACGTCGGCGATGGATGTTCTCAGATTGTTCGCAAAGTGAACTTGCTTTACGGCCGTGCATTCCTATCTGACACGCTTGGGCATCAGGGACACCGCATGGAACAGAAGTTTATCGAAGTGCGCGGCGCGCGCGAACATAACCTCAAGGGTGTGGACATGGACATCCCGCGCGACCAGCTGGTGGTGATCACCGGGCTGTCGGGGTCGGGCAAGTCGTCGCTGGCCTTCGACACCGTCTATGCCGAAGGTCAGCGACGCTATGTCGAGAGCCTGTCGGCCTATGCCCGCCAGTTCCTGGACATGATGGGCAAGCCCGATGTGGATCACATCAGCGGCCTGTCCCCCGCCATCAGCATCGAACAGAAGACGACGTCGAAAAACCCCCGTTCGACCGTCGGCACCGTGACCGAGATCTATGACTATATGCGTCTGCTGTTCGCGCGCGCCGGTACCCCCTATTCCCCGGTGACCGGCCTGCCGATCGAGGCGCAGCAGGTGCAGGACATGGTCGACCGCATCATGGCCCTGCCCGAGGGTACGCGCGCCTATCTGCTGGCGCCCATCGTGCGTGACCGCAAGGGCGAATACCGCAAGGAATTCCTGGAACTGCGCAAGCAGGGGTTCCAGCGCACCAAGGTCAACGGCGATTTCCACGACCTGGACGAACCGCCGACGCTGGACAAGAAGTTCCGCCATAACATCGACGTGGTCGTGGACCGCATCGTCGTGCGCGAAGGCATGGAGACGCGCCTGGCCGACAGCCTGCGCACCGCGCTGGACCTGGCCGACGGGATCGCGCATCTGGAAACCGCACCGACCGAGGGCGACCCCGAGCGCCTGACCTTCAGCGAGAAATTCGCCTGCCCGGTCAGCGGCTTTACCATTCCCGAAATCGAACCGCGGCTGTTTTCCTTCAACGCGCCCTTCGGTGCCTGTCCGGTCTGCGACGGGCTGGGGGTCGAACTGTTCTTCGACGAACGCCTGATCGTGCCCGACGCGGCGCTGTCGGTGGACAAGGGGGCCATCGCGCCCTGGGCCAAGTCGAAATCGGCCTATCTGACCCAGACCGTCAACGCGCTGGCCAAGCATTACGGTTTCGACAAGAAGACCGCTTGGAAGGATCTTCCCCGCGACGCGCAGGACATGTTCCTGCATGGTTCGGGCGATGAGGAGATCAAGTTCCGCTTTGACGATGCCGGCCGCGTCTACGAGATCGCCCGCGTCTTCGAAGGCGTCATCCCCAACATGGAGCGCCGCCTGCGCGAATCCGACAGCCAATGGGTCCGCGAGGAATTCGAGCGCTATCAGAACAACCGCCCCTGCGGCGCCTGCAGCGGCTATCGCCTCAAGCCCGAGGCCCTGGCCGTCAAGATCGCCGGCGACCATGTCGGACAGGTCGTCGAACTGTCGATCAAGGACGCGCTGGCCTGGGTCGAGGATGCCCCGAACCATCTGTCCAAGCAGAAGAACGAGATCGCCGCCGCCATCCTGAAGGAAATCCGCGAACGCTTGGGCTTTCTGGTCAATGTGGGGCTGGATTACCTGACCCTGTCGCGTGCCGCGGGCACGCTGTCGGGGGGCGAAAGCCAGCGCATCCGCCTGGCCAGCCAGATCGGCAGCGGGCTCACCGGCGTGCTCTACGTGCTGGACGAACCCTCGATCGGGCTGCATCAGCGCGACAACGACCGCCTGCTGACCACACTGATGAACCTGCGCGATCAGGGCAACTCGGTGCTGGTGGTGGAACATGACGAGGACGCGATCCGGCATGCGGATTACGTCTTTGACATGGGCCCCGGCGCGGGCGTTCACGGCGGCACCGTCGTCAGCCACGGCACGCCGGATCAGGTCGCGGCGGACCCGAACAGCCTGACCGGGCAATACCTGTCCGGCGCAAGATCCATCGCCGTGCCCGAAACGCGTCGCAAGGGCAACGGCAAGAAGGTCAGCGTCGTCAAGGCGACCGGCAACAACCTGAAGAAGGTCACCGCCGATTTCCCGCTTGGCAAGTTCGTCTGCGTGACGGGCGTGTCGGGGGGCGGAAAATCCACCCTGACCATCGAAACGCTGTTCAAGACCGCATCTTTGCGCCTGAACGGCGCCCGCCAGACCCCCGCCCCCTGCGAGACGATCCGGGGGTTGGAGCATCTGGACAAGGTCATCGACATCGACCAGCGCCCCATCGGTCGCACGCCGCGATCGAACCCGGCGACCTATACCGGCGCCTTCACGCCGATTCGCGACTGGTTCGCGAACCTGCCCGAGGCGAAGGCCCGCGGCTACAAGCCCGGCCGCTTCAGTTTCAACGTCAAGGGCGGCCGCTGTGAGGCGTGCCAAGGCGATGGCGTCATCAAGATCGAGATGCATTTCCTGCCCGACGTCTATGTCGAATGCGAGACCTGCAAGGGCAAGCGCTACAACCGAGAGACGCTGGAGGTGCAGTTCAAGGGCAAGTCCATCGCCGACGTGCTGGACATGACCGTCGAGGATGCGCAGACCTTCTTTGCCGCCGTCCCGTCCATCCGCAGCAAGATGGACGCGCTGATGCAGGTGGGGCTGGGCTATATCAAGGTCGGCCAGCAGGCCACGACCCTGTCGGGCGGCGAGGCGCAGCGCGTCAAGCTGTCCAAAGAACTGTCGCGCCAATCCACGGGCCGGACGCTCTATATCCTGGACGAACCCACGACGGGCCTGCATTTCGAGGATGTGCGCAAGCTGCTGGAGGTGCTGCACGAACTGGTCGAACAGGGCAACACCGTGGTGGTGATCGAACACAACCTGGACGTCATCAAGACCGCCGACTGGCTGATCGATATCGGCCCCGAGGGCGGCGATGGCGGCGGCTTCATCGTTGCGACCGGCACCCCGGAAGAGGTCGCCAAGGTCGAGGCCAGCCATACCGGCCGCTATCTGATCGACATGCTGGCCCCCGCCCGCATCCGTGCCGCCGAATGACCCCTGTCACCTGGCAGCGCATCGAGGGCGCGATGATCGTCCTGGGCGCGCTGCCGCTGGCGGTGATGACCCAGAACGGCTGGCCCCTTTGGGTCTGGCCGCTGGCATTCCTGGCCCCTGACTTGGGCGCCCTGGGCTATCTGGCGGGACCGCGCGTCGGGGCGCTGACCCACAACCTGACGCATCTTTACGGGGCTGGGCTGCTGCTGGCCCTTCTGGGTTTGGTGGCGGGACTGCCAGTGCTGATCGCCTGCGGGGCCTTGTGGCTGGTGCATGTGGGTGCCGATCGCGCCCTAGGGTTCGGGTTGAAGCATGACAGCGCCTTTCGCGACACGCATCTGGGTCGCATCGGGTCGCGAAACTGAAAAAATTGCGGCAGGTGCGTTTTTTCCCCTTGCAGCCCACCGCCCCTTTCCGTAAATCACCGCTTACCGAAGGCGGACCGGTCAAACGGATCGCAGACGGAACGGAGCGGGCGTAGCTCAGGGGTAGAGCATAACCTTGCCAAGGTTAGGGTCGGGCGTTCGAATCGCCTCGCCCGCTCCATATTACAAAAAGCCGGATCGCAAGATCCGGCTTTTGTCATTCCCGGGCCTGGTGCAGACCCGGGAAAAATTCCCGGATATCGCAAAAATCTTGGCGTCCCCCCTCTTGCAGGCCGTCGCCGCGTTTCGTAAATCACCGCCTACCGAAGGCGGGCCGGTCAACCGGATCGCAGACGGAACGGAGCGGGCGTAGCTCAGGGGTAGAGCATAACCTTGCCAAGGTTAGGGTCGGGCGTTCGAATCGCCTCGCCCGCTCCAGATCGCAAAAAGCCGGATCGTCAGATCCAGCTTTTGTCGTTTCGGGTTCCTTATGGTTCCGGCAAGGCGCCGGCAGCCAGATGGTTGTCATACCCTTTGCGCGGCCCGGCGCGGGCCTTTTGCCGGAACGCCGATGTCCAACCCCTACGCTGTTGCGGAACGTGGCGTCAGAAACGGCGCGCCACGGCTGGCCATGCCGTGATGCCGCGGTGCGGCACTTGCCTGACCCAGCCCCGGAAGCTAGGTTGCGCGTCACGATTTCTTCGGGGGGACGGCCACAGATGCAGATCTGCCGCAGCACGCAGGACATGCGCGACTGGCGCAAGGATGCCGGACAGGTGGCGCTGGTCCCGACGATGGGCGCGCTGCACGAGGGGCATTTGTCGCTGGTGGCCCATGCCCGCGACTGGCTGGACAGTCATGGCGGCGGACGGGTGGTGACCTCGATCTTCGTGAACCCGACCCAGTTCGGTCCGACCGAGGATCTGGCGAAATACCCGCGTGACGAGGATGGCGACATCGCCCTGTTGCGCGGCGCGGGTTGCGATGCGGTCTTTCTGCCGCAGGTCGCCGACATCTATCGCCCCGGCGCTCAGACCCATGTCGAGGTCGCGCAGCTGGGCGGCATGCTGATGGGCCAGCTGCGTCCCGGCCATTTCCGGGGCGTGGCGACGGTGGTGACCAAGCTGTTCAACATCGTCCAGCCCCAGGCGGCGGCCTTCGGCGAAAAAGATTACCAGCAGCTGACCCTGATCCGCCAGATGGTCGCGGATCTGGACATTCCGGTGCGGATCCTGCCCGTCCCCACCATGCGCGAGGCTGACGGCCTTGCCATGTCGTCGCGCAACCGCCGCCTGACACCGCAGGACCGCGCCGCCGCCAGCGTTCTGGCGCGCGGGCTGGATGGCGCGCAGGCGCAGATCGCCGCCGGCGACGATCTGCCGTCGGTTCAGGACGCGCTGCGGGCCGTGCTGGCATCCGAACCGCGCGCCGATATCCAATCCATCGACATCCGCGACGCGGCCGACCTGTCCCCGGTCACTGTGATCACCCGCCCGGTCGTCATCCTGCTGGCCGTCCGCTTCGGCGACGTCCTGCTGATCGACCAGCGCGTCGCCCATCCCTGACAGGAGGCTGCCCATGTCCGCCCAGGCCCCGATCCGGCGCATCACCGTTCCCCAGATCGCCGACCGCAAGGGCGGCACGCCCATCGTGTCGCTGACCGCCTATACCGCGCCCATGGCCGCGATGGTGGACGCACATTGCGACGTCATCCTTGTGGGCGACAGCCTGGGCATGGTGATCCACGGGATGCCGTCGACCATCGGCGTGACGCCCGAGATGATGATCCTGCACGGCCAGGCGGTGATGCGCGGATCGCAGCGGGCGATGGTGGTCATCGACATGCCCTTCGGCAGCTATGAGGAAAGCCCCCAGCAGGCCTTTCGCAACGCGGCCCGGATCATGGGCGAAACCGGCTGCGGCGCCGTCAAGCTGGAGGGGGGCAGCCGCATGGCCCCGACCATCGCCTTTCTGGTCGAACGCGGCATTCCCGTCATGGGCCATGTCGGCCTGACCCCGCAATCGACCCATGTCATGGGCGGCTTCAAGACCCAGGGCCGCGACGAAGCCACCTGGGCTGCCCATATCCAGGACGCCGTCGACGTGGCCGATGCCGGCGCCTTTGCCGTCGTGGTCGAAGGCGTGATGGAGCCACTGGCCGACCGCATCACCGACAGCATCACCGTGCCCACCATCGGCATCGGCGCCTCGGCGCGCTGCGACGGGCAGATCCTGGTGTTGGACGACATGCTGGGCCTGTCGGGCCGCGTGCCGCGTTTTGTCCGGAAATTCGGCGATCTGGGCCAGCGGGCCGAAGACGCCATCGCCGACTATGCGGCGGCTGTCCGCGACCGCAGCTTTCCGGGCGACGGACAGGTCTATCGCTGATCCTCAGGGGATGAAATCACCCAGCCAGTTCCGATGCGCCCAGCCGAGGCGCTTGTCCGCGCCGAAGCTGATCGCGGTCCAATCCCCCCTGGCCCCATAGACCCCGACCCTGTCACCGTTATGGATCCTGGCGATCATCGGATAGTGCGAACCGGGGCCCGTGCGGACCGCCAGGAATCCGTCGCCCTTGGGATCGAGGCCCATGACGGTCGCCGCGCCAAAGCATGCGGCCTGTGCGTCGGGCGGGCAATAGGTGTTGAAGGGCACGTCCAGCGATTGCGCCCCAAGGGGCGCGGGCGCCAACAGCAGCGGGAACGACAGCACCAGGGACAGGCGGGACGAATGGGGCATGGGCATGACTTTCATCGCTCACGCCATGCTAGCAGATCCGCGCGCGTTTCGGAACGCAGCCGAAAGGCTAAGGCCGCCCTGTCTCGAAATCCGCGTTGCGGGCCAGGCGCGACATGGCCAAGGGCACCAGCAGCAACAGCGCCAGCCCCAGATAGATCGGGCCCAGGCTGGCATGTTCGGCCAGCCATCCGATCAGGCCGGGGGCCAGCAGGATCCCGGAATAGCCCATCATCGTGACCACCGACAGTCCCATCCCCGCCGCCAGA
Organism: Paracoccus sp. SM22M-07; assembly: GCF_001887735.1. NCBI lineage: Bacteria > Pseudomonadati > Pseudomonadota > Alphaproteobacteria > Rhodobacterales > Paracoccaceae > Paracoccus > Paracoccus sp. SM22M-07. The sequence continues at coordinate 236,729 of NZ_JPKW01000001.1, forward strand.
CCGGGCATGTTGCCTGCGGCGGAAAAGGCGATCGGCACCATGTTGGCGATGCCGATCCCGGCCATGGCGAAACCCGCGATGGCCAGCCCAGCCGTTCCCGCCAGCCCGGCGACGGCCAGCCCCGTCATCGCGATCACCGCCGATACGCGCAGGGTCGTCACCGCTCCCAGACGGTGACGGATGGCGTCGCCCAGAAAGCGCATCACCGCCATGGTCGCCGCGCAGCCCGCAAAGCCCCAGCCCGCCACGGCCAGCGAACTGCCCATTTCCTGGCGCAGATAGACGGCCGCCCAATCAAGAATCGCCCCTTCGGGGATCATCGCGGTCAGCGCCATCAGCCCCAGCAGATAGGGAACCGGCGACCGGGGCAGGCGAAGGGGGGCGCGCGGCGCGTCGCCCGCGGGGGCGTCCTGCAACAGGGCAGGAAGGGCCACGACCAACCCGGCCGCCGTGATCGCGAAGATGACGGCGCCATGGGCCATTTCGCCCAAAGACTGGATCAGCAGCCCGCCCCCCGCTGCACCGGCGAAGGCCCCCATGCTCCAGAATCCGTGGCAGGACGACATGATGGCGCGGCTGCGGTTGCGTTCCACCGCGACGGCATTGGCGTTCATGGCGACATCCATGCCGCCCAGAAAGCCGCCGAACAGGAACACTGCCGCCCCCACGGACCAGACATCCGGCGCAAGGGATATCAGCACCAGCAGCGGCGCCGACACCCAGGCCGCGATCGCCACGGCCCGCGCCGATCCGCGCCGCGCCACCATGGCGCCAAAGACGGGCATGATGCACATCGACCCCGCCCCCAGGCACAGCACGATCAGCCCCGCGACGGATTCTGAGATCTCCAGCCGCGACATCAGCGTCGGCAGCTTGGGCGCCCAGCTGCCGATGGTCATGCCATTGACGAAGAAAAGGACCGACACCGCGGCCCGAAACGACATCCGCATCAGGTCACAGCATCGAGGGCACGACAAGATCCGGCGGCCTGTGGCCATCCGCGAATGTCTTGATGTTTATGATGACCTTTTCGCCCATCTCGGCGCGACCCTCGACGGTGGCGCTGCCCATGTGAGGCAGCAGGACCACGTTGGGCAGTTCGCGCAGGCGGGGGTTGATCTCGTGGCCATGCTCGAAGACGTCCAGGCCGGCGCCGGCGATTTCGCCTGCGCGCAGCATCCGTGTCAGGGCGTTTTCGTCGATGACCTCGCCGCGAGAGGTGTTGACGACGACAGCGGACGGCTTCATCAGCTTCAGCCGCCGCGCGTTCAGCAGGTGGAAGGTGGATGGCGTGTGCGGCGCGTTCACGCTGACGATGTCCATGCGCGCCAGCATCTGGTCCAGGCTTTCCCAATAGGTCGCGCCCAGTTCGGCCTCGATCTCGGGGCGCAGGCGGCGGCGGTTGTGATAATGGACCTGCATGCCGAAGACATTGGCACGGCGGGCCACGGCCTGTCCGATGCGCCCCATGCCCAGGATCCCCAGGCGCCGCCCGCCGACGCGACCACCCAGATGCGCGGTGGGCGCCCAGCCCTGCCAGCGGCCCGACTGCATCTCGGCCATGCCCTCGGGGATGCGGCGGGTGACGGCCAGGATCAGCGCCAGCGTCATGTCGGCGGTATCCTCGGTCACGACGCCGGGCGTGTTGCTGACCAGAACGCCGCGCTGACGCGCCGACAGCACGTCCACGTGATCGACGCCCGCACCGAAATTCGCGATCAGCTTCAACCGTTCGCCCGCGCGGGCCAGCATGTTGGCGTCGATCTGGTCGGTGACGGTCGGCACCAGCACGTCGACGCCCTGCATCAACGACACCAAGTCGTCGCGCGACAGGCGGCTGTCACTGTCGCGCAGGACGACGTCGAACAGCTCCGACATCCGCGTCTCGACGGCCTCCGGCAGGCGACGTGTGACCGCCACGCGCAGCTTCTGGCGGGCCGGGGTCGGGCTGACGGACATGGGTCACCTCACTTTCTCGAAGTCGTGGCAGGGCCGCACTTCCAATGGCGGATCGCTTTTGGCAAACTGCCCGCGATGAGGGGCAGGCACAAGACCCCACAAGGGTGCAGCGCCGGCCGGGCTCCGGACGCGCGGCCCGACACCAAAAAACAGGAACGGACAGGCGATGACATCAGTGACGGACATGGGACGGTGCGCCTTGCGCGCCATCGCGCTTGCGATCGCAATGGCGGCCACGGGGCCCGCCATCGCCCAGGACAGCAGCGCCCCCGCCCTGCCCGAACAGGATGCCCAGGTTCAGCGCGGCGCGGTCACGAACCTGCCCCTGCCCCGCTATGTCAGCCTCAAGGGCAGCGAAGGCAACGCACGGCGCGGCCCCAGCCTGTCTCATCGCATCGACTGGGTCTTCCGCCATGCCGGAATGCCCCTGCGCGTGGTCGCCGAATTCGGCCATTGGCGCCGGGTCGAGGACAAGGACGGTGCGGGGGGGTGGGTGCATTACGCGCTCTTGTCGGGCGTCCGGACGGCCCTGGTGACCGAAGACATGCTGCCCCTGCGCACACGCCCGCATCTGGATGCCGACATGGTGGCGCGTGCGGAACTGGGCGCGATCCTGCGGCTGAACGAATGCGAACCCGACTGGTGCCGTGTTTCGGGCGGTGGTCAGCGGGGCTGGGTGCCCAAGACCTCGATCTGGGGCGTGGACGCCAAGGAACTGAGGGACTAGGACGGAAACCACCCGCGCGCCGCGTCAGCGGCGCGCCCCCGGCCCGGGCGGCAGCACGCCGACCATCGGTCGGCACCTGTCCCTGCCGTCAGGCCAGCCCGCGCCCCTTCAGCAGGGCATCGACGCCGGGCATCCGCTGGCGGAACGCCATCCAAAGCTGATCCGCCGGGGCCGATCCGCCGCGCGACAGGATCGTCCGTTCCAACCTGCGGGCCGTGGCCGGATCGAAGATGTCGCCCGCTTCCTCGAAGGCCGCGAAGGCATCGGCATCCATCACCTCGGACCACATATAGCTGTAATACCCGCTGGCATAGCTGTCGCCCGCAAAGACATGGGCGAAATGCGGCGTGGCATGGCGCATGGGAATGGCCTCGGGCCCGCCCAGATCCTGCAGCACCTGCGCTTGGGCAGCCATCGCATCGGCCGGCGGCGCGCCGCGATGGAACGCCAGGTCCACCAGCGCGCTCTCCAGGTATTCCACCGTCGAGAATCCCGCATCCGCCTTGCCCGCCGCCAGCATCCTGTCGCGCAGATCGGCGGGCAGGACCTCTCCGGTCTCGTGATGACGCGCATGCTTGTCCAGCACCGCGGGCTGTTCCAGCCAGTGTTCGTAAAGCTGGCTGGGCAACTCGACGAAATCCTGCGCCACCGACGTCCCCGAGATCGAGGGCCATGTCACATCCGACAGGATATGATGCGTGGCGTGGCCGAATTCATGAAACAGCGTATGCGCGTCATCCCAAGACAGGAAGGCCGGCCCGCCGGGCTGTTCGGGCGGGGTAAAGTTGCAGACATTCACCACGATGGCGCGCTGCCCCTTGTCCAGCTTGTGCTGCACCTGCAGGGAAGAACACCAAGCCCCCGACCGCTTGGCGGGACGGGCAAAGAAGTCGCCCACGAAGATCGCCATCAGCCTGCCCCCGCGCGTGACGCGCCAGGCCCGCGCATGACCGTCCCACAACGGCGCATCGATCGGCTGGAATTCCAGCCCGAACAGACGTTCCGCGACATCGAAGACCGCCCCCAGCATCGCGTCCAGCGTCAGATAGGGCGCGACCTGGTCGGGGTCGATCCGGTGATCGCGCCGCCGCAACCGTTCCGCATAAAGCCGCCAGTCCCAGGCCTGCAGCGCGTCGTTCACGCCGTCGTCGCGCAGCATCGCGGTCAGCTTGGTCGCGTCCCCATCGGCGCGGGCGCGGGCGGCGGTCCAGACCTGCGACAGCAGGTCCTGCACGCGGTCCGGCGTCCGGGCCATCTGGGTTTCCAGCTTCCAGGATGCGAAATCGGCATAGCCCAGCAATTGCGCCCGTTCATGGCGCAGGGCCAGAACCTCGGCGACCAGGGGCAGGTTGTCGGTGGCCTCGCCCCCCGCGCCCGCGCCCGATCCACGGGCCGTCCAGGCCTTGAAGGCCGTCTCGCGCAGGGCGCGGTCGGTGGCGTTTTCCAGGAAGGGGACGATCAGCGACCGGTTCAGCGTCACCACCTGCCCGGTCATGCCACGTTCCTTGGCCGCCGCCCGCATCGACCGCAGCAGCCAATCGGGCAGCCCCTGCAGCCGGTCGTCGGGAATCGCCATGACGAAATCGCGTTCATCCGTCAGCACGTTCTGGGTGAATTGCGTCGTCAGGACGGCCATCCGGCTGCGGATCTGGGCCATGCGGGCGCGGGCATCGGCATCCAACCCCGCCCCCGCGCGGGTCAAGTCGCGCAGCGCCAGTTCCGTGATGCGGGCATCCTGCGGCGACAGGCCCGCGACATTGTCGGCCACCGCCTTGACCCGTGCATAAAGCCGCGGGTCCATGCTGATCCTGCTGCCGTATTCCGCCAGCCGGGGCGCGAAATCGCGCTGCAGCGCCTGGCGCGCGTCGTTCGAATCGACCGAGGCGAGGGTATAGAAGATCGACAGAACCCGGTTCAGCCCCTCATCGGCGGTTTCCATCGCGGCGACGGTATTGGCAAAACTGGGCGGTTCGGGATTTGCGGCGATCGCCTCGGCGGCGGCTTCGGCGGCGGCAAGCTGCTGGTCGAAGGCGGGGGCGAAATCCGTATCCCGGATCAGGTCGAGGCGCGGCAGCCCTTCGGGGCCGGACCATTGCAAAAGCTCTCGGTTCATCAGGACCTCCTTGATTTGGCGCAACCCTAGAAGCCCCGCGCAGGGGCTGCCAGACCCTATTGCCCGCAAACCGGACAGGCGGGGTCGCGGGACGTGCCGATCATCCGGCTTTCGCCGTAAAGCCCGTCAAAGATCATCATCCGGCTGTGCAGCCCCTGCCCCGCGCCGGTCAGGTGCTTGATCGCCTCCAGCGCCATCATGCTGCCGATGACACCGGGAAGGGCGCCGACGACGCCCGCCTCGGCGCAGGGGGCATCACGGGCGGGGGCGGTCGGAAACAGGCAGGCCATGCAGGGACCGCCGCGCGCCGGATCGAACAGGGTCACCTGCCCTTCCCACTGGCCGATCGCTCCCGAAAGCAGGGGCACGCCCGCCGCGACGCAGGCGGCGTTGATGTCGGCGCGGCCCGCAAAGCTGTCGGTGCCGTCGATGACCAGGTCATGCCCGGCGATCAGGTCGCGATCCTTTTCGGTGATGCGGCGGATCAGCGGCGTCACGTCCAGATGCGGGTTCAGGCGCAGCATCGCCTCAGCGGCGGCATAGGCCTTGGGCTCGCCCCGCAGGTCGTCGCGAAAAATCACCTGCCGCTGCAGGTTCGACAGGCTGACCGTGTCGTCATCGGCCAAGGTGACATGCCCGACGCCCGCCCCCGCCAGATAGAGACAGACGGGCGATCCCAGCCCCCCTGCCCCGATGACCAGCACGCGCGCCTGCCGCAGGCGCATCTGCCCCGCGCCGCCGATTTCATGCAGCACCAGATGGCGGGCATAGCGGTCCAGTTCCGCATCCGACATCATGTCCGATTGCGGCACGGGCGCATCATCGGGGGTCGCGCGCCTGCGCAGGCGGCGCAGGCCGGTGCGATAGGCCATGACCAGCGCCACCAGCCCGCCCAGCACCAGCCATCCCGCTGCACTGCCCCCCATGGCGCGCGCCGCGCCGCTATCCGGGACCGCCAGCTGCACCGCCAGCATCAGCAGCCAGACACCGCCGATCATCCCCCACATGATGCGTCCGGGCAGCCGGGTGACCCGCCCGAAGATCAGCAGCAGCGCGATGATCCACAGGCCCAGCATCAGCCCCGCACCCCGGTCGAACCGAAGCCACCCGAACCGCGCGCCGTGTCATCCAGCGCCTCGACCAGCGCAAAGCGGGCCTGCGGTGCCGGGGCGACGACCATCTGCGCGATGCGGTCGCCATGCCCCACGGCAAAGGGCTGATCACCCAGGTTGATCAGGATGACGCCAAGGGGGCCGCGGTAATCGCTGTCGATGGTGCCCGGCGCATTCGGCAGGGCGATGCCGTGCTTCAGCGCCAGGCCCGATCGGGGCCGGATCTGCACCTCCCACCCCGGGGGGATAGCAAGGGCAAGGCCGGTGGGGATCAGCGCGCGGCCCAGGGGCGGCAGAGTGATGCCCGCATCCCGCAGCGCGGCGGGGAAATTGGCGCAAAGATCGGCCCCCGCCGCGCCCGCGCTGTGATAGGCGGGCAAGGGCAGCGCCGGGTCGGCATCGGGCAGGCGCATCATCTGGATCTGGGGTCTCTGGGTCATCGCGGGTCACCTTGCAAAAGCAAAGGCCGCGCGGCAATCCCCACGCGGCCCCCAAATTGTCGCATCACCAGCTGCAGCCTAGCGCGGAGAGATCATCATGACCATCTGACGGCCTTCGAGCTTGGGCATGGATTCGACCTTGCCCAGTTCCTCGACATCGGCGCGGACACGGTGCAGCAGATCAAGGCCCAGGTCCTGGTGGGCCATCTCGCGGCCACGGAAACGCAGGGTCACCTTGACCTTGTCGCCACCTTCCAGGAATTTCAGCACGCTGCGCATCTTGACGTCATAGTCATGGCTGTCGGTCCCGGGACGGAACTTGATTTCCTTGACTTCGATGATCTTCTGCTTCTTGCGCGCTTCGGCTTCACGCTTCTGCTGTTCGTACTTGAATTTGCCGACATCCATGATCTTGCAGACCGGAGGCGCCGCGTTCGGCGAAATCTCGACCAGATCCAGCCCGGCGTCCTGGGCCATCTGAAGGCCGACGGCAGGCGTGACAACGCCGACGTTCTCTCCCTCAGCGCCGATCAGGCGGATTTCGGCCACGCGGATGCGGTCGTTGACGCGGGGGCCGGTGTCACGGGTGGGCGGTGCATTATGCGGTCGACGGGCTATGGCGGTGCTCCTTTTATAGCCAATACGATGGGTGACAGGAAAATAAGGGCGCGGACCCGCCGATACAACCGGAATTGACGCTATCAGCGCGCAAATGGGCATGTTTTGTGGCGATGACCGCCCTGTTGCGGGCCTGCGCGGCTTTTCGGGCTGCGCCGGCTGTGCCATAGAAGACCCCAAGACGGGTTTTCCGGTTCAGGGGTGCGGAATGCGAAGAATACTGCCGATCGTCGTGATTCTTTTGCTGGCGGTCGCCGGCGGATGGCTGTGGATGCAGCGCGACGTGCCACCGACCGATCAGACGGCCATGACCGACCTGCCTCCCACCCCGGCCGGAGAGGCCGCCGTCGTCGCCGACCAGGCCGCCGAAGAAGCGGATGCCGCCGCCAAGGAAGCCGCCGCCGAGGAAAGCCAGGCCGCAGCCGATGCCGCCGCCGATGCGGCGGCCGATGCGGCAGCCATCGCCGCCGACGCCGCCGCCGAAGCCGCCCGCGCATCTGAGGAATCGAACATCGATCCCGCCAGCGACGCGGCCCAGGCCGCCGAGGACGCGGCCGAGGCCGCCATCGATGCCGCCGACACCGCAGCCCGCGCCGCCGCCGAAAGCGGCGACCCCGAGGCCGCAGCCGACGCCGCCAGGGATGCGGCCGAAGCCACCGCCGACACCGCCAATGCCGCGGCCGTCGCCGCCCGCATCGAGACGCTGCTGACGCCCCAGGGCTTTGACGTCGCACGCGTCCGAGCGATGATCGACGAGGCGCAGATCCCCGATGCCCAAAAGTCCACCCTGCGTCGCCTGATCGACACCGCCGGCAACAACCCCGAACTGCTGCGCGCGGCCCTGGAGCAGGTCAAGCAGGTCATGCGCTGATGCCTGTCCTTCCCGTCCAGGATTTCGACGGGTTCCTGTCGCGCAAGCCCGCGCAACTGGCCGAGGGCCCCATCGCGATCATCCTGGTCGAGGACGATGTCGAGGTGCTGCGCACCGTCCGCCACCACCTGGGGGTCGGATTTCGCCACATCCTGCTGTTGTCGCGCCTGGCGATCGACCTGCCCGAGGAAATCCTGCCCAGGGTGACCCAGCTGTGGCATGAAACGCTGCGGCCCAATGCCCATGTCGCGGGGGTGAACGGCGTCATCAAGGCCGTTCCGCCGGGAACCTGGCTGTATTACTGCTTCAACGCCGAATTCCTGTTCTATCCCTTCAGCGAAAGCCGGACGGTCGGTGAATTGCTGACCTTCCACACCGAGGAACGGCGCAGCGCGATGCTGACCTATGTGGTCGACCTCTATGCGCCGGACCTGACGCGGGCCCCGAACGGCGTCGATCCGGACAATGCCATGTTCGACAGGACCGGCTATTACGCGCTTGGCCGCAAGGGGCCTGGCGGGCAGCACAGGGAACGCCAGCTGGATTTCCACGGCGGGCTGCGCTGGCGATACGAGGAATTCCTGCCTGCCGACCGCCGCCGCATCGACCGCATCGCTTTGTTCCGTGCCACCCCCGACCTGAAGGTGACCCCTGATCACCGCTTCTCGATCGAGGAATACAACACCTATGCCTGCCCCTGGCACCACAACCTGACGGCAGCCATCGCGTCCTTCCGGGTGGCCAAGGCGCTGGCCACCAATCCCGGATCGCGCGAGCGTGTGCGCGACATGACCTGGCGCAACTCTCACAGGTTCGACTGGCGGGGGCAGCAGCTGATGGATCTGGGCCTGATGGAACCCGGACAATGGTTCTGATGGCATTTTGCTTGCCCTTGCGCCATCTTGACCCCAGATGATAGACGCTTCGGCAATCACAAAACACGACCGGCCCCAAGGGCCGTAAACGGAAGGCCCCTACGCATGGCGATGACCAAGACCAGCTTCGACCGCGACGATCTGCTCGCCTGCGCCCGCGGAGAGCTGTTCGGCCCCGGAAATGCGCAGCTGCCCGAACCGCCGATGCTGATGATGGATCGCATCACCGACGTGTCCGAGGACCGCGGCGAACATGGCAAGGGCCATATCACCGCCGAATTCGACATCGACCCGGACCTGTGGTTCTTCGGCTGCCATTTCCCCGGCAACCCGATCATGCCCGGCTGCCTGGGCCTTGACGGTCTGTGGCAGCTGACCGGGTTCAACCTGGGCTGGCGCGGCTGGCAGGGGCGCGGCTATGCCCTGGGCGTCGGAGAGGTCAAGCTGACCGGCATGGTCCGCCCCGACCGCAAGATGCTGACCTATCACGTCGATTTTACCAAGGCCGTCCAGACCCGCCGCCTGACCATGGGCGTGGCCGATGGCCGGGTCGAGGCCGATGGCGAGGTCATCTATCTGGTCAAGGACATGAAAGTGGCCCTTTCGGCCAGCTGACACCATTCACATTGAGGAGGCCCCCATGCGACGCGTCGTCATCACCGGGCTCGGGATCGTTTCACCCATCGGCAACAACGCCGATGAGGTCACCGCCAGCCTGAAGAACAGCAAGTCGGGCATCGTCTTCGCGCCCGAATATGCCGAACACGGCTTTCGCAGCCAGGTCCACGGCATGCCGCAGATCACGCTGGAGGATCACATCGACAAGCGCAACCTGCGCTTCATGGGTCCGGGCGCGGCCTATAACTTCATCGCCATGGAACAGGCGATCAAGGATAGCGGGCTTGAGGAAGGCGACGTGTCGAACCCGCGCACCGGCCTGATCATGGGGTCGGGCGGTCCCTCGACCAGCAATTTCTTCGAGGCGCATCGCATCGTCATCGAAAAGGGCGCGCCCAAGCGCATGGGTCCCTTCATGGTGACCCGCTGCATGTCCTCCACCAATTCGGCCTGCCTTGCGACGCCCTTCAAGATCAAGGGCGTGAACTATTCCATCACCTCGGCCTGCGCGACATCCGCCCATTGCATCGGCAATGGGGTCGAGCAGATCCAGATGGGCAAGCAGGACATCGTCTTTGCAGGCGGCGGCGAGGAGCTGGATTGGACGCTGTCCTGTCTCTTTGACGCGATGGGCGCGATGTCGTCGAAATACAACGACACGCCCGAAACCGCGTCGCGCCCCTATGACGCGACCCGCGACGGCTTTGTCATCTCGGGCGGCGGCGGCGTCGTCGTGCTGGAGGAACTGTCCCACGCCCTGGCGCGGGGTGCCAAGATCTATGCCGAGGTTACCGGTTACGGTGCCACCAGCGACGGGTATGACATGGTCGCCCCATCGGGCGAGGGTGGCGAACGGGCGATGCGCGTCGCCATGGACACCCTGCCCGAAGGCCGCAAGGTCAGCTATGTGAACGCGCATGGCACCTCGACCCCGGTGGGCGATCTGGGCGAGATCCAGGCCATCCGCCGCATCTTCGGCGAGGGTTCGACGCCCCCCGTCAGCTCGACCAAATCCCTGACGGGCCATTCGCTTGGCGCGACGGGCGTCCACGAGGCGATCTACAGCCTGCTGATGTTGCAAAATGACTTCATCGCGGCATCGGCGAACGTGACCACTCTGGACCCCGAGATTCAATCGGGCGAGATTGCAACCAGCCGTGTGGACAACGCAGGGTTGGATTCGATCCTGTCGAACAGCTTCGGCTTCGGGGGGACGAACGCCTCTCTGCTGATGTCCCGCTATCAGGACTAACAGCAAAAATAATATTGGAGCCGGTCATGGGCGATCTTCTAAAGGGCAAGCGCGGGCTTGTGATGGGGGTCGCCAATGAGCGGTCCATCGCATGGGGCATCGCGAAAGCCGCAGCCGCCGAAGGGGCCGAGCTGGCCTTTTCCTATCAGGGCGAGGCTTTCGGCAAGCGGGTCGAACCGCTGGCCGCATCCGTCGGGTCGGATTTCCTGGTGGATGTCGATGTCACCGACGACGCGTCGCTGGACGCGGCATTCCAGGCCATCACGGAACGCTGGGGCCAGCTGGACTTCCTGATCCACGCCATCGCCTTTTCGAACAAGGACGAACTGACCGGCCGGTTCATGAATACCAGCCGCGCCAACTTCAAACGCAGCCTGGAAATCAGCTGCTATTCCCTGATCGAGGTCGCCCGCCGCGCCCATCCGCTGATGGCGGCCAAGGACGGATCGGGCGGCGGGTCGATCATCACGCTGACCTATGGCGGGTCGAACCGCGTGACCCCCTTCTATAACGTCATGGGGGTTGCCAAGGCGGCCCTGGAAAGCAGCGTGCGTTACCTGGCCAATGATCTGGGTCGCGACGACATCCGCGTGAACGCCATCAGCCCCGGCCCGATGAAGACGCTGGCCGGCGCGGCCATCGGCGGCGCACGCAAGACATTCCGCCACACCGAGGCGAATGCCCCCCTGCGCGCCAACGCCACGCTGGAGGCGATCGGCGGCACCGCCGTTTGGATGCTGTCGGATTGGGGCGCCTGCACCACGGGTGAAATCGTCACGGTCGATGGCGGCTATCACGTGCTGGGTATGCCGCAATCCGAAAACCTGTAACCGCCCCCGGCCCCTTCGCGACAGATGGAAAGGTAAGCAATGCCCTATTTTCATGCCAGCGACGGGGCCAGGATCGCGTTCGACGATCAGGGGCAGGGGCTGCCGGTCCTGTGCCTGGCGGGACTGACCCGCACCATGGCCGATTTCGACTATGTCGCGACGCATCTGTCCGGCATCCGCATGATCCGCATGGATTACCGCGGGCGGGGCGCGTCGGACTGGACCGGGGCCGAAACCTATACCGTCCCCCGCGAATCCCGCGACGCGGTCGAGCTGTTGGACCATCTGGAGATCGACCGCGCCGCCATCCTTGGGACATCGCGTGGGGGGCTGAACGGTCTTTTCATGGCGGCCACGGCGCATGACCGGATGCTGGGCCTGTGCCTGAACGATGTCGGCCCGGAAATCGCGCAGGGCGGGTTGCAGCGGATCTTCGATTATCTGGGGCGCAACCCCTCTGCCCGAACGCCCGAGGATCTGGCCGCGCGCCTGCCCGACCTGATGGCGGGTTTTGCCGATGTCCCCGAAGGCCGCTGGCTGGAGGATGTGCGCCGCCATTATCACGCCGCGCCCGAAGGGTTGCGGATCAACTACGACCCTGCACTGCGCGACGCGTTTCTTGCGGCGTTTGCGGGTGACCCGGTCGATCTGTGGCCGTTATGGGATGCGACCCGCGGCCTGCCCGTCGCGCTGATCCGGGGGGCGAATTCGGACCTGCTGTCGCCGGAGACGACCGACCGGATGCAGCAGCACCGCCCCGACATGCTGCTGGCCGAGGTTCCCGACCGCGCCCATATCCCCTGGCTGGACGAGGCGCCTGCCCTTGCGGTGCTGAACCGCTGGCTGGACGCCTGCCGCGCGGCCTAGCCGCCGATCGCGCGCAGCCCCAGGAACAGGACCGCCGAGAGGCCCGCCGCCGCGGGCACCGTCACCACCCAGGCCGCCGCGATGGTCATCACATGCGACCGGCGCACCAGCTTGCGCCGGCTGCGTTCCTCGGGGCCCAGGCGCGGGCGTTCGGGGGCGTGGCCCTGGGCCCTGCGCAGGCGACGCTCGGCGTCCCATTCGCGAAAGAAGCCGACGCCGAAGATCGCGCCGACCGCGATATGGGTGGAACTGACCGGCAGGCCCAGCCAGCTGGCGACGATCACCGTCAGCGCCGCCGACAGCGACACGCAATAGGCGCGCATCGGGTTCAGCTTGGTGATCTGGCTGCCCACCATGCGGATCAGCTTGGGGCCGAACAGGAACAGGCCGAAGGACAGTCCGAAGGCCCCGATCAGCATGACCCAGAAGGGGATCGCCACATCGGCATTGATCAGCCCCGACTGCGAGGCCTGCACGATGGCCGCCAGCGGGCCCACCGCATTGGCCACGTCATTGGCCCCATGCGCAAAGCTGAGCAGAGCGGCCGACACGACCAGCGGAATGCCGAACAGCACCTTCAGCGACTTGTTGCGGTTCTCGAGGCCGCGCGACTGGCGACGGATGACCGGGATCATCGCCAGCCAGCAGCCAAGGCCCAGCACCAGCCCGATCAGCAGCGAGGCGCCGAAGCTGATCTCGACCACCTTCTTCAGACCCTTCAGCGCCAGATAGGATGAAAACGCCCCGGCCATGACCCCGATCAGCACCGGAACCCAGACCCGTGCCGCCGCGATCTTGTCATCGCGATAGATGATGCGCGCCTTGATGAACCACAGGAAGCCCGCCGCGATCAGACCGCCCAGCAGAGGCGAGATCACCCAGCTGGCCGCGATCTTGCCCATCATCGGCCAGTTCACGGCCGCAAAGCCCGCCGCCGCGATGCCCGCGCCGACGACGCCGCCCACGACCGAATGCGTGGTCGAGACAGGCGCGCCGATCCAGGTCGCAAGGTTCACCCAGAGCGCCGATGACAAGAGCGCCGCCAGCATGGCCCAGATGAACACCTGCTGGGTGCCGATGCTGTCCGGCGCGATGATCCCCTTGGAAATCGTGCCGACGACGTCGCCGCCCGCGATCAGCGCACCCGCGGTTTCGAAAATGGCGGCGATCGCGATGGCGCCGCCCATGGTCAGCGCATTGGCCCCCACGGCGGGACCCATGTTGTTGGCCACATCGTTTGCGCCGATGTTCAGCGCCATATAGGCGCCGAAGATGGCCGCCATCGCGACGATCAGGCCGTTGCTGGCGGCCCCAAAGGCCATCAGCGCACCAAGCCCTGCCAGCAAGATGAAGACCAACGAAATTCCCGGCGCGACCAGGGGCCGTGACACATAGGCCGTCGCGAATTCGAGATTGGAAAATCTGCCCAGATCGCGATCAAGCGTATCCAGGTGGCGGGCTTCAAGGTCGTTCTGGGCCATGATGTCCTCGGGGTAAGGGGCAGCGGGTGCCTAGGGCGGATCGGTCGGATGATCAACCTGTGACGTGCCGCAAGTGGGCCAAAGGGGGAAAGGCATCGCGCCGCCAAGGACAGGGCATGGTCCACGATCCCGGGCGGCGTTCAACAATGTAATCCTTTTCATCAGTTATGAAATCCATTACATAGATATCAACCCCTGAGGAGAGGGGCCGAACCAGGAGGAATTCATGACGATCACCAGATATGCCCGCATGGGCGGCGTTTCGCTGTTGGCCATGGCCGTGGTCGCGCCGATGGCGCAGGCCCGCGAGACGGGCGAACTGCCGATCGCAGCCCAGATGTACACGCTGCGCGATCACGGCACGCTGGACGAACAGCTGGCCGCGGTGCAGGCCGCGGGCGTCACCGCCGTCGAGACGGTCGGCATGCAGGATACCGATGCCGAGACCCTGAAGGCGGCTTTGGAGGCGCATGACATCGAGGCCATCTCGACCCATGCCCAGCTGGACGATCTGCGCGGCGACCTGGATGCGGTCATCGCCTTCAACAAGGCGATCGGCAACGACGTCATCACCGTTCCCTATCTGGCCGAGGAACAGCGCCCCACCGACGCGGCGGGCTGGACCGAACTGGGTCAGGAACTGGCCGCCATCAGCCACACGCTGGACGACCAGGACATGACGCTGGCCTATCACAACCACGATTTCGAGATGGTCGAATTCGACGGACGCACCGCGCTGGAGATCCTGTTCGAGGCGGCCGGCGACGACGTCATGGCCGAACTGGACCTGGCATGGGTCGCGCGCGGTGGTCTTGACCCGGTCGAATATCTGGGCCGCTTCGACGACCGCGTCTTTGCCATCCACGCCAAGGATAACGCCCCCGAAGGCGAGGCCGAGGACGAGCGCGGCTTCAAGGCGCTTGGCGAGGGCGTGCTGGATTGGGACGCGATCCTGCCCGCCGCCGAGGAAGCGGGTGCCGAATGGTACATCATCGAACATGACCAGCCGATCGATGCGGCCCAGGTCGTGATGACCGGCGCCACCTTCCTGACCGAACACCTGCCGGACGGCGCATCGCGCTGACATCTCCTCCCTGCCGGACAGGTGACTTGGGCCGCGCGTCATGCGCGGCCCTTTTTCATGGTCACATCGGGCGGACCCAGATGTTGCGATAGCTGACATCGGAATCGTGATCCTGCAGCGAGATCGGCGCGCAGTCATGCGCCTGATAGGCGGGATAGCCGATCCATTCGGTCGCGCCCTGGATCTGGGTGTGGTTCTGCACGACGACGCCGTTATGCATCACCGTGACATAGGCCGGGCGACGCAATCCGCCATCCTCGGCAAAGATCGGCGCCTGGAAGATGATGTCATAGCTTTGCCATTCCATCGGCGCGCGCGACGCGTTCACCAGCGGCGGATGCTGCTTGTAGATCGAGGCCGGCTGGCCGTTCACATAGGTCGGGTTGTCGGACCCGTCCAGGACCTGCACCTCATAGCGTTCCTGCAGGAAGACGCCGCTGTTGCCGCGATCCTGGCCGTCATGACCCTCGTCATTGGCGGGCGAGCGCCATTCGACATGCAGCTGCACGTCGCAGAAGCTGTCCTTGGTGCGGATGTCGCCCTTGCCGCGCGCGACGGACATGACGCCATCCTCGACCAGCCATTCGGCGGCCCCGCCCTCTTTCGCCTCCCAGGCGTCCAGGTTGGCACCGTCGAACAGCACCACGGCATCGGATGGCGGGGCACCTTCGGGGGTCTGGACGGTTTCGGGAACGGGCTCCCAGATTTCGGTCACGGCGGATCGGGCGACGCGTTCCTCGCGGGTTTCCTGCGGCTCGGGGGTTTCCTGGGCGATGACTGCGGTACCGGTCAGGGCGATGCTGGCGGCGATGATGAACGTGGTTTTCATGAATGACCTCGGGGTTGAAATGAAACACGGCCCCGCGCTGGCGGGGCCGTGGAAGGCGGATCAGGTGGCCCAGGCAGGTTCGCCGTCGTAATCCAGATCGCCGATATATTCGCCCGGCACGGGCTCATAGCGCAGCACCTCGGTGGCACCGGTTTCCGACGTGAAGAACCCGAACAGGGTCAGCTGTTCCAAGGGCGTGTACCAATGCAGCTTGGGCAGGGCTTCGGCCATCTCCGCCGTGGCGGCTTCGCCCACCTGATCAGCATTGGACTGCTGGTCCTGGCTCTGTTTGGCGCGTTCCTTGGCCTCCTCGACGACCTTGGCCTGCGCGCGCGCCTGCGGAACGACGCCCTGCAGGAAGGCCTGGCGTTCTTCGGCGGACATGTCGCCAAAGGCCTTGCCCGTCGCCTCGGCCTCGGTCTTCAGCTGCTCCATGCCGGCGCGGAAATCGTCCTGCTCCTCCTTGGTGTAACAGTCGCTGACAAAGACGGTCATGAAGGCGCCCACGCCCGCATCCTTGGCACCGGGCGTGTCGGTGGCGGGGATGATCACCTCGGCCACCTCGTCCAGGAACGCGGCGTCTTCATCGGTGAAGATGTTCTTGCCGGTTTCGGTCTGCAGATAGGCAAAGGCGCGGGTGGTCCCCATCATGGCCGTTCCGGTCATGGCGGCGATCATGGTCAGAAGTTGGCGGCGGTTCATCACAGGTCTCCTGCTTTGCGGGCCTTGACGGCGTGATCGACGGCGCGGGCGGTCAGCGCCATATAGGTCAGCGACGGGTTCACGCAGCTGGCCGAGGTCATGCAGGCCCCATCCGTCACATAGACGTTCGGCGCGTCCCAGACCTGGTTATGCGCGTTCAGGACCGACGTCTTGGGGTCCTTGCCCATCCGCGCCGTGCCCATTTCATGGATGCCCATGCCGGGGGCGTAATCGCTCTCGGTGGGTTTGACGTCCTTGACGCCCGCCGCTTCGAAGATGTCGACGGCGTCCTGCTGCATGTCCTTGCGCATCTGGCGCTCGTTCTCGCCCAGCTCGACGCTGATCTTCAGGACGGGCATGCCCCATTTGTCGGTGACCGAATGGTCCAGCGCGATGTGGTTGGCGTGGTCGGGCAGCATCTCGCCAAAGCCGGTCATGCCGATGGTCCAGTCGCCGGGACGCGACAGCGCCTCCTTCATGTCGGCACCGATGTTCAGTTCGGCGATCTCGCGCTTCCAGCCCTGGCGGCTGGCCGAACCCTGATAGCCGAAGCCGCGGGTATAGGGGCGTTCCTCGCCGCCCAGGTTGCGGAAGCGGGGGATATAGAAGCCCGCGGGGCGACGGCCGAAGTAATACTTGTCGTCAAAGCCCTCGACCCGGCCCTCGGCGCCGACGCGGAAATGGTGGTCCATGACGTTGTGGCCCAGCTCGCCCGAGGACGACCCAAGACCGCCGTCCCAGACATCCGTGGCCGAATTCATCATGATCCAGGTCGAATTGAAGCTGGAGGCGTTCAGGAACACCACATCGGCGGTGTATTCGTAGGTCATGTTGGTTTCGGCATCGATGATCTCGACGCCCTTGGCGCGCTTGGCATCCTTGTCATAGATCACCTGCCGCACGATCGAGAAGGGCCGCACCGTCAGGTTGCCCGTCGCCATCGCCACCGGCAGCGTCGCCGATTGGGTGCTGAAATAGGCGCCATAGGGGCAGCCCAGCCAGCATTTGTTGCGATACTGGCAGTTGACGCGATTCTGTTCCGGCTTGGGCTGGGTGATGTTGGCGCAGCGCGAATTGATCAGGTGGCGCGTGCCGCCAAAGGCCTTCTGCAGGCGCGCGGCCACGTCCTTTTCCACGACGTTCAGCGGAATGGGCGGCAGGAACTGGCCGTCGGGCAGCTGTTCAAGCCCTTCGTTCTTGCCGGAAATGCCGGCAAAGCGTTCCACATGGTCGTACCAGGGCGCAATATCGGCATAGCGGATCGGCCAGTCGGTGGCGATGCCTTCCTTGGCATTGGCACCGAAGTCGATATCCGACAGGCGATAGGTCTGGCGACCCCACAGCAGCGACCGCCCGCCCACGTGATAGGCGCGGAACCAGTCGAAGCGCTTTTCCTCGGTATAGGGGTTTTCCTGTTCGTTGGCCCACATGCCATAGGTCTGTTCGTTCAGCGGATAGTCGCGCTTCAGGACCGGGTAATTGTCCTTCATCTCGACCGTGGCGGTGCCGCGATGGGGGTAATCCCAGGCTTCCTTGTCGGCGTTCACGTAATCGGTCAGATGCTCGATGTTGCGGCCGCGTTCCAGCATCAGGACCTTCAGGCCCTTTTCGATCAGTTCCTTGGCGGCCCAACCGCCGCTGATGCCCGAACCCACGACGATCGCGTCGTAATGCATGTTATCTGCCATCTGGCTGTCCTTTCGAAATCGCTTGATGCCTCAGACGTCACAGGTGCGGACGGCGTCGCGCAACGCGTCCACCGCCTGCTGTCCCGTGCCCGAGGGGATGAATTCCTGCGCCACATAGCCCTGAAAGCCCGTGTCGCGGATGGCCCGGCAAATCGCCGGATAGTTTAGTTCCTGGCCGTCATCCGGTTCGTGACGGCCCGGATTGCCCGCCGTGTGGTAATGGGCGAACCAGTCATGGTGATCGGTGATCGTGCGGATGACGTCACCTTCCATGATCTGCATGTGATAGATGTCATAGAGCAGCCCGAAATTCGGCGCCCCCAGACGTTCGCACAGCGCCACCCCCCATGCGCTGCGGTCGCACATGTAGTCGGGGTGATCGACGCGGCTGTTCAACAGCTCCATCACCAGGGTGACGCCCGCTTCCTGCGCCTGCGGCAGGATCTGCGACAGGCCCGCCGCGCAGTTTTCCAGCCCCTGTTCATCGCTGATCGACCCGCGATTGCCGCTGAAGCAGATCAGGTTGCGATAACCCGCATCGGCCACCAGTCCGATATGGTCGCGATAGCGGCGGATCAGGTCGTCATGGTTGGCAGGATCGGCCCATCCGGCATCGAGGCTGATTTCGGCGCCGTTGCACATCGAACTGTCCAGCCCGTGTTCCTTCAGCACCGGCCAGTCGTCGGGGCCGCAAAGGTCGATCGCCTTCAGGCCCATGTCGCGGGCCATGACGCAGAGATCGGCCAGCGGCATGTCGCCGAAGGTCCAGCGCGCGACCGAGTGGTTGATGTTGCCCTTCAGCGCGGCGCCCGCTGCGGCGTCCTGCGCATGGGCCGCCTGGGCCCCCGCCAGACCCGCGCCAAGCGCCGCGGCGCCCTGAAACAGGTGCCGACGGCTGAGGCCGCGGGTTGCAGCAATGCGATCCGACAAATCGGTCATGTCTCCTCCCATTCGTGGTGTCTGGCCCAAGGCCGTAACTGTAACCGTTTACATCACGGGGCGGACGACCCCTCCTCCAAGGGGTGCGGTCCCCGTGGCGCGGAATGCCCGCGCCACGGATCGTCAGAGGATCAGTAAGGGCTGTCCTCGAAATAGAAATCCTCGGCGTTCTCGGGCGTGATCAGTTGCGAGGCGATGATGAAATCGCCGCTGAAGGGCGCCCCCGAGGTCAGGCCCATCGCCGTCATCTCGATCGCGGTCGAGATCATGGCGGGGGGATAGGTGACGTTGACCGGGACGGTCTCGTCATTGTTGCGGATGCGGTCGACCATCTCCTTCATGCCGGCACCGCCCACGACGATCATCTCGCCCTCGCGGCCCGCCTGTTCGATGGCGGCCAGGGCGCCGACCGCCATGTCGTCATCGGCGGCCCAGACCGCGTCGATTTCAGGGAAGCGCGACAGATAGTCCTGCATCAGGTTGAAGGCGGTATCGCGGTTCCAGTTGCCGTGATCCATGGCCAGAACCTCGATCCCCGACCCTTCCAGCGCCGATTCAAAGCCCGCGACGCGTTCGTTGTCCACGGTCGAGGCGATGCCGCGCATCACGACGATCTTGGCGCCTTCGTCCAGCGTGTCCGCGAAATAGGTGCCCGCCGTGCGGCCGAAGCTGTCATTGTCGCCCGCGACATAAAGATCCTCGATCCCGTCCTGCGCCAGGCCGCGATCGACGACCGTGACCCAGACGCCGCTGTCGGCGATGCGCTGGATCGGCCCGGTCAGGGGTTCGGATTCAAAGGGCAGCACGACCAGCGCGTCGATGCCGCGGGTCGCGACCATGTCTTCCAGGTCCGACACCTGCTGGCCGGGATCCGAGGTCGTGGTCAGCACGAAATCCAGGTCGGGATTGGCTTCCTTCAACCGCTCGACCGTGCGTTCGGCGTGAAAGTTCAGCGCCCCGGCCCAGCCATGGGTCGCCGCCGGGATGGAAATCCCGATGGTTTCCGACAGCGCCGGCATGGCGGTCAGCCCGATCAGGGCGGTGGTGGCGATCAGTGTCTTTTTCATGGTGGTCTCTCCTCCCACAGGTGAAAATCAGCGCGCGGTGCCGGTGTTTCGTTGCAGCACGACGGCAAGAATGATGACGACGCCCTGGATGGCACCGTTCAGATAGGGGCTGACGACATCGGTCAGGTTCAGCAGGTTGCCGATCAGCGACAGGATCAGGACGCCGACGACGGTGCCCCAGACCCGGCCAAAGCCCCCCTTCAGCAGCGTGCCGCCGATGATGACGGCCGCAATGGCCTCCAGCTCCCACAAAAGGCCGGTGGTGGCCGATGCGGATCCCAGTCGCGGGACGTACATGACGACCGCGATGCCCACCAGCAGCCCCAGCAGCACATAGGTCGCCAGCTTGACCCGCGTGACCGAGACCGAGGAATAGCGCGCCACCTTCTCGTTCGATCCGATGGCGGCGCAATGGCGGCCGAAGGCGGTGTGGCGCATGGTGATCTCGCCCAGGATGGCTAGGGCCGCAAAGACGATGATCGGCCAGCTGATCCCCATGATGCCGCCGTAATAGACGGGGCGGTACATCTCGCGCATCTCATAGCCCAGGGACAGGGTGCCGCCATCGGCCAGCCAGGTGACCAGGCTGCGATAGATGCCCATGGTGCCCAAGGTCAGGATGAAGGCCTCGATCCCCGCCCGCGTGATCAGGATGCCGTTGATGAAGCCCGCAAGGATGCCCACCGCCAGCGCCAGCCCGATGCCGATCACGATGACGGGCAGCCCCTGCCCCATGCTGTCGGTCAGCAGGTTCATCACCAGGATCATCAGGCCGGCGACGAAGGCCGCCATGGACCCGACCGACAGGTCCAGCCCGCCCGCGGTGATGACGAAGGTCATGCCGATGGCGATGATGCCGATGAAGGCCGACCGTGCCAGCACGTTCGTGATGTTGGCATAGCTGAGGAAGTTGGGGTTCAGCGCGATCCCGATCAGGATCAGCACCACCAGCGCCACGACGGGCGCGATGACCGGCAGGTTCTGCCGCATGTTGCGAAGGGTGCTCATGCTGCACTGTCCTTTGATGTTCCGTCCATGCCCATGGCCAGGCGCACGATGCCGCCTTCGGTGACGTCGGCACCCGCCAGTTCCCCCGCGATGCGGCCCGCATGCATGACCACCACGCGCGAAGCGAGGCCGATCAGCTCGGGCATTTCCGAGGAGATGACGATGATGCTGCGCCCTTCGGCGGCCAGCTTGGCGATCAGGGTATAGATCTGTTGTTTCGTGCCGATGTCGATGCCGCGCGTCGGTTCGTCGATGATGACGACCTGCGGGTCCGACAGCAATGTCTTGGCCAGCAGCAGCTTTTGCTGGTTGCCGCCCGAAAGGTCGCCCACCGCCATGTCGCGCGCAGGCGCACGGATGGCGAAATCCTCGATGGCGCGGTCCAGCGCCGCTTCCTCGCGCTTGCGGTCGATCAGCGGGCTGCCGAAGGTTTCCAGCAGCGGCAGCGTCAGGTTCTCGCGCAGCGACTTGTCCAGCAGCAGGCCCGCGCCCTTGCGGTCCTCGGTCAGATAGGCCAGCCCCGCCTTCATGGCCTGCGCCACGTCGCCCGCAGGCAGGTCGCGGTCCATCAGGGTGACGGCGCCGCTGCGCGGACGCAGGCCGGCAATCGCTTCGGCCAGTTCGGTGCGGCCCGATCCGACCAGCCCGCCGATGCCCAGAACCTCGCCCTTGTGCAGGGTCAGGCTGGCGTCGTGGACGATGCCCGGCACGGTGATGTTGCGCGCGGTCAGGATCGGTTCGTTGCTGCCCGTCACCTTGGGCGGGAACAGGTCCGACAGCTCGCGGCCTACCATGGCGGCAGCCATGTCATCCTCGGTCACATCGGCCGTCAGGTCGGACCGCACCATCGTCCCGTCGCGCAGCACCGTCACGCGGTCGGCGATGCGCTTGACCTCGCCCAGCTTGTGCGAGGTATAGAGGATCGCCACCCCTTCCGCGCGCAGGCGCTCGACCTGTTCGAACAGGATCTCGGTCTCGCGCTCGGTCAGGACGGCGGTGGGTTCGTCCATGATCAGCACGCGCGCCTTGCGCGACAGGGCCTTGGCAATTTCCACCATCTGCTTGTCGGGAACCGAAATCCCCGACACCCGCGCGCCGGGATCCACCCGGCATTGCAGGCGCTTCAGCAGATCGGTGGTGCGATCGCGCATGGCCTTGTGGTCCAGCCGCCAGCCCTTTGTCAGTTCGCGGCCCAGAAAGACGTTCTGATCGACCGACAGATGTTCGGCCAGGTTGAATTCCTGGTGGATCATGATGACGCCCAGATCCTCGGCCTGGTCGGACCCGGCAAAGGCGATGGGCTTGCCGTCCAGCATGACCTGACCGCCCGTCGGGTCCAGGTAACCGGCCAGGATCTTCATGGTCGTCGACTTGCCCGCGCCGTTTTCGCCAATCAGGGCATGGACCTCTCCGGGGCGCAGCGCAAAATCGACGCCGTGCAGGATCTCGATGGGACCAAAGGATTTGGTGACGCCGTCCAGCGCCAGAACGGGATCGGTCATGGCATCACCTGCACCCAGGCCGCATCCGCATCGTTCGACCGGATGCAGGCATCGATGAAATACAGCCCTTCCAGCCCGTCCTCGATCCCCGGCAGGGTATCAGGGTGGGTGCCGCTGCGGATCGCGGCGGCGGCTTCGGCATAGAGATTGGCAAAGCCTTCCAGATAGCCCTCGGGGTGGCCGGGGGGCACGCGACTGCCCTCGACCACGCTGCCGGGGCCTGCGCGGCGCAGCTTTTGCGTCGGCTGACCAAAGGGCGTGAACCACAGCGTCTCGGGCGTCTCATGGACCCATTCCAACCCGCCCTTGTCGCCATAGACGCGCAGCTTCAGGCCGTTTTCCGTGCCGGGCGCGACCTGCGACGCCCAAAGCATCCCCTTGGCCCCACCGGCATAGCGCATCATGATATGGGCATTGTCGTCCAGCCGGCGTCCGGGGACGAAACTGGACAGATCCGCGGCCAGCCGTTCGGGCAGCATGCCGGTCACGAAACGCGCCAGCTGGAAGGCATGGGTGCCGATGTCACCGATGGCCCCGCCGGCGCCCGCCTTGGCCGGATCGGCCCGCCATTCGGCCTGCTTGCTGTCGGTCTCTTCGGTCAGCCAATCCTGAGCATATTCGGCCTGCACCAGTCGGATCCGGCCCAGATCACCGCGCGCGATCATGGCGCGGGCCTGGCGGATCTGCGGATAGGCGGAATAATTGTGGGTCAGGATGAACAGCGCATCCGAGGCGCGGGCCAGATCGGCCAGGTCGCGCGCCTGTTCCAGCGTGGCGGTCATCGGCTTGTCGCAGATGACATGGATGCCTTGCGCCAGAAACGCCTTGGCGACCGGAAAATGCAGATGGTTCGGCGTGCAGATGGACACCGCCTGGATGCCGTCCGGGCGCGCGGCCTCGTCGCGTGCCATGGTTTCGTAATCGTCATAGCTGCGGGCAATGCCAAGCTCGGCCGCGCTGGCCGCCGCCTTTTCTGGGGTCGAGGACAGCGCCCCCGCCACCAGGTCGAACTGCCCGTCCAGACGCGCCGCGATGCGATGCACATTGCCGATCATGGCGCCTGCGCCACCGCCGACCATGCCAAGGCGGATGGGGATATGTCGTTCCATGATCAAACCTCCAGCCCCAGCATCCGGCGGTTGGCGGCGTCATCGGTGCCGCCATCGGCGAAATCGTCGAAGGCACGGTCGGTGACGCGGATGATGTGATCGCGCACGAAGGCAGCCCCTTCGCGGGCACCGTCCTCGGGGTGCTTCAGCGCGCATTCCCATTCCACCACGGCCCAGCCGTCGAAACCCATCGTCGTCAGCTTGGAGAAGATCGCCTTGAAATCCACCTGCCCGTCTCCAAGGCTGCGGAACCGCCCGGCGCGGTCGACCCAGGACTGATAGCCGCCATAGACGCCCTGACGCCCCGTCGGATTGAACTCGGCATCCTTGACGTGGAACATGCCGATGCGGTCGGCATAGATGTCCAGGTTCTGCAGGTAATCCAGCTGCTGCAGCAGGTAATGCGACGGATCGTACAGCATCATGGCGCGGGGATGCTGATCCAGGCGGTCCAGGAACATCTCGAAGGTGGAGCCGTCATGCAGGTCTTCGCCGGGATGGATCTCGAAGCAGATATCGACGCCACGGCTGTCGGCGTGATCCAGGATCGGACGCCACCGCGCGGCCAGTTCGTCGAAGGCCGCCTCGACCAGACCAGTGGGGCGCTGTGGCCACGGATAGAGATAGGGCCAGGCCAGCGCGCCGGAAAACGCCGCCATCCGGTCCAATCCCAGATTGGCCGAGGCATCGATGGTCTTGATGACCTGATCGACCGCCCATTCCTGACGCGCCTTGGGGTTGCCGCGCAGCGCGGTGGGCGCAAAGCCGTCGAACATCTCGTCATAGGCGGGATGGACGGCCACCAGCTGGCCCTGCACATGGGCCGAAAGTTCGGTGATGGCGACGCCATTGGCCGCAGCCTGCCCGGCCAGGTCGTCGCAATAGCCGCGCGATTGCGACGCGCGGTCCAGATCCAGCAGCGCCCCGGCCCCCGAAGGCACCTGCACGCCCAGATAGCCGCATCGGGCCGCCCAGGCGGTGATCGCGTCCCAGCTGTCGAATGGCGCATCCGTTCCCACGAATTGCGCCAGGAACAGGCCGGGGCCCTTCATCGTCTGCATATGTCCTCCCTTGACCGCACATCGTGATGTAATCGGTTTCATCCACGCTCTCACAGTCTGAAAAGGTTTACAACAGCAATTTTTGCGCTATCCCTGTTCCTCTTTTCAGCAAGGGTCCCGCCACGTGTCAGACCACAACCGGCCACCGCGCATCCATGACGTCGCCAAGATGGCGGGGGTTTCGGTCGCGACGGTCAGCCGCGCCATGTCGAACCCCGCCATCGTGTCCGAGGCGACCCGCAAGGCGGTCGAGGACGCGATCGCGGCTACCGGCTATACGCTGAACCTGACGGCGCGGAACCTGCGTCAGCAGCAGGTGGGGGGCGTTCTGGCGCTGGTGCCGAACCTGGCCAATCCGTTCTTTTCCCAGATCCTGGCCGGCATATCGGAGGTGCTGCGCCAACGCGGCCTCAGCCTTCTGGTGATGGACACGACATCCGTGGCCGATCAGCCGGCGTTGGCTGCCCTAGGGCCCTATCTGAACCGATCGCGATCCGACGGGGTGATCGTCCTGGACGGCAGCCTGGACCCCGACCTGTTCACCCGGCCCGGCTGTCCGCCCGTCGTGCAGGCCTGCGAATGGATCGACGGGCTGGACGCGCCGCGCGTGCTTGCCGACAATGTCGAGGGCGGGCGGCTGGCCGCGCGCCACCTGACGAGGCTGGGGCACCGCCACATCCTGCACATGACCGGCCCTGCGCCGAATTCCCTGACCGCATCGCGCCGCCAGGGCTTTCTGCAGGGCCTGGCCGAGGCGGGCCTGCCCGAACCCGGACCTGCCGACAGCATACCCGGCAATTTCGAAACACGTTCGGGCGTCGAGGCCGTGCCCCGCATCCTGGCGATGGACCCGCGCCCCACGGCGATCTTCTGCGACAATGACGAAATGGCGATCGGCGTGATCCACGGCCTGACGATGACGGGGGTCGCGGTGCCGGGCGACATTTCCGTCATGGGGTTCGACAATATCGAGATGTCGGGTTTCTGCCTGCCGCCCCTGACCACCATCCGCCAGTATCGCACCCGCCTGGGACGGCGGGCGGCCGAATTGCTGCTGGACCGGATGCAGGGCAGCGATGACCGCCGGACCGTCATTCTGGACGTCGAACTGATGGAACGCGCAAGCACCGCGCCGCCGCCCGCCAGGGCGCCGAACACACCCTAACAATTGATAACTTGTCCCTGATTGGCCAAGTTTCTACACTTGCGGCACGGATGACACCGTGTCAGCCGGAACAGGATGCAGATGCCAGCCGCGCAGATCCCCGACACGTTGCGGGCTCAGTTCAAGAAGTCGCAGATCGCATTGTCGCTTGCGACCGCATCGGGCGACATGCCGCTTTGCCTGGTCAATGACGGGTTCCAGTCGCTGTGCGGCTATGGGCAGCACGACGTCGAGGGCATGAACTGCCGCTTTCTGCAGACATCGCGGACGCCCCCTGAACAGGTTTCGGCGATCCGTGACTTTCTGCGCGACGACGCATCCCATGACGGCCGTTTCCCCGTGCTGAACCGGACGCGGGACGGACGGGACTTCATGAACCTGGTCTTCCTGTCCAAGCTGCGCCGCAGCAGCGGCGAACTGGCCTTCGTGCTGGCGTCGCAGTTCGATCTGGACATGGCAAGGCGCCATGGCCATCAGGCGGAACACGATGCCAGCCTTGCGCGCAATGTCAGTGACGTCAGGCGCGCGGCCAGCCAATTGGGTCTGATCATGGCGGATTCCGCCGAACTGATCGCACGGTCGATCACGACACTAGCAAGGATCACGATCCGAGATGAATGACGCCTCCCCCTCCTGGTCGCAGCAGCGGCAGAGTTTCGCGGTCGTGGGCATCGGCGCTTCGGCGGGTGGGCTGGAGGCGCTGCAGGACCTGCTGCGCGACGCCAGCCGCGACGATCCCGCCGCCTATGTCATCATCCAGCACCTGGACCCCACCCATGACAGCGTGCTGGCCGAGCTGCTGGACCGCCGCACCGCGCTGTCGGTGCAGCAGGCGTCCGAAGGCGCGCGCCTTCAGCCCGGTTGCGTCTATACCATCCCCCCCGGCGTCGGCATGGCCCTGCAGGATGGCTGCATCCGCCTGACCGAATTCGATCAGCCGCGCGGGCTGCGCCGCCCGATCGACGATTTCTTCGAAAGCCTGGCCAAGGACATGGGTCCCGCGTCGGCCTGCGTGATCCTGTCCGGGACGGGGGCCGACGGGACGCTGGGGCTGCGCGCGATCAAGGAAAACGGCGGCATGTGCGTGGTGCAGGAACCGCGCACCGCGCGCTATGACGGGATGCCGCTATCGGCGGAATCCACCGGGCTGGTCGATTTCGTCCTGCCACCCGAACGGATCGTCCCTGCCATCCTGCAATTCTTCCAGTCCAGCGACACCGAACTGGCCGAGGATGCGATGCTGTCGGATGCCCGTGACATCTGCCAGCATCTGCTGGACCAGACGGGACATGATTTCTCGGGCTACAAGATGTCGACGCTGGTACGCCGCATCCGCCGCCGCCTGCAGGTGCTGAACATGACCAGCACCAAGGATTACCTGCGCCACCTGACCCGCAGCCCCGACGAATGCGACGCGCTGCTGAACGAGTTCCTGATCAACGTCACCCGCTTCTTCCGCGACCCCGAGATGTTCCAGACCCTGCGCGAAAAGGCCATCCGGCCCATGGTGCAGGCCGCCGACGGCGAGGAGATCCGCGTCTGGGTGCCCGGCTGTTCCAGCGGCGAGGAAGCCTATAGCGTGGCCATGCTGGTCGATGCAGAGATGCGCGCGGCGGGCGTCAGGCCGCGCTTTACCGTCTTTGCGTCCGATATCGACAAGAAGATGATCGACATGGCGCGCGCCGGCACCTATCCGATCAGCGCCCTGGCCGACATCCCCGAGGAGTTCCGCGCCGACTACGTCACCCATCGCGATGCGCTGATGCAGATCACACCGCAGCTGCGCGACCGCGTGCGATTTTCCCTGCACAGCGTCCTGCGCGACCCGCCCTTTGCGCGGGTGGATCTGATTTCGTGCCGCAACCTGCTGATCTATCTGGATGAAGCGCTGCAATCGCGGATCCTGCCGCTGTTTCACTATGCGATCCGGCCTTCGGGTTTCCTGTTCCTGGGGCCGTCGGAAGGCGTCCGGCGGGAAGCGGCGCATTTCACCGAACTGGACCGCCCTGCCCGCCTGTTCCAGCGCGACGACAGCCTGGCGCGACTGCCCATGGACCTGCCCTTTTCCCGCCACGAAGCCGGCTCGCGCAGCCGCAGCCCCGCCGCCCAGCCGCTGCGCGAGCCTTTGTCCCAGGACCGCCAGACGCAGGGCGCGCAGCGTCGTGTCCTGGAACGCTTTGCGCCGGCATCGCTGCAGGTTTCGCAAACGGGCGAAGTGATCTGGACCGCGGGTCGCCTTGGCCGCTTCCTGTCGGTCGATCCGACGGCGCGCAAGCCGGTGCTGGCGGCCTCGATCGTGCATTCGGGGCTCAAGGATGCGGTGTCGCGGGCATTGGAACAGGTGGGGTCGACGGGGCGGGCGGTGATCGCGCGCGATCTTTCGGCGCGTTCGGACATGGGCGCGCAGCCGGTGACGCTCTTTGCCGAACCCCTGCCCGATCGCAGCGTGCTGTTGGTCTTTTCGGAAACCGGCGATTACCGCGCGGTCCCCGAGACCGATGACATGGACGAATTGCTGGTCCGCGAATCCCGCAACGACATGCTGGAGGAAGAGCTGCGCCGCGTGCAGATCGAGCTGAACGCCACGGTCGAGGAACTTGAGACCACGAACGAGGAGTTGAAAAGTTCGAACGAGGAAATGATGTCGATGAACGAGGAGCTTCAGTCCACGAACGAGGAACTGAGCACCGTCAACGACGAGCTGAAATCAAAGATCGACGACCTGACGTCGGCGAATTCGGACCTGCAGAACTTCTTCGTGGCAACCAAGATCCCGCTTCTGGTGGTGGATCGCGACGTGCGGGTGCGCAACTTCACCTCGGCTGCGACGCAGATCTTCCCGCTGCGCAAATCCGATCACGGGCGGCCCTTGGCGGATGTGTCGAACGTCTTTGCCAGCGGCGCGCTGCTGCGGATGGCCAGCGAGGTGTCCGCCTCGGGCGAAGCCGCCAGCACCGAGCTGACCGAGGCCGAGCGCGACCGCGTCTGGCGGGTCGATGCCAAACCCTATCGCGGCCCCGAGGGACATCTGGACGGCGCCATGCTGGTCTTCGAGGATGTCAGCGACCTGCGCGACCTGCGCGTCCAGATCGGCCGCCAGGAGGAACGCCTGAAGGCGGTCAGGTCCCTGGCGCGCATCGCCGTGTGGCAGTTCGACACGCGCAGCCAGATGCTGACCATCGACGACAGTTCGGACCTGCTGGGCATCGGGCGGACGGCGGAACTGCCGCTGTCGGCCTTTGCGGCGCTGATCGCGCCCGAAGACCGTGACGGGCTGGTCCAGGACCTGACCGCCTGCGGGCGGGGGCGCGATTTCCGGCGCGTCATCGCGCCATCTTCGGATGCGCTGTCGGACGTGCGGCTGGAGGCGGCGGGCCAGGTCTTCGGGGAGGATGGCGAAAAGCCCCGCGTGCTGGGCGTGATGGTGGACGTCACCTCGGCGCAATCGGCGGCCAAGCTGCGCGAGGCGGTGATTTCCGAGATGGACCACCGGGTCAAGAACCTGTTCACCCAGATCTCGGCCATGCTGCGGATGGCGGCGCGGGAAACCGATGACGCCCAAGAGGTCGTGTCCGAGGTGTCCAGCCGCATCAACGCCCTGTCGCGGTCCCATGGCATGACCACGGCGCGTGGCAAGAACGAACAGGTTCTGATGGAGCATCTGATCTCGACCACGCTGGCCCCCTATCGGGGGGCGCGGGTCCGGATCGACGGCGACCAGACCGTGATCCAGCCCAGGCAGGTGGTGCCGCTGTCGCTGATCCTGCATGAGCTGGCGACGAACGCCTTCAAATACGGGGTTCTGGGCAGCGTCGCCGGGACGCTTTCGGTGACCTGGCACCAGGATGGCGACCTGATCACGCTGGACTGGGCCGAGGCCTATGAGAGCGACCAGCCCGATCCGGAGGAAGGGGGCGGCTTCGGTTCTGTCCTGCTGGAAGGGGCCGCCGCGCAGGTCGGCAGCACACTGGATATCGAACAGACGCCCAGGGGCCGCCGCACGCGGCTGGAGTTCCGGGGCGTGTCAGCCGACGGCTAGCAGCTCTCGGACCAGTTCCAGCTGCTGGCGGACGATATGGGGGATCTGGTCGGCAGTCATGGCCTTGTCCTCGCCCCAGGCCATGACGGCTTCGCAAAGGGCCTGCAGCGCCAAGTCGCCCAGCAGCTGCGCCGCCATCCGGCGATCCGGGCCAAGGCGCCCGACCAACAGGCCCGACAGCACCCGGCCGATCTGATCCATCGAGTCGCGGAAGACGACCGACAGCTCGGGCGATGATTCCGACAGCGTGCGGATCATCCGGATCAGGTCGCGATCGGGGTGATCCTTTTGCAGCATCCGGGTCAGCACCACCACCAGATCATCGATCAGCGGGTTCTGCGACGTGACGATCCACAGGTTCTCATCGGCCGACAAGACCGGCGGTTCGCCCACGATCGCGGCCTGCTTGTTGTTGTAATAGTTGAAGAAGGTCCGTGGACTGATCCCCGCTTCGGTAGCGATGGCTTCGGTCGTGACCGAGCCATAGCCATGCCTGATCGACAAGCGCAGCGCCGCCAGCTGGATGTCGCGTGCGGTCTGGCGTCGGCGTCTGTCACGAAGATCCGTGGTCATATTCTGTGCATTCCCCCTATGCGGCGAAAGCAAACATTGCACACTCGGCAATTATATGCAATCAGCACGCAACACTGGCGCCCTTGGTGGGCAAAAATCGGGACATCCGACCATGCACAAGACCAAACTCTCGACCGGCGCGGCCATGGCGGTCGCCATGTTCATCGCATGGCCCGCCGGCGCCCAGGCCCCCGGCGGCATGCCCCCCAAGCAGGTCGGCGTGGTGACGCTGACGCGGCAGGACGTGCCGCGCATCGTGACCCTGCCGGGCCGCGCCGTGGCGGCCTCGGACGCCGAAATCCGGCCCCGCGTCAGCGGCATCGTGACGGGCATCGAATACGACCCCGGCAAGCGGATCGAGGCGGGCGCCCCGATGTTCACCATCGAGGACACCACCTATCAGGCGAACCTTGCCAGCGCCGAGGCGCAGGTGTCGTCCGCGCAGGCGCAGGTGACGCAGGCCCAATCTTCCTATGAACGGACGCGCAAGCTGCTGGGATCGGGCACCACGCAGGCGCAGGTGGAAACCGCGCTGGCGACGCTGGACCAGGCCAAGGCCACGCTGCAATCGGCCGAAGCCGCGCGCACCCTGGCCCAGGCCGACCTGAACTGGACAACCGTGACCAGCCCCATCGCGGGCATCGCCAGCGTGGCCGACATCTCGGTCGGTGACCTTGTCACGGCGAACCAGGCCGATGCGCTGGCCACCGTGACCCAGCTGGACCCCATCGAGGTGGACATGTACGAACCCTCGTCGCGGATCCTGAACGTGCTGGACGACATCAGCGAAGGCATCCTGACGCTCAGCGAGACGCTGAACGCCACGCTGACGCTGGAAAACGGCCGCACCTATCAGGCCGTGGGCGAAATGGTCGCGCCGGGTGTGACGGTCTCGACCTCGACCGGGTCCATCGACACGCGCTTCCGCTTTGAAAACCCCGACAACCTGATCCTGCCGGGCATGTTCCTGCGCGGTCAGGTCGAGCTGGGCAGCATCTCGGCGATCCTGGTGTCGCAATCGGCCACCCAACGCGACAAGGTCGGCAACCTGTCCGCCTGGGTCGTCGAGGATGGCAAGGTCAGCGAACGCCAGCTGACCGAGGCAGGCAATTATCAGCAGCAATGGATCGTGACCGAGGGACTGGAAGACGGCGAGACCCTGGTCGCGGACGGCCTGACCGGCCTTCAGGAAGGCATGGAGGTCGTGACCGTCCCCGTCACCTATGACGACCAGGGCGTCATCCGCGAGGTCCAGCAGGACCAGCCCGCCGAAGGCGAAGCGCCGGCGGAAGACGCAGCCCCCGCCGAAGATGACGCGGCCCAGCCCGCAGACGCGACGGAGTAAGGCTGCATGGCACGTTTCTTCATTCATCGCCCCGTCTTCGCATGGGTGCTGGCGCTGATCACGATGCTGGTTGGCGCAATCGGCCTGAACAGCCTGGCCATCGAACAATATCCCCAGATCGCGCCGACGACGGTGCGTGTCAGCGCCGGTTATACCGGGGCCTCGGCCGAAATCGTCGAGGCATCCGTCACCACCGTCATCGAGGATGCGATGACGGGCCTGGACGGCCTGACCTATATGACGTCCTCCTCGACGCCGGGTTCGACCTCGGTCTCGCTGACCTTCGACGATACGGTCGATGCCGACATCGCGCAGGTCCAGGTCCAGAACAAGCTGCAGCTGGTGACGCCGCAGCTGCCCGACATCGTCCAGCAGAACGGCGTGCAGGTGTCGCGGTCGACCTCGTCCATCCTGCTGGTGGGGGCGCTGACGGCCCCGAACGGTGAATATTCGTCGCTGGAACTGGGCGACTTGGTCGGCCAGTTGATCGAGGACCCGGTCAAGCGGACCCCCGGCGTCGGTTCGATCAACACCTTCGGGTCGGGTTATGCCATGCGGATCTGGATGGATCCCATGAAGATGAACCAGTACCAGGTCACGCCATCCGACATCACCGCCGCGGTCGCCGCGCAGAACACCAACGTGACCGTCGGTGATCTGGGCGCGCAGCCCACGATGGAGGGGCAGCGCATCACCGTGTCGCTGTCGGCGCAATCGCAGCTGTCCACCGTCGAGGAATTCGAAAGCATCCTGCTGCGCGTGGACCCCGACGGATCGACCGTCTTCCTGGGCGACGTGTCGCGGATCGAGATCGGCCAGGAATCCTATGGCGGATCGTCGCGCCACAACGGCAACCCCGCCGCCGGTTTCGCCGTGAACCTGGCCACCGGCGCGAACGCGGTCGATACCGCCGATGCCGTGCGCGAAACCATCAGCGAGGTCGAAAGCGCCCTGCCCGCCGGGGTCGAGGTGGTCTATCCCTATGACACCTCGCCCTTCGTCGAGGAATCGATCAATCAGGTCTATCACACCCTGGCCGAGGCCGTGGTGCTGGTCTTCTTCGTGATCCTGGCCTTCCTGCAAAGTTGGCGCGCCACGATCATTCCGGTCATCGCCATTCCGGTCGTCATGCTGGGCACTTTCGGGGTGCTGGCGGCGGCGGGCTTTACCATCAACACGCTGACCATGTTCGCGCTGGTGCTGGCCATCGGCCTGCTGGTCGATGACGCCATCGTCGTGGTGGAAAACGTCGAACGCGTGATGGAGGAAGAGGGCCTTGGCCCCGTCGAGGCGACCGAGCGCAGCATGGACGAGATCACCAGCGCGCTGGTCGGTATCGTTCTGGTCCTGTCGGCGGTCTTCCTGCCGATGGCCTTCATGACCGGCGCGACGGGGGTGATCTATCGACAGTTCTCGATCACGATCATCACCGCGATGGTACTGTCGCTTGGCGTCGCCGTCATCCTGACCCCCGCCATGTGCGCCAGCCTGCTGCGCCCGCGCAAGCATGGCGGCGGCATCGCCCCGGCCCGCTGGTTCAACCGCAACCTGGACCGCGCCACGAACGGCTATGCCGGCGTCGTGGGGCGCCTGATCAAGCGTCCGTTCCGGATGCTGATCGTGCTGGCGGTGATCGGTGCGGGCGTGGTGGCGCTTTACGACCGCCTGCCCGGATCCTTCCTGCCCGACGAGGATCAGGGCGTAGCCCTGGTCATCATCCAGGGTCCGGACGGATCGACCACCCAGCAGACCCAGGCCCTGGTCGAAAAGGTCGAGAACTATCTGCTGAACGAGGAATCCGAGACCGTCGAGTCGGTCTTTGCCGCCCTTGGCTTCAGCTTTGGCGGCACCGGCCAGAACAACGCCATGCTGTTCATGAAGCTGAAGGAATATGAGGAGCGCGAAGGCCATGACCTGCCCTCGCTGGTGGGACGCGCGAACGGTTACTTCTTCGGAACCAACCGCCAGGGCCAGATCTTCGTGCTGCAACCGCCGGCGATCCAAGGGCTTGGCACCTCGTCTGGCTTTACCATGTACATGGTCGACCAGGGCGGCCAGGGTCAGGATGCCCTGATGGAGGCCGCCAACATGCTGGTCGCGAACGCCCAGGCCGATGGTCGCGTGACGAACCTGCGCGGCAATGAGAGCAAGACCCAGACCGCCTTGCGCCTGGATATCGACCAGCAGAAGGCCGCGGCCTTCGGGCTGTCGATCTCGGAGGTGAACTCGATGCTGTCGGTGATCTTCGCCGGGCGCGACGTGAACGACTTCGCGCTTGGCAACGACCTGCGTCCCGTCATCGTGCAGGGCGAGGCCGATGACCGGTCGCAGCCCGACGACATCAACAGCTGGTATGCGCGCAACTCGGCAGGCGAGATGGTGTCCTTCGGCGCCTTCTCGACCCAGGAATGGGAACAGGAACCCAAGGCGCTGGCCCGTTACGGCGGCAGCCGCGCGCTGGAACTGAGCGGCGCCGCTGCGCAGGGCCTGTCTTCCGGGGCCGCCATGGACGCGATGCAGGACATGGTCGGCGAACTGGACGGCAACTATGCCACCGCCTGGACGGGCCTGTCCTATCAGGAACGGCTGTCGGGCAACCAGGCGCCGATCCTCTTTGCGCTTTCGGCGCTGGTGGTGTTCCTGTCGCTGGCCGCCCTTTACGAAAGCTGGTCGGTGCCCATCGCGGTCATGATGACCGTGCCCATCGGCATCCTGGGTGCCCTGGCCGCGGCATTGTGGTTCGGGCAGACCAACGACGTCTATTTCAAGGTGGGTCTGCTGACGACCATCGGCCTGGCGGCGCGGAACGCGATCCTGATCGTGGAATTCGCCGAGGCGCAGATCAAGGAAGGCAAATCCATGCTGGAGGCCGCGCTGGTCGCGTCCCGCCAGCGTCTGCGCCCGATCCTGATGACCACCTTCGCCTTCATGCTGGGCGTGTTGCCCCTGGCCATCGCATCGGGTGCCGGCGCGGGTGCGCAGAACTCGATCGGGATCGGCGTCCTGGGGGGCATGACCACCTCGGCGGTGATCGGGATCTTCCTGGTGCCGGTCTTCTATGTCGCCGTGCTGAAAATGCGCAATCTGGTGACGCGAAAGGATAAAACCTCGTGATGTTTCCACGCAAATCCCGCATTGCGGCGCTGTCGCTGACCGCATTGCTGACCATCTCGGGCTGTGCGGCGGTGGGGCCGGACCCCGCCGACCTGCCCGAGACCCAGGTCCCCGCCACCTTTGCCGAGGGCGAGGGCCAGGCCCCCGCCCAGGTGACGCGGACGGCCTTCTGGTCCAGCTATCAGGACCGGACGCTGTCGCAGATGATCGCCGAAGGTCTGGGCAACAGCCTGGACATCCTGGCGGCCAACGAACGCATCCGCGCCGCCGAGGCCGACCTGCGGGCAACTGCCCCCCTGGCAGCCCAGGTCACCGGCGAGGCGGCATCCGCCAGCCGCACCCGCAGCGGCGGCGACAACCAGGCGACGGGCTATACCAGCACCGCGAACCTGTCGGCGGGCTTCGTCTTCGACCTGTTCGGGGGCGCGCGCCGTGCCCGCCAGGGCGCCGAAGCCGCCTATGCCTCGGCCGAGGCGCAGGCGCAGGTCACCCGGCTGGCCTGGCTGGCCGAGGTCATCAGCGCCTATTCCGACGCCCGCTTCTATCAGCAGGCGCTGGCGCTGACCCGTGACACGATCGAGGCGCGCGAAAGCACGCTGCAGGTCACCAACAACATGCTGTCGCTTGGTCTGGCGACCGATTACGACACCGCCCAGACCCAGGCCCTGCTGGAAACGGCCCGTGCCGACCTGCCGAATTTCGAAGCGCTCTACAACGCGCAGATCTATCGTCTGTCGACACTGCTGAACCAGCAGGCCAATGGCGTGATGGCGCGGATGAACGGCGGATCCAGCGCCCTGGGCACCCCTGCGGGACCAGGCACCGGCGTGCCGGCCGACCTGCTGCGCAACCGCCCCGACATCCGGTCAAGCCAGCAGGATCTGGCGCAGGCGCTGGCCGCCGTCGGCGTCGCCACGGCGGACATGCTGCCATCGCTGTCGCTGACGGGGTCGATCAGCGACACGGCGGGCGCGAACAACTGGGCCTTCGGGCCGCGCCTGTCGCTGCCCATCGCGAACCAGGGCATCCTGCAGGCCACGCGGTCGCGTCGGGTCTCCGAGGCCCGTTCGGCGGACCTGGCCTATCGCAGCCAGGTCGCCTCGGCGGTCGAGGATGTGCAACGCAGCCAGTCGAACCTGCGCCGCTATCGTCAGCGGGTCGCGACGCTGGACAAGGCGGCGGCCTCCTACGAGCGCGCCTATTCGCTGGCCCGCACCAATTTCGAGGCCGGGGCCCTGGCACTGGTCGACCTGCTGGACGCAGACCGCCAGCGCGCGGCGGCCCGCCTGGCCGCGGCCTCCGCCCGCAACGACGCCTCCAAGGAATGGGCTGCGCTGCAGATCGCCACGGGGGCCGGTGCGGCCGTCGCCGGGATCGCCAACTGATGCATCGCGGGGCGGCGTCATGTCGCCCCGCACGGAACGCCGCAAACGAAAAGCGCCGCGCTGGATCGAACCAGTGCGGCGCTTTTTCTTGCAGGTCGTTTGGTGCGGCCGAGAAGACTCGAACTTCCACTCCGGTTAAGGAACAGCGACCTCAACGCTGCGCGTCTACCAATTCCGCCACGGCCGCATCTTGAGGTAGGCGCGTCATAACCGAGCCCTGCGCCGAAGAAAAGCGGTTTTTGCGACCCGCCCCAAGATGCCCGAAGGCCATTGACGAAACCGCCACGCCGCGTCACATCGGCGCCATGGTGGAATGGATCATCAGTGACGGCCTGACGGGCCATGACGAGGCCGTGGCCTTCATGGAGGCCCGCGTCGCCGCCATTCTGGCGGGCGAGGCCGACGAATGCATCTGGCTGGTCGAACACCCGCCCCTTTATACCGCCGGGACCAGCGCGCGCGCGCAGGACCTGCTGAACCCGCGTTTTCCGGTCCATCCGACGGGGCGCGGCGGCCAATACACCTATCACGGGCCGGGCCAGCGAATCGTCTATGTCATGCTGGACCTGAATCGGCGCGGGCGCGACGTGCGGGCCTTCGTGGCGCAGCTGGAGGAATGGGTGATTGCCGCGCTGGCCGAATTCGGCGTCGCGGGCCGGATCAGCGAAGGGCGCGTGGGCGTCTGGGTGCCCCGCCCCGAAAAGCCCGCCCTGTTCGACGGCACCCTGCGCGAGGACAAGATCGCCGCCATCGGCATCAAGCTGCGCCGTTGGGTCAGCTTCCACGGCATCTCGATCAATGTCGAACCGGACCTGACGCATTACGACGGCATCGTGCCCTGCGGCATCAGCGGGCATGGCATCACCTCGCTGGTGGATCTGGGGCTGCCGGTCGGGATGGACGATCTGGACAACGCGCTTCGCCAGTCTTTCCTGCGCATATTCGCCGCAATCTGATCAATTCTTTCGGTGCGACCTTTCGATAGGTGGATTTCCTGCGCGGCCTGCCTGTAGGATCGGGACGGAGATATGCCCCGTACAGGGGCCGAGCGAGGAAAACATTATGAAATCAGCCATTGTCGGCGCCTTCATCGGCGCGACCCTAGCCATTCCCGCCGTTGCACAGGATGCGGGCGACGCCGCAGCCGGCGAAAAGGAATTCCGCAAATGCCGCGCCTGCCACATGATCCAGGATGACAGCGGCACCGACATCGTCAAGGGCGGCGCCGTCGGTCCGAACCTTTACAACGTGATGGGCGCCAAGATCGCGTCTCAGGAAGGTTTCCGTTACGGCGACGGCATCCTGGCCGCCGCCGAGGCCAATCCCGACATGGTCTGGACCGAGGAGGAACTGATCGCCTATGTCACCGATCCCGGTGCCTGGGTGAAGGACGAATCCGGCGATGACGGCGCGCGCAGCAAGATGACCTTCAAGCTGAACCGCAACCAGGCCGATATCGCGGCCTATCTGACCAGCGTGTCACCGGACGCCCCGTCCGAGTGATCGTCGATGCGGCAATCAGCCGCATCAGCGTCGTGACCCGCCCCTGCCAACTGTGATATTCTGGCAGGGGCGCGGCATTCTGGCCACCGTGACGCATTGCCCGGTCATCACGGGTGGTCTAAAGAAAGCGTGATAATGCCGGTCTGCCAGGCCGGCTCGACGAGATCTTGAGGGAGTTCGGGTATGGCAGACGCAGCCGCACACGGCCACGACGACCATCATGACACCCGTGGGTTCTTCACCCGCTGGTTCATGTCCACCAATCATAAAGACATTGGTATTCTTTACCTTTTCACCGCTGCGCTGGCCGGTCTGATCTCGGTCAGTTTCACCGTCTACATGCGGATGGAACTGCAGCACCCCGGCGTCCAGTACATGTGCCTGGAAGGCGCACGCTTCATCGCGGATTCGGCCCGGGAATGCACCCCCAACGGTCACCTGTGGAACGTCATGATCACCTATCACGGTGTGCTGATGATGTTCTTCGTGGTGATTCCGGCGCTGTTCGGTGGCTTCGGCAACTATTTCATGCCGCTGCAGATCGGTGCGCCGGACATGAGCTTCCCGCGCATGAACAACCTCAGCTACTGGCTGTATGTCGCGGGCCTGGCCCTTGGCATCGCATCCCTGCTGACGCCGGGCGGCAACCAGCAGCTGGGCTCGGGCGTGGGCTGGGTTCTGTACCCGCCGCTCTCGACGACTGAAGGCGGCTATTCGATGGACTTGGCAATCTTCGCCGTCCACGTGTCGGGTGCGTCCTCCATCGTGGGTGCCATCAACATCATCACCACCTTCCTGAACATGCGCGCCCCCGGCATGACCATGTTCAAGGTGCCGCTGTTCGCCTGGTCGGTCTTCATCACCGCCTGGCTGATCCTGCTGGCCCTGCCCGTTCTGGCCGGCGCCATCACCATGCTGCTGATGGACCGCAACTTCGGCACGAACTTCTTCAACCCGGCCGGTGGCGGTGACCCGATCCTGTACCAGCACATCCTGTGGTTCTTCGGCCACCCCGAGGTCTATATCATCGTGCTGCCGGGCTTCGGCATCATCAGCCACGTCATCGCCACCTTCTCCAGAAAGCCGATCTTCGGCTATCTGCCGATGGTTCTGGCCATGGCCGCGATCGGTGTCCTGGGCTTCGTCGTCTGGGCACACCACATGTACACCGTCGGCATGTCGCTGACCCAGCAGAGCTATTTCATGCTGGCGACCATGACCATCGCCGTGCCCACGGGCATCAAGGTGTTCAGCTGGATCGCCACGATGTGGGGCGGCTCGGTTGAGTTCAAGACGCCGATGCTCTGGGCCTTCGGCTTCCTGTTCCTGTTCACCGTGGGTGGCGTCACCGGTGTCGTCCTGTCGCAGGCACCGCTGGACCGCGTGTATCACGACACCTACTACGTCGTGGCCCACTTCCACTATGTGATGTCGCTTGGCGCGGTCTTCGCGATCTTTGCGGGCATCTATTACTGGGTCGGCAAGATGTCGGGCCGCCAGTATCCCGAATGGGCCGGCAAGCTGCATTTCTGGATGATGTTCATCGGTGCGAACCTGACCTTCTTCCCGCAGCACTTCCTGGGCCGTCAGGGCATGCCGCGCCGTTACATCGACTATCCGGTCGAGTTCGCCTATTGGAACAACATCAGCTCGCTTGGGGCATATCTGTCCTTCGCCTCGTTCCTGTTCTTCTTCGGCGTGATGGCCTACACCCTGTTTGCTGGCAAGCGCGTGACCCAGAACAACTACTGGAACGAATACGCCGATACGCTGGAATGGACCCTGTCCTCGCCCCCGCCCGAACACACGTTCGAGCAGCTGCCCAAGCGCGAAGACTGGGACCGTCACCCGGCCCACTGAGTTCGATCCAACGATGCCTTATCAATGGACACAGACGGCCCCGGATGATTCCGGGGCCGTTCTGCAAAGACTGACGCTGTGGCCGCACCGATCGCTGCCGCGCAGGGGCTTCGTGTGGTTCATCGCCACCACGGCCGCGCTGCTGTCGCTGCCGATCATCGCCATGCTGGGATCGCCCATCCTGTGGGGGTTGCTGCCCTTTGGCGCGATTGCCGTGGCGGGTGTCTGGTTCGCCCTGCAACACAGCTATCGCACCGGCCAGACGCATGAGGAACTGACGCTGGATCGCGACCGGCTGCATGTGCGGCGCCTTGATCCGGGCAAGCCGCCGCGCGATTGGGACACCAACAGCTATTGGGTGCGGGCGCAGATCCGCAAGGGACCGGTCGAGGATTACCTGACGCTGACCGACGGCATGCGGGAAATCGAGCTGGGTGTCTTCCTGACCCCGCCCGAACGGCGCGATCTGTGTCGCGAACTGACCAACGCCATCGCGCGGGTCCGGGAATAGGAAAGGCGGGCGGGGTCGCCCCCCGCCCGCCTGCCGTCAGTCGTCCTCGACGTGATCGGGAAGATTGTCGTGATCGGTCGAGGCGAAATCCTCCAGCTCATCCTCGGTCATGCTGTGATACATGTCCTTGGACGCGCCTTGCAGGTCGCCGACCTTGGTTTCGCCGCGCTTGGCGGACAGTGCCGCCCCGGCGGCGCGTTGCTGGGCCTTGGATCTTGCTGGCATCGGGTCACCTCCTGTCAGCAAACGCCCCCGACCGCGCAGGGTTCACGCCAGCAGGCGATCTTTCACCGCCGGACCCACGGCGCCGAAATCCATCTGGCCTGCATGGCGTTCCTTCAGCACGGCCATGACGCGGCCCATGTCGCGGATGCCCTCGGCCCCCAGATCCGTGATGGCCTTGTCGATGGCGGCGCGGGTTTCGGCCTCGTCCATCTGGCGGGGCAGGAATTCCTGGATGACCGCGATCTCGTCCTCTTCCTTGGACGCCAGCTCAAGACGACCGGCCTCCTCATAGGCCTTGGCCGATTCCTGGCGCTGCTTGACCATGCGCGACAGGATCAGGATCAGGTCGCCCTCGGTCAGCGCGCCGTCGCCGTCGCCGCCCCGCGCCGCGATCTCGCGGTCCTTGACGGCGGCGCCGATCAGGCGCAGCGTGGACAGACGGGCGCTGTCCCGGGCCTTCATCGCTTCCTTCGTCGCGGCTTGCAGCTTGCTGCGCAGTTCCATGATCGCGTCTCCGTTGCTGGCGCGGGATGCGCCGGAAAGACTGCGATCTAGGCCCAAGGACCGCGCAATTCAAGCGCCCGTGACCGTTGCTGCGCCTTGACCTTGGAACCTCTGCCCCTTATTCACCCCAAGATTTCAGATCCAGAGGTGCCGATATGGCTGTAAAACCGACTGCCTGCCTAGCGCTTGCCGACGGAAGCGTCTTCTACGGCCAGGGCTTTGGCGCCATCGGCGAAGTTGTCGCCGAACTGGTCTTCAACACCGCGATGACCGGCTATCAGGAGATCATGACCGATCCCTCCTATGCCAGCCAGATCGTGACCTTCACCTTCCCCCATATCGGCAATACCGGCGTGACGACGGAAGATGACGAAGCCCAGGACCCGGTCGCCAGCGGCATCGTCGTGCGGTGGGACCCGACGCAATCGTCGAACTGGCGCACCACGGCCGAACTGACGGAATGGATGTCGCGCAAGGGCCGCATCGGCATCGGGGCCATCGACACGCGTCGCCTGACCCGCGCGATCCGCCAGCAGGGTGCGCCGCATGTCGTGCTGGCCCATGATCCGGACGGCAATTTCGACATCGAGGCGATGGTCGCCCGCGCCCGCGACTGGACGGGCCTGGTGGGGCTGGACCTGGCCAAGACGGTCAGCTGCGCCCAGACCTACAAATGGGATCAGGGCACCTGGGCCTGGGGCACCGGCTTTGGCACCTCGCCCGAGGACAAGCCCTTCAAGGTCGTCGCCATCGATTACGGCGCCAAGCGCAACATCCTGCGTTCGCTGGTATCCCACGGCGCCGAGGTGACGGTCATGCCCGCCACCGCCACCGCCGAGGAGATCCTGGCCCACGAACCCGAGGGCATCTTCCTGGCCAACGGCCCCGGCGATCCGGCCGCGACCGGCGTCTATGCCGTGCCGATGATCCAGTCGCTGCTGGAAAAGGACCTGCCGATGTTCGGCATCTGCCTGGGTCACCAGATGCTGGCGCTGGCGCTTGGCGC
This sequence comes from Paracoccus sp. SM22M-07, assembly GCF_001887735.1. Classification (NCBI taxonomy): domain Bacteria; kingdom Pseudomonadati; phylum Pseudomonadota; class Alphaproteobacteria; order Rhodobacterales; family Paracoccaceae; genus Paracoccus; species Paracoccus sp. SM22M-07. The sequence goes on from NZ_JPKW01000001.1 coordinate 278,711, forward strand.
CAAGACGATCAAGATGAGCCACGGTCATCACGGCGCGAACCACCCGGTGCGCGACGTGGAAACCGGCAAGGTCGAGATCACCTCGATGAACCACGGCTTTGCGGTCGATTCGCAGACCCTGCCCCAGGGCGTGCTGGAAACCCATGTCAGCCTGTTCGACGGCAGCAATTGCGGCATCCGCATGACCGACCGGCCGGTGTTTTCCGTCCAGCACCACCCCGAGGCATCGCCCGGCCCGCAGGACAGCATGTATCTGTTCAAGCGCTTCACCGATTCCATGCGCGCCCGCCGCGCATGATCGAAGGGCCTGGGTCCGCGCGGGCGGTATTCACCCGCGCGGACCCGAGGTCTTAACCTTCCGTTAACGACATTCATGGCAAGACGGGGCGTTCCAACGGGGAATCGTCATGGCCTTGCCTGCGCCGCTGCCCTTGCCGGCAAATCTGAACGACGAAGGCGGCATCGTGCTGCGCGGTCCCACGATCGCGCCGCGGACGTTGCGCCCTCTGGGTCAGATCCTGCTGGAAGACGGCGTTCTGGATCCAGGCGATCTGCTGAAGGCGACGCTGATCAGCCAGAAGCAGGGCCAGCAGCTTGCCCATGTCCTGCTGGCGCAACGCATGGTCGCCGCCGACGCCCTGGCGCGCGGCCTGTCGCGTCAATGGCGCACAACCGCCATCGACCCTGCCACCAGCCCGGCCGACCCGCGCCTGATCGATCTGGCAGGGGCCGGCTTCTGCCTGACGAACGGCATCCTGCCCTGGCGGCGGATCGGCGGCGTCACCTGGATCGCCACCGCCCGCCCCGATGCCTTCGAGGCGCTTCTGCATCGCCTGCCCCGCGAATTCGGTCATGTCCGCATGCTGCTGGCCAGCGAGGATCAGGTTCAGTCCGGCGTCCTGGACTGGCGCCGCACCCGCTTGATCCGCGAGGCCGAATGCCGCGTCCCCGCCGCCGAAAGCTGTCGCACCCAGGATCATGCCCGCACCGCCCGTCTGGCCGCCCTGCTGGTGGTGGCGGTGCTGACGGGCATCACCCTTGCGCCGACGCTTCTGGCCTTTGTCCTGACGGCCTGGGCGGTCCTGACGCTGATTTCGCAATCGGCGCTGAAGCTGCTGGCCTTCGCGGTCTTTCGTCGCGCCCGCAGCGAGAACCGCGAATTGCAGCAGGCGGTCGCAGAGGGGCAGTTGCTGCCATCGGACAGGGATGTGCCCTTGCCGATGATCTCGGTCATGGTTCCGCTGTTCAAGGAAAGCGATGTCGCGGGAAAACTGGTCGCGCGGCTGGCAAGGCTGCAATACCCGCGCGAACTGACCGACATCCTGCTGGTGATCGAGGCCAGCGATGACGTGACCGAAGCGGCGCTGAAGGGCGTGACCCTGCCGCACTGGATCCGCGTGGTCCGCGTCCCCGACGGCCCCATCAAGACCAAGCCCCGCGCGCTGAACTATGCGCTGAATTTCTGCAAGGCGCAGATCGTGGGCATCTGGGACGCCGAGGATCGCCCCGACCCCGATCAGCTGCACAAGGTCGCCCGCGCCTTTCATTTCGCGCCCGCCGATGTCGCCTGCCTGCAGGGGGCGCTGGATTTCTATAACCCGCGCACCAACTGGCTGGCCCGCTGCTTTACCATCGAATACGCCGCGTGGTTCCGCGTTTTGCTGCCGGGCGTTGCGCGGCTTGGCCTGGTCGTGCCCCTGGGCGGCACCACGCTGTTCTTCCGTCGCCACCTGCTGGAGGAGGTCGGCGCGTGGGACAGCTGGAACGTGACCGAAGACGCCGACCTGGGCGTCCGCCTGTGCCGGCGCGGCTATCGCACCCAGATCATCGACACCACCACGGACGAAGAGGCCAATTGCCGCGCCATGCCCTGGGTCAAGCAGCGGTCGCGCTGGCTCAAGGGTTATGCGCTGACCTGGGCCGTGCATATGCGCAACCCCGCCCTGCTGCATCGGGAACTGGGGCCGTGGCGCTTCTGGTGGTTCCAGGTCCAGTTCTTCGGCGCCGTGTCGCAATATTTGCTGGCCCCGGTCCTGTGGAGCTTCTGGCTGCTCAGCCTGGGCCTGCCCCATCCGCTTCGCGGTCCGCTGGAAGGCTTGGGCAGTTGGGCGGTGCCGGCGCTGTTCACGCTGTTCGTCGCCTCCGAACTGCTGTCGATCTTCGTGGGCATGCGCGCCGTCAGCGGGGCCAAGCATCGGCACCTGCTGGCCTGGGTGCCGACGCTGCATCTCTATTTCCCCCTTGGGTGCCTGGCGGGATGGAAGGCCATCTGCGAGGTCGTGACCAAGCCCTTCTACTGGGACAAGACCGCGCATGGCCTGTTCGTCGAGGCCCCCGACATGCCCGCCCCGGCCCTGCCCGCAGGCCTTGTGTCGATCCCGGTGCTGGGCCAGATCGGCGGGCGGTCCCTGTCCGAAGTGGCCGCCGAACTGCAATCCAGCGCCGAACAGAGCCGTCCCGAGACCGCCCCGTCGCTGTCCGACCGTCCCGAAAGGAATATCGCGGCGGGATAGGACGCTATTGCGGCATCTGGGCGGTGATCAGCGCCTCGGCACGCGACACGTGGTCCCGGATGCGATCCCGGATCGCGTCGGCATCCGGGGCATCGACTTCGCGCAGCAGGAAATCCTGGGCACCGCCGCCGATATCCTGCATGTCCAGCGGGCGATCGGTCAACAGCCGCCCCGCCGCATGCAGCCGCCAGAACGCGCGCCAGGCCGAAGACAGCACCTCGGTCGCCTTGGCATCCATCAGCCCCGCCCGCTTGCCCGCGCGCAGCTGCGCCAAAGTGCCCCGCGCGGGATCGCCCGACCGCAGCGCACAGGCCTGCGCCAACAGGTCGATATCCTGTAGGCGTCCCGGACCGTTGCGCACGTCCCAAGGGCCCGATGCAGGCTTGGCCGTGAACAGTCGCGTCCGCATCTGGTCCAGATCGGCCATGACGCGCGGGTCGGTGCCGCGGCGGCGCAGGACCCCAAGGCGCAACGCCTCGATCTGCTCGGCCAGCGCGGCGGCGTCACCGCCGCTGCGGGCCACGACGCGGGCGCGGGTCAGGGCCAGATGTTCCCAGGTCCAGGCCTCTTCCATCTGATAGGTCTCGAAGCTTTGCACTGACGTCGCCACCGGACCCTGCCGCCCCGAGGGGCGCAGCCGCATGTCGACTTCATAAAGCCGCCCTTCGGCGGTGGGCGCAGACAGCGCCGTCACCATCGCCTGCGTCAGCCGCGCGTAATAAGGTCGCGCCGCCAGCGGGCGCGGCCCGTCCGAGGCGTCGATCCCGTCCGCGTCATAGATCACGATCAGGTCCAGATCCGACGCCGCGTTCAGCACCCGCGCCCCAAGCGAGCCCATGCCCACCACGACGGCCCCCCGCCCCGGCGCCGGCCCATGCTTGCGCGCGAACTCTGCCGCCGTCACCGGGAACAGCGCCGCGACGCAGGCCCCTGCCAGATCGGCATATTGTCCGGCGGCCTCATCGGCGTCGATCAGCCCGCGCAGGTGATGCACCCCGATGCGGAAATGCCATTCATGCGCCCAACGTCGGGCGGCATCCAAGGCAGCCTCGTATCCACCGGCGGTCGCGGCTGCCTGCACGGCGCGGTCCAGTTCGGTCCGCAGCCCGGTTTCGCCCGGCCAAGGGGCAAAGAAGCTGCCGCCCAGCACCGCGTCCAGCACCGACGGATGCTGCGCCAGATAGGCTGCCAGCGCCGGGGCCGTGCCGCAGATGTCCACGATCAGGTCGATCAGCTGGGGGTTGGCGTCGAACAGGGAAAACAGCTGGACGCCCGCGGGCAGCCCGGCAAGAAAGCTGTCGAAACGGGCCAGCGCCTCGGCGGGATGGCCGGCACGGGACATGCGATCCAGAAGCGGCACCTCGATCCGGCGAAAGATCTGCAGCGCCCGATCCGACCGCAACGCCGGATAGCCCTGCCACCGGTCGATGATGGCCTGCGATTCGGGCGACATCTGCGGTCGTTCGGCCTTGATCTCGTCGGGGGCGAAGAACTCCTCGGTCAGTTCATGGACGCGGGCCAGCCGGGCCTTCAACGCTGCCTGCCATCCGTCCGGATCACCCGACCCCATCAGCGCGGCGATGGTCCGCAGGCCGTTGCCGTCCTTGGGCAGGCTGTGGGTCTGGGCGTCGTTCACCATCTGGATGCGATGTTCGATGTCGCGGTGTTCGCGATAATGATCGGTCAGTTCCTGCGCCACCGCATCGGGAATCCAACCCTTGGCCGCCAGCGCCGCCAGCCCGCCCACCGTGTCGCGGACCCGCAGATCGGGATCGCGCCCGCCCGCGATCAGCTGGCGGGTCTGGGTAAAGAACTCGATCTCGCGGATGCCGCCGCGGCCCAGCTTGATGTTGTGGCCCGCGACCTCCAACCGGCCGCCAAGGCCCTTGTGGTCGCGAATGCGCAGCCGCATGTCATGGGCGTCCTGGATGGCGGCGAAATCCAGATGCTTGCGCCAGACGAAAGGCCGGAGTTCGGCCAGGAAACGCTCGCCCGCCGCGATGTTTCCCGCCGCCGCCCGCGCCTTGATGAAGGCGGCGCGTTCCCAGGTGCGGCCCTCGGCCTCGTAATAGGCCAGCGCGGCGGCGGTCGAGATGCAGACCGGCGTCACCGATGCATCCGGGCGCAGCCGCAGGTCGGTGCGAAAGACATAGCCGTGTTCGGTCACGTCTGACAGGGTCGCGGCCATCTTGCGGGTCGCGCGGATCAGGGCTGCGCGGGCCTCCATCTGGTCGGCATCGTCATAGGCGGTTTCGTCGAACAGCACGATCAGGTCGATATCCGAGGAATAGTTCAATTCCCCTGCCCCGCCCTTGCCCATGGCCAGCGCAAAGATGCCCCCCGCATCCGCGTCGGTTTCGGGCAGCTTGCCACGCCGGACCTCGGACGCGACATGGGCCCGCAGGGCCAGGTCCACCGCACGATCCGCCAGATCGGACAGCGCCTGCGTCACCTGCGCCAGGGGCCAGACGCCCCCCAGATCGGCCAGCGCCGCCTGCAGCGCCACGCGTCGCTTGGCCCGGCGCAGCGCAACGCCCAGATCATCGGGGGACAGGTCCTGGAACCCCGCCGTTTCGCGGGCCACCACATCGTCATGATCCAGCGCACCGGGCAGCCAGTCGGCCTCCTGCCGGATCAACCCGGCAAGAAAGGGGCTGCTGCCCGCGACGGCGGCGATCAGGTCACGCAGGGCCGCCGGACTGTCGGGGAACAGGGCCGCCGCATCCTGCGCGCGGGCAGGATCGACGGGCAACGGATGGCGGGTGATACGGTCGTGAAAGCTCATGCCCGACACCTTAGCGGTCGCCGGTGCGGGGTCAACGCGCCGCGTCATCCCTGCACGACCGTCCCGCGAAGCGTCGGGGTGGGTCTTTCCCCGCTTGGCGTGTCATGGAAACGTTGCTAGGCTTCGCGCGACCCTGCCACCATCGCCACACCGGATAGTGCAACATCCGCATGACCAGCCCTGACCCGATCAGTTGCCGCAAGGGATGTGCCTGATGCGCCATACCCTGCCCCATGCGCCACAGTTCTATGTGACGGCGCCGCAGCCCTGCCCCTATCTGCATGGGCGGGCCGAACGCAAATTGTTCACGGCCCTGCAGGGCGACAACGCCCCAGAACTGAACAACGCCCTGTCCCGCCAGGGCTTCCGCCGGTCGCAGAACGTGCTGTACCGTCCCAGCTGCGAAAGCTGCGTGGCCTGCATGTCGGCGCGCATCCGGGTGGCCGATTTCGTCCCCAGCCGCACGCAGCGCCGCATTCAGAAACGCAATGCCGTCCTGCAGCGGCTGGCCACCAGTGCCTGGGCGACCGAGGAACAGTTCGACCTGTTCCGCCGCTATCTGGACCGTCGTCACGCCGATGGCGGCATGGCCGACATGGACATCTTCGAATTCGCCGCCATGATCGAGGAGACCCCGATCAAGACGCGCGTCATCGAATATCGCGGCGGCTCGGACGATCCCGGCAACATGAAGCGCGGCGACGAACATCTGACCGCCGTCTGCCTGACCGACGTGCTAGATGACGGCCTCAGCCTGGTCTACAGCTTCTACGACCCCGTCTTCCGCCCGGCCAGCCTGGGCACCCACGTGATCCTGGACCATATCGAGATCGCCCGCGCGGCGGGGCTGCCCTATGTCTATCTGGGCTATTGGGTGCCCGGCAGCCGCAAGATGGAATACAAGGCCCGCTTCAACGCTCTGGAGATCTACAAGGGTGGGGTCTGGCAGGATATCGGCGATCCGGGCGACCATTCGAACGAGGCCCATCCCCTGTCGGTCGATCCGATCGTCGAACAGGTCGCGCGCATCGCCCTGCCGCAATTCGACCGATAGCGCCGGACAATCCGCGAAACAAAGTTTCAAAAATCGGCATGACTGCGTCATTTTATCCGCCGGACCCCATTGACCCCGCCCTGCCCTGATCCTAGTTTGCGCCGACGCGGGGCCGTTCCGGCCCTTTGCGCAACGCATTTTTTGATGGAGCAGAACGATGTCCCGAATGATGACGGGTGCGAGAATGGTGGTCGAGGCGCTGCGCGATCAGGGCGTCGATACCGTATTCGGCTATCCGGGCGGGGCCGTCCTACCCATCTATGACGAGATCTTTCAGCAAAACGACATCACCCATATCCTGGTCCGCCATGAACAGGGTGCGGTCCACATGGCCGAAGGCTATGCCCGTGCGACCGGCAAGCCCGGCGTCGTGCTGGTCACCTCGGGTCCCGGTGCCACGAACGCGGTCACGGGGCTGACCGATGCGCTGCTGGATTCGATCCCGCTGGTCGTGCTGTCGGGCCAGGTCCCGACCTTCATGATCGGCACTGACGGCTTCCAGGAGGCCGACACCGTCGGCATCACCCGCCCCTGCACCAAGCATAACTGGCTGGTCAAGGACACGGGCAAGCTGGCCCAGACCATCCACAAGGCTTTTCATGTCGCGACATCGGGGCGGCCGGGACCGGTCCTGGTAGACATCCCCAAGGACGTCCAGTTCGCCAGCGACCTCTATGTCGGACCCAAACAGGTCGATAACGGTCCCTATCAGCCGGTCAAGAAGGGCAATATCGAGGCGATCACCCGCCTGGTCGAGATGATCGAACAGGCCGAACGTCCGATCCTCTATACCGGTGGCGGGGTCATCAATTCGGGTCCGGGCGCCAGCCAGCTGCTGCGCGAACTGGCCGAAGCGACGGGCTTTCCGGTCACCTCGACGCTGATGGGGCTGGGCGCCTATCCGGCCTCGGGCAAGAACTGGCTGGGCATGCTGGGAATGCACGGCCTCTACGAGGCGAACCTGGCGATGCATGGCTGCGACCTGATGATCAACATCGGCGCGCGCTTCGACGACCGCATCACCGGTCGCATCGCGGATTTCAGCCCCGGTTCGGTCAAGGCGCATATCGACATCGACCCGTCCAGCATCAACAAGGTCGTGCAGGTCGAACTGCCGATCGTCGGCGATGTCGGCCATGTGCTGGAGGATCTGCTGAAGGTCTGGAAATCGCGCGGACGCAAGCTGAACAGTCCGGCGCTGAAGTCCTGGTGGGGCCAGATCGACGAATGGCGGGCCAAGAACTGCCTTGCCTATCGCGGCAGCGACACGATCATCAAGCCGCAGCACGCGTTGCAGCGGCTCGAGGCGCTGACCAAGGGGCGCGACCGTTACATCACGACCGAGGTCGGCCAGCACCAGATGTGGGCCGCGCAATATCTGGGCTTCGAGGAACCGAACCGCTGGATGACCTCAGGAGGCCTTGGGACGATGGGCTATGGCCTGCCGGCATCGGTCGGCGTTCAGGCCGCCCACCCCGAAGCGCTGGTCATCAACGTGGCGGGCGATGCCAGCTGGCTGATGAACATGCAGGAGATGGGCACCGCCGTGCAGTTCCGCCTGCCGGTCAAGCAGTTCATCCTGAACAATGAACGCTTGGGCATGGTCCGCCAGTGGCAGCAGCTGCTGCATGGCGAACGCTACAGCCAGTCCTGGTCCGACAGCCTGCCCGATTTCGTCAAGCTGGCCGAGGCCTTCGGCTGCAAGGGGGCGCAGGTCCGCGACCCCAAGGATCTGGACGCCGCCATCCAGCAGATGCTGGATTACGACGGCCCCTTCATCCTGGACGTGCTGGTCGAGAAACACGAGAACTGCTTCCCGATGATCCCCTCGGGCAAGCCCCATAACGAAATGCTGCTGGGCGAGGCGGAAACCCTGGGTGTGATCGAATCGGAAGGTGCGGTGCTGGTGTGACCCGCCCCGCCACCATCCACGCTGCAAAAGGAAGGGTTCAGCCATGAACGCATTGAACATCCAGAAGGGCATGTCCAGCCATTCGGCCTATGACCTGAAGGACCCCCACAGCCAGGTCGAGGAAAGCCATACCCTGGCGATCATGGTCGAGAACGAGCCGGGCGTGCTGGCCCGCGTCATCGGCCTGTTTTCGGGACGCGGCTACAACATCGACAGCCTGACCGTGGCCGAGGTCGACCATTTGGGCCACCGTTCGCGCATCACGGTGGTGACGCGCGGCACCCCGGCGGTCATCGAACAGATCAAGGCCCAGCTGGGCCGGATCGTCGTCGTTCACGAAGTGCATGACTTGACGGTTGAAGGACCCGTCGTGGAACGCGAGCTGGGCCTGTTCAAGGTCAAGGGCCAGGGCGAAAAGCGGGTCGAGGCCCTGCGCATCGCCGAGATCTTCCGCGCGAACGTGGTCGATTCGACGCTGGAGAGCTTTGTCTTCGAACTGGTGGGGCCGGTGTCCAAGCTGGACGCCTTTGCCGAACTGATGCGCCCGCTTGGCCTGATCGACCTTGCCCGCACGGGGCTGGCCGCATTGTCGCGCGGCGTCTGATCCAGATGGCTGCGGGCCGGTTCAGACCGGCCCGCGCAACACGCTGATCAGCTGGCCGCGCTGCTGCGCGGCCTTTCATGCATCGTGACATCGCGAAAGACAGGCAGGCTGCAGGCCGCCGGGCTGGGCGCCTTGAAACCCTCTTCCGAGGCACCGCCATCGACCACGCGCAGTTGCGGCTGGCGCACCGGCGGTGACGCCTCGGACAGCATCTGCGGCAGCTGCGGGCATGCCTGTTCAGAGATCATCGAAACGTTCAGCGCGTGGCGAAGATTGCCCACCGTCTGCGTTTCCAGTTCGACCAGATCGCCCGGTTCGGGCCATTTGTCGGTGTTCAACAGGTTCTCGCGACCTTGCAGATAGGCCAAGGTGGCCTGATCCTCGCACCAGATGATCGCTTTTTCGCGCGAATTATTGCTCCAGACGACAACGCCGATCATGGGCGCCCCTTCTTCAAAATCGCCGCAAACGCGCGATGTGATATGAACAAAACCTGTCCATTTGTATGAACCTGACTGAACTAAAGCATAATTCCGCCGATAAGCCAGCGTTTTTACAACCACACGGAACTTTTGTGCATCTTGCGGTTGCCTTGTTACCCGTTTGGCACAACCGCTGCTGCCGCCTCGGATAATTGCTCGGCGCGGCGGCGGACCTGATCGCGCTGACCCTGCAGCGACAGCCCGTCCATGGCATATTCCAGGCAGTCGTCCGACAGGCGGACAGCCGCTGGGCCAAAGACCTGGGGGGCCAGATTCGTCAGCGCGATCAGGCAATCCTGCAAGGCATGCTGAACCTGGAAATTCGACGCACCATCGCGGGCCAGGGGCAGCAGGCTGTCGCGCAGCATCTCCTCGGCGCTCAGTTCGGTCGCATAAAGCCGCGGATAATCGACATCCGGCCGGTGCCGGTTCTGCCAGATCGACAGAATGCGCAGAATGCGGGTGATGACCGCCACCGCCGTCCCCGGATCATTCACCGCCGGCGACAAGGCGCGCTGCGCGGTTTCCGACAGCACCGTAAAGCCGAAACGCGGGTCCTGTTCGAAGCTGCGCGTGGGGCGCACGGTGATGCAGGCCGCCAGTTCAGCCCGGATCGCCTCGGCCTGGTCCTGATCCGCAGGCAGGTTACGGACGTGAATCAGGGCGCTGCGCAGGTGGACAAGGTCGCCGGGGGTGGCCGTCACATAGATGATCAGCTGGTGCTTGTCGGCCAGGTCCGACAGGGTCGCCATGTCGCAGTTCTGGACATGCCCCACGACGGGGGCGGGAACCACCATGCAATCGGGCGGCGGCGATCCACGCAGCGGGTTGGCCCCCATCCAGGGCGATTCCAGGCGGTTCCTGAGTGATGTGGTGGTCGTATCCTCGACCCGGGTCATCATGTCGCCGATCAGCCCCAGTTCCCCCAGCCGGTTGATCCAGCGCAGCAGCGACACCACGACGATCAGCACGATCAGCAGCGTGGCAAAGAACAGCGCGACCCGTCCCCCATCGCCATAAAGTTCGGTCTTGAGCATGATCAGCCCGACCAGGCTGAAGACGAAGGCCCCGATGAAGGTGGCCAGCACCGTCTGGCTGACCGAATCCTTGACCAGCAGTTGCACCGACCGGGGTGTCGTGCTGGAGCTGGCGGTGGCATAGGCCGCCGTCAGGATCGACAGCGAAAAAGTCGTGACCGTCAGCATGCTGGAAGCGATGATCGACAGGATCGGGCCGATCGCATCCGCCCCGATCTTGCCCGCAAGTCCAGAGGGGATGGTATCCTTCAGCAGATAGCCCAGGATCGCCGAAACCAGCCCCAGCACCGCAAAGGCCGTGACCCTGACCCACAGCCGCTGCAACAGCTCTCGCAGCCGCCATTGCAGCCGCCCGACATGTCCCCGCCGCGCCATCGCCTATTGGATCCGGCCGGATTGGACATCGGCCACGGCGCGGCGCACCTGCGCCAGCCGCTGCGCCCGTGACGGGTGGGTGCCCAGCACATGGTTGCCGGGATCGGGAATACGTTCGAACAGACGCGACCCGTTGATCGGGTCGTAATTGGCATTCAGCGTGATGATCGAGCCGAGGTAATCGGCCTCCAGCTCCCAATCGCGGGAGTAGTAGCGCGACCCGACCGATGCGCCGATTTCCTGCGCACGCGCCACCGCATTGCCGTCGCCACCATAGGCCGAGGCGATGCTGCCCAGAACCACCGATGCCGCCGTTGCGGCGCCCGTCTTGCGGTCCAGGTGGTTCAGGATGTGATGGGCGGCCTCGTGGCCCGCGACGAAGGCGATTTCATCGGCGCTGCGGGTCTGCGCGATCAGCGACAGGGTAAAGCCCACGATGGGGCGACCGGTATTGTCGACCGTCTGGAAGGCGTTGGGTTCCAGCCCCGGCCTGTCGTCGACGACGAAGGCGAAATCGCAGTTGATCGGGCGGGTGCGGCGGGTGACGCATTCGCGTTCGACGGCAGGCTCCATCCGGCGCATGACCTGCACGAAGGTGCGCGCCGCATTGCCCGGCGTGGCGTCATAAGGGGCTGAAGCCGACGGCAAGGGCCTGACCGGCGACGGCGCGGGCGCCTGCGGGGCCGTCGGGGCATCGACCGGCACGGCACAGCCGGTCAGCGCCAGCAAGGCTGTCGCGATCAGGGCGGTCCGGGGGGATGTGAATAACGTGATCATATGTGCTGCCCAGTTCCCGATGCCCAGTTCCCGATGAGTGTTCCGCCGACCTTGCCGCCGCGTTGCTTTGCAGTTTACCCTGCCCCGTGGCCGCGTAAACCCCGCCCGCTTGTCGCACCGCGAAGTTCACGCGATTGTCGGGCCTTCCCAAGGAGAATCCGGATGTTCACCATCGAACACGACTTCGACGCAACCGTGATCACCCTGATCGACGAGGCCGAGCCGAACACCCGCCCCCTGAACGAGGATGTCGTCATCCTCAATTTCGACGACCGTGTCGTGCTGGAACAGATGAGCGAGGATGGCGAAGAGGTCGTCCGCATCTGCCTGACCATGCATCAGCTGACCGAATTGCGCCTGGCGCTGAACCTGCCCGAGGGCAATTACCGGCTGGAACCCGACGCCGGCTGATCCAGCCGCATCAGCTTGTCGCGGCCGGCCTGCCCGCGGATCAACGTCAAGCGCGACGGCGCGACCCCAAGCGCCTTGGCCAACAGCTTCAGCACCGCCTTGTTCGCCTTGCCATCCTCAGGCGGCGCCGTCACGTGAACGCGCAGCACGCCATCGTGAAGCGTGATGTCGTTGCGCCGCGCGCCGGGCGTCACGCGCAGGGTGAAGATCGCTCCGGGCAGCGCCATATGGGTCAGATCGGCCATGCCGCCATGGATCACGCGGCACCGCGCCTGCGCAAGCCTGCTTGCGCATCGCGCCCCGATCCGCAACATCCCCCGCAACAGGAGAATGTCATGACCTCACCCATCTTGCAGTTTCTGGCCACCCGCCGGTCCCACCCGCCCAAGCTGATGACCGGCCCTGGCCCCGATCGCGACCAGTTGACCGAATTGCTGACCCTTGCCGCCCGCGTTCCCGACCACGGCAAGCTGGAACCCTGGCGCTTTGTCGTCCTAGGCCGGCAGACGCTGGACGCGCTGGCACCCAGGCTGCATGCGGCGGTGCTGGCCGACGGCCAGGACCAGGCGGCGGCGGACAAGGCGGCATCGGCGTTTGCATCGCCGGTGATCGTCGCGGTGATCCATTCGCCGGTCGACAGTCCCAAGGTGCCGGAATGGGAACAGGAGCTGTCCTCGGGGGCGGTCTGCCTGGGGCTGGTCAACGCGGCCCTGGCATCGGGCTGGGGCGCGGCCTGGCTGACGGGGTTCGCGGCGCTGAACCGGGATTTCGCCCAGGCCCATCTGGGCGTCGCGCCGCATGAACGCGTCGCCGGGCTGATCCATATCGGCACCCCCGGTCCCACGCCCCCCGAACGCCCGCGCCCCGACATCGCCGCCAAGACCCGGTTCCTGCCATGAAGCCGGTCGTCGCCCTGACGCGGGGCTGGGCAGACCTCTTGCGCCCGCGCATCCTGCGGCTGGTGCTGCTGGGGGTGGCGCTGACCATCGGGCTGTTCGTGGCCCTGCAGGCGGTCATCTTCTGGGCGATCCGGCTGTGGCTGCCGGGCGGCTTCACCCTGCCCTGGCTGGGTCAGGTCGATCTGTCGCAGCTGCTGTCATGGGGGTCGCTGGCGCTGTTTCCGGTGATGGGTTTTTTCCTGATGGCACCGGTCGCCGCCGGCTTTTCAGGGCTTTTCGCCGAACATGTCGCCGATGCGGTAGAGGAGATCCACTATCCGCAACGCCGCGGCACATCGGTCGATTTCCTTGACGGGCTGCTGGAATCGCTGGCGGTGGTGGCGGCGGTTCTGGGAGTCAGCCTGATCAGCCTGCTGCTGACGCCATTCTTGGGACCCTTGGCGCCGGTGCTGTTCTTCGGGGCGAACGGCTGGCTGCTGGGCCGCGAATTCTTTCAGATGGCCGCGCGCCGCCACATGGAGGCGGTGCAGGCCAAAGACCTGCGCCGTGCCAATGCCGGGCGCATCACCGCGACGGGCGTTCTGGTGGCACTAGGGCTGGCAGTGCCGTTTGTCAACATCATGCTGCCATTGCTGGCGGCCGCCGCCTTTACCCACCTGTTCCAGATGGTCAGCGGATCAGGTGATCCAGCTGGGAGATATCGTCGCGGGTGATGTAGTCGCCCAGGATGACAAAGGCGATCACGCCCCAGATCGCCGCCGTCACCAGCGTCGTGATCAACAGCTTGCGCCGCCATTGCCCCATATCCGACGGGGCGCCCGCATGGGTGCCTGCCACGACATTCCCGGCATCGGCCTGGCTGCGCTGGCCAAAGGGCAGCACGACGAACAGCGTCAGAAACCAGATCGAGGCAAAGAGAACGATTCCGCCGGTCAGGTTCATCAGATTTCCTCCAGTTCGATCAGGCAGCCATTGAAATCCTTGGGATGCAGGAACAGCACCGGCTTGCCATGCGCGCCGATCTTGGGTTCGCCATTGCCCAGGACCCGCGCGCCTTCGGCCTTCATCTTGTCGCGGGCGGCCAGAATGTCATCCACCTCGAAGCACATGTGATGGATCCCGCCCGAGGGGTTCTTGTCCAGAAACCCCTGGATCGGGCTGTCATCGCCAAGCGGATAAAGCAGTTCGATCTTGGTGTTGGGCAGTTCGATGAAGACGACCGTCACGCCGTGATCGGGTTCGTCCTGGGGCGGTCCCACATGGGCGCCAAGCGTATCGCGATACTGCGCCGCCGCCGCTTCCAGGTCGGGAACCGCAATGGCCACGTGGTTCAGTCGTCCGATCATCGATGCCTCCGCTTTGTCGTCATATCTAGGGGTTTTCGCGGCCCGGTGAAAGGAAAAGCATCGTCGTTAACCGGCTGTTCAGATTTGCCGCGCTAACTGGGACCAGGGAAGATGGAACGGGAATCAGACATGCCGACAGATTTCGCGACGACCCATGACAAACCCTTGCCGCAGTGGCGTTTATCGCTGCCCGGGCGCCCCCTGACCGGGCTGACGGTGCTGGTAATCGAGGATTCGCGCTTTGCAAGCGAGGCCGTGCGTCTGCTGTGCCTCAGATCCGGTGCGCGGATTCGCCGCGCGGATTGCCTGCGCTCGGCGCGCCGCCATCTGGCCGCCTACAGGCCCGCGGTGATCATCGTCGATCTGGGCCTGCCCGATGGCGATGGCGCGACGCTGATCCAGGACCTGCACCAGGCCGTCCCGCGGGTTCCGGTCATCCTGGGCATGTCGGGCGATCCCGACCTGGCGGACCGCGCCCTGAATGCCGGCGCCGACGGGTTTCTGCCCAAACCGGTGGAAAGCCTTGCGGTCTTTCAGCAGACCATCCTGGGCGCCCTGCCGCCCGAAGCGCGCGGCAGCCTGCTGCGCGCCCTGCCCGACGACATGATCCAGCCCGATCAGGCCGGGCTTCGCGACGACCTGCTGCACGCGGCCCAGGTGCTGTCGGATGCAAGCGATACCGATGCCATCGAATACATCATCGGCTTTCTGGCAGGCGTGGCACGGGCGTCCCGCGACCCCGCATTGGGCGATGCCGCGGCGGCACTTGCGCGGGGCGACCGCGAAAACCTGGCCATCGATCTGACCCATCTCAGCTGCCTGGTGCAGGACCGGCTGGCGCAGGTCGCGCAGGTCTAGGCCAGCATCCTGGGATCGCCGCCCATCTGCAGATCGGGAAAGACCGTGCTTTCCAGAACCGATTTCTCGATCCCGAACTTGGCATGCATCGCCCAGGCCGCATAGGCGCGGATGTCGCGCTGCGGCATCAGATCGCGGCCGTCATAGAGGTCGCCCTCGGCCAGCCCCGGCCAATCGCCCAGCACCTTGCCGCCACGCACCGCGCCACCCGTCACCAGCATAGCGCCGCCGGTGCCGTGATCCGTCCCGGCCGAGCCATTTTCGCGCGCCGTGCGCCCGAATTCGGTCATGGCCATGACGGTGGTCCTGTCCCAGTTGTCGCCCAGATCCGCCTTCAGCGTCAGGATCGTCTGGGCCAGACGGCCAAGGCTGCGCTTCAGCGACCCCGACTGGCCCGAATGCGTGTCCCATCCCGCAAGCGAAAAGCTGGCGATGCGCGTCTCGTTGTTCAGGCGGTCTGCGGCGAAGCGGGCAAGGGCGACATGCTCCTCCTCTTTCGTGTCCGGGGCGGGTGCCTTGCCCAGGCCCGCGACGATTTCCAGCGCCTGCGCACTGGCATCGCGGAACAGCGGGTCGTCGTGATAGATCTTCATCAGCAACCGTTCGGCCTGCGGCCCCAGCGTCATCGTCGCCTCGGGGGTCCAGCTTTTGGCCTGCGCCTGTCCCTGCAGGATCAGCATCTTTTCGACCCCGACGGAATAGGCGGTTTCCGAGGTCTGCCCGGGCATCACCTGCAGCAGGCGGTTCAGCCAGCCATCCTGCTGATCGGCCAGGTCCATGTCGGTGCCGGTGCCGGCCTCCAGCATGTTCTGGCCATCGAAATGACTGCGCTTGTCGCGATAGGGCGTCGATACGGCGGGGGCAAAGGCCATCTGGCCCGACTGCCACAAGGGCAGCAGGTCGGACAGGCCGGGATGCAGCGCAAAGAAGCCGTCCAGATCGGTCGCACCGTGATCGGGCCCCAGTGACAGTGTCTGGCGCAACGCGCGCAGGTTCTTGTCGCCATAGGGTTGGAAGGCGTCGATCCCGTCCATGGCGCCGCGCAGGATGATGACGACAAGGCGGTTCTCGCCCGGGGCGCTGGCAAAGGAGGCGGTGGACATCAGCGGGCTGGCCGCCGCCGAACAGCCGATCAGCGCGGTGGATTTCAGGAACAGGCGTCGGGTCAGCATCGCGTCACCTTCGGTTGAAGTCGGCCGAGGCAAGGACCAGCGCCACGCCCTCGGGGTTGCTTTCGGCACGCGGGACCGCCCAGGCGACCGCCTCCGAGGCCGTGTCGCCAAGGGCGTCGCGCAGCAGGTCGCGCGCATCGGGCAGTCGGCCCAGCAATTCGGGCGGGCTGGTCATGGCCCAGTTGATCCGCATGGCGATGCCCTGCGGGCTGGCCCAATCGCTGGCCTTTTCCGGCCAGCCATCGGGTCCGTCGGGCCTGGCCCAGGGCTGCCCCATGATGGCCATCGGGTTCAGCAGGTGCCGGCGCAACGCGGCAGGCCGCAGCGCATCGACCTGCTGGCCCGTCATCCCCAGACCGCGCATCGAGGCCACAAGGAATTCAAAGGGCTGGCGCATCTTGGCGCGCAGGGTCTGTTCCAGTTCGGGTGCCTGGGCCAGCGCCAGGTTCATCGCGCCCAGATCGCCCCCCGTATCGGAAAAGACGCCGGCCAGCCGGTCGACCAGGCCCTGCGGCGGGTCGTCGGCCACGAAATGCACGGCCATCTTGCGCGCGATGTGACGGGCCGTGGCCTCCTGCGTGGCCAGACTGCCGATGACGGCACGGATATCGCCAAGCGAGGCCTTGCCCTTGCCGCCATAGGTTTCGCCCAGCACGGTTTCGGCGCCCGGTTCGGCGCGGCCGGCGCGAAAGACGGTGGGCTGGCGGGGGTTGTAGGTCAGGCCGGTCAGCAACCGGGCCAGTTCTTCGACATCCTGCTGCGTGTAATCCGCGCCGACGCCCATGCTGTGCAGCTCGATCATCTCTCGGGCCAGGTTTTCGTTCAGGCCCAGGCTCTGCTTGGGGCGGCTTTTCGCCAGCATCGAATTCGGCCCGACCGATCGCGTCTGGTCCAGATAGCGCAGCATCGCCGGGTGGGTTTCGGCGGCGAACATCATGTCGGCGAACTTGCCCGTCAGGTGCGGGCGGATGGCGTCCTGCACGATGGCGTCCGACATCAGGTTGAAATAGATGCTGCCGCCCGCCACCGTGAAGTGATCGGCCCAGAACCACACCAGCCGTTCCCCGAACCCCGTCGGATCATCCACCGCGCGGGCAAAGCGGCGCAGGACCGCCGCCTGGAACAGGCCGCGCAGCCGCTGCTTGTGCATGCGGCTGGCCTTATTCTGTTCCTTGGTGCCGTTGCGGGCCACCTGCGCCAGCTGCTGGCCCTTGCTTTGCCATTCGCGAACCTTGTCGAGGGTGATCCCATCGGGTTCGGGGCCGGCCTGCGCCACCAATCGGGCCACCTGGGCAGGGTCCGACGGCAATGGCCTGCGCGGCGACAATCCGTAGCCAAGCCGGATGGCGGCAAGCTGTTCGTAGGGCAGAGACATGAAGGCGGGCTCCGGACAGTGTGCTGCTTTGCAGCATCCTGCCATGCAGGGGCCCGCCTGTCAGATCACTCTTTCGGCAAGGCGCGCAGGCGCAGGTCGCGCATCTGCTCGTTCGTGGGCTCGCTTGGCGCGCCCATCATCAGGTCCTCGGCGCGCTGGTTCATCGGGAACATGATGACCTCGCGGATGTTCTGTTCGTCCGCCAGCAGCATCACGATGCGGTCGATGCCGGCAGCACAGCCCCCGTGCGGCGGCGCGCCGTAACGGAACGCCTTGACCATGCCGCCAAAACGCTTCTCGACCTCGCTTGCCGGGTATCCGGCCAGCTCGAAGGCCTTGAACATGATCTCGGGCTTGTGGTTGCGGATCGCGCCGCTGATCAGCTCGTACCCGTTGCAGGCCAGGTCGTACTGGTATCCCAGAACCTCCAGCGGGTCGCCGTTCAGCGCCTCCATCCCGCCCTGCGGCATCGAGAAGGGGTTGTGGCTGAAGTCGATCTTGCCGTCGTCGGTCTTCTCGTACATTGGGAAATCGACGATCCAGGCGAACTTGAACTGGTTTTCGTCGATCAGGCCCAATTCACGGCCAATTTCCGTGCGGGCGCGGCCCGCCACGGCTTCGAACTGGTCGGGACGACCGCCCAGGAAGAAGGCCGCATCACCCTCGGCCAGCCCCAGCTGCTCGCGGATGGCTTCGGTCTTTTCGACGCCCAGTGCCTTGGCGATCGGGCCCGCGGCTTCGGTCGTGCCGTCCTCGGCCTTGCGCCAGATGATATAGCCCATGCCGGGCAGGCCCTGTTGCTGGGCAAAGGCGTTCATGCGGTCGGCGAACTTGCGGCTGCCGCCGGTGGGCGCGGGAATGGCGCGAACCT
Organism: Paracoccus sp. SM22M-07; assembly: GCF_001887735.1. Taxonomy (NCBI): domain Bacteria; kingdom Pseudomonadati; phylum Pseudomonadota; class Alphaproteobacteria; order Rhodobacterales; family Paracoccaceae; genus Paracoccus; species Paracoccus sp. SM22M-07. The sequence goes on from NZ_JPKW01000001.1 coordinate 297,182, forward strand.
GGGTCCCGTCCTGTTCCAGAAGCTTGGCAAAGATGCCAAAGCCCGACCCGCGGAAATGCTCGCTGACGATCTGCATCTCGATGGGGTTGCGCAGGTCGGGCTTGTCGCTGCCATATTTCAGCAGGCTTTCCGCATAGGGGATCAGCGGCCATTCGGCATCAACGCGACGACCGCCGCCGAATTCCTCGAACAGCCCCTGAATGACCGGCTGGACGGTGGCAAAGACGTCTTCCTGGCGGACGAAGGACATCTCCATGTCCAGCTGATAGAAGTCGGTCGGGCTGCGGTCGGCGCGAGGATCTTCGTCACGGAAGCAGGGGGCGATCTGGAAATACTTGTCAAAGCCCGCGACCATGATCAGCTGCTTGAACTGCTGGGGCGCCTGCGGCAGGGCATAGAACTTGCCGGGATGCAGGCGCGACGGCACCAGGAAGTCGCGCGCGCCCTCGGGGGATGACGCGGTGATGATCGGGGTCTGGAATTCGGTGAAATCCTGGTCCCACATGCGGTTGCGGATCGAACGGATGACCTTGGAGCGCAGCATGATGTTGTTGTGCGGGCTGTCGCGGCGCAGGTCCAGAAAGCGATAGGCCAGGCGCGTTTCCTCGGGGTAGTCCTGATCGCCGAAGACCGGCAGGGGCAGTTCGTCGGACGCGCCCAGCACCTCCAGCTCGGTCGCATAGACCTCGATCTCGCCGGTGGGCAGCTTGGGGTTGACCAGCGACGCGTCGCGCATCTTCACGCGGCCGTCGATGCGGATCACGGTTTCGGCGCGCAGCTTTTCCATCGCGGCAAAGGCCGGGCTGTCGCTGTCGGCCAGGACCTGGGTCATTCCGTAATGGTCGCGCAGGTCGACGAACAACACGCCCCCGTGGTCGCGAACGCGGTGGACCCACCCCGACAGGCGGACGGTTTCACCGGCATTGGCGGCTTTCAGATCGCCGCATGTGTGGCTGCGATAGGCGTGCATGATCAGTCCCCATTTGTTGACCCCCGCACAAAGCGCGGGACGGGCGGGAAGTCAACCGTTCAGAACGGCCGCTGGACGTTCCCGGTATAGAAATAGACCCCCATGCCGACCGCGAACAGGACGTTGCCCGCCACCGCATGCAGCGCCCAGGCCGCCGGAAAACCGTGGCGCAGATAGGCGCGCGCAAAGATCCAGCCGCCGCAGAAGGTCATGAAGGCGACGATCCAGGACCAGTACATCAGATGCGCGAAGGAGAAGATGGCCGCGTTCAGCGCGATGGCCGCCCGCCCCTGCGGCAGGATCGCCCCATAGCGATGGAAGAACAGCGGGCGGAAGATCAGTTCCTGCGGCAGGGCCGACAGCAGCGGATAGAAGGTCCAGATGATCAGCAGAAATCCGGGATTGTTGCGCGGTATGGAAAACAGCGCGCCGGGACGCGTCACGGCCAGGATTGCCCAGCAGGTCAGCAGCGTCACCACCGCGATGCCCGCGATTTCCAGCCAGGGCATGCGTCGCCAGCCGCGCACCAGGATCCGCCACTTGAAGCCGCCCGTCACCCACAGCAGGATCATGCCGCCGACGCTGAACAGCGCCAGCGCCGGAAACAGCATGCCCTTGGGCAGGAACAGAGCCATGGCCAGCGGCGCCCCGATATAGAGCGCCGCGAATTCCACCTTCAGCCAGCGATGCGGCCTTACCGCACCATGCGTTGTTGCAACCATCGTGCCCAATCCGAAGCCGAACCCGCGAAGGCGTTCAGGTCCACATCACCCGAGATGCCCGGGACCGACCCCGTGCCGGTATATTGCCAGAAGCCCCAACGCTGACCCGGATAGACCCGGCTGGGGTGATCGGCGGTCGAACGCAGCCAGAACTCGGTCCGGATGTCGCCCATGCGGTTGTCGCGATAGAAATCGACCGTGGTATAGATGATGGGCCGCTGGCCGTAATGCCGGCCCACGATCTGCAGAAAGACCTCGGCCTCGCGCTTGACCTCATAGGCGGGGGGACGGCGCGGGCAGTTGCGGGAATTGGACCATTCCATGTCCAGCACCGGCGGCAGCGACCCTGCCTCGCGCGGGACGTTCTGGATAAACCAATAGGCGTTTTCCGCACCCGAACGGCAGAAGTAATAGAAGTGATAGGCCCCGCGCGGAATGCGTGCCTGCCCCGCCTCGCGCCAATAGCGCATGAAGTTCGGGTCGGTGTGATCGCCGCCTTCGGTCGCCTTGATGAAGGCAAAGCTGATGCCCGCGCCGCGCACCCGGTTCCAGTCGATGTCGCCCTGCCAGCGCGAGATGTCGATCCCGTGGACGGCATGGCCATAGGGGCTGCCGTTCTGCCAGTTGTGCGGCCGGTTGTCGCCCAGCTGCGGGTTCGCGCCCGGTCCGGGTGCGTTGCGGTATCCACCACCACCACTGGGCGGCGTGCGGGAACATGAGACGGCGAATGTCACCACCATCAGTCCCAGCAACAATTTCCTGAAGATGTTCATGCCTGCCCCATTGGTTTTGCGTTGTCCGCGGCGGCTTCCTGCGCGCCATTGTGTCGGGTTATCGCAAAACCGTGAGGCTTTGTCATCGGGCCGAAGCGGTCACGAGTCCGTCAGCCCTGAAAATGCATCAAAAGAAACGGGCCCGACATGGCGGGCCCGTCCTTCATCTGTTACCGGATGGTCTCAGTTCACCGGGGCGGCGTCCTCGGGGGCGGCATCTTCGGTCGTGGCTTGGGGAGATGCGTCGGCAGGGGTGTCGCCACCCGGCGCACCCGGGGCCTCGTCATCGCCGGTGACGCCTTCGACATCGGTGACGGGGGTGTCGGACGGCGGGGCCGTCGTCGCGATGCCGTCGCCTTCGGGTTCGCTGGTGCCGGGCTGGAAGACCACGAAGACCAATGCCGCCACGATCAGGGCCACCACGATGGCGATCAGTGCGGGCTTGTGATTCCGGGCTTCGTGTTGCGGATCCTGATCGTTATGGGACATGTTTTCCTCCTCGGGGGGTTCATATGAAGGCCAACGCCCCCCCGCAGGGGCGGTTCCCCGCCCCGTGTCAGCTTGCCGCGCCGGCTTAAACCGGATCGGGCACCAGCTTGCCGGGGTTCAGGATGTTGCCGGGGTCCAGCGCCGCCTTGATCGCCCCCATCACCTGCCATCCCGGACCGTGTTCCTCGGACATCATCGACCGCTTGCCGATCCCGATCCCATGTTCGCCGGTGATCGTGCCGCCCACCGTCAGCGCGTGGCGGGCCATCCGCTGCGCGATCTGCTTGGCGGCGGCGATCTCGGCGGGGGATTCGGGATCGACCAGCAGCAGCGAATGGAAGTTCCCGTCGCCCACATGACCGACGATCGGCCCGATCATGCCCGCGGCCTGGATGTCGGCGGCGGCCTGTTCGACCGCATCGGCCAGCTGCGACATCGGCACGCAGACATCCGTCACCACCCCCACCGCACCGGGCCGCAGCACGAAGGCGGCGTGATAGGCCCCGTGCCGCATCCGCCACAGCCGGGCCCGGTCCTCGGGCGTGGTGGCCCAGTCAAATCCCGACGCGCCGCAATCGCGCGCGATCTCTCCGAACCGTTCGGCATCCTGGGCGACGGCATTCTCGGAGCCGTGAAACTCGATCATCAGATGCGGCGTCTCGGGCAGGGTGGTGCCGGATTTCAGGTTGAAGGCCCGCGCCGTCAGCGCATCCACGAACTCGATCCGCGCCATCGGGATGCCCGACTGGATGGTCATCGTGACGCATTCGACCGCCGCCCGCAGATCGGGGAACCCGCAGACCGCCGATGCCACCTGTTCGGGCTGGCCATGCAGGCGCAGCGTCAGTTCGGTGATGATCCCCAAGGTGCCTTCGGACCCCACGAACAGCGCCGTCAGATCGTAACCCGCGCTGCTTTTCGCCGCCCGCGTGCCGGTGCGGATGACCTGCCCGTCAGCCAGCACCACCTCCAGTGCGATGACATTGTCGCGCATGGTGCCGTAACGCACCGCCGTCGTGCCGCTGGCGCGCGTGGCGGCCATCCCGCCCAAGCTGGCATCCGCGCCAGGATCGACGGAGAAGAACAGCCCCGTCGCGCGCAGATCGGCATTCAGCGCCTCGCGCGTGACGCCGGGCTGCAGGGTGACCTGCATGTCCTCGGGGCGGGTTTCGATGATGCGGTTCATCCGCCCCAGGTTCAGCGTGACGCCCCCCTGGCTGGCCAAAGCATGCCCCTCCAGCGACGTCCCCGTACCCCAGGCGATCACCGGCACCCCTGCCGCCGCGCAGGCCCTGACGATGGCCGCCACCTCGGAGGTGGTTTCGGCATAGGCCACGGCATCGGGGGGCGGCGCGGTGTGAAAGCTCTCGGATGCGGCATGCTGTTCGCGGTCCCCGCGTCCGGTGGCAAATCGCGCGCCCAGCAGGTCGGTCAGTTCCGCGACAAGGCTTTCGGGCAGGGCCATGGGATGTTCCTTCTTCTATGCGGGGGCAGATTACGCCCGATGCCTGCGAAGGCAACCACCGCCGCCACGCTGGACCCGGGGGCCGATCTGTGGTCGGGTGAAGGCCCGCCACGCATCGCGACCCTGCCCATGCCCCCTGCCCCGGACCCCAAACGCCCCCAACCCTGGACCGCCCTGCGCAACCGGCTGCGCGACGTCATGCGCCTGATGCGCGATCGCGGCCCCAGCCAGGCGCAGTTCTGGATCCTGGCGCTGCTGATCGGGACCGGCGCGGGCTTTGCCGCCGTGGGCTTCCGGCTGGGGATTTCGGCATTGCAGCACGCGGTCTACGGCGCCGACGACATGACGCTGGCCAGCACGGCGGACCATCTGCCCTGGGCCTGGGTGCTGATCGTGCCGGTGCTGGGCGGGCTGGCGGTCGGCCTGATCCTGGACCGCTTCACCCCCGATGCGCGCGTCCGGGCCGTTTCGGACGTGATCGAGGGCGCGGCCCTTGACGGCGGCCGCGTCGAAACCCGCGAGGGGCTGGCCTCGGCCGCCGCATCGCTGATCACCCTCGGCACCGGCGGCAGTTCGGGCCGCGAGGGGCCGGTCGTGCATCTGGCGGGCGTCATCTCGACAGCGGTCGCCACGCGCATCAAGGCCAGCCCCATCACCGGGCGCGAACTGCTGGGATGCGGCGTCGCGGGGGCGGTGGCCGCGAGCTTCAACGCCCCCATCGCCGGCGCCCTCTTCGCGCATGAGGTCGTGCTGCGCCATTTTGCCGTCCACGCCTTCGCCCCCATCGCCATCGCGGCCGTCGCAGGCACCGTCATCAACCGCATGCAGTTCGGCGGCCTGACCGAATTCACCCTGCCCGACCGCATGGATATCGGCTTTTACATCGAACTTCCCGCCTTCATGCTGCTGGGTCTGGTCTGCGCGCTGGTGGCGGCGGCGATGATGAAGGGCATCTTCCGCGCCGAACGGACCGGCACGGCCATCATGGCGCGTCTGGGTTGGCCGCGCTGGTCGCGTCCGGCCATCGCGGGCCTTTTCCTGGGGCTGATCGCCATTCCTTTCCCCCACATCATCGGCGTCGGCTATGAAACCACTGCCGCCGCGCTGTCGGGTCAGATCGGTCTGTCGCAGGCGGTTCTGCTGGCATCGGTCAAGGCCCTGGCCGTCGCCATCACGCTTGGCGGACGCATGGGGGGCGGCGTCTTTTCCCCGGCTCTGGTCATGGGGTCGCTGACGGGGCTGGCCTTCGGGATCATCGCGACGGGACTTGCCCCCAGCCTGTCGGGCAATGTCGATGTCTATGCCTTCGCGGGCATGGGCGCGGTGGGCGCGGCGGTGCTGGGCGCACCCATCTCGACCGCGCTGATCGTGTTCGAGATGACGGGCGACTGGCAGACCGGCATCGCGGTGATGACCGCCATCTCGCTCAGCTCGGCCCTGGCGTCGCGGCTGGTGCGGCGGTCCTTCTTCTTCAGCCAACTGGAAAACCGCGGCATCCACCTGGCCGAAGGTCCGCATATCTGGCTGCCCCGCAACCTGCGCATCACACCCGTCATCCGTGCCTTGGACAGCGAGGCCGCCCCGGCCAGCGACCTGGTCCGCAACATCGCCGCGTCAGGGGATACCCTGACCCAGGGCATGACGCTGGAACAGGCCCTGCGCGAATTCGACAGCAGCGGGGCCGCCTTCCTGCCGGTGATGTCGCAGCCTGATCCGGACACCGACGCCGAACCGCAGATCATCGGCGTCGTCTATCACATCGACGCGCTGCGGACCCTGAACCGCGCCCTTGCCGAAACCGCAGCCGAGGAACACGCCTGACACAGGGCGCGCCAGCGGGGGTCCGGGGGGCCGGCCCCCCGGCCGTCGCGGGACGCAGATCAACGCCGCCGCAGGGAGGCCATGCCCAAGACCCGCGCGCGCTTGCGGGGATCGCTGTCGAACAGCGCCGCCAGCTGTTCTGTGATCGCCCCCGCCAGCTGTTCCGCGTCGGTGATCGTCACGGCGCGTTCGTAATACCGCGTCACATCGTGCCCGATGCCGATGGCCAGCAATTCGACCGCGCGGCGCTTCTCGACCATGGCGATCACGTCGCGCAGATGCCGTTCCAGGAAGTTCGCCGGATTGACAGACAGCGTCGAATCATCGACCGGCGCCCCGTCCGAGATGACCATCAGGATCTTGCGCGCCTCGGACCGCTTGACCAGGCGGCGATGCGCCCATTCCAGCGCCTCGCCGTCGATGTTCTCCTTCAGCAGGCCTTCCTTCATCATCAGCCCCAGATTGGGGCGCACCCGACGCCAAGGCGCGTCGGCGGATTTATAGATGATGTGGCGCAGGTCGTTCAGGCGACCGGGCTGGGCGGGACGGCCGGCGGCCAGCCAAGCCTCGCGCGCCTGCCCGCCCTTCCATGCGCGGGTGGTGAAACCCAGGATCTCGACCTTGACGTTGCAGCGCTCCAGCGTACGCGCCAGCACATCCGCACAGATCGCGGCGATGCTGATCGGACGGCCGCGCATCGATCCCGAATTGTCGATCAGCAGCGTCACGACCGTGTCGCGGAACTCGGTATCCTTCTCAATCTTGAAGGACAGCGGCATGGTCGGGTTTGCCACCACGCGCGCCAAGCGGCCCGCGTCCAGCACGCCCTCCTCCTTGTCGAATTCCCAGCTGCGGTTCTGCTGGGCCTGCAGGCGCCGCTGCAATTTATTCGCCAGACGGCTGACGGCCCCGCGCAAAGGGTCCAGCTGCTTGTCCAGATAGGCGCGCAGCCGTTCCAGCTCGGCCTCGTCGGCCAGGTCTTCGGCGCGGATCTCCTCGTCCCAGTTCTGGGCAAAGACGGTGTAATCGGGGCTGGCATCGCTGACCGGGGGCGGCTGGTCGGGCGGCGCATCGGATTCGGGCATCTCGGCCTCATCCGACATCTCGTCCTCGGACTGGTCATCCATGCTGACCGAGGCCTGCTGTTCATCCTGTGTCTGTTCCTGGCTGCGTTCGGAACTGGCCTCGGAATCCTCGCTGTCATCCTGTTCGCGGGACTGGTTGTCGCCCGATTCCTCGTCCTGCTCGGAATTGTCGTCGGCGTCGTCATCCTCGGGCTGATCGGGGTCCTCGCCCAGCTGGTCGCCATAGCCCAGATCGGTGATGATCTGGCGCGCAAGGCGGGCAAAGCTGGACTGGTCGGCCAGCGCCCTGTTCACGTCCGACAGCGACCCGCCCGCCTGGCTTTCCACGAAGGGACGCCACAGGTCGGCCACGTTCTGCGCCCCCGGGGGCAAGGGGCGGCCCGTCGCCGCCTGCCGCACGATATAGCCCGCCGCGACCGACAGCGGCGCATCGGCGGGGGCGCTGATCTGGGCATAGCCCTTCTTGTCGGCATCCGCCCCGATCCGCGCGTCGATGTTGGACAGCGCACCCGGCATGTCGCGCGCACCCAAAGCCTCGCAGCGGGCGGTTTCCATCGCCTCGTAAAGCTCGCGCGCCATGGGGCCTGCGGGGGCGTATTTCGCGTGCGTCGCGGCGTCGTGGTGGCGCACCCGCATGGCAAAGGCATCGGCGGTGCCGCGCGCCAGCAATACTTCGTCGCGGGCCATGCGGCGGCTGATCTGCGGCAGGCGCATCGTGTCGCCCGCCATGCCCGACGGGTCCGCCGTGAAGGTGACGTTCAGTTCATGTTCGTCGGCCATCGCCCGCGTGGCTTGGGTCAGCGCCTTCTTGAAGGGATCGGCGGGATTGTCAGTGGGCTTGTTCATGTCACGTCTTCTCCCCACGCGGCGGCTTTCGGATGGTGGGGGCGGGCCTCATGCCCGCCCGCCAGGTCTGGTCACACAGCGATGCTGGCCGCGCTTTCGGGCAGTTCCTCGTCGAACAGCCGCTGATAGAACTCGGCCACGGTCTGGCGCTCCAGCTCGTCGCACTTGTTCAGGAAGGTCAGGCGGAAAGCATAGCCGATATTGTCGAAGATGCGCGCGTTCTGCGCCCATGACAGCACCGTGCGCGGCGACATGACGGTGGACAGGTCGCCCTGCATGAAGGCCGTGCGGGTCAGATCGGCCAGCGTCACCATCTGGCTGATGACCTTGCGGCCCTTCTCGTTGTTGTAGTTCGGGTTCTTGGCCAGGATGATCGCGGCCTCGGCATCGTGGGACAGATAGTTCAGTGTCGCGACCAGCGACCAGCGGTCCATTTGGCCCTGGTTGATCTGCTGGGTGCCGTGATAAAGGCCCGTCGTGTCGCCCAGACCCACGGTGTTCGCGGTCGCGAACAGGCGGAAATAGGGGTTCGGCGTGATCACCTCGTTCTGATCCAGCAGGGTCAGCTTGCCGTCGGCCTCAAGCACGCGCTGGATGACGAACATCACGTCGGCGCGGCCCGCGTCATATTCGTCAAAGACGATGGCGGTCGGGTTGCGCAGCGCCCAAGGCAGGATGCCTTCGTGGAAGACGGTGACCTGCTTGCCATCGACCAGCTTGATCGCGTCCTTGCCGATCAGGTCGATCCGGCTGACATGGCTGTCCAGGTTGACACGCACGCAGGGCCAGTTCAGGCGCGCGGCGATCTGTTCGATATGGGTCGATTTCCCCGTCCCGTGATAGCCCTGCACCATCACCCGGCGGTTATAGGCAAAGCCCGCAAGGATCGCCATCGTCGTGTCGGGATCGAACTTGTAGGTGCTGTCGATCTCGGGGACACGCTCGGTGCGTTCGGCAAAGCCTTTCACCTTCATGTCGCTGTCCAGACCGAACACCTCGCGCAGGTCGATCTCTTCGGTGGGTTTGGCGTTCATGTCCAGCATTCGTCCGGCCTCTCTCATCGCATCCGCGCATTGATCGCGCATTCGTGCCGGACGTGCAAGCGGGGCCGCGTTGACGCCTTGCCGCAGCAACCCTAAGGTGACCCCTGAAATCCTTGATGCAATCCCCACAGCAGGAAACGCGGCCCTTGACCGACGCACGCAGAACAGAGCTTGAACGCCTCATCTCGCGCATCTCGCTTGGCGACCGGGATGCCTTCGACGCGCTTTACGACGCGACCTCGGCCAAGCTGCATGCGGTCTGCCTGTCAGTCCTGCGCGACCGCCCCGAGGCCGAGGAGACCTTGCAGGAGGTCTATATCCGCGTCTGGCAGGGTGCCTCGCGCTATGCCTCGAACGGGTTGTCGCCCATGACCTGGCTGATCACCATCGCGCGCAACCGCTCGATCGACAAGCTGCGCGCCCGCAATTCGCGCCCCAGCACCGCCCCCGAAGACGCCGCCGCCGCCCTGCCCTGCGACGCGCCCAGCCCCGAATCGGCCACGATCATGGCCCAGGAACGCCGGATGCTGGACGAATGCCTGGCGCGGCTGGCCGAAGCCCAGGCCGGTGCCGTGCGCGCCGTCTATCTGGAGGGCGTGACCTATGCCGACCTTGCCCAACGCGAGGGGATGCCCATCAATACCGTGCGAAGCTGGCTGCGCCGCAGCCTGTTGCGCCTGAAAGACTGTGTTAGCCAATGACCGAAGACGCCCCCCTGACCCCGCAGGAAGAAGATCAGGCGCTGGCGGCCGAAATGGCGCTTGGGCTTCTGGATGGCGACGACCTGACGGCCGCGACGGCCCGGATGGCGGATGATGCCGAATTCGCGCGCACCGTGCGGGACTGGCATGAACGCCTGGCGGGCATGGCCGAAAACCTGACCCCCGTCATGGCCCCTGCCCGCGCCCGCCACGCGATCCGCGAAAGGCTGGGCCATGCCAGCCCGCCCCTGGCCAACGATCCGACCGAACGCCGCGCCTGGTGGCGTGGTCCGATGGGGGCATTCGGCGGCCTGCTGGGCGCTGCCGCGCTGGCCTTCCTGTTCATCATGCCGGGGCAGGACCTCACCCCGCAGCCGGGCTTCCAGGCCCAGCTGCAGGTCCAGGACAGCCAGATGCGCGTCGCCGCCCGCCTGACCGGCCGCGAAATAGAGATCGCGATGGAGGGTGGCACGCCCCCCGCCGACCGCGATCTGGAGATCTGGTGGATCAAGCCGGACGGTTCGGCACCGATTTCCATCGGCCTGGTGCCACGGGACGGAAATATGCGCATGACCCTGCCCGAAGGGCTGGACCCTGCCGAAGATGTCAAGATTGCCCTTTCGGATGAACCGCTTGGCGGATCGCCGACCGGCCAGGCGACGGGTCCGGTCGTGGCAATCTCAGATCTCACGCGTTCGTGATGTGAAAAAGATGCCGGGTGGGTGCAACTAACCCACCCACCTCTGCGTGGTTGTGGGCACAGGGCGCAAGTTCGCGTCCATGACCACAACCCGGAGGAAAACCATGTTCAGCAGCTTTACCAAAGTCGGCGCCTCGATCGTTGCAGCCACCGTCGCCTTCAGTGCCCCCGCCATGGCACAGAACACGATGGTCGGCGGTGCCGAGATGTTCCCCGACCGCAACATCGTCGAAAACGCCGTGAACTCGGCCGACCATACCACGCTGGTTGCAGCTGTTCAGGCCGCCGGTCTGGCCGAAACGCTGTCGGGCGAAGGCCCCTTCACCGTGTTCGCCCCCACCAACGCAGCCTTCGAAAAGCTGCCCGCCGGCACCGTCGAAGACCTGCTGAAGCCGGAAAACAAGGACAAGCTGGTCAAGATCCTGACCTGCCACGTCGTTGCCGCGGATGCGATGTCGCCCGCGATCGGCAAGATGATCATGGATGACGGCGGCGCGCATGACGTTGCGACCGTCGGCGGCTGCACGCTCAGCGCCTCGATCAACCCCGACAACAACGCGCTGCAGCTGACCGATGAAAACGGCACGGTTGCGACCGTCACCATCCCCGATGTCGATCAGTCGAACGGCGTGATCCACGTCATCGACACGGTCATGCTGCCCGCGATGTAAGCATTCGGCGGCATAGGGGCCGTCTGTTCCCCCGATCGGACGGCCTCAGGCCCGCGCACTCCCCCTCGTGCGCGGGCCTTTTTCCTGCGCGATGAACCCGATCCGCGTCATCGGCGTTGCATCTTCCGATCGGCATCGCCCAGAATGCCGACGACGACTTATCCGAAGGGAACCGGACATATGAGCGGCCTGATCGCACTTCTTGACGACGTTGCAGCCATCTCCAAGGTCGCGGCGGCGTCGATCGACGACGTTGCGGGACAGGCCGTGAAGGCCGGAACCAAGGCCGCCGGCGCGCTGATCGATGATGCCGCCGTGACGCCGAAATACGTTCACGGCTTCGATGCCAGCCGCGAATTGCCCATCGTCTGGAAGATCACGCGCGGATCGCTGTTCAACAAGATGGTGATCCTGCTGCCCATCGCGCTGCTGCTGACGGTCTTTGCGCCTTGGCTGATCACGCCGCTGCTGATGATCGGTGGCGCCTATCTGTGCTATGAGGGCGCGCACAAGGTGGCATCCCTGTTCCACCATTCCGATACCCATGACGCCGAAAAGCACACCCATACCGAAACCCCCGGCGCCGCGCTGGAGGAAAAGCGCGTCGCGGGGGCCATCAAGACCGACTTCATCCTGTCGGCGGAAATCATGACCATCGCGCTGTCGACCATCCCCGCGTCGGACACGCTGCTGACCAAGGCCCTGATCCTGGCCGTCGTGGCCGTGGGTGTGACCGTCGCGGTCTATGGCTCGGTCGCGCTGATCGTGAAGGCCGATGATGTCGGCCTGCATCTCGCGCAGCGCCGCACCGGTCCGCTGGCCGCCCTAGGGCGTGGGATCGTCATCATCATGCCGCATCTGATGACCCTTCTGACCATCGTGGGCACCGCGGCCATGATCTGGGTCGGCGGTCAGATCATCGTTCACGGGCTGCACGACCTGGGCTGGCACATGCCCTATGACATCATCCATCACTGGGCCGAAGGCGCCGCCGCCGCGGTTCCTTCCATCGCGGGGATCGCGACTTGGGTCACCACCGCCTTCTTCGACGGCATCGTCGGGCTGGTGCTGGGGCTGGCGCTGCTTCCGATCGTGACCAAGGTGCTGAACCCGATCATCGAGGCCACGATCACCCCCCTGATCGCCCGTTTTTCAAAGGCCTGACAAGGCTTGACCGGTCGGCGACGCCACGATTGACCGACCGGTCAAAGACTGTCACATTCCCTTCACATCAATGTTGCGTGATTGTCGCCCGGAGGAGTTAGGCGGTGGTCCCAATGCAACTCCAATGGGGGGAATACCATGATCCGTTACAGCACCGCATCCGCGGTGGCGCTGATCGCGTCGCTTGGAACTGCCAACGCCGAAACCACCATCGACTGGTGGCACGCCATGGGCGGCGAACTGGGCACCAAGCTGGAAGAGATCGTCCAGGGCTTCAACGACAGCCAGGAAGACTATACCGTGGTGCCGTCCTACAAGGGCACCTATCCCGAAACCATGACCGCCGCGATCGCCGCCTTCCGCGCCCAGCAGCAGCCCGCCATCGTGCAGGTCTTCGAGGTCGGCACCGGCACCATGATGGCCGCGCAGGGCGCGATCGTCCCCGTCCACCAGTTGATGGAAGAACATGGCGAAGGCTTCGATCCGTCGGCCTTCCTGCCTTCGGTCGTCGGCTATTACACCGACAGCGACGGCAACATGCTGTCGATGCCCTTCAACAGCTCGACCCCGATCCTGTATTACAACAAGACCGTCTTCGAAAAGGCCGGCCTGGACCCCGAAACGCCCCCCAAGACCTGGGCCGAGGTCGAGGAATTCTCGAAGAAGATCATCGACAGCGACGCGGCATCCTGCGGCTTCACCACCGGCTGGATCAGCTGGATCCAGACCGAAAACTTCAGCGCCTGGCACAACCAGCCCATCGGCACGATGGAAAACGGCTTTGGCGGTCTTGACGCGCGCTTGTCGCTGAACGGCCCGACGCAGGTCAAGCACTGGGGCAACCTGAAGAAGTGGGCCGATGAGGGCATCTTCAAATATGGCGGCCCGGTCGGCGGCGACAACGCCCCCCCGATGTTCTATTCGCAGGACTGCGCGATGATCATGAACAGCTCGGCCAGCCGCGCGGGCGTGATCGCCAACGCCACCGATTTCGAACTGGGCTTCGGCATGCTGCCCTATTACGACGATGTCGAGGGCGCGCCGCAGAACTCGATCATCGGGGGCGCGACGCTGTGGGTCCTGTCGGGCAAGTCCGACGAGGAATATGACGCCGCCGCCGCCTTCTTCAGCTATCTCTCCTCGCCCGAGGTGCAGGCTGACTGGGCGTCCTTCTCGGGCTATCTGCCGATCACTTCGGCGGCGGGCGACCAGATGAAGAACTTCTATGCCGAGAACCCCGGTGCCGATACCGGCATCAAGCAGATCACCCTGAACGAGCCGACCGAGAACTCGAAGGGCCTGCGTTTCGGCAACTATGTCCAGATCCGCGGCATCATCGACGAGGAATTCGAACAGCTTCTGTCCGGATCCAAGGATGCCCAGGGCGCGCTTGACAGCGTGGTCCAGCGTGGCAACGCGCTGCTGGAAGAATTCCAGGCCCAGAACCAGTAAATCCCCGACCTCTGAAAGGGGCCGCGCCATCGGCGCGGCCCTGTCGCCATTTTCCGGGCCGCGATGCCCATCCCCCCGAAACGGGTTTCCGATGAAGCGCACCATCTTCAGCAATCAGCTTCTGCCATGGCTTCTTCTGGCACCGCAGCTGATCATCACCTTCGTCTTCTTCCTGTGGCCCGCAGCACAGGCCGTCCGTCAAAGCTTCCTGCGCGAGGATGCCTTCGGCACCCGCACCAGCTTTGTCGGGTTGGAAAACTTTGCCTATCTGCTGCAAAGCCCGGAATATTTCAATTCGCTGAAGGTCACCGCGATCTTCGCCGTCTCGGTGACGGTGCTGTCGATGGGGATGGCGCTGCTGCTGGCCATCGCGGTGGACCGGATGATCCGGTCGACGCGCGTTTATACGACCCTGCTGGTCTGGCCCTATGCCGTGGCCCCGGCGGTCGCGGGCATCCTGTGGTGGTTCATCTTCAACCCGACCATCGGCATCATGCCCTATGTGCTGGCCCAGGTCGGCTATGACTGGAACCATATCGGCAGCAAGACCGACGCGATGATCCTTGTCGTCATCGCCAGCGCCTGGAAGCAGATCAGCTACAACTTCCTGTTCTTCTTGGCGGGCCTGCAATCCATCCCCGCATCCCTGCGCGAGGCTGCGGCCATCGACGGCGCAGGTCCGGTGCGGCGCTTCTTCGACATCACCTTCCCGCTGCTGTCGCCCACGACCTTCTTCCTGCTGGTCGTGAACATCGTCTATGCCATGTTCGACACCTTCGGCGTCATCGACGCCACGACCGAAGGCGGCCCCGCGCAGGCCACCAACATCATGGTCTACAAGGTCTATTTCGACGGCTTCATCGGCCAGAACATCGGCAGCTCGGCCGCGCAATCGGTGGTGCTGATGATCCTGGTGCTGATCCTGACCGTGGTGCAATTCCGCTTTGTCGAAGAGAAGGTGGCCTACTGATGATCGAGAACCGTCCCGGCCTGAACCTTCTGGCCCATGCAACGCTGATCCTGGGGGTCTGCATCGTCGCCCTGCCCGTCTGGGTGGCCTTCGTGGCATCGACCCATGGCCCGACCGACTTCATGTCGGGCACCATCCCGATGTGGCCCGGTCCGCACTTGGTCGAAAACTACAGCCAGATGCTGGGCGCGGGCGTGTCCACCAGCGGCACGCCGCCCGTCGGCACGATGATGTTCAACAGCCTGATCATGGCGCTGTCCATCGCCATCGGAAAGATCGCCATTTCCATCCTGTCGGCCTTCGCGGTGGTCTATTTCCGCTTTCCGTTCCGGGGCTTGGCCTTCTGGTGCATCTTCGTGACGCTGATGCTGCCGGTCGAGGTGCGGATCGTGCCGACCTTCCAGGTGGTGGCGGATCTGGGGCTGTTGAACAGCTATGCGGGCCTGTCGATCCCGCTGATCGCGTCGGCCACGGCCACGTTCCTGTTCCGCCAGGTCTTCCTGACCATCCCGGATGAGCTGACCGAGGCCGCCCGCATCGACGGCGCCGGGCCCATGAAGTTCTTCCGCGACATTTTGCTGCCCTTGTCGCGCACCAACATCGCCGCGCTGTTCGTGATCCTGTTCATCTATGGCTGGAACCAATACCTCTGGCCGCTGCTGATCACGACC
Organism: Paracoccus sp. SM22M-07; assembly: GCF_001887735.1. NCBI lineage: Bacteria > Pseudomonadati > Pseudomonadota > Alphaproteobacteria > Rhodobacterales > Paracoccaceae > Paracoccus > Paracoccus sp. SM22M-07. The sequence goes on from NZ_JPKW01000001.1 coordinate 312,725, forward strand.
AGCTCGGATTATTACACCATCGTTGCGGGGATCAAGCGCATGGCGGATGCCGTGGACGGTCTGCCGCAATGGCATCTGGTCATGGCGACCGCGATGCTAGCCATGCTGCCGCCCGTCGCGGTGGTCGTGGGCATGCAGCGCCTGTTCGTCAAAGGTCTTGTCGAGACGGAGAAATAACGTGGCTTCCATTACCCTGGACAATCTTGGCAAGGTCTATCCCGGCGGCACCCGCGCCGTGGGCGGCGTGAACATCGATATTGCGGATGGCGAATTCATCGTGCTGGTCGGGCCGTCGGGCTGCGGCAAATCCACCCTGCTGCGGATGGTGGCGGGCCTTGAATCCATCAGCGAGGGCGAGGTCCGCATCGGCGACCGCGTCGTCAACAAGGTCGAACCGGCCGACCGCGACATCGCGATGGTGTTCCAGAACTATGCGCTCTATCCGCATATGTCGGTGCGCCAGAACCTGGCCTATGGCCTGAAGAACCGGAAGACCCCCAAGGACGAGATCGAAAAGCGCGTGGCCCAGGCCTCCGAGATCCTGCAGATCGGCCCGTTTCTGGACCGCAAGCCGGCGGCCCTGTCGGGCGGTCAGCGCCAGCGCGTCGCGATGGGGCGCGCCATCGTGCGCGAACCGGCGGCATTTCTGTTCGACGAACCGCTGTCGAACCTGGACGCCAAGCTGCGCGTCGCCATGCGGCTGGAGATCAAGGAACTGCAGAAGCGCCTGCGCACGACGTCGCTTTACGTGACGCATGACCAGCTGGAGGCGATGACCCTGGCCGACCGGCTGGTGGTGCTGAACGGCGGGCAGGTCGAACAGATCGGCACGCCGCTGGATGTCTATCGCCGCCCGGCATCGGCCTTCGTCGCCAGCTTCATCGGCAGCCCGGCGATGAACCTGATCTCGGCCAGCGCCGTCCCGCATCTGCCGGGCACCGCCCATGCGGGCCAGATCGGCATCCGCCCCGAGGATCTGAGCGTGACCCCCGACGGCCCCATCGCCATGAACGTCCTGGCGGTCGAGGAACTGGGCGCGCAGCGTCTGGTCCATGGCAAGACCGGGGGCGAGCGTATCACCATCACCCTGCCCTCGGATGCGCCCCTGTCGGACAGCATGAATCTGTCCTTCCGCCCCGAAGCGCTGCACCTGTTCCACAAGGACAGCGGCAAACGCATGGACTGATGCACGTCAAGGGGGCGTCAGCGCCCCCTTACAGCCAGCGCTTCCAGCGCAGGAACAGATAGGTTCCCACCGTCGTCACCCCCATCAGCACCAGCGCATAGGGATAGCCCCAGGCCCTGTGCAATTCGGGCATGTTGTCGAAGTTCATGCCATAGATGCTGGCGATCAGCGTCGGCGGCAGGAACAGTGCCGCGATCACCGACAGGATGCGCACCGTGTTGTTCTGTTGCAGGTTGATCATGCCAAGTGTCGTGTCGACGGCCAGGCTGACGCGGCTGCCCAGGAAATCGGCATGCACCTCCAGCGCCTGGACGTCGCGCATCTGCGCGCGGGCGACGGGCCGCAGGCGTTTCGCCTCGGGGCGGTCCTCGATCAGGGCGGTAAAGAAGGCCAGCATCCGTTCGATGGTCAGAAGGCCCAGCCGGACACGCGCCATGGTCTCGGCCTCGCGGCCCACATCCTGCAGCGCCGCCTGCAACCTGTCGGATGCCGCCCCCGTCGCCCCCGGATCGAACACGCCCGCGGTGGTGCTGTCCAAAATTCGCCCCGACCCCTCCAGGATATCGGCAAGGCGGGCGATGATCTCCTCGACCAGACCCAGGAACAACCGATCGGCGGTCATGCAGCCAAGGGTCGATCGTTCCGCCCGCGTCGGAAAGGTCAGGAAGGGCTTGGGCGAATGATGCCGCACCGTCACCAGCTGTCGGTCCGACAGCACGAAGGTTACCGGCATGGATTGCCGCCCGCCCCCCGCGACCTCGCCGGGCAACATGGCGGTCATGTAATCCATCAGCTCCTCGCGATAGAGGCGGTTCGACAGCTCGATCTCTTCCATGTCGGCCAGGGTGGGCAGGTCAAAGCCCAGGGCGCGCAGCATGGCCATCTCGGCATCCGTGGGCTGGATCAGGTCGATCCACAGCGCCTGGCGCAGATCGGTGCCCGGCTGCAGCTGGATCAGTCGGTTGCCCTCGGCGGCATAGGCGTAATGCATCGTCGGTTTCCTTGCAGGGTCGGGCGGCAGCGTCAGGCGTGATATCGCGCAAAGACCGCCAGATCTGCGACGTTGGTGCCCGATGGGCCGGTCATGATCAACCCGCCAACGGCACGCAGCGCAGGGGTGGCGTCGTTGCGGCGCAGCACATCCTGCAGGTCGATGCCGCGATCATGCAGGTGCGACAGGGTGCGGTGCCCCACGATGCCGCCTGCTGCATCCCCCGGCCCGTCACGCCCATCGCTGCCCATCGCGGCAAAGCACCAGCAGCCCGGCAGATCGCGGGCATGCAGCGCGAAACGCAGCGCCAGTTCCTGGTTGCGCCCGCCCATTCCGTCGCCGGTCAGACGCACCGTGGTTTCCCCGCCCATGACCATCGGCACGCCCATGGGGGCATCGCGCATCGCCCGCACCAGGGCGCGGGCACAGTCATCGACATCGCCGATCAGCGCCACGCCCGCATCCTGTCCGCCGGCCGCGATCATGGCCTGCAGGCTGATGCCATTCGACCCGACCAGGATATTTCGCGCCTCAGGCTCCTGTCGCGCCGATACCGGCCGTTCCAACGCGGCGCGGATCTGCGGGGTCAGATCGTCCCAAATGCCCAGGTCGCGCAGTGTCCGGCAGGCATCCGCAGGCGTCCCGATGGGCGACACCGTCGGCCCCGAGGCCACCACCCGCAGATCGTCGCCCGGCACGTCCGACAGGATCAGCGCCGTCACGGGCGCGCGGGACAGCGCCAGCCAGCCGCCGCCCTTCAGCCGGTCCAGCCCCTGCCGCACCAGGTTCGTCTGGGTGATATCCGCCCCCGAAGACAGCAACGCAGCGTTCACCGCCTGCAGATCCGCCAGGTCCAGCCCCGCCACAGGCGCGGGCAGCATCGCCGACCCCCCGCCCGAAATCAGCGCCAGCACCCGGTCCTGCGGGCCGACGGCGGTCAGAAAATCCTCCAACTGCGTGGCCGCCGCCATGCCATCGGCATCGGGCTGCGGATGACCCGCCCGCAGCACCGTGGCACATGCCAGCGCCGCGTCATTGCCGCGGTTGCTGATGACCAGCGCGCGTGCGCCCGGCAAATGCGCCAGGGCGGATTGCGCCATCGCGCGGGCCGCTTTGCCAAGCGCCACGACATGCCAGGCGCCATCGCCGCCTGCCAGGCCCTGCATGGCGCGATCCACCGCCGCGCGGGGATCGGCGGCCCTGACGCCGACCTGCAAAAGTTCCAGTACCTGTCCGCGCATCAGTCCCCCCGGAATGCGAAAAAGGGCGCCCCCTTGGGGGCACCCTTTCAAATCAAGCGGTCAAGTCAACCCGACTTACTTGTCAGCGTAATAGTCGTTGATTTCCTTGTCGGCTTCTTCCTTGGTCCAGCCGTATTTTTCCTGCAGCTTGCCGGCCAGCTGGTCCTTGTTGCCGTCGATCCGGTCCAGATCGTCATTGGTCAGTTCGCCCCATTTTTCCTGGGTCTGACCTTTGAGCTGCTTCCATTTACCCTGAATGATATCCCAGTTCATGATGCGCTCCTTGCAACTTGCTTGCGTATGGGGTGACAACACGGCGCGGGCGTCGTCGGTTCCACAAACCGGTCGTGATCAGCTTACCTTGTCGGGGGGTTCCTGACCTGCGGCAAAGGCCGCCACGTTGCGCAGGGCGCGCAGACCCATTTGGGTTCGCGTATCATCGGTGGCGGTTCCCAGGTGCGGCAACAGCGTGGTGTTCGGGGCGTCGATCAGGTCCTGGGGCACATGCGGTTCCTTGGCATAGACGTCCAGCCCCGCCCCCGCAATCGTGCCCGCATAAAGCGCCGCGATCAGCGCGTCTTCGTCCACCACGTCGCCGCGGGCGATGTTGATCAGGAAGCTGTCGGCACCCAGGGCCGCCAGCTGGTCCTGGCCGATCATGCCCCGCGTCTTGTCGCCGCCCGGCACGGCGATGACCGCCACGTCGCAATCGCGCAGCATCTCCAGCAGATCGGGCACCTGACGCGCCGGGTGGTCCAGATCGGTGACGGTCGAGCGGTTGAAGAACACCACCTCCATCCCAAAGCCGAAATGGCAGCGGCGCGCGATGGCCTTGCCGATGCGGCCCATGCCGACGATGCCGACCGTGGCGCCCGTCATGTGACGGCCCAGCATCTGCGTCGGGTTCCAGCCCACCCATTCGCCCGCCCGCAGCAGACGTTCCCCTTCGGAGGCGCGGCGCAGCGTCATCAGCATCAGCGTGATGGCGATGTCGGCGGTGGCGTCGGTCACGACATGGGGGGTGTTGGTGACGGTGATGCCCGCGCGCCGGGCGGCATCGATGTCGATATGGTTGAAGCCCGCGCCGAAATTCGCCAGCAGCCTACAGCGCGGCGTGCCGTGAAAGGCCTGGGCGGTGAAGGCGTCACCGATGGTCGGGATGATCGCGTCGTAATCCTGCATCGCGCGGGCGGCCTGGGTGGCGTCCAGCTTGGTGTTTTCCAGGAATGTCGCGTCGCATTCCGCCTCGATCGCGGCGCGCGCACGGGTCGTCATGGGACGAGTGACCAGCAGCTTCAAAACAGCTTTCCTCCGTTCGGGACAGGCTGATCGGGGCCGATCAGCACCACGTCGTTATCGGGGTCGGGCACGCCCAGCACCAGCACCTCGGACATGAAGGGGCCGATCTGGCGGGGCGGGAAATTCACCACGCACAGCACCTGTCTGCCCACCAGCGAGGCTGGATCGTAATGCCGGGTGATCTGGGCGGATGATTTGCGCTCTCCCAGATCGCCCAGATCCAGCCACAGCTTGATGGCGGGCTTGCGGGCCTCGGGGAAGGGCTCGGCGCGGGTGATGGTGGCGGTGCGGATGTCGACCTTGTCGAAATCGTCGAAGCTGATCGTCATGCCTCGCCCCGGCCCAGGGCACGCCCGCGTTCGGCGGCGGCGGCGACGGTGCGGGTCATCAGATCGGGCAGATCCTGCATCAGCACCTCCAGCCCCGCGGCGGTGGTGCCGTTGGGCGAGGTGACGTTCTGGCGCAGGACGCCCGGATCTTCGTCGGCATCAATGGCCAGCGCGCCCGCACCCGCGACGGTCATGCGCGCCAGTTCCAGCGAAAGGTCGGGCGACAGGCCCTGCGCCTCGCCTGCCCGGGCCATCGCCTCGATCATGTGAAAGACATAGGCGGGGCCGCTGCCCGACAGGCCGGTGACGGCGTCCATCTGGTCTTCGCCCTCCAGACGCACGACACGGCCCACGGCGCGCATCAGCGTCTCGGCCAGGTCCAGCTGGGCGGGAGTGGTGGCGGCATTGCCGATCATGGCGGAAATGCCCTTGCCGATGGCGGCGGGGGTGTTGGGCATGACGCGCACGATGGGCGCACCGGGAAAGGCCTTTTCAAAGGTGGCGATCATCGTGCCCGCCGCGACCGAGATCACCAACGCCCCCGACAAATCGGGCATCCGGCCCAAGGCGTCGCCCATCATCTGCGGCTTGACCGCCAGCACCACCACCGCCGGATCACGGGGCAAATCGCCGTTCACGTTCAGGCCCTTGTCCTGCCATTCGGGCGCCAGCTTGGGGTCGATCACGGTCACGGATGCCGGGTCCAGCCCGCGCGCCAGCCAGCCCTTAAGCATGGCCCCACCCATCTTGCCGCAGCCGACCAGCACCAGCCCGCGTGCATTGATATCGTCGAAATCGCTCATCCGCGTCCCCCGTTCGTGGCAGGCGGGCGTTCCCGCCGTCATGCCCTGCCGTAGGTTTCCCCAAAGGCAATGTCCAGCGCCGGGCGCGGCGCCGTCTGCCCCCATGCGACCAGCTGGAAGGCGGGATAGAAGCGTTCGCAAGCCGCAAGCGCGCTGGCGATCATCTGGTCCACCTGCCGGGTCGAGGCGATGATGTCGCCCGCCAGAACCAGCCCATAGCGCCAGACCATCTGCCTTTCGCCGCCCCAATAGGTGAAGCCGCCATCCCAGACCTGGTCGTTGGCCAGATTGATCGTTTCATAGATCAGCGGCAAGCGGCCTTCGGGGGGATCGTGGTCGAAGGCGCAGACAAGGCGCAGCACCTCGTCCCTGGCGACCCAGGCCAGCGTCAGCACATAATTGCGCCACTGACCCTCGACGACCATGGTGATCTCGTCATCGGCCAGGCGGTCGAATTCCCAATCGTGATGATTGGCCACCGCCTCGACGATGTCGATGGGGTGGATCTCGTCGCTGGCGATATAGGCGCGGGTAAGGGACATCGTCTGCCTTCTGGACGACCGCGCCCCGATCGGGCCGGCCACTTGGTAAAAACACAACACCAGGCGTCTGACCGCCTTCTTCTTACCATATATCGTGGCTGCAGGGGTCTTTCCTGTAAAGTCGGTTTCTGGGGATGGATTGCATGGGGATAAGTTCTGCCCTAGCAGTCGGGGCGGGAATTAAGGCGGGAATCCAAGATGCAGCGCGATCACGGAGGCAACCTGGACGAGGCGCAAATGCGCTTTGGTCCCGGAGTTTGGATCGACTTGTCCACAGGGATCAACCGCCGCCCCTGGCCGGTCCCCGCCATATCCGACGACGCATGGCGCAATCTGCCGACCCGTCAGGCCGAATCGCGCCTGATCCGGGTGGCGGCGTCCTGGTATGGCTGCGCGCCCGATCGGCTGCTGGCGGTGGCGGGGGCCTCGGCCGCGATCCAGCTGCTGCCGCGGGTGTTGCCCATGGGGCGCGCGGCGGTGCTGCAGCCCACCTATAACGAACATGCGGCCAGCCTGACGGCGGCGGGCTGGCAGGTCTCTCCCTGCCCCACGCTGGCAGATATGCGGGGCGCGGATCTGGCTGTGGTGGTGAACCCCAACAACCCCGACGGACGCGAATGGCAGCCCCGGCAGCTGCGCGATCTGGCGGCGACGGTCGGTCAACTGGTCGTGGACGAAAGCTTTGCCGATCCCCGCCCGGACCTGTCGCTGGCGGGCGATCTGCCCGAGAACTGCACCCTGCTGCGCAGCTTCGGCAAATTCTGGGGTCTGGCGGGCATCCGGCTTGGCTTTGTCATCGGCGCGCCCGACCTGCTGGCGCGGATGGCGCAGGCGGCGGGACCATGGTCGGTGAACGGCCCCGCGCTGCAGATCGCGACGGCGGCGATGGGGGATCTGGCCTGGGCCGACGATGCCATCGGCTATCACGCCGAGGCATCATTGCGGCTGGACCGGCTGGCGGTCGGCGCGGGCTGGCGGCAGGCGGGGGGCACGCATCTGTTCCGCCTTTACGACACGCCCGATGCGGCGGCGGCGCAGGACAGGCTGGCGCGTGCGCAGATCTGGTCGCGGCGCTTTCTCTATTCCGCGCGGTGGCTGCGCCTTGGCGTGCCGGGCAACCGCGCGGAATGGGACCGCATCATCGAAGCCCTGAAGACCTAGCGCTTGCGCAGGAACTCGGTCCGCAACACCAGGCCCTTGACCGTATCGTGGCGGCAATCGACCTCGGCGGGGTCCGCGGTCAGGCGGATCGACCGGATGACGGTGCCCTGCTTCAGGACCGTGCTGGTGCCCTTGACCTTCAGATCCTTGATCAGCACCACCTGGTCGCCATCGGCCAGAACGGTGCCCGCGCTGTCGCGCACCACCTGCGCGGCATCGGCCTCGGCGGCGATCTCGCCGGCAGGGCGCCATTCGCCCGTCACATCGTCATAGACATAGTCGTCATCGGCCATGATCAGCCCCTTTTTCGTCAGGAAAACGCCCAAGGCATCATGCCGATGCGGCGCCCTGCCCCACGGGCTTAGGCCCGCATCGCGACCGGCGCAACAATCCTTGCGCGGCCCTGTCATCGGGCGGCGGTTCAGGGCATGATGGGCGGGTCACGAACCGACCCAAGGGCATCCCATGTTCCGCCTGATCTCGATCCTGTGCTGTCTGGCCGCCCCCGCGCTGGCGGATGCCCCGCTGATCGTGCTGGACCGCACGCAGCTGCCCTTCGACGTGGGGCCGGGCAACCCTGCCAACAGCCCGTCGCGGCCGGGCAACGCGCCGCATTCGGCGTGGAATTCCGCCGGAAACACCGCCAATTCATCGGCGGCCTGGGAAAACCGGCCCACCAACCCGGCCAATGAAAAGCGGCTGATCTTCACCGCGCAAGGTGATGTGCTGGGGTATTACGCCCGCAACGCCGGCGGCGTGCTGAACCTGTTCGACATCAACGGGCGACGCGTCGCCTATCGCCCCGCACGCGGCACGCAAAGCCTGTTCACCACGCAGGGCGCGTGGTGCGGCACCGTCGACGGCCTGCGCGACGGCAGCTTCGTGCTGGCCGTGACGCCGGAATGTGTCAGACAGTTCGGCCGCTGACGCAAGCCCGTTACATTTCCCGCATAGACCGCGCAGCAAAGACCCCCGGAGACCGCGATGAACGACGACTACAAGGATTGGCTGGAAGCCGAACTGCAAGAGACGCTGGACGAGGATATCGAGCTGGAGCTGGAAGACGCGATGCTGTCGGCCGAGATCCGCCGCATCTATCGCGCCCACCACCCCGACCGGATGGAGCGCAAGACCTATTTCCGCGAATTGCTGCGCCTGCAATCCGAACTGATCCGGCTGCAGGATTGGGTCAGCCATCACAAGGAAAAGGTCGTCGTCGTCTTCGAGGGCCGCGACAGCGCCGGCAAGGGCGGCGCCATCAAGCGCATCACCCAACGCCTGAACCCGCGCATCGTGCGGGTGGCGGCGCTGCCCGCACCTTCGGACCGCGAAAAGACCCAGTGGTATTTCCAGCGCTATGTCCCCCACCTGCCCGCAGGCGGAGAGATCGTGCTGTTCGACCGCAGCTGGTACAACCGCGCGGGCGTGGAACGCGTGATGGGCTTTGCCTCCGAGGATCAGGTCGAACAGTTCTTCCAGGACGTGCCGGAATTCGAACGCATGCTGGTGCGGTCGGGCATCCGGCTGATCAAATACTGGTTCTCGATCACCGACGAGGAACAGCAGATGCGCTTTCAGATGCGCGTCCACGATCCCCTGAAGCAGTGGAAGCTGTCGCCGATGGACCTGCAGTCGCGCGTCCGGTGGGAGGCCTATACCAAGGCCAAGGAAGACATGTTCGAACGCACCAACATCCCCGAGGCACCTTGGTACATCGTGCCCGGCAATGACAAGAAACGCGCCCGCCTGAACTGCATCGACCACCTGCTGGGGATGATCCCCTATGGCGATGTCCCCCATGAGGAGGTCCGCCTGCCCGACCGCGTCTTCAACCCCGATTACGAACGCGAGATCTTGCCCCGGGACCTCTATGTGCCGCAGAAGTACTGAGCGGGGCGACCCCCGCGGATAGTTTCTGCACGGACAGGGGGGCGGATGCTGGATTTCTTCGTCTATGACGTTTTCACGGACCGCGCCTTCAGCGGCAACCCCCTGGCCATTGTCATGGGGGCCGATGATCTGAACGGGGCGCAGATGCAGACCATCGCGCGCCAGTTCAACCTGTCCGAGACGATCTTCGTGATGCGCCCCGCGGACCCTGCGAACAGGGCGCGGGTGCGGATTTTCCTGCCCCTGGCCGAGATCCCCTTTGCGGGTCATCCCACCATCGGCTGCGCCCTGCACCTGTCGGACGGGCAGGACGGCCATCTGGTGCTGGAGGAGGAGGCCGGGATGGTGCCCGTCACCATCGCGGAGGGGCTGGCCGAATTCCGGGCGCCGGTGCTGCCGGAACTGGGCGCACCGGTCGATCCGGCCGTCGTGGCCGCGGGGCTGGCGCTGGCGCCGGACCAGGTGGGTTTCGGTGCGCACCGTCCGGTCATGGCACAGGCCGGGCCCGGCTTCATCTTTGCCCCGCTGCGCGATCTGGCGGCCCTGGCACAGGCGCGCCCCGCAGGGGCGGCCTTCGAGGCGCTGACCCGTGATATCCCCAAAGTCTATGCCTATACCCCCGAAGATCAGGGTTTCCGCGCCCGGATGTTCGCCCCGGCCAATGGCATTCCCGAAGATCCGGCCACCGGATCGGCCTCGGCCACGCTGGCGGCGCCGCTGCTGGCGGCAGGCGTCCTGCCCGAGGGCGAGACGCGGCTGGAATTGCGTCAGGGCGTCGAGATGGGACGCCCGTCGCGCATCGGGTTGCGCGTGACCGTCAGCGGGGGCAGACTGTCGGCTGTCCATGTGTCGGGCCGCGCCGTGCGCGTGGCCGAAGGACGCATCACCATCCCGGAGGCGGAATGACCAAGGCCTATTGGATCGCCCATGTGACGATCGACGACCCCGACGCCTATGAGGCCTATCGCCGTGCCAATGCCGCGCCCTTTGCGGAATACGGCGCGCGCTTTCTGGTGCGTGGCGGCCCGCAGGAGGTCGTCGAGGGACAGGCGCGTCCCCGCAGTGTCGTGATCGAATTTCCCTCGCTGAAGGCGGCGCAGGATTGCTATCACAGCGCCGGCTACCAGGCGGCCAAGGCGCTGCGCGAACCCGTGTCGCAGGCCGATGTCATCATCGTCGAGGGCTGGGCGGGCTGAAGCCCCCGGAAAGGACGCATCATGTTCAAGGATATCCTGGCGCTGCTGATGGGCGAGGCGACCCATCCCGAACCCATGGGCAGCCAAGAGGCCGAACTGGCCATCGCGGCGCTGCTGGTGCGGGTGGCGCGGTCTGATGACAGCTATGACGATGCCGAACGCATGCGCATCGACCGTGTGCTGGCCCGCCGCCACGGCCTGACCCCCGAGGAAGCCGCCGACCGCCGCGCCCAAGCCGAGGCGCTGGAGGCGCAGGCCAGCGACACGGTGCGCTTTACCCGCCAGATCAAGGACCGCATCGCGCTGGAGGACCGCGCCGGCGTGCTGGCCGCATTGTGGGAGGTCGCCTATGCCGACGAAACCCGCGCCGCGGACGAGGAAAGCCTGATCCGGCTGGTGGCGGGCCTGCTGGGCGTGCCCGACCAGCAATCGGCGCTGATCCGCCAGCAGGTGCTGGAACGGATGGGCCTGCCGCGCGGCTGATCAGGCCACCCGTTCAGAACCCCAGCCGGTCGCGCAACCCGAACCAAGCCATGCCCGCCACCAGCAGCGGACCGCGCAGCATCGCCCCGCCGGGGAAGGGCCGCGTCGGCACGGATGCCATGACATCGAACCGTTCGGCCTGCCCCGCCACCGCCTCGGCCATCAGGCGTCCCGCCAGGGTGGCCATCGCAACGCCGTGGCCGGAAAAGCCGCTGGCCGACAGGCAGTTCGGCGCCGGACGGGCAAAGCAGGGCATCCGGTTCATGGTGATGGCCAGCGTCCCGCCCCAGGCATGGGTCAGCGTCACGTCGCGCAGCTGCGGATAGACCGACAGCAGATGCGGGCGCACCACCCCCATGATGTCGCGCGGAAACCGATAGGTGACAGTTTCGCCCCCGCCAAAGACCAGCCGGCGGCGGTCGTCCATGCGCCAGTAATTCACCACGAATTTCGTGTCGGCCACGCCGATGCGGTCGGGCAGGATGTCCGGGAACCTGTCGCCAAGCGGCTCGGTCGCAACGATGTAGTTGTTGATCGGCATGACCCGCGCGGCGACATGGCGGTCCAGATCGCCCAGATAGCCGTTGCAGGCCAGGATGACATGATCGGCACTGACGCGGCCATGGGCCGTGCGCACCTGCGACCTGCCGCCCGCATGGGGGGCGTGGTCGATCCCGGTCACCTCGCTTGCCTCGTGGATGGTGGCGCCGGCGGCCTGTGCCTGCGCCGCCATGGTCCGGACCAGGGCCAGCGGGTCCAGATGCCCCGCGCCGTGATCCAGATCGCCCCCGGCATAGGCATCGCTGCCCAGGGCGCGGGCCAGCGCGTCGCGGTCCAGCGGCTGCACGCGGTCGTAATCGTAATGCCGCGCCAGATGGTCGGCCATGTGGCGGGCATGATCGATCTCGGGGGTGGTGCGGCAGGCATGGGCGATGCCGTCGCGGACCGGAACGCCGCCCGCCTGCGCCAGGTCGCGCACCAAGGCCTTGGCTTCCTCGGCCAGGTCCCACAGGCGGCGGGCGGTGTCGCGGCCCATGCGCGCCTCGAGCCAATCGACCTCTTGCCGCTGACCCGATCCGATCTGCCCGCCATTGCGCCCCGATGCGCCGAAACCCACCCGCTGCGCCTCGAGCACGGTCACCGACAGGCCGCGCCGCGCCAAATGCAGCGCCGCCGACAGGCCGGTATAGCCCGCGCCCACGACCACCACATCGGCCCGCGCGTCCCCCCGCAGCGGGTCCAAGGCCGAACCCGTCCCGTCCCCCGCATAGAGACTGGGCGGGTATTCACCTGGCCGGTCGTTCAGATGCAGCAGGTTCATACGTTCAACAGCAGGTGTTCGCGTTCCCACGGGCTGATGACCTGCAGGAACTCCTTGTATTCGTTGCGCTTGACGGCCTCGTAGACATCGGCGAACTCCTCGCCCAGGACGCCGCGCATGGCGGTGCTTTCCGACATCAGGTCCAGCGCATCGCCCAGGTTGTAGGGCAGCTGGTCATCCTGCGAGATATAGGCGTCGCCCAGGCATTCCGCGCGCGGGCCTTCCTGTTCCAGAAGACCCAGATAGCCGCAGGCCAGGCTGGCCGCGATCCCCAGATAGGGGTTGCAATCCATGCCCGCCAGACGGTTTTCCACGCGCCGCGCCTCGGGGTCCGAAATGGGAATGCGCAGGCCGGTGGTCCGGTTGTCGCGGCCCCATTCCAGGTTGATCGGCGCCGCGAAGTCGGGGACATAGCGGCGATAGCTGTTCACATATGGGGCCAGCAGCGCGATGGCCGCGGGCAGGTGCTTCTGCATTCCGGCGATGAAATGCATGAAGGCATCGGTTTCGCCGCCCTTTTCATTGGAAAAGATGTTCCGACCGGTTTCCAGATCGGTGATGGAATGGTGGATATGCATCGCGCTGCCCGGCTCGCCCTCGATGGGTTTGGCCATGAAGGTGGCGAAACAATCGTGGCGCAGCGCGGCCTCGCGGATCAGGCGCTTGAAGAAGAAGATCTCGTCGGCCAGGGCCACGGGGTCGCCGTGGTTCAGGTTGATCTCGACCTGGCCCGCGCCGCCTTCCTGCAGGATGCCGTCGATCTCGAAGCCCTGGGCCTCGGCGAAATCATAGATGTCGTCGATGACCTTGCCGTATTCGTCGACCGCCGACATGGAATAGGCTTGCTTGGCCGCCGCCCTGCGCCCCGTGCGGCCCATGGGCGGGATGATCGGCTGGTTCGGGTCGATGTTGCGGGCGACCAGGAAAAACTCCATCTCGGGGGCGATGACGGGCTTCCAGCCCTTGTCCTTGTACAGCTGGACGACGCGTTTCAGCACGTTGCGGGGCGCGATGGGCACGGGGTTGCCCTGCTGGTCCAGCGCGTCGTGGATGACCTGGATGGTCCAGTCGGCCGTCCAGGGCGCCGCCGTGGCGGTCGAATAATCGGGCTTCATCACCATGTCGGGTTCGGTGAAGGCCCCCGAGGGGTTGTCGGCCCATTCCCCCGTGATCGTCTGCAGAAAGATCGAGTTCGGCAGATAGAACTGTTCCTGGCGCGCGAATTTCGAGGCGGGCATCGCCTTGCCGCGCGCGACGCCCGCGATGTCGGCAACGATGCACTCGACCTCGTCCAGGCGGCGACCGGCGACGAAATCGCGGGCCGCCTTGGGAAACTTGTCGGTCCAGTCGGTCATGCGGCACCTTGCGTATCGGGGCGCGTCAGGGCGCGCGGTTGCTTGAAGAAGGCTTCGATCTGATCGGCCAGCAGGCCCGAGCCGTCGGCCTGACCCATGCGGGCGCTGGCCTGCGCCAGCAATTCGGGCGGCACGACGCCCTTGGCGCGGGTGTCCATCAGGCCCTGCACGAATTCATCCTTGAATTCGGGATGCGCCTGGACGGTATAGGCGCGGTCGCCATAGATCAGTGCGGCGTTTTCGCAAAATGCGTTGCGTCCCGCGACCTGGGCCCCTTCGGGCAGCGTCACGACCTGATCCTGGTGCCAGGCGTTCAGCGTCACGGGCTGGCCGCCGAAATCGTAATCCTGCGTGCCCACGGCCCAACCGCCGGGATGCTTGATCACCGTTCCGCCGAGAGCCTGCGCGATGATCTGGTGGCCAAAGCAGATCCCCACCATCGGCACCCCATCGGCATAGGTCCGCCGGATGAAATCCTCCAATGGCGGAATGAAGGCGTGGTCCTCATAGGCGCCGTGGCGCGATCCGGTCAGCAGCCATCCGTCGGCGGCATGGGGGTCGTCGGGGAAATGCATCTCCTCGACATGCCAGATGTCGAATTCGAAACCGCGCCCGCCCAGCAGGCGGACGAACATGTCGGGGTAATCGCCCAAGCTGTCCTTCAACTGCGCAGGCGACTGGCCGCATTGAAGTATGCCGATACGCATGGAAAACCTTGATGTTGCTGACACCCTGAACCTAGTCGCGGGCATGGCGCGGGCGCAAGAGGCACTGCGCCCTTTGGCGCTCTGGCGGGGGAGGAACGGGCGCGCTAGGGTTCGCGCAAAGCCATGAAAGGACGCCCCATGCCCCATCAGCGCCCCGAAATCGACCCGCAGGGTCTGGACGAATTCTCGGTCGTGTTCACCGACCGGTCCCTGAACCACATGTCGCAACGCTTTCAGCAGGTGATGCGCGATCTGTCGGGCATGCTGGGCCAGGTCTATGGCGCGGCCGAGATCGCCATCGTGCCGGGCGGCGGCACCTATGCGATGGAATCGGTCGCACGCCAGTTCGGCCGCGACGCGCATGCCCTGATCGTGCGCAACGGCTGGTTCAGCTATCGCTGGAGCCAGATCTTCGAGGCAGGCGGCTTTGCCCGCGACACGACCGTCGTCATGGCCCGCCCCACCGGCAACGCGCCCCATCCCGCCTATGCCCCGCCGCCCATCGATCAGGTCGTGGCCCGCATCCTGGAAACGCGGCCCGACGCGGTCTTTGCGCCCCATGTGGAAACATCCGCCGGGCTGATCCTGCCCGATGATTACATCACCGCGATGGCCGATGCCGCCCATCAGGTCGGCGCGCTGATGGTGCTGGATTGCATCGCCTCGGGCGCCATCTGGGTGGACATGAAGGCCACCGGCGTCGACGTGCTGATCTCGGCCCCGCAAAAGGGGTGGTCGGCATCCCCTGCGGCGGGGCTGGTGATGATGTCGGAACGCGCCGCGGAACGGCTGGCCACCACCACCAGCGACAGCTTCGCGCTGGACCTGAAGAAATGGCGCGCGATGATGAAGGCCTATGAGGATGGCGGCCCCGCCTATCACGCCACCATGCCCACCGACGCCCTGCTGGGCCTGCGCGATGCGATGCAGGAGACCATGGATTTCGGGCTGGAAACCGCCCGCGACGCGCAATGGGCGCTTGGCCGTGCCGTCCGTGCCGAACTGGCCGAACGCGGCATCGCATCGGTGGCGGCGCAGGGCTTTCAGGCGCCGGGCGTCGTCGTCAGCTATACCGACGATCCGCAAGTCAAGTCGGGCAAGGCCTTTGCCGCCCAAGGCACCCAGATCGCGGCGGGCGTGCCCCTGGCCATCGAGGAAGGGGACGGTTTCTCGACCTTCCGCATCGGGCTCTTCGGGTTGGACAAGCTGAAGGACGTGAACGGCACGCTTGACCGCCTGCGGCCCGTCTTCGACAAGGTTCTGTAACCGGGAACATCGCCCGGCGCGCAGGACCGATCCCGCGCGCCGGGCGCCACGAAAGGCTGCCTGAATGACCCCGACCATCCACCGCGAAAGCCCGCTTGGCCCCGATCTGGACCTGCTGTTCCAGCGCCACACCGCCGACATGCAGGCCGACACCCCGCCCGAATCGATCCACATGCTGCCCGCATCGGGGCTGGCCCACCCCGCGATCGCCTTCTTCGTCGCCCGTGCCGATGGCATCCCGGTCGCGATGGGCGCGCTGAAGGATCTTGGCGGCGGCCACGGAGAGCTGAAATCCATGCATGTCCTGGCCGAACATCGCGGCCTCGGCCTGTCGCGGATGATGCTGAACCATCTGGTCGATCACGCCTTGGCCAATGGTCTGACCCGGCTGTCACTGGAAACGGGCGTCCAGCCAACCTTCGTCGCGGCGCGCGGGCTTTACACGCGCGCGGGCTTCAGCGAATGCCCGCCCTTTGCCGATTACCGCCCCGACCCCAATTCGGTCTTCATGACGCGCGCGCTGTCGTGACGGTGTCCGTCACGCAATATGGCTTTGAAAGCCCCGCCGAAGAGCGCTAAACACCATCTGCGATCCCCCGCGGATCGCCAAGCGGCCCCGTAGCTCAACTGGATAGAGCACGGACCTTCTAAGTCTGGGGTTGGGGGTTCAAGTCCTCCCGGGGTCGCCAGTTCTAAATTTCTTTTTATAAAATCAACCACTTGTGGAACAGTTTCCAGTATGGGCGGGAATGGTTTCCAATTTTCGTTCTGGATCCGTGCTTGAAAGCACCCGTGGGCGGTCTGCTGCCTTGGAGTATCGCTGCACTTCGGACAGCGCTTCATGGCCTGTCCAAGCCGCGATCTAGAGCGCGTTGCGTTCAACTGGCCTCATATCCTGCAGCTTTAAAATAGTTGCAGCATTCCTCGTCAGAGAAGAGGTCGCAGATCTGTCCGACCGCGGCCCATAGTTGATCGTAGGATCGGGCAGCGGCCTTTCCTGATCAGGGTCTTGAGCTTGGAGAATGCCATTTCGATCGGGTTCAGATCGGGTTGTCAGGCGGCAGAAACAGGAACCAGGCGCCGATGTCGCACAGGGTAGCCGCTGCGGTGGGGCTCTTGTGGCTGGACAGGTTGTCGAGGATGACGACGTCTCCGGCCCTGAGCGTCGGGACCAGCTGGGTTTTGATACAGAGATCGAACATCTCGACATTCATCGTGCCGTCGATGACCCAGTGCGCGTCCAGCCGGTCATGGCGCAGCGCGGCAACGAAGGTCTGGGTCTTCCAATGCCCGAACCCGCATGATCGACGAGGCGCCGGCCGCAGGGGGCCCAGGCGGTGGTCTTGGCCATGTTCATCTTGACGCTCGTCTCATGAATAAAAGCCAACCGTTCCAGATGGCTGGCCATGATAGGCTGGCGCCTCGCTATCCAGACATGGCGCAGGTCGGCGACGTCCTTGCGCTTCTGTTCAGGCGCCTGCATGGCTTTTTTTGTGTGTCAGACCGAGCCCGCGAAGCGCCCTCCAGACTGCGGCACTGTGAGCGGCGATGTTGTGGGTTTAAGACAAGTCGGCCACCAATTCGTCGAGCGTGATCTCGCCTTTGACCGTGACTCGAGCCTTGAGCCAACCGGTCACGCCCGTCAGTTTGCCATGGCCCCCACCATTGCCTTGCCGTCTCGCAGTCAGTCCTCCGGTCTCGCGGCGCAGCTTAACCAGATCGTTCACGAATATCGGCGAAACCCGAAAGTGCCGCGCAGTCTCACGGTGACCGTGCCTCTCGCCTACGAACGCCATGACCCGTGCGCGAAGCTCCATTGGATGCGGCTTGCCCATTTGCCACCCCTTATTTGCCTCAGCACAAGCGAATCACAGAACGGGCTTTCCGGAAACCTTGAATCTCAAAGCCCGCGACACGCTCTGGTACGCAGTTGCACCCGCCTCAGCCAATGCTTCTGCTTGGGCCTTGCGCAGTCTGCGGGCAGATTTCTCCCCTGTCGCAGCACCCGCAAACCAGCTGCTGCACACCTGGGTTGACGGTGATTTTCCGTGCTGTGTGACAAGCGAGGTAATGTGCCGAGGCGCTGCGTCGATCGCGGCTTTCAACTGGTCGAGGTCACCGCGGGCTTCAACTCGGCGGGCGCGTCGTCGTATTTGAGGCCCGACCAGCGACCGTTCAGCCGGGGCAGCATGCTTTGGGGGATCGCGTGCCAGTTGGCCGGGTCGCAATTGGTCTTGTCGCCGTCAAGGCATTTCAGGACGTGCCCTTCGGGCACCGGACCGTGCTGCTGTTCCCACAGATAGCGGTGCTTGTGGACCGGGCGCGTGGCGTGCCCGCTCCACGGGTTCCGCTCGTCGACGATCATCACCGCATAGCCGTCCTTGCTGTCGATGCGTTCATGGCCCGGGCCGCGATGGTTCGCAGGCCGATGCCCCGGCTTGAAAGCCGTCGCCATGACCTTGGCCCTGACCTCGGGGGGCATCGGCTTGCCCTTGTTGCGGGAGACCTGCCCCCTAGTGAAATGCCCCGTGCGCCCGGTCATCCAGCCGCGCCGTTTGCAGAGTGCGGTCAGGTTCGCCTGCGAGACGTCGTCGCGCTGCCAGAAGGCCCGGAACAGCCTGTGCAGCTCTGCCCGCGGCAGGTGCTTGCGCGCCTCGATCCAGGCCAGCTCCTGGGGGTGATGGGTGATGGCGCGGCCCTTTATTCGACCTTCCCCTCGATCTCGGCGGCACTGCCGCCGACCTTGGCCGCGGCGTCGAGCCGATGATCAACACGGCCACCGCCGCCGCGGGCGCCACGGAGCTGAACGTGGCGCTGAGCGATCCGGCGCGGCCCTCATTCCGGGTCGGCGATCTCTTCAGCGTCGCGGGCTTCGTCTACCGGGTGGTGCGGCGCAATGCCGGGGCTGGGTCAAGGTCGAGCCGCCGTTGCGCGCCGCCATCCCCGCCGGCACGACCCTGCAAACTGATCCGCCGGTGGCCCATGCGAAATTCGCCACCGATGGCGAGGGCGAGCGGGACCGCGACCTGCTGTCCTGGGGCGAGCCGGTGACGCTGACCTTCATCGAGGAGTTCGACCGGTGAGCTTCACGCCCGCGCAGATCGCCTTTCTGGAAGCCAACCGCGACGCCATCGAGGCGCGGCGCAGCTTCGAGATCGGCTTTGCCTCCGGGACGCTGCGGCTGATCGAGGGCAGCACGCCATGGCATGACGGCACCCACACCTGGCTGGCCGCCCACGGGGTCATCGGGGCCTCGGGTATCCGCGCCTCGGGGGTGATGGACGCGCATCCGGCCAAGTACCGCTTCGGCGCGGTCAGCCCGGCGCTGTCGCTGGCGCATATGAACGACGAGGCGGAATGGCGCGACGCGGTGATCCACCAGCGGCTGCTGCTCTTCGTCGAGGGCGCGGCCGTGGGACCGGCCATCCACATCCACCGCGGCCGGATCTCGGACATCCGCCGCCCCGAGACGGAGACCGAGACAAACTGTCCGGATTTCACCGGATGGCTGCGGCAGTGAATGTTAAAGTAAGGTTAAGATATTAATAACAATTGTATAAATGCATTAACCCGTCCGAAACCTTGTCCACCTACCCCTAACGGAAATGATCTGGCGTCACAGGCCCGGATCATACCACCGACATCTGGGGGCTTCCAACGAATGCATGTCATCACCAGCGCGCATTTCGGCGCGAATATGATCCTGACCAGAGACAGTTTGCGCGAAGGCGAACCATACGCCGAGGTCTTGAAGGAAATTGACTTCTCGTCCTTCAGATACCCCGGCGGGGGAGTTACCGAAGATCAGACATGGGAAAATGGAGGTCTCGACAAGATATTTGGAAATACCTTGGACAGAGCCGATGACGACTATGTCCTAACGATCAGAGAGGCTTTGATTTTTTCCGAGGCAGAGGGCAAGCCTGTCACGATTGTTACACCGACATTCCAATTCTACAACAAAGTCACTGCCGAATTTGATCACGCAGGCTTTGATAAATATCTCGATAGTCTAGAACAAGCTCTCCAAGATTTTCCGGACGCGAATATATCGGACATAGAAATTGGTAATGAATATTGGGGTAGTAACTATTGGGGCTCGTTGAACGGCGAGGAATATGGAAAAATAGCCAACTTCGAGATACCGAAGATCAACGAAATGATCGAACGCATTTCGGATCAGAATGGTGAATGGTATCAGCCATCCATAGGCATCCAAGCCGGAGTGCAATGGAAGGCCGAGCAGGGCGAAGATGGCCGCTGGACTGCCGTCGGGCCACAGGAATCACGAGACATTATCTCCCAGATCTCCTTGGACAACCGTGAGCTGGTCGGAACAATATTTCAGCACTCGTACCCCGACGCGAATGCCATAGAACAAAAAATAGATTGGGCCATAAAGCCCATGGAAGTCTTCAATGAATCCTATGGATTTTCTGACGACCTCAAGCTTTACCTTTCGGAGTTCAATATAGGTGAGAACACCGCCGTAGGGATCGAGCAGGGAGCCGCATGGCTGGAGGCTTTTTCCGGAGCAGTGAGTTCCGGCATTGACGAAATCAGCCACTGGGGAATTGCCTACGAATGGCTGTCAAACAAATTTCACGACATAAAGTTTCCCTATGGCGAGAGTGACGAGGGAGATATTGTCGCCATCGCCACCCCGATGGGACAGGTATTCGACATTGCGCAGGCCTATCTGATTGATAAGACCGTTATGAAGGAAGATGAGATCAGGAGTGTTGTCGACTATCCCGACTTGGATCGTGTCAGCGGATTTAGCGAAAGCGATCAGAGCATCATCTTCATGTTCAACGGAGGGACCCAGGTTGCGCCCATCGATCTGGTAGACCTCGAAGGTCAGGAACACCTCACTTTCTACGAACTGACACCCGCAAACTCTCCACACTCCCCATGGTTCGATGAATCCGCGACAGAGCTTACAGCGCCAGATGGCATTGCGGATGCTCGCGCGGACATGAAGGTCAGCGCCGGACTGAAACCCGAAGATATACCAGTCGTTTCTCCAGGGGAAATGGTGGTGGTCGTCGTTTCAGATTATGATCGTGACCTGGTTATCGAGGGCGCCCATAACACGACCGATCCGTCCAATGGGATGGTCAACGACTTCATCCAAGGTGGAGCGGGCAATGATATCCTGAGAGGTCACGTTGGCAACGATACCCTGATTGGGGACCGAGGTCACAATATTCTTTCGGGGGGGAAGGGCGACGATCACATCGAAGCTTCACATGACGGCGATGTCATATTCACTGGCGAAGGCGATGACCTGGTCGTTGGCGGGGCCGGCGATGATCTGATTTTCACAGGTATCGGTGACGAGACTGGAGAAAATAAGATCGAGGGTGGCGGCGGACATAACAGCTTTATCATTGGCGGGGATAAAAATCATATCATAACAGACTTTTCTTCGAATGACGTTATCGGGTTGTCGCATCAATTTGAAAATATCGAAGATATTCGTGCTGGAATCCAAAAAGATGGCGATGATGCGATTCTCAAATTGCCAAGTGGTCATTTTGTCCGGCTAGAGAATTATGCTGATCACGCCGAGGAACTCCAAGACCAGATCTTGGACTTCATGGACAGCGATCAGGCGATCTCGATAACCAGTAAACATTTCAGTTCGCTAAGTGGCGCGCAGATAAAAGAAGTCTACAAGACAATTCCTGATGGAAAACACACCAGCAACGAAGATGATTACTTCGATGGCTTGGACGCTACATTGAAGAAGCTTAGTCATGATGATGAAGGCCACCAGGATGACGGTGGACATGACCCGACGCATCCCGGTCCTGGCGATGAGGGCGATGATCCAGATATAGGATCTCCGCCACAAAAAGGTCCGGAGATAGGAAATGGGAGCATCAATGATGGTCATCATCCCAACGAAAACGGAGGTTGGGAACCAAATAATGGGCAAATATCAGATGAGCTAAGCGATGGCGCAGATTATTCTTCTGATATTCCAAGCGAAGAAGAGGTCGACGATCATGACGGTATCGAAGAAGACGACCATGATTATCACAACCACTATGATCATGACCACGGCCATGACGAAAATGAAGCTGGCGAAACCAGCTCTCCTACCTGTTTCGTAGCTACCGCGGCTTTTGGTGATCCATTTCATCCTGACGTAAAGGCACTGCGAGCATTCCGGGATAATCACCTTGTTCGCTATTCGCTCGGTCGTTTTCTAGTTTCAGTATATTGGGTCGTTGGACCGCATTTGGCCTCCTGCACCAAACCGAGACATCCCCATGCAATGATCGTTCGGTTCATGCTATCTGCTTTCGTTTCGACATTGAGATCTTTGAAGATGACAGCCGGAAAATGAGTGTTTTGCTGACAGTTATATCTGTATTGCACAACTGCTGACTTCACTGGTCAGCTTGGATGATCGTGCAAGAAGCACCTCCAAGCCTATCTGATCTGAACGACGACGCTGCCGCTAGGTCTGGGATCGGAGCGACCACACGATATGGGTGGCGGATTGAAGCGTGCTCCCCTTCATCTTCAGCCCGGCGGCGGGGTTTCACAGGGGCTATGATGATCGGGCCGACGCCGACCGGTTTATCGCCGCGGGGCTGGCGGGGACCATCACGCCTTGCATGACACCGCCCTGCGAGAACCGCTACCCGGCGACGAGGGCATCATTGAGATCGGGTGCGCCAAGTGGCCGCCAGCCGCACAGGAAACCGATGGGCGTTCCCTACCCTGAAGGGTTTTGGCGAAAGTTCCACGCCACCCGTAATTGCCTACAGACAACCCTGCCACCAGCCTTTCCAGCTGTGATCGCCATCGCCAGCGCGGCAGTCGGGTACGCAAGGCATTCGCAGCGATCAAGCGAGGATTACTTTGATCGATGGGGCTATGCCGGCGTCATCCGAACCGCCCTAGGATGCCTGCCGCAGGCAATTGACCACGACAGGCGTGGGGGAAATGACTGCAGCAGCCACCTGCCGATCATCGACGCTCCGGGCAGCATGGCGTCGATGACGAACACGCCTCAGTCGCGCTTCCGGTCCAAAGTCACGCAGCTGACATTGGGCAGCATGGCGAGCAACCGCATGATGCGGTGCGACCCGGGCCCAGGCACTCTCATTGCAGTCGCCCCGAACGCGGACCCTTGCGAACATGTGCAAGACGATCCTGACCCGTATTAGTCGTCTGGTCGTCGCCATCGGCGCGGCGTTTGGGCGGCAGATTTTCCCGACGATCATCCAGCTAGTGTCCTGAGTGCTGGAACGGGACATGTCGCCTTGAAAGACTTTCCGCGCTACCGGCATTAGTGTCGGCAACCCACGGTGACGGTCGCGCAGCGCCGGACGGGCTGCACTCGGTCAATTTTCATATCACATTGACCGTTGTGCTGTACCGGGTTTCGGGTCCGCCCATGGGCATGGCGCAAACGGGCGGCGCATGATCAGGCCAACGCGGGAAATTGCCAACCTGCAAACGAGGTTCGGTCCCCACAAAGTTATCGAGGGGTTGGACATCTGCGTCCAAACCAATCAGGTCGCGTGCTTTTGGGCGCAAGCCCGTCGGCGCATGGTGGGGGAAAACAAGGGCCCCGTGGTCCCGTGCGGTCACCATGCTGCGCGACATGGGCATTCCGAAGCCGAAAAGGCGCGCCCGGCAACTGCCCTGCTAGCGCTCAGGGAATGTGCTGGCAGGGATGATCGACCATGACCGATAGCGACAGGCCGCTGCTGCGCGTCACCGACCTGAAGGCGCATTTCCCTGTCACAGGCGAGGGCTTCGGCAAACCGAAATCGGTGGTCAAGGCCGTCGATGGGGTCTCGTTCGACGTGGCTGCGGGGGAAACCCTGGCGATCGTCGGCGAATCGGGCTGCGGCAAATCCACGACGGGCAACGCCATCCTGGGGCTGAACCCGGTGACGGCGGGGCGGATCGAATTCGCAGGCCGCGACATGGCCAGCCTGACGCGCGCCGAACGCGCCGCCCAGTGGCGCGACCTCCAGGTGGTCTTCCAGGACCCGGTCTCGGCGCTGAACCCCAAGCGCACCATCGGCCAGTCGATCGAGGAACCGCTCTCCATCCAGCGCGTCCCCGCCGCCGATCGCCGCGCCCGCGTGGCCGAAGTCATGGCGCTGGTCGGGCTGAACCCGTCGCAGCGCGACCGCTTTCCGAACGAATTGTCGGGGGGGCAGCGGCAGCGGGTCGTCATCGCGCGGGCTTTGGCCTATCAGCCCAAGCTGATCGTCTGCGACCAACCGGTCTCGGCGCTGGACGTGTCCATCCAGTCGCAGATCCTGAACCTGCTGCTGCAATTGCAGCAGGACCTGGGGTTGGCGCTGCTGTTCATCTCGCATGACCTGTCGGTGGTGCGCCATCTGGCTGACCGGATCGCGGTCATGTATCTTGGCCATATCGTCGAGATCGCCGATACCGCGACCCTGTTCGACAGTCCCGAACATCCCTATACGCAGGCGCTGCTGTCGGCGGTGCCGCAGCCCCATCCGCGTGCCGAACGCAACCGCCGCACGATCCTGCTGGAGGGCGATCTGCCCAGCCCCATCGACCCGCCCAAGGGCTGCCCCTTCGTCACCCGCTGTCCGATCCGCGAGGCGCGCTGCGCCACCGACAGACCGTCGCTGGTCCCGATGCGCCCCGGTCAGCAGGTCAGCTGTTGGGTGCGGGCCGGAGGCTGACACGAAAAACGGGGGCTGCCGCAAGGCGCCCCGTTTCCCATCCGTCATGTCGCCCGATCAGAAGCCGAACGAAAAGCGGCGCGTCACGCCCAAGCGCAGCGAAGGCTGGTATTCTTCCTGCACGACCGGCGAATCGGCGGCGTCGCCGATCAGCTTGCCGTAACGCACTTCGCCCAGCAGGGCGGTGGTTTCGTTCAACTCATAGCGCGCTTCGAAAGTAATGGCGGCTTCGTTGATGCCGCCGCCGGGGGCATAGGCGTCCAGACCGCTGGCCACGCTTTCGTCGCCGGTCACGCCGAAATAGGTGTTGTTGTATTTGTCGTTGCCATAGCCGATCTCGGCGCCCGACCACAGGGTGACGCGGTCGCTCAGATCGGTGCGGTATTTCGCGCCAACCTCGCCGGTCAGGCCCTCATGCCCGTCAAAGCCGCGGCGCAGGCTGCCATAGGCCGTGACCGGACCCGCGCCATAGCTGACCCGCAGGCCCAGCTCATAGGCGCGATTGATGTCGTCCAGACCTGCCAGCGCATCATTGTCGTCGCTTTCGCGCTCACCCTCGGTGCCGAAGGAGGGGGCGATGGAGAAGCCTTGCGCCTGATCGCCACCGGGCGTGCCGAAGCCGGCATTGCGCCAGATGATCCACGGGGCGGCCTCGCCGTCATCCGAACCCGGATAATCGGGCCCATAAGACGCGCCCAGCCCCAGATCGGCCGAGAAGGTGCGCCCCCCGGACGTGCCGAAATCCTGCGCATGCAGCGGGGTTGCAATCAGGATGGCAAGGGCCAAGGCGTATTTCATCGGGCGATTCCACAGGCTGAGAGGGCGTTTCCCTCTATTAGGTGCTGAAACCGCATCGGCACAACCGCCCACATGGACGCAACCGCAGGTAGGCGCATTTTCGCAACAGCGCCTAGCCCTTTTCGGCCCGATCCAGTTTCTCCAACGCAGTCATCCACAGTTCTTCCGCAAAAGCCAGCGCCTTGACGGCCTCGGTGCGCTTGGCGCCCCATTTCTTGGCCTCGTAGGGGTCGTGATACAGGTTCGGGTCGGCCAGCTTGACGTCCAACTTGCCCATCATGTCGGTCAGCTTCTGGACGCGTTCCTCGGCCTTGCGAACCTCGGACCGCAGGCCCAGCACCGCGTCGCGGGACGGGCGCTTGGGGGCGGGTTTCGCGGCTTCGGCAGCCGGCTTGGCGGGCGCGTCGCCCGTCAGCAGGAACTTGCGGTAATCGTCCAGGTCGCCCTCATAGGGGCCGACATTGCCGTCCTTGACCAGCCACAGGCGATCCGCCACCAGCCCCAGCAGGTGCATGTCGTGGCTGACCAGCACCACGGCGCCGGTGTAATCGTTCAGCGCCTCGGACAGGGCCTCGCGGGATTCGATGTCCAGGTGGTTGGTCGGTTCGTCAAGGATCAGCAGATGTGGCGCGTCGATGGTGGCGATCAACAGCGACAGGCGGGCCTTCTGGCCACCCGACAGCTGACGGACCAGCGTCTCGGCCTGCGCCTCCATCAGACCGAAACCGGCCAGCCGGGCGCGCTGCTTGGCCTGGCCTTCGTTCGGGCGCAGGCTGCGGATGTGATCCAGCGGCGTTTCGTCCAGATGCAGCTCGTCGACCTGATGCTGGGCGAAATAGCCCACGCGCAGCTTGTTCGACCGCGTGATGTGCCCCGACATGGTCCCAAGCCGTTCCGCCAACAGCTTCGACAGCGTCGATTTGCCCTGTCCGTTACGGCCCAGCAGCGCGATCCGGTCATCCTGGTCGATCCGCAGGTGCAGCTTCTGCAGCACGGCGCGGTCGCCGTAACCCACCGAGACACCCTCCATCGCGACGATGGGCGGGGACAGTTCCTCGGGCTGGGGGAAGGTGAAGCGGTGGAACTTGGCTTCCTCGGGGGCGGTGATCGGCTCCATCTTGGCCAGCATCTTGACGCGGGCCTGGGCCTGGCGCGCCTTGCTGGCCGTGGCGCCGAAGCGGTCGACAAAGCTTTGCAGATGGGCGCGGCGTTCGGATTGCTTCTTGGCTTCGGCGGCCAGCAGGGCGCGCTTTTCCGCACGGATGCGGGTAAAGCTGTCATAGCCGCCCGTGTAGAGCGTCAGCTGCTTGTTTTCCAGATGCAGGATATGGCCCACCGCCCGGTTCAGCAGGCCACGGTCGTGGCTGATGATGATGACGGTATGAGGATAGCGCGCCAGATAGCTTTCCAGCCACAGCGCCCCTTCCAGGTCCAGATAGTTGGTCGGTTCGTCCAGTAGCAGCAGGTCGGGCTGCGCGAACAGCACCCCCGCCAGCGCGACGCGCATCCGCCAGCCGCCCGAAAAATCGCTGGTCGGCCGCGCCTGGTCGACAGTCGAAAAGCCCAGGCCGTCCAGGATCGTCGCGGCGCGGGCCTCGGCGGACCAGGCGTCGATATCGGTCAGGCGGGTCTGGATGTCCGCGATGCGGTGGGCATCCGTCGCGGTGTGGCTTTCGGCCAGCAGCGCGGTGCGTTCCTCATCCGCGTCCAGCACGGTGTCTAGGACGCTGCGGTCGGTGGCGGCCGATTCCTGCGCCACGCCCCCGATCCGGGCGCGCGTGGGCAGGCTGATCTGCCCGCCATCCAGCGCCAGCTGACCCCGGATCAGCCGGAACAGCGTGGTCTTGCCAGCCCCGTTCGGCCCGACCAGGCCCACCTTGTGGCCTTCGGGAATGGAGGCCGAGGCCCCGACAAACAGGGGCCGGCCCTGCACGTTATATGTGATGTCATCTATACGCAGCATGTGCGGGGGCATGACCGATGCCGCGCGGGTCGTCAATGGTACATGCTGGGGCACAAGCCGGGGTTGTCATGCTTTATGTTATAAAATAACTATCACGGCGCTTGACAGTCCGAAGGCCAAAATGACCTCCTCCAGCCCCCTCCCGCCCGGCAATCTGGGCCGCACGGCCATCCGCCTGACCCGCCGCAGCACGGACCCCATGGCCGATTTCGACGCCCTGCCCCCGCCCCTGCGCCGCTGGCTGGCCCATGCCGATCTGCCGTGGTCGCCCGCATCCTGCCTGAAGCTGTGGCGCAAATACCGCGGCGCGGGCCTGCCGACCGATCAGGTGCTGGACCAGCTGGCACGGCTGCAGGCGTGCAAGCTGGCGCGGCTGGACATGACGGCGAAGTTATTCCCACCCTCTGGCGAATAGGAAGCAGGCTTCCCACGTGGGGTGCAGATCACATCCCGAAAGGACAGAAGACATGCGCGCCATCAGATACGATGAATTCGGCGACCCGGCCCAGGTTCTGGGTATGGCCGACACCGACCGGCCCGAACCCGGCCCCGGCCAGCTGCTGCTGCGCGTGATCATGTCCCCCATCCACAACCACGACCTGTGGACCATCAAGGGCCAATACGGCGTCCGCCCCGACCTGCCCGCCACCGGCGGCAGCGAGGCCGTCGGCATCGTCGAGGCCGTGGGCCGTGACGTGGACCCCGAACTGACCGGCAAGCGCGTCGCCGCCGCGGGCCTGGCCGGGTCCTGGGCCGAATACGCGCTGGCCACGGCCGCGACCGTCATCCCCGTCCCCGAGGAGATGCCCGACGAGGCCGCGGCCCAGCTGATCGCCATGCCCTTCAGCGCCATCACGCTACTGGAATTCCTGAATGTCGAGGCCGGCGACTGGGTCATCCAGACCGCCGCCAACGGCGCCATCGGCAAGATCATGACCGTCCTGGCCGAACAGCGCGGCATCCGCCTGTTGAACCTGGTCCGCCGCCAGGGTGCCGCCGAGGAATTGGCCCGCATGGGCATCACGGACATCGTCTCGACCGATGATGACGACTGGATCGACCAGGCCCGCCGGATCGTCGGGCAGGACGGCGCCCGGGCCGCCATTGATTCGGTCGGCGGCGACGTGGTCCCCGGTCTGGTCGACCTGCTGGGGCAGGATGGATTGCTGGTCACCTTCGGCAGCGCCGATGGCGGGACGCTGCCGATGCCGGGCAGCCAGCTGATCTTCAAGCAGCTGACAGTCAAGGGCTTCTGGGGCGCCAAGGTGATGGAGGCGACCAAGCCGCAGGATGCCCAGCGCATGTTCGGCGAATTGATCGGCCTGGTGATGGACGGCAAGCTGAAGCTGCCCTCGGGCGGCGATTTCGGCCTGGATCAAGCCGCCGAGGCGGTGAATGCCGCGACCACGCCGGGCCGTGACGGCAAGATCATGTTCAAACCCTGATATTCCCGGCCCCGCGCACCCGCGCGGGGTCAGCCATCCTTGTGGCCGGTTTCGCGCAGATAATGACGAACCGCGTCGATCACGTGGCGGAACCGGTCGCCCCCCAGATGCTTGCCGCCATACCAGCGCGTGACGATCACCACAT
Source organism: Paracoccus sp. SM22M-07 (assembly GCF_001887735.1). Classification (NCBI taxonomy): domain Bacteria; kingdom Pseudomonadati; phylum Pseudomonadota; class Alphaproteobacteria; order Rhodobacterales; family Paracoccaceae; genus Paracoccus; species Paracoccus sp. SM22M-07. The sequence goes on from NZ_JPKW01000001.1 coordinate 341,542, forward strand.
GATCGCGCAGCTCGGCCCGTTCCAGCATCTGCAGGATCAGCGCCCCCGCGCCGCTTTCGCCGTCATCCTATTTCAGGGGGCCGTCCTCCAGGACGGCGGCCCAGCTGTGATGGGTGGCCTTGGCGAAACGCTTGTTGCGGCGCAGCTCGGCCAGCACCTGCTTGATCTGGGCTGCATCCGCCACCCCCGCCCCCGACACCGCATAGCGCGATCCCCGGTCCGAGATGATCTTGTCGAAAACCAGCATCTCAGCGCCGCCGGACATAGAGCTCCAGCCGGTGATGCACGATGTCATAGCCCATTTCCGCGGCAATTTCGGCCTGCAAGCGTTCGATGCGGTCATTGGTGAACTCGATCACCTCGCCGCTGTCGACATCGATCATGTGGTCGTGGTGGCGCTGGTCGGCGGCCTCCCACCGGGCGGGTTCGCCCTGGAATTCCAGCTTGTCGATCACCCCCTGCGCCTGCAGCGTGGTCAACGTGCGATAGACGGTGGCCAGCGACACCCCCGCCCCCGCCGTCACTGCGCGCGCATGCAGTTCGGCCGCGTCGGGGTGATCATCCGCCGCCGCGATGACCCGCAGCAGCGCCGCGCGCTGTCGCGTCACCCGCACGCCCGCCTGCCGCAGCGCCTGTTCCAGTTTCGTGGCTCGTCCCGTCATGGGGCCATCTTGCCGCAGGCGCGCGTCAGTTGCAACTGGTTCTCAACTATTGACAGTTGCGAATGATTTGCAGATAACGGTCCCCAAGGAGAGACCCATGTTCCGTTTCCTGACCGCCCTGGCCCTTTGCCTGCCTGTCACAGCCCAGGCCGAACAACTGAAGGTCGCCACCAGCTTCACCATCCTGGCCGACATGGCCCGCAACGTGGCGGGCGATCTGGCGCAGGTGAATTCGATCACCCCGCCGGGGGCCGACATCCACAATTACCAGCCGACGCCGGGCGACATCATCGGCATCGCCGATGCCGATGTCATCCTGGTCAACGGCATGAATCTGGACCTCTGGGCGCAGCGGTTTCTGGCACGGATCGGGGATGTGCCGGTGGCGACCCTGTCGGACGGGGTCACGCCCGTTTCCATCCAGGGGGGCGATTACGACGGACTGCCGAACCCGCATGCCTGGATGGCGCTGGATTCGGCGCAGATCTATGTCGACAACATCGCGGCGGCGCTGGCCGGGGTCGATCCCGACAATGCCGACGCCTATCGCGCCAATGCCCTCCGCTACAAACAGCAGATCGCCGACACCATCGGCCCCCTGCGAGACCGCGCCCGCGCCCTGCCCCCCGAACGCCGCTGGCTGGTATCGTCCGAGGGCGCCTTTTCCTATCTGGCGCGCGATTTCGGCCTGCAGGAACTGTTCTTGTGGCCGATCAATTCCGACGGGCAAGGCACGCCCCAGCAGGTGCGCCGCCTGATCGACAACATCCGGCAGGCCAAGGCGCCGGTCATCTTTTCCGAGAGCACCGTGTCCGACCGGCCCGCGCGCCGCATCGCGCAGGAAACCGGCGCCGATTATGGCGGGGTTCTGTATGTCGACAGCCTGTCGGCCGCCGATGGGCCGGTGCCCACCTATCTGGACCTGCTGCGGGTCACTTCCGAAACCATCGTCACGGGGCTTGACCATGATTGACGCCGATACCCTTGGCCTGCAGGTGCGCGACCTGACGGTGGCCTATCGCAACGGCCATACCGCGCTTGGCGATGCCAGCTTCGAGGTGCCCCAAGGGTCGGTGACCGCGCTGGTGGGGGTCAACGGCGCGGGCAAATCGACACTGTTCAAGGCGCTGATGGACCTGCTGCCGCATGCCTCGGGGCTGGTGCGGATCATGGGGCTGCCCGTGCGGCAGGCGCTGTCGCAAAACCTTGTCGCCTATGTCCCCCAGGCCGAGGAGGTCGACTGGTCCTTTCCGGTCCTGGTCGAGGATGTGGTGATGATGGGCCGATACGGCCATATGGGTTTCCTGCGCCGCGCCGGACCCGCCGACCGCAAGGCCGTCGACGATGCCATGGCCCGCGTGGGCATCGGCGAATACCGCCACCGCCAGATCGGCGAACTGTCCGGCGGCCAGAAGAAACGCGTCTTCCTGGCCCGCGCCCTGGCGCAAGAGGCCCGCGTCATCCTGCTGGACGAACCCTTCACCGGCGTCGATGTCCAGACCGAACAGGCCATCATCGCCCTGCTGCGCCAGATGCGCGACGAGGGCCGGGTGATGCTGGTATCGACCCATGACCTCGGCTCGGTGCCGGAATATTGCGACCGCGTGGTGCTGGTCAAAGGCACCGTGCTGGCCTCCGGACCGACCGAGACCACCTTCACGCCGGAAAACCTGCGCATCGCCTTTGGCGGCGTCCTGCGCCATTTCGTGCTGGGCGGCACCGACCTGCATCAGGACGCGGATGCGCGCAACGTGGACGTCTTCACCGATGACGAACGTCCGCTGATCTTCTACGACGACCAGCACCACCGCACCGGAGGGTCGCGCTGATGCTGGACCTGCTGCTGACCCCTTTCGCCTATGGCTACATGGCGACGGCGATCTGGGTTTCGGCCCTGGTGGGCGGCGTCTGCGCCTTCCTGTCGGCCTATCTGATGCTGAAGGGCTGGAGCCTGATCGGCGACGCCCTGTCCCATTCCATCGTGCCGGGCGTGGCGGGGGCCTATATGCTGGGCCTGCCCTTCGCGCTTGGGGCGTTCCTGTCGGGCGGGCTGGCGGCGCTGGCGATGCTGTTTCTGAACACCCGCACGGGGCTGAAACAGGATGCGGTGATCGGGCTGATCTTCACCGGCTTTTTCGGCATCGGGCTGTTCATGGCATCGCTGAACCCCGTCGCGGTGGACATCCAGGCGATCACCATGGGCAACATCCTGGCCATCGCCCCCGCCGATATCGTGCAGCTGGCCCTGATCGGCGGCATATCCCTGGTCATCCTGCTGGCCAAGTGGCGCGACCTGATGGTGGTCTTCTTCGACGAAAGCCATGCCCGCACCGTGGGCCTGCACCCTGCGCGGCTGAAGGCGCTGTTCTTCACCCTGCTGGCCGCGTCCACCGTGGCCGCGATGCAGACGGTGGGTGCCTTTCTGGTCATCGCGCTGGTGGTGACACCGGGGGCCACGGCCTATCTGCTGACCGACCGCTTTCCGCGGCTGATCATGCTGTCGGTCGCCATCGGGGCGCTGACATCGGCCATCGGGGCCTATGCCAGCTTCTTTTTGGACGGCGCACCGGGGGGCATCATCGTGACGCTGCAGACGCTGCTGTTCCTGGGGGCCTTCGTCTTTGCACCCACCCACGGGCTGCGCGCCGCCCGCCGCCGCGCCCGCGCCGCGATGGAGGGTCACGCATGAACGCGCTGCTACTGCCCTTCAGCTTCCCGGTGATGACCGACGCGCTGATGATCGCGGTCATCGTCGCCGTGCCCGCCGCCTTGCTCAGCTGTTTTCTGGTCCTCAAGGGTTGGGCGCTGATGGGTGACGGGATCAGCCACGCGGTCCTGCCCGGCATCGTCCTGGCCTATGCGCTTGGCTTTCCGCTGATCATCGGCGCCTTCGTGGCCGGGATGATCTGCGCGCTGACATCGGGCTGGCTGGACGCCAACAGCCGCATCAAGCCCGACACCGCGCTTGGCATCGTCATGGCGGGGATGTTCGCGGTCGGGCTGATCCTGTTCACGGCCATGCCCAGCAATGTCCACCTGGACCATATCCTGTTCGGCAACATCCTGGGCATCGGTCCCGCCGATTTTGCCCAGGCCCTGCCCATCGCGGTTGTCGTGACGCTGGTGCTGGTGCTGAAATGGCGCGACTTTGCGGTGCATGCCTTCGATCCGGTGCAGGCGCGGGTCGCGGGTCTGGCGACCGGCTGGCTGCATTACGGGATGCTGGCGATGATCGCCGCATCGGTGGTGGCGATGCTGTCATCGGTCGGCATCATCCTGTCGGTGGGCCTGCTGATCGCGCCCGGCGCCATCGCCTTTTTGCTGACGCGCCGCCTGCAGGCAATGATGGCGGTGTCGGTGGGGGTCGCGGTGGGCGCGACGGTGCTGGGCATCTGGTCCAGCTTCTGGCTGGACAGCGCCCCCGCCCCGACCATCATCGTCATCCTGACGGCGACCTTCGTCGGGACCTTCATCTGGCGCCAGTTCGCCGGACCGCGCGGCGTTCGCATCTGATCCCTTCAAGGCCCCTTCAAGGCGGCGCGGGAACATGCCAGCATGACCCGCCCGCGACAGGAGGTTCCAGATGCTGCCACCCCGTTCAGATTTCCCCGCCGATTTCACCTTCGGCGCCGCCACCTCGGCCTATCAGATCGAAGGATCGGCCCAGGGCGGCGCAGGCCTGTCCCATTGGGACACCTTCGCCGCCACCCCCGGCAACATCATCGACAACAGCAACGGGTCGCGCGCCTGCGACCACCTGAACCTGTGGCCGCAGGACCTGGACCTGATCCGTGATGCGGGCTTTGATGCCTATCGCTTCTCGACCTCCTGGGCGCGGGTGATGCCCGACGGCGTGACGGTGAACCCCGAGGGGCTGGATTTCTATGACCGGCTGGTGGACGGGATGCTGGAACGCGGGCTGAAGCCCTTTCTGACCTATCACCACTGGGACCTGCCCGCCGCGCTGGCCGAAAGGGGCGGCTGGCAGAACCGCGACGTGGCCACGCAATTCGCCGATCTCTGCACCACCATCCACGACCGCATCGGCGACCGCGTTGCCAGCGCCGCGACCCTGAACGAGCCGTGGTGCATGGCCTGGCTGTCGCATTTCCTGGGCCACCACGCCCCCGGCCTGCGCGACATCCGCGCCGCCAGCCGCGCCATGCATCACGTGCTGCTGGCCCATGGCACCGCCACGCAGGCCTTGCGGGCGGCGGGGGCGCAGAACCTTGGCATCGTGCTGAACTTCGAAACTCAGCACCCCGCCGATGACAGCGACGGCGCGCGGCGCGCGGCGGATGTGCAGGACGCAATCTATAACCAGTGGTTCATCCGCGCCATCATGGGCCAGGGCTATCCCGACACCGCGCTGGAGGGCATCGGCCCCCATCTGCCGCAAGGCTGGCAGGACGACATGGCGACCATCGCCCAGCCTTTGGACTGGCTGGGGGTGAATTACTATACCCGCCACCTGAACGCCCACGCGCCGGGGCTGTGGCCCAATGCCGCCGATGTGCCGGGCCCCCTGCCCAAGACCCAGATGGACTGGGAAATCCGCCCCGAGGGTCTGGCGGAATTCCTGGTCCGGCTGAAGACCGACCATACAGGCGACCTGCCGCTTTACGTCACCGAAAACGGCATGGCCCATGCGGCCGGCGATCCGGTGACGGCGGATGCGGGCCGCGTGCAGTTCATCGGCGACCACCTGCGGGCCTGCAAATCCGCGATGGACCAGGGCGTCGATCTGCGCGGGTTCTTCTATTGGTCGCTTCTGGACAATTACGAATGGGGCTGGGGATACGGACCGCGCTTTGGCCTGGTCCATGTCGATTACGACACGATGGCCCGCACCCCCAAGGACAGCTGGCATGCCTTCCGGCAGATGCTGACCGCCTGATCAGCCCGCCAGACGCACCCGGTCCCGGCCTGCGGCCAGGATCATGTCGCTGGCCTTTTCGGCGATCATCGTGGCGGGCGCATGGGTGTTGCCCGACACGATGAAGGGCATCACCCCCGCATCCACGACCCGCAGCCCGGCCAGCCCGTGAACGCGCAGCTGGTCATCGACGACGGCCAGCGGGTCGCTGCCCATGCGGGTGGTGCCGACGGGGTGGAAGATGGTGGTACCGACATCCGCCGCGGCATGTGCCAGATCGGCGTCGCTTTGCAGATGGGCGCCGGGCTTCAGCTCATGCGGCGCGAATTCGGCCATGCGGCGGGTGGCCATCAGGCGGCGGGCATGGCGCAGGCTGTCGATGGCCACCTGCCGGTCGCCTTCGGTCGTCAGGTATCGGGGCGCGATCGCGGGGGCGGCCGCCGGATCGGCGCTGGTGATGTGGCAATGGCCCGTGCTTTCGGGCCGCAGGTTGCAGACCGACACCGTCAGCCCCGGGAAATCGTGCAAGGGGTCGCCGAACTTGTCCAGCGACAGGGGCTGGACGTGATACTCGATGTTCGGCGTCGCGAACTGATCCGAGGATTTGGCAAAGATCCCCAACTGGCTGGGCGCCATCGCCATCGGCCCCGTCCGGCGCAGCGCATATTCCAGCGCGATCCCCGCCTTGCCCCACAGGCTGCCGGCACGGTCGTTCAGCGTCCGCGCGCCCGAAATGCGGAATACGGTGCGCAGTTGCAGGTGGTCCTGCAGGTTTTCCCCGACGCCGGGTAGGTCGTGGCGCGGCGCGATGCCCAAGGCTGCCAGACGGTCAGGCTGGCCGATGCCGCTCAGTTCCAGCAGCGCGGGGGAATTGATCGCCCCGGCGGACAGGATCACCTCGGCGCCTGCCCGCGCATGGCGCAGGACGCCGTGCTGGGTGATGTCGACGCCGGTGACGCGCCGCCCGTCGAAGGTCAGCCGGGCGACCTGGGCGTCGGTCTCGATCCGCAGGTTCGGACGGTCACGGGCCGGGTTCAGGAACGCCTTGCGCGCGTTCCACCGCAGACCGCGCCGCTGCGTGACGGGGAAATAGCCCACGCCTTCATTGTCGCCACAGTTGAAATCACGACATTCCGGCAGGCCAAGTTCCTGCGCCGCCTGCGCCACGGCGTTCAGGATCGGCCATTTCAGCCGCTGACGCTCGACCCGCAATTCGCCCTGATCGCCATGCAGGTCGCAGGCGGGTTCGTAATGGCGTTCGCTGCGCCGGAAATAGGGCAGCACGTCATCCCAACCCCAACCGACGTTGCCCGCCTGTCGCCAGCGGTCGAAATCGGCCGCCTGCCCGCGCATGTAGATCATGCCGTTGATCGACGAACACCCCCCCAGCACCCGCCCGCGCGGATAGTTCAGGCGCCGCCCGTTCAGCCCCGGTTCGGGTTCGGTCTGATAACACCAATCCAGCTTGGGGTTGCCCATCGCATAAAGATAGCCGACCGGCACATGCACCCAGAAACGGTTGTCGTGGCCGCCCGCCTCCAGCAGCAGCACGCGGGTCCGGGGGTCCGCCGACAGCCGGTTCGCCAGCACGCATCCCGCCGACCCCGCACCGACGATGATATAGTCGTAAGTCCCCAGGTCCTGCATCATGTCCTCCTGTCCCCGGGCGCAGGCTAGGGCGCGGTGTCGCGGGCGGCAAGTAGGGCGGTTGCGGCAAAGGGCGCGGGGCGCTATCTGCAGGGGACACAAGGATCAACCGGAAGGCCCGTCATGATCGTCATCGCAGCCCTTGTCATCGGCGCGTTCCTGGGTTGGCGCCGCGCCGCCAAGCTGGGCGGCAACCGCCTTGACCGCCTGCAATACGCGGCGGCCTTCGCGGTCGTCCTGGCCATGGTCGGGCTGTTCATCACCGTCATCATCGAACGGATGGCGTGATGTTCCTGCCATTCCTCGACAGTCTGCGCCGCCACGGAGTGCCGGTTTCGCTGCGGGAATGGTTGGACCTGATGGCCGGGATGCAGGCGGGCGTCGCGGGCTGGCAGGTGGACGGGTTCTATGACCTGTCGCGGCTGGTGCTGGTCAAGGACGAACGGCATCTGGACCGGTTCGACCGCGCATTTTCGGAAACATTTTCCGGGCTGGATGAAATTCCGATCGAGGCGCTGGTCAACGAACAGGCCCTGCCTCGCGAATGGCTGGAAAAGCTGGCCGAAAAAATGCTGACCGATGCGGAAAAGGCCGAAATCCAAGGGTCGAGCAGCCTGGATGCCCTGATGCAGAAACTGCGGGAAAGGCTGGCCGAACAGAAGGGTCGCCACCAGGGCGGCAACAAGTGGATCGGCACGGCGGGGACATCGCCCTTCGGTGCCTATGGCTACAACCCCGAAGGCGTGCGGATCGGCCAGGACGAAAGCCGCCACCGCCGCGCCGTCAAGGTCTGGGACAAGCGCGAGTTCCGCGATTTCGACGACCGGATCGAACTGGGCACCCGCAACATCAAGGTCGCGCTGAAGCGCCTGCGCCAATGGGCACGCCACGGCGCGGATCAGGAACTGGACCTGCCCGCCACCATCCGCGCCACCGCCGATCACGGCTATATCGACGTCAAGACCCGCCCCGAACGCCGCAACGCCGTCAAAGTGCTGCTGTTTCTGGACGTGGGCGGCAGCATGGACGACCATATCCGCGTGGTGGACGAACTGTTCAGCGCCGCGCGGGCCGAGTTCAAGCACATGCAGCATTTCTATTTCCACAACTGCCTTTACGAAGGCGTGTGGACGGACAACCGCCGCCGTTGGGCCGAACAGACGCCCACATGGGACATCCTGCACCGCTTTGGCCGCGATTATAAATGCATCGTGGTGGGCGACGCCTCGATGTCACCCTATGAGATCGCGGTGCCCGGCGGGGCGAACGAACACATGAACCCCGAGGCCGGCGAGGTCTGGTTGCGCCGCCTGGCCGAAACATGGCCCGATCACGTCTGGCTGAACCCCGTTCCCCAGGATCACTGGCGCCATACCCAATCCATCGGCATGGTCCGCAGCATCTTTCCCGACCGGATGATGCCCATGACGCTGGACGGGCTGACGCAGGCCATGCGGCTGCTGGGATGATGGCCGATCTTGCCGCGCTGCTGCCCGTCTGGGGGCCGTGGCTGCTGGCAGGCTGCGCGTTCCTGTCGTGCATGATGGTGCCGGTGCCGACCTCGGTCCTGCTGATCAGCGCGGGGGCCTTGGCGGGGACCGGTCACCTGCAGCTGATCCCCATCGCCGCGGGTGCCATCATCGGGGCCAGCCTGGGCGATCTTTCCGCCTTTCTGCTGGCACGGCGGCTGCAACCGCTGCTGTCGCGTCATGCCCGCCTGCTGGAACGGGCGCAACGTCTGGTCGCGCGGCGGGGCATGCTGGCGGTCTTTCTGTCGCGCTGGCTGGTCACGCCGCTTGGGCCGGCCACCAATTACGTCGCCGGGGCCGCGGGCCTGACCCTGCCGCGCTTCATGGCCGCCAGCATCCCCGGAGAGGTGATCTGGGCCACCCTGCATCTGGCCACGGGCCATCTGGCCGGCCGCGGCTTTCGCCACCAAGAGGCCGCGGCCCTGAAGGCGCTGGCCGTCGCCCTGCCCTTGGCTGCGGCGATCTGGCTGCTGCACCGTCACTGGCAGCGCCGCCATCACGATCCCATATAGAAGCCATGCTGAAGTTCACGCCGATCATCCTGCTGGGCCTCTATCTGGCCGTGATGTGGTTCTTTTCCGCCTGGCGGCTGAAACGGGATCTGAACGACCATGCGACGCCGCTGAACCATCCGCGCCTGAAGCCGATGCTGGAACGGCTGGGGGCGGCGATGGACCTGCCCCCGATCCGCGCCCATATCTACGAGGTCGAGCCGGTGAACGGATTGGCCGCCCCCGACGGGCGCATCTTCCTGACGCGCGGCTTCATCCGCAAACTGGATGCCTGCGAGGTCACCCCCGAGGAACTGGCCAGCGTCATCGCCCATGAACTGGGCCATGTCAGCTTGGGTCATTCGCGGCGCCGGATGATCGATTTCGCCGGACAGAACGCCATCCGCATGGCGCTGGCGGGCATCCTGGGGCGGTTCCTTCCCGGCATCGGCGTCTGGATCGCCAATGCCATCGCCGCCGCCGTCGCCGCCCGCCTGTCGCGGCAGGATGAATTCGAGGCCGACCAGTTCGCCAGCGCCCTGATGATCAAGGCGGGCTTCGGCACCGAACCGCAGAAGTCGCTGTTCCGCAAGCTGGATGCGCTGACCGGCGCGATGGGTCGGGGCGCCCCCGCATGGTTCCTGTCCCACCCGCCCGTCGCCAAGCGAATCGCCGCGATCGAGGCGCAGGAGGCTCGCTGGCAGCAGGACTGACCCGCAAGGGCTTGTCCCGGTCCCGTCCTGCCCTATTCTGGTCCCGAACCGCGCCACGAGGCCCGAATGACAGCCCCCTTCCGCCGCCATGTCCTCTATCTGCCGGGCTTCGACCCCATCCCGCCGCGCCGCTATCGTGAACTCTATCGACGCGAAGGGGCCGATCAGGCGCAGATTTCCGGACACAGGCTGCGGATGAAGAAGGCGCAACCTGATGGCGGCGGCTTTGCCTGGCGCGTCGGATCGCATGTCGAAGGCCGCGACGTCGAGACCCGGATCGAGGTCGCGCTGTGGTCCGACATCGTGCAGGCCTCGATGTCGGCGGGGATCGCGGGGACCTATCGGCAGCTGTTCCGCACGATGTGGATCTATATCGGCTCGGGCACCATCGGGCGGCTGATGCGGTTGCGGCGGGGGCCGGTCATCGCGGCCTTCTATCCCATCGCGGTGCTGCTGGCCCAGCTGGCGCTGGCGCTGCTGGCGGGGGGGCTGGTCGCATGGGGCGTCGCGGCGGCGGGGGGTGGCCTTTTTGGGGTGCCCTTTGGGCTGGCCGCGGCATGGGGGGTGCTGGTCCTGGGGCGGCGGCTGGATCACCGGCTGTTCGCTTATTACCTGATGCATGACTATGCCTTCACCTGCGCGCAGGGGGGCGCCTATCCCCCCGCGCTGGAAGACCGCATCACCAGGTTCCGCGACCGGCTGAAGACCATCCTGGCGCAGGATCTGGACGAGGTTCTGGTCATCGGTCATTCCTCGGGGGCCTATCTGGCGGTGTCGGTCCTGGCCGACCTGCTGCGCGAAGGCCCCCGCCCCGGCCCCGGCCCCGGCCCCGCGCTGTCGCTGCTGACGCTTGGCCATGTGGTGCCGATGGCGGCCTTTCTGCCGCACGCGGACCGGCTGCGGGCGGATCTGGCCTTTCTGTCGCAGGCGGATGGCATTTTCTGGACGGATGTCACCGCGCCGGGCGATGCCTGCTGCTTTGCGCTTTGTGATCCGGTGGCGGTCTGCGGGATGGCGGGGCCGGACCAGAAATGGCCGCTGGTGCTGTCGGCCGCCTATACCCAGACCCTGTCGCCCGAGCGCCAACGCGCCATCCGCAACCGCTGGTTCCGGCTGCATTTCCAATATCTCTGCGCCTTCGACCGTCCGGGCGATTACGACTACTTCGCGATCACGGCAGGGCCGCAGACGCTGGCGCAGCGGTTCGGAGGGCGCAAACCCTCGCCCGGTCGCATCACCCGTCCCGTGGGCGCGCGGCCGTGAAGGCACCCCGCCCCACCGGCACGCAGGGACGCGGCACCATGCGCACGCTGATGCGCGGTTTCCGGCACGACCTGCTGGGGGCGCTGCCCGAACGGCTGTACCGCGCCTGGATGGCCGAATTCCGCACCCCCATCATCCACAGCTTCTTCTGCAACGACCCCGCGCTGCTGAGGACCATCCTGCAGGACCGCCCCGGCGATTTCCCGAAATCGAACCGCATGCGCGAAGGGCTGGCGCCGCTGCTGGGCAATGGCGTCTTCATCAGCAACGGCGCGGAATGGGCGCATCAGCGCCGCATCATCGACCCCGCCTTCGAGGGCGGTCGCCTGCGCCACAGCTATCCCGCCATTCTGGACGCCGCTCGCGCGGCGGTGGCGCGGATGCCGCAAGGCATCACCGATGTCGAACCGCAATCGGCCCATGCCGCCGCCGACGTGATCTTTCGCGCACTGTTTTCGCTGCCGGTCGAACATGCCACCGCCGCGCAGGTCTTCCACGCCTTCCGCGCGCACCAAGAGGCACAGCCGCTGGTCAACCTGGCCGCCCTGCTGCCCCTGCCGCGCTGGATGCCGCGGCCCCATTCCCGCCGCACGCGGGCCAGCGCCGCGCAGATCCGCGGGCTGATCGCCGATCTGGTCGATGCGCGGCTGGCGCAGATCGCGGATGGCACCGCGCCCGACGATCTGGCCACCAAGATGATGACCACCCCCGATCCCGAAACCGGCGCCTGCTTCACCCGGACCGAGATGATCGACCAGGTCGCGGTGATGTTCCTGGCGGGGCATGAGACCAGCGCCTCGGTCCTGGCCTGGGCGCTGTGGCTGTTGGCGGCGCATCCCGAATGGCAGGACCGCGTCGCCGCCGAAGGCAGCCAGCTGGGCGATGATTTTGCCAGCGTCGCGACCCTGAAATCCACCCGCGCCGTCTTCCGCGAGGCGCTGCGGCTCTACCCCGCCGTGGCGATGTTCGCGCGCGAGGCGACGACGCCGCAGACCTTCCGCGAACGGACCGTCCCACGCGGGGCGCAGCTGGTCGTGTCGCCCTGGCATCTGCATCGCCATGAACGGCTGTGGGACCGGCCGGACGAATTCGACCCCGGCCGGTGGTCAACGCCCGAGGGCAAGGCCAGCGCCCGCGCAGCCTATCTGCCGTTTTCGGCGGGGCCGCGTGCCTGTCCCGGCGCCGGGCTGGCCATGGTCGAGGGGGTGGTGATGCTGTCGGCCATCACCCGCGCCTTCCGGCTGGAAACGACCGACCGTCAGCCCATGCCCGTGGCGCGGCTGACGATCCGGGCGCGCGACGGCATCTGGCTGCGCCTGACGCCGCGGGGTTAGCGGAACAGCACCAGCGATCCGGGCGACCAGGCCAGGCGGGTGCGGGTGCCGACCTCCTGCACGTCGCGGCCAAAGACGTTGCGCATGGAAATTCGCACCGTGCGCGCCTTGCCGTCGGCGCGGGCAACCCCGTCCAGCCGCAGGTCGTAATAAGTCATGTCGCCGTAGTAGACGACCTCGTCGATGGTGGCGTTGGTTTCGCGCGGCTGGTTATGCGTGGCACCGGGGCCGACCAGGGTCATGGTTTCGGGGCGGAAACCGATCATCGCGCCCTCGTCATCGGGATTGGCGCGGCTGATCTGGCGTTCGGGCAGCTCGACCTCGCCCAGCCCCGCGACATCGACGGTGACCGTGCCGCCGATATGCGACAGGATCTCGGCGGGCAGAAAGTTCATGACGCCGATGAAATCCGCGACGCGGCGCGTGGAGGGGCGGGCATAAAGCGCCTCGGGGCCGTCCAGCTGGGCGATCTCGCCGTCGAACATGACGGCGATGCGGTCGGACATGACCAGCGCCTCTTCCTGGTCATGGGTGACCAGAACGAAGGTGATGCCCACCTGGCGCTGCAGCTTGATCAGCTCGACCTGCATCTGTTCGCGCATCTTGCGGTCCAGCGCAGACAGGGGCTCGTCCAGCAGCAAGACCTTGGGTTTCAGGATCAGCGCGCGGGCCAGCGCGACCCGCTGACGCTGACCGCCCGACAGCGCATGGGCCGACCGCGCGCCGTAACCCTTCAGGCCGACCATCGACAGGGCCTCGTCCACCGCGGCGGCCTTTTCCGCCTTGCCGCGCGGGTCGCGCCGCAGCCCGAAGGCCACGTTTTCCGCGACCGTCAGATGCGGAAAGATCGCGTAGGACTGGAACACCATGTTGGTGGGACGCTTGTTGGCGGGCACGTCACCCATTTCGCGCCCGTCGATCAGCACGACACCGCTGCTGATATCCTCGAACCCGGCAATGGTGCGCAGCAGGGTCGTCTTGCCGCAACCCGACGGCCCCAGCAGCGAAAAGAACTCGCCCCCCTTGATGGTCAGGTCGATGCCGCGCAGGGCGTGGTAATCGCCGTAATACTTGTGCACGTCCCGGCATTCGATCATCGGCTTGGCGTCGGTCACAGCAACCCTCCGGTGGGCGAGCCGCCGATGCGGGCATTGCCCCGGCGGCGGAAATATTCGCCGATCGCCAGAAGGACGATCGACAGGATCACCAGCACCGTCCCAAGCGCCATGATGACGGGGATCGCGCGCGGAAAGCGCAGCTGGCTGAAGATGTAGGTCGGCAGGGTCGGTTCGTTCCCCGCCAGAAAGAAGGCGATGATGAATTCGTCCAGGCTGATCGTGAAGGATATCAGCAGCGAACTGATGATCCCCGGCATGACCAAAGGCAGCGTGATCAGCCGGAAGGCCCCCCACTTGCTTTCGCCCAGATCGAAGGCCGCTTCCTCCAGCGACCGGTCCAGGCTGGAAAAGGCCGTGGACAGGATCGCGATGGCATAGGGCATGCAGATCAGCGCGTGGCCCAGGATCACCGTCAGCAGGGAGAGCTGCACCCCCATGCCCAAGAGCACGACCAGCAGCGACATGGCCACGATGATCTCGGGCAGGACCATGGGCAGCATGATGAAGCCCATCATCCCCCCACGCCCCGGAAAGCGGAACCGCGTCGATGCGCGGGCCGCAAAGACCCCCAGGCAGGTCGCCAGCACCGACGAGCTGACCGCGATGGTCAGCGAATTGGTCAGCGCCCGGCGCAGGGTCGCATTCGCCCACATCTGGGAAAACCATTCGGTCGTGAAACCCTGCAACGGAAAGGAGATGATCGTGCCGGAATTGAAGGCAAAGATCGGCAGCAGCAGGATCGGCGCATAAAGGAACAGCAGGTACAGGACCGCATAGGCCTGAAGACCCCGCCCTTTGGAATGGATGCTCATTGGCGCACCTTCAGGAAGCGGCGGTTCAGGAACAGGAAGATCAGGCTGATCACCGCGACGATCAGCATGGCGGTCACCGCAAGGGCGGAGCCCAGGGGACGGTTGTCCAGCGCCAGCATCTGGACCTGGATCATGTTGGCGATCATCGGGATCTTGCCGCCGCCGATCACCTCGGGGGTGACGTAATCGCCGATGGTCGGGATAAAGACGATCAGCACCGCCGCCAGTACGCCCGGCATCGCCAGGGGCAGCGTCACCCGCCAGAAGGTCATCGCCCGGCTTTCGCCCAGGTCGCGCCCGGCCTCCAGCAGGGAACGGTCGATCTTTTCCAGCGCCACGAAGATCGGCAGGATCGCGAAGGGCGCATAGGCATGGGCCAGCGTGATCACGATGGAATTGACGTTGTAGAGGATGAAGGTCAGCGGCTCGTCGATGATCCCCAGCCCTGTCAGCGACGAATTTACGACGCCGTTATAGCCCAGGATCACCTTCCACAGGAACACCCGGATCAGATAGCTGGTCCAGAAGGGAATGGTGATCAGGAACAGCCACAGCGATTTCCGTTCGGGCCGCACCACGAAGCTGACGTAATAGGCGACCGGAAAGGCCAGCAGGACCGTCACCGCCGTCACCACCATCGCCACGATCAGCGACCGCGTCATCACCACACGCACGATGGGATCGGACATCACCTGCGCATAATTCGTCCAGGTGAAATCGCGGATGATTTCCAGATAGCCGTCGGTCAGAAAGCTGTAGGCCAGGATCGTCAGCAGGGGCGCGGCCAGGATGACCAGCGCATACAGGAATGGCGGTGCGATCAGGGACAGACCCGCCCTTGCCTCTGCGTCGAACTTGGCCATCGCGCCCCTTTCATCCTGCCCGATCAGCCGGGTCATTTTTCAATTCCTTCCATAGCTGTTCCGGAAGGAAAAGAGGTTTCTGCATTCTCCTCAGCGCCACCAGCGCCCGGTCATGGCCAGCCGCGCCAGCGACGCGCGCCGCTGGAACGGCGTCAGCGGCACCGTTTCCGCATAGGCATCGACCCGCCCCGAGGCGATCTCGCTCAGCAGGCGCGGCACGCGCGGCCCAGGATAAAGCGCCGCCGCCGCACGGGCAGGCAGCTTGCGGTGCAGCCGCGCGGCCATGCGCAACCCGTCGCGCCCGATCGCCGTCAGGGCCTTCGGATGGTCGGGATCGGGGCGATCCATGCCCATCCCCATTGCCTGCAAGGCGGGCAAGGCGCGCAGCCAGGCGGCAATCCCCGCACCACGTGCCTGATGGGCCACGATCTCGCGCGTGCCTTCGGGGGCGCCGCAGCGATGGGCCGCGGCCCAGACCAGCGCGCCCGCCGTGGCATCGACATAGGCCACCACCTCATCGACGCTGCGGAACGGTTCGCGCGCGCAATCGCGGCGGCGTGCCTCGGCCAGGGCCACCAGCGCACCGGCATCCTGCCCCCAGGCGTCCCACAGGGGGGTCAGCACGTCATGCAGGGGCGGCGGGGTCCCCTGCCCCATCTCCTCCAGCCGGTCCACCCACCATTGCAGCCGCATCTCGGCCAGCATCGGCTCGGAGGACTGGAAGGGCGCGCGGGCAATCTCCAGGTTCAGCGCATAGAGCGTGACCAGCGCGGCCCGATCATCGGTCTCCGCGGCCAGCACGGCCCCGAAACGGTCGGGGTCGTGCTGGCGCAGCATCTCGGTGCAGGCCTCGATGGTCATGCGCCCTGCGTCCGTGCCAGTTCGGCCAGACGTTCCGGATCAAAGCCTGCGGACAACGACCATTCCGGGCCGGCGGGCGTGTCCTTGACCTCGACCCCGGCAGCGGCAAAGCCGTCGCGGATGGCATCGGCGCGCGCGAAGTCGCGGGCCTTGCGGGCCTCCAGCCGCGCCGCCAGCAAGGCCTCGATCTGCGCCGAGGCCGCGTCATCGGCCGTGGCCCATCCCGCCAGTTCCGGCAGCAACAGCCCCAGCATCCGCGCCGAGGCCAGCAGCCCCGCGCCGTCCCCCTTGGCCGCCAACTCGTGCAAGGCCGCAATGGCACCCGCAGAGTTCAGGTCATCGGCAAGTGCCGCGATCACCGAGGGTGCCGGGCTTGTCGCGGGCTCGATGCCCGCGACAAGCCCATGCCACCGCCGAAGCACCGCTTCGGCATCCGCCGCCTTGGCCTCGGTCCAGTCCATCGGCTTGCGGTAATGGGTGGACAGCATGACGAAACGGATCACCTCTCCGGCCACGCCCCGGTCCAGCAGGTCGCGGACGGTAAAGAAGTTGCCAAGCGACTTGGACATCTTCTTGCCCTCGACCTGCAGCATCTCGTTGTGCAGCCAGATATTGGCGAAACCCGCACCCGGATGGGCGCAGCAGCTTTGCGCGATCTCGTTCTCGTGGTGCGGGAACTGCAGGTCGATGCCGCCGCCATGGATGTCGAAATGCGTCCCCAGCAGCGCCGCCGACATGGCCGAACATTCGATATGCCAGCCCGGCCGCCCGCGACCCCAGGGGCTGTCCCATCCCGGCAGGTCGTCGCTGCTGGGCTTCCACAGCACGAAATCCATCGGATCGCGCTTGAAGGGCGCCACCTCGACCCGTGCGCCCGCGATCATGTCATCGACAGAACGGCCCGACAGCTTGCCGTAATCCGGGAATGACCGCACGTCGAACAGCACATGCCCCTCGGCCTCATAGGCATGGCCACGAGCGATCAGGTCGGCGTTCATCGCGATCATCTGGGCGATGTATTGGGTGGCGCGCGGTTCGTGATCAGGGCGCATCGCCCCCAACGCATCCATGTCTGCGTGATACCAGCCGATGGTTTCCGCGGTACGTTCGTCGATCAGCGCCTCCAGCGACAGCGTCGATCCGGCGGCGCGGCGGCGCTGCGCCTCGGCGTTGATCTTGTCGTCCACGTCGGTGAAATTACGCACATAGGTGACGTGATCACCGCCATAGACGTGGTTCAAGAGCCGCACCAGCACGTCAAAGACCAGCACCGGGCGGGCATTGCCCAGATGCGCGCGGTCATAGACCGTCGGTCCGCACAGATACAGACGGACATTGTCGGGATCGATGGGCGCAAAGGCTTCCTTGCGCTTCGTGCGGGTGTTCGTCAGTCGGATCTGGACCATCTGGGCCTCTTTCGTGAAGTCCAAAGGGTTTAGCGCATCGCCCCCTGGCTTTCCACCCAGTCGATCTGGGCAGGCAGGCAGCGGCTGCGCAAGTCATAGCCCTGCACGATCGTGTCGCGCGCCGCCTGGCGCAGGCGCGGCGCATCGGGATCGCCCGCAAGGCCGTGGATCAGCGCGCCCGCCAAGGCATCCACGTCGAAGAACGGCACCAGCCGCCCGTTTTCCCCGTCGCGGATCAGTTCGCGCACGGGTTCCGTGTCCGATCCCACGACATAGCATCCCGCCGCCATCGCCTCGGTCAGGGACCAGGACAGAACGAACGGATAGGTCAGATAGCAATGAACCCGCGCCACGCGCAGCAGCGACAGATAGCTGTCATAGGGCACCCGCCCCAGAAAATGCACCCGCGACAGGTCCAGCTGCCCGCCGACCTCGGCCAGCAGCTTCTCCTTCCAGCTGCCCGCATCGCGCGGCTTGCCGCCATAGCTGACACCCTCGGCCCCGATCAGCACCACCTTGGCATGGGGCCTGGCCTTCAGGACCTGCGGCAGGGCGCGCATCAGGACGTGGAACCCGCGATAGGGTTCCAGCGACCGCGACACGAAGGACAGGACCTCGTCCTTCGGGGTCAGCACGGTGCCGTCCGGCAGTGTCAGGCTGGCATAAGGGTCGGGGCAGACAAGATCGGTGTCGATCCCGTCATGCACGACCGTGATCTTGCCGCGCAGTTCGGGGGGAAAGCTGTCGGCCTGATAGCGGGTGGGCGCAATGGCGGCGTCTGCCTGCAGCACGCCCTGCATCAGATGGGCCGACCGCGCGACGGTCAGGAACCGGCCTTCATCGGTGGCGGGGCTGATCTCGGGGTCGAAGCCGACGTCATGGCCGCGCGTGCGATACATCAGTTCGGCATAGACCAGCAGGCGCGCCTCGGGCCAGATCTCGCGCAGGAACAGCGTCTCGCCCCAGCCGGGATGGCCGATGATGACGTCGGGGTGAAATCCGTGGCGGTCGCGCAAGGCGCGCGCGCCGCGTGCGGCCATCAGCCCCCGTTCGGCATGTTCGGAATAGACCCGCCCCAGGGGGCTGTCGGTCTTGACCCCATCGGGCGCCTTGTAGCGCAGCGTACGGACCGCGCTGCTGCGCTGGTTCTTTTCATCGGTCAGCGCCAGGACCTCGTGGCCGCGGCGGACCAGTTCGGTGGAAAGATGGGGAAACTGGCCGGGAAAGTTCTGGTGGACGAAAAGGATCTTCACGAACGTCCCTGTGGAAATGCCGCCCTGAGCAGGTTGATGGTGTATTCGTGCGAGGGCGCGTCGAAGATCTGCGCGGCGCTTCCCTGTTCGACGACCTCGCCGGCGCGCATGACCATGATGTCATGCGACATGGCGCGCACGACGCGCAGGTCGTGGCTGATGAACAGGAAGGCCAGCCCGTATTTGCGCTGAAGGTTGCGCAGCAGATCGACGATCTGGACCTGCACGGTCATGTCCAGCGCGCTGGTCGGTTCGTCCAGCACCACCACCTTGGGGCGCAAGATCATGGCGCGGGCGATGGCGATGCGCTGGCGCTGACCGCCGCTGAATTCATGCGGATAGCGGTGCATCATGTCGGGCTGCAATCCGACCTCGGTCATGATCTCGGCGACCATCTGGCGGCGGTCGCGGCCCGGCTCGACGCCGTGGACGCCCAGGCCTTCGGTGATGATCTGTTCGACCGTCATGCGCGGCGACAGGCTGCCGAACGGGTCCTGGAACACGATCTGCATGTCGCGGCGCAGGGCGCGCAGCTGTTTCGAGCCCCAGCCCTGGATGTCCTGCCCCATATAAAGGATCGGCCCGTCGCTTTCGATCAGCCGCATGATGGCCAGGGCCAGCGTGGTCTTGCCGCTGCCCGATTCGCCGACGATGCCCAGGGTCTGACCCGCGCGCAGGTCCAGCGTCGCCCCGTTGACCGCCTTGATATGGCCGACGACGCGGCGCATCAGCCCGCGCTTGACCGGGAACCAGACCTTCAGATCGCGGGTCTGGACCAGCAGCGGCGCATCGGCGGGCAAGGGCTCGGCCACGCCCGCGGGCGCCGCGGCCAGCAGCTTGCGCGTATAGGGATGCTGGGGATCGGCAAAGATCCGGTCGACCGGGCCCTGTTCGACGATCTCTCCGTCCTTCATGACGCAGACGCGGTCGGCGATGCGCCGCACGATGCCCAGATCATGGCTGATGAACAGCATCGACAGACCCTCATCGGCCTTCAATTCCGCCAGCAGGTCCAGGATCTGCGCCTGGATGGTCACGTCCAGTGCCGTCGTCGGTTCATCCGCGATCAGCAGGTCCGGCCCGTTGGCCAGCGCCATGGCGATCATCACGCGCTGGCGCTGACCACCTGACAGCTGGTGCGGATAATCGGCCAGGCGGCTTTCGGCGTCGCGGATGCCCACGCGGTCCAGCAGCTGCACGATCCGCGCCCGCGCCTTGGCCCCCGTCAGCCCCTGATGCAGCGCCAGGCTTTCCGACAGCTGCTTTTCCAGCGTGTGCAGCGGGTTCAGCGATGTCATCGGTTCCTGGAAGATGAAGCTAATGTCGTTGCCGCGGATCTCGCGCAGGGTTCGGTCCGACGCGCCGACCATCTGGCGTCCCGCATAAAGGACCGATCCCTGAACCTCGGCCGAAGCCCCCAGCAGCTGCACCGTGCTGAGCGCGGTCACCGATTTCCCGGACCCCGATTCGCCCACCAGCGCCACGGTCTCGCCGCGCCCGACATGGAAGCTGACGCCCTTGACCGCCAATGCCAGCTGGCCCTCGGACCGGAAACCGATCTTCAGGTCGCGCACGTCCAGCACGGCATTCGACGCGCCCGCATCGATCGCCCGGCCATCGGCATTGCCCGGCATGGAGGCGCCATGACCTTCGGCCACGGCAGCCTCGGCGCCGGGCGCGGGGATGGTCGGGTGCAGTTCACCCTGGTCGTCAGGTCCGGTCATCGGAAGGTCTTTCTGGGGTCGAAGGCGTCACGCACCCCCTCGAAGATGAACACCAGAAGCGACAGCATGATCGCGAAGGTGAAGAACGAGGTGAAGGCCAGCCAGGGTGCCTGCAGGTTCTGCTTCGCCTGCAGCGCCATTTCCCCCAGCGATGCCGACCCGGCGGGCAGGCCATAGCCAAGGTAGTCCAGCGCCGCCAGCCCACTGATGGTGCCGGTGACGACAAAGGGCAGCATGGTCAGCGTCGCCACCATGGCGTTGGGCAGGATGTGGCGGAACATGATCTTCATGTCGCCCACCCCAAGCGCGCGGGCCGCACGGACATATTCGAAGTTCCGCGCCCGCAGGAATTCCGCCCGCACCACGCCCACCAGCGCCGGCCAGCCGAACAGGATGGTGACGAAGACCAGCAGCCAGAAGCTGCGCCCCAGGATCGCGAAGAGGATGATGATGACGTAGAGGCCGGGGGTGGATGCCCAGATCTCCAGCACCCGCTGGAACACCAGGTCGGTCCGCCCGCCGAAATAGCCCTGCACCGCCCCCGCCGCGATGCCGATGGTGGATGCGACCACCGTGACGATCAGCGTGAAGAGGATCGAGGTACGGAACCCGTAGATCACCCGTGCCAGCACGTCGCGCGCCGTATCGTCGGTGCCCAGCAGATGCGCGCCGTCGGGCGCACTGGGCGCGGTGCCGACATTGTTGATGGTGCGGAAGTGATAGGGGATGGGCGGCCAGATCATCCAGCCCTGTTCGGCCTTGGGGACGTCGGTCGATCCCGACCGGACGGCGGCCATGAAGCCCTCGGGCTCGTCCCAGCATTCCTCGCGGCCGCCCGACACGATCAGGCATTGCACGGCCTCGTCGCGATAGATGGCCTCGGTCCCGAAATCGCCGCCGAAGGCGGTCTCGGGATAGAAATTATAGGCCGGGAAGAACAACTCGCCGCGAAAGCTGACGACGACGGGTTTGTCATTGGCCACCACCTCGGCCAGCATCGCCACCATGAACAGGATCGCGAAGATCACCAGCGACCAGAAGGCGCGCCCGTTGCGGCGGAAATTGCGCCAGCGGCGGCGGTTCAGTTCGGACATCGCCATCAGCCCGCCCTCTTTTCAAAGTCGATGCGCGGATCGACAAAGACATACATCAGGTCCGACAGGATGCCGACGACCAGCGACAGCAGGCCAAAGACATAGAGCGTGCCGAAGATCACCGGATAGTCGCGCTGCACCGCCGCCTCGAAGCCCAGGCGGCCCAGACCGTCCAGCGAAAAGATCGTCTCGATCAGGATGGACGACCCGAAGAAGACGCCCAAGAACATCGCCGGAAAGCCCGCGATCACGATCAGCATGGCGTTGCGGAAGACATGGCCGTAAAGGACCCGCCGTTCGGTCAGGCCCTTGGCGCGGGCGGTCATCACGTATTGCTTGTTGATCTCGTCCAGGAAGCTGTTCTTGGTCAGCAGGGTCAGGGTGGCAAAGCTGCTGATGGTCGCAGCCAGCACCGGCAGGGTGGCGTGCCAGGCGTAATCCTTGATCTTGCCCCAAGCGGACAGGTCCGCGAAATTGTCCGATGTCAGGCCGCGCAGCGGAAAGATCTGCCAATAGCTGCCGCCCGCGAACAGCACCATCAGCAGCACCGCGAACAGGAAGGCCGGAATGGCATAGGCCATGATAATGACGCCCGACGTCCAGGTGTCAAAGCGCGATCCGTCCCGCATCGCCTTGCGGATGCCAAGCGGGATCGAGATGACATAGGCGATCACCGTGGACCACAGCCCCAGCGTGATCGATACGGGCATCTTTTCCACCACCAGGTCGACCACGCTGATCGACCTGAACCAGCTGGTCCCGAAATCGAAGCGCAGGTAGTTCCACAGCATGGTGAAGAAGCGTTCGACCGGCGGCTTGTCGAAACCGAATTCCTGTTCCAGCTGGGCGATGAATTCGGGCGGCAGGCCGCGGGCGCCTTCATAGCCTGTCGGGGCGGCCTGCCCCGCTTCGGCGCCGCCGCCGGCAATGTTGCGGAACGCGTCGCCTTCGCCCTGGATCTGGGCCGCGATCTGTTCGATCGGGCCGCCCGGCACGAATTGGGTCAGCGTGAAGTTGACCAGCATGATGCCGATCAGTGTCGGGATGATCAGCAGCAAACGCCGCAGGATATAGGCGCCCATCGGCCTGGCCCTTCCGTCCCCCTTGCAGGGTCATTCGGGCCTTGGCGGCCCCTTCTGTCATTGGCCCGTCTTGTCGGCAATCGGGCATCGAAAATCAAGCGAAATGCCCTAGCGCCGCAGGGCACCCGCATCGCGCAGCGCCTGCGCCTTGTCGGCGTCATACCACCAGAAATCCATTTCCCCCAAGGCATAAGGGGGCAGCGTCTCGGGGCGGCCGAACTGGTCGTAATAAGCGACCAGGTGATTGGCGTTGTACCATTGCGGCACCCACAGATGCAGGCTGCGCAGGGCGCGGTCCAGCGCGTGGACGCGGGTGTTCAGCTCCTCCTGGGTGGAGGCGGCTTCTACCTGGGTGATCAGCGCATCGATGGCCGGATTGGCCAGCCCCGCGGGGTTGAAGACATCGCCGACATTCGCGGATCCGAAGGCCTGCTGAAGGCCCGCGCCGGGGATCTCGGGCTGGCCCAGATGGTCGCTGATGATGTCGAAATCGAAGCTGCGGGCGCGGTTTTCGTATTCGGCATTGTCGACGCGGCTGTTGCGCGCATCAATGCCAAGGGCGCGCAGGTTTTCGACGAAGGGGTTGATGACCCGGTCGAAGGTCTGGCTGTCATTCAGGATCTCCAAGGTCAGCACCTGCCCATCCGCGTTGCGGCGCAGGCCGTCGCTGCCGGTTTCCCAGCCTGCCTGGCTCAGCAGGTCGGCCGCCTTGCGCAGGTTTTTCCGGTCGGTCTGGCGTTCGCCGCTGACGGGGGCGGTGACCACATCATCCGTAAGGACTCCGTCGGGCAGATCGGCAGCCAGCGGTTCCAGCAAGGCCAGTTCACCTTCGGAGGGCGTTCCCGTCGCTTCCAGGTCGCTGTTTTCCCAGAAGCTGTCGACCCGGTCGTAGAGGCCATAGAACAGCGCCTCGTTCGACCATTCGAAGTTGAACATCAATCCGATCGCCTCGCGGACGCGGACATCCTGGAACTTGGGGCGGCGCAGGTTCATCACCCAGGCCTGCCCCGAGGCGACATTCCCGTCCGGCAGCGTTTCCTGTTTCACCCAGCCCTTCTGCATGGCCGGAAAATCATAGCGGTTGGCCCAGATGATGCTGCTGACCTCGCGGCGGAAGGTGTATTCGCCGGCCTTGAACGCCTCGAAGGCGGCATCGTAATCCGAGAAATATTCATAGCGCAGCCGGTCGAAATTGTGTCGCCCCCTGTTGATCGGCAGATCGGCGCCCCAGTAATCGGGGTTGCGGCGGAAGGTGATGTTGCGGTTCAGATCGGCGCTGTCGAAGACATAAGGCCCCGACCCCACCATCGGCACCTGCATGGTCTGTTCCAGGTCGCGGTCGTTCGCCTCGAAATCGGCGCGGCTGAAGATCGGCAGGCTGCCCACGGACTGGATCACGTCGCGGCGCGGGTAGTCGGGGGTGAAGGTAAAGCGGATACGGTGATCGTCCAGCACCTCGGCCTTGGCGACCTGCTGCTTGATCACCACGCGAAAGCTGGACAGCCCCTTGTCGCGCAGCGTCTCATAGCTGAACAGCACGTCGGCGGCGGTCAGGGGGGTGCCATCGCTGAAGCGCGCCTCGGGGCGCAGGTTGAAGATCACCCAGTCGCGGCTTTCGGGATATTCCAGGCTTTCGCAGATCAGGCAATAGGCCGCGCCCACCTCGTCGGCGGGGGCCTCCAGAATGGATTCCAGCATCACCGTCGACAGCGCCGCCGCCCGCCCGCGGAAGGTGAAGGGGTTGTAATTGTCGAACCCCATCGAATTCGGGATCGACTGCGACATCTCTCCGCCCTTGGGGGCATCGGGGTTCACATAGGGCAGGTGGTCGAAATCGGCAGGCAGCGCCAGATCGCCGAAGATCGAGACCCCGTGCGTGCGCGTCATCCCGTCGGCGTCTTGCGCCATGGCCGGGCCAAGCGACAGGCCGGTCAGCAGCAGGGCAATCAGGGCGGTGCGGCGCATGGGGCAAGCTCCTTGGTCACGATCGGGAAAGGCTAGGCCAGCAGGCCGCCGGGCTTCAAGCCGCGTTTTCGTGAAGTGCCGCGTTTTCGCGAAACCCTTGCAGATGCCACGAAAAAGGGCGCGACCTGCCGGACGCGCCCCTGTCATCAATCCCGGCCGTTCAGGCGATCAGGACTGGCTCTCGATATAGGCGATGACGTTGGCCCGGTCCTCGGGCTTCTTCAGGCCGCCGAAGGACATCGCGGTGCCCGGCACGACGCCGCGCGGGTTCTCGATGAAGTGCTGGATCGCCTCGACGTCCCATACGGGAACCTCGGCGGCGTGGTCGGTCATCGCGCCGGAATAACCAAAGCCCGCGATGCTGGCCACCTCGCGGCCGACAAGACCGTTCAGATGCGGGCCGACGCCGTCGCTGCCGTCAAGGGCGTGGCAGGCCCGGCATTTCGCCCACTGCTTTTCACCGGCCGCGACATCGGCTTCGGCCATCAGGGCCTCGAAATCGATCTCCTCGACCTCGGCTTCCCCGCCGCCTGCGGCGGATTCGGGTACGTCGATCGCATAGGCCTGGGTGATTTCCTCTTCGCCATGCTCTCCGCCATGTCCGGCCGGGCCGACATGGAACAGCGCGCTGGCTGCCCAGTTCGCCAGCATCAGAAACAGCAGTGCGCCGATGAAGGCGCCGGCTGCCTTGGTCACGGTCATGGTGTTGAACATCGCGTGCGGTCCCCGCCTTGGTAAGCTCGTCAATTCGGGGGACATCTATCCGCTTTCGCTTTGCGTGATCAAGGTATAGTTACCCCGGCACGCTGACTTTCTTGGACCATCGGGGGCTTTGGCCATGACCACGAATCGTATCGCCTTCCAAGGAGAGCCGGGCGCCTACAGCCACGAGGCCTGCCGGACCGCCCGCCCCGACATGGAGGCGCTGCCCTGCCCCACATTCGAGGATGTGATCGAGGCCGTGCGCGGCGGCGCCGCCGATCTGGCCATGCTGCCGGTCGAGAATTCGACCTATGGCCGGGTCGCCGATATCCATCATTTGCTGCCCGAATCCGGCCTCAAGATCGTCGACGAGGCCTTCGTGCGGGTTCATATCAGCCTGCTGGCCGTCCCCGGCACGCCGCTGTCGGACATCCGCCAGGCCATGAGCCATACGGTCCTGCTGGGCCAGTGCCGCGGCTTTCTGCGCCAGCACGGGATCAGCGCCATGACGGGCGCCGATACCGCCGGATCGGCCAAGGAGGTGGCCGCGCGCGGCATTCCGTCGCTGGCGGCGCTGGCAGCCCCCCTGGCGGGCGAAATCTATGGGTTGGAGCGTCTGGCCGACCAGATCGAGGACCGCCAGAACAACACCACCCGATTCCTGATCATGTCGCGCCAGGCCGATCACAGCCGCCGCGCCGAACGGATGCTGACCAGCTTCGTCTTCCGCGTGCGCAACATTCCCGCCGCGCTTTACAAGACCATGGGCGGCTTTGCCACGAATGGCGTGAACATGACCAAGCTGGAAAGCTACATGGTGGACGGCGTCTTCACCGCAACCCAGTTCTATGCCGATATCGAAGGCCACCCCGAGGATGACAATGTCCGCCGCGCCCTGGACGAGCTGAGCTATTTCACGGCCTCTCTGGACATCCTGGGGGTCTATCCCGCCGACCCCCTGCGCGAGGCGCAGCGCCAGCAGGCGTGATGCGCCCTAGCTGTGCCGGCCGCTCATCTGGGTGACGAATTCGCCGACGCGGCGCTGGAAACGGCGGTCCATCTGGCCCTTGCCCAGCTTGGCCGTCTGCAGCATCAGCCGCGCCTTCATGTTGCGCGGCTTGACCTCGGTTTCAAAGATCAGGCGTGACTTCACGCGGCTCAGCGCGACGACGGTGGCATTGACCAGCAGGTCCAGCGCGTTCGAACGTCCCACCATGGTGATCTGTTCGGGCCGGTCAAAGCGTGTCACCGCCAGCCGCAGGTCGCGCCTGCGGCCGCGCCAGTCGAAGCCGACATTCCAGCCCATGGTGATGCCGGGTTCCTGCTTGGGGTCGATCCGCGACACACTTGCGCCCTTGCCGATCAGCATGCGCTCCAACGCATCGAAATCGCCGATCGCCTCGAAAAGTTTCTCGGCGGGAAGGTCGGTATCTATGCGTGTCGAAAATTTCATCGGAAACAACCCACTGACGATGTCGAACTGTCTTGGGGGACAGTTCCACGCCTGTTACTGATAGTCCAGAAGGGCTTTCCCTTTCAACAATGGTGCCGGATCGCCGCCTTGGCCGCGGCACCCGGCCATCCGCGGCCAAGGCGCTGTCCTAACGCTGCGCAGAGCGCCCCCAAGATGGCTGAATCATGGGCGAGTCGGCAACACAAGAACAATCTTTGATTGTGCGGCATTCCGCCGATGCGCTATCCAGAGGCGACACGCAGTTCAAGCAGCCACGGGACGGACAGAATGTCTTATCGCCCTTTCAGCCAAGCGAATGCCTGACGGCGGCCATTTGCCCGACAGGTCGGACCAGACCTCCTGCGGGACCGGCATCGGTCTGAAGCTGCGCATCCTGGCCACCAGCGACATGCACATGCATCTGCTGCCCCATGATTATCTGGCCGACCGGCCCTGCGACCGGTTCGGCCTGGCCCGGACCGCCGACATGATCCAGCGCCTGCGCGCCGAAGGGCGGCAATGCCTGCTGCTGGACAATGGCGATTTCCTGCAGGGTGCGCCGATGGGCGATGTGGTGGCGCGGCAGGGCGGCAAGGGTGCGGCCCATCCCGCCATCGCCGCGATGAATGCGCTGCGATACGACGCGGCGGCGCTTGGCAACCACGACTTCAACTTCGGGCTGACCTTTCTGCGACGGACCGTGGCGCAGGCCCGCTTTCCCGTGCTGGCGGCGAACCTGACGATGGCGCGTGGCCGGAACTTTGCCCGATACTGCCTGCTGGATCGCATCCTGCAGGACGAGGCGGGGCAGGATCATCGCCTGCGAATCGGGGTGATCGGCTTTCTGCCCCCCAAGACCGAGGAATGGGACCAGGACCTGCGCCCCGTCATGCGCAGCCACGACATCATCCGGACCGCGCAACGGCTTCTGCCCCGGCTGAAGGCCGAAGGGGCGGATCTGATCGTCGCCCTGGCCCATAGCGGCATCGGCAGCCCCGAGCCCCATCCGGGGATGGAACATGCCGCCACAGCGCTGGCCGCGCTGCCCGAAATCGACGTGGTCATCGCCGGCCACACGCATGAGGTCTTTCCCGGTCCCGGCTGGCAGGACCGCCCCGGCACGGACGCCCTGCGCGGAACCCTGATGGGCAAGCCTGCGGTGATGCCCGGCTATGGCGGGTCGCATCTGGGGGTGATCGATCTGGACCTGCGCATCGGGGCGCAGGGGCCGGTCATCCAGGATTTCGCCGTCAGCTGCCGCCGCATTGATGCCGGCACGCCCAGCCTGCCCCTGGTGTCCCGCCCGGTGGCCGAAGCCCATCGCGCCACCCGCCATCAGCTGGGCGCGCGGATCGGGCGCAGCGCCACGCCCCTGGGCAGCCATTTCGCCGTGATCGGCCATGATGCGGGGCTGCGGCTGGTCAACATGGCGCAGCGCTGGCATGTCAGGCGCAGGCTGCAGGGGACGCCCTTGGCCGATCTGCCGGTGCTGTCGGCCAGCGCGCCCTATCGCGCGGGCGGACGCGGCGGGCCGGGGGCCTATACCGACGTGCCGGCGGGGCGGCTGGCGCTGCGGCACCTGGCCGATCTCTATACCTATCCCAACCGCATCACGGCGATCCGCATCACCGGCGCCAAGCTGCGCGACTGGCTGGAACGCTCGGCCAGCCTCTTTGCCCGGATCACCCCAAAAGCCCAGGATGCGCCCCTGCTGGACCCGCGCTTCCCCGCCTATAATTTCGACGTCATCGACGGGGTCGAATGGCGCATCGACCTGTCGCAACCGGCGCGTTTTCACCCCCAGGGCGGGCTGGCCGACCCTGACGCGCATCGCATCCGCGACCTTTGCTGGCGTGGACGGCCGGTCGGTGATGCGGATGTCTTCGTGCTGGCCACCAATTCCTATCGCCTGGCCAGCTGCGGGTTGTTCAGTCCGCTGGTCGATGAAAACGAGGTTGTGCTGGACCGTGACGCGCTCAGCCTGGATGTGCTGCGCCGCTATGTGCGGGTCCGGCGCGACGTTGCCGTCCCGCATCGACCCAACTGGCGATTCGCGCCTATGCCGGGCACCACGGTGCTGTTCCCGACCGCGCCCGTCGCGGTGACACGCCCCCTGCCCGTCCCGATGGAACACGCGGGCATAGATGCCGATGGTTTCGCGCTGATGCGGCTTTCGCTGTGATGCGCAAGCACGGGCTTGCATCCGCGCGCCGCTTTGCCTATTTGTCGCCCCGAGAGGTTGGCGCGGGCAGGTGTCTTGCCAACTCGGTCAGGTCCGGAAGGAAGCAGCCGTAACAGGATCCACTTGGGTCGCTGTCCAGCCTCTCACCCATCCCCCCTTTTGACGCATTGCTGTCATGTCGCCATGCGACTTGTGACCGGCCGCGACCACCCCCATGTTAGCGGCGGACATGATGAAAGGACCACCCATGACGCAACCCCGCTTCGACGCCGTGATCTTCGATCTGGACGGAACGCTTTTGGCCACCGAACAGATGGGCATCGAGACGCAAGAGGCTGCGCTGCACCGCATGGGTCGGACCGCCCCCGAAGGCCTGCTGGAATCGCTGGTCGGCATGGATGAACCAAGCGCCCGCAAGATCCTGCGCGACCATATCGGCGCGGATTTCGATTTCGACCAGCTGGACCGGTTCTGGGCCGAGGCGCTGATCGAACGCCGCGACCGCGACGGCATTCCGCTGCGGCCCTATGTCGCCGATCTGCTGGCGGCGCTGCGCGAGATGGGCATGCCCTTTGCCATCGCCACCTCCAGCACCACCGACCAGGCGCGCGAAAAGCTGGCGGCAGCCGGGCTGACCGACAGCTTCCACATCGTCGTCACGCGCAGCGACGTGCCCGACCCGAAACCGGCGCCCGACGTCTATCTGCTGGCGGCACAGCGCCTTGGAATCGATCCGACCCGCTGCCTGGCCTTCGAGGACAGCGATATCGGTGCCCGGGCCGCCCGTGCGGCGGGCATGACCGTGGTGCAGGTGCCCGACATGACGCCGCTGTCGGGCGATCATGCCGACCTGATGGCCGAGGACCTGATCGCGGGCGCGCGCGGCATCGGATTGCTGGCCGCCTGACGTGATCCGGTTGTGGCAGAGGGGACGCGCCGCTAAGGTGGCGCGACGCCCGGGGGATCGATGACCGACACGACAAACGCATACCAGGTTCTGGCCCGCAAATACCGGCCCGAGACGTTCGCCGACCTTGTCGGACAGGACGCCATGGTGCGCACGCTGAAGAACGCCTTTGCCGCCGACCGCATCGCGCAGGCCTTCATCATGACGGGCATCCGCGGCACCGGCAAGACGACCACCGCCCGCATCATCGCCAAGGGCATGAACTGCATCGGCCCCGACGGCCAGGGCGGGCCCACCACCGAACCCTGCGGCACATGCGAACATTGCGTGGCCATCAGCGAAGGCCGCCATGTCGACGTGATGGAGATGGACGCCGCATCCCGCACCGGCGTCGGCGACATCCGCGAGATCATCGAATCGGTGCACTATCGCGCGGCATCCGCCCGCTACAAGATCTATATCATCGACGAGGTTCACATGCTGTCCACCAGCGCGTTCAACGCGCTGCTGAAGACGCTGGAGGAACCGCCCCCGCACGTCAAATTCATCTTTGCCACGACCGAAATCCGCAAGGTTCCCGTGACGGTCCTGTCGCGCTGCCAGCGCTTCGACCTGCGCCGGATCGAGCCCGAGGTGATGATCGCACTGCTGAAGCGCATCGCGGATGCCGAAAACGCGCAGATCAGCGAAGACGCGCTGGCGCTGATCACCCGCGCGGCCGAAGGATCGGCACGCGACGCGACCAGCCTTCTGGACCAGTCGATCAGCCATGGCGCGGGGGAAACCACCGCCGACCAGGTCCGCGCCATGCTGGGCCTGGCCGACCGGGGCCGCGTCATCGACCTGTTCCAGATGGTGCTGCGCGGCGATGCGGCGGCGGCGCTGACCGAACTGCAATCGCAATATGCCGATGGGGCCGATCCGGTCGCGGTGCTGCGCGATCTGGCGGAAATCACGCATTGGATCTCGGTCGTGAAGATCACGCCCGATGCGCTGGACGACCCGACCATTTCCCCCGACGAACGCGCCCGCGGCAAGGATCTGTCGGAAAACCTGCCGATGCGGGTCCTGTCGCGCATGTGGCAGATGCTGCTGAAGGCGCTGGAGGAGGTGTCCGCCGCCCCGAACGCCATGATGGCGGCGGAAATGGCAATCATCCGCCTGACCCATGTGGCCGACCTGCCCGACCCCGAGGCGCTGATCCGTCGGGTCCAGCAGGCCCAGAATGCCGGTGAATTCGCCCGCGGTCCCGCCGTTCAGGGACAGGTTCCCGATCACGCCCCGCAAGCCATGCGCCGCGCGCGCCCCGCGCCGGTGGTGCAACCCTCGGGCGCGGCCACCGCGCTGGCCGTGTCGCCGGACGTGCTGCATTCCTATCCCGATTTCGAATCGGTGCTGGAGCTGATCCGCCGCATGCGCGACATGACCCTGCTGGTCATGGTCGAACGCCATGTCGCGCTGGTGAAATACAGCCCCGGCCGGATCGAGTTCGAACCACGGCTGGACCCGCCCACCAATCTGGCGCAGCGCCTGGCCGAACGCCTGCGCGGCTGGACGGGCGGTCAGCGTTGGGCCGTCACCGTCACGAATTCCGGCGGCGCGCCCACCATCGCGGAAACCCGCGACGCCGAGGCGCGTTCCGCCCGCGAACGCGCGCTGGCCCTGCCCATCGTGCAGCAGGTCATGGCCGCCTTTCCCGGCGCCACCCTGACCAACATCACCCGCGCCGCGCCACCCCCGACCGAGGTCGAGGATCTGGCGGAAGGCGCAGCAAATCCCCATGATGCGACCCAAGGGCCCGTGGCCGAGGTCGAGGAATGGGATCCATTCGAAGATGAGGATTGAGACATGATCAAGGGTTTGGGCGGCATTGGCGACATGGCCAAGATGATGAAGGCCGCCAAGGATATGCAGGAAAAGATGGCGCAGATGCAGGAAGACCTGTCCAGCGTCACCGTGACCGGTGAATCCGGCGCAGGCCTGGTCAAGGCGACCTGCACCGTCAAGGGCGAGCTGACGGCGCTGGAAATCGATCCGTCGATCTTCGTGCCCTCGGAAAAGGAAGTCGTCGAGGATCTGATCCTGGCGGCCATCAAGGAAGCGCAGCGCGCCGCCGAGGAGAAGATGCAGGCCGAAATGGGCAAGATGACCGAAGGCCTGGGCCTGCCCGCCGGCATGAAGATGCCCTTCTGATCCATGGCCCAGGGCAGCGACGACATCCAGGCGCTGATCGCGCTGATGGCGCGGCTGCCCGGGCTCGGGCCGCGCTCGGCCCGGCGCATCGTGCTGCAACTGGTGCGCAAGCGCAGCCAGCAGATGACCCAGCTGGCGCAGCTGCTGGACCGGGTGGCGGTCAATTCCCGCGAATGCACCATTTGCGGGAACATCACCGATCGCAACGAATGCGCCATCTGCACCGATCCGGCCCGTGCCACGGGGGAAATCTGCGTGGTGCAGGACGTGGCCGACCTTTGGGCGCTGGAACGCGGGCAGGCCTTCAAGGGCCGCTATCACGTGCTGGGCGGCACGCTCTCGGCCCTGGACGAAGTCGGCCCGGATGAACTGGGCATCCCCGCCCTGATCACCCGCATCCATGCCGAAAACATCTCCGAGGTGATCCTGGCGCTGAACGCCACGGTCGATGGCCAGACGACGGCGCATTACATCGCAGACGCGCTGGAAGGCAGCGACATCTCGGTCACGGGGCTTGCCCAAGGCGTCCCCATCGGGGGTGAACTGGACTACCTGGACGACGGCACCATCAGCGCCGCCTTGCGCGCCAGACGCCGCATCTGAAAAAGGGCGGCCCGTCTGGACCGCCCTTCCGGTTCCGCAGCGACGCGAACGGGGGTCCGGGGGCAGTCAGCCCCCGGCCGTCGCGGGACGCAAGCTCAGGCGTCCAGCTTTTCCACCTTGCCCGCCGTCTTGGCGATCTCGATCCGGCGCGGCTTCAGGGCCTCGGGGATCTCTCGCACCAGGTCGATATGCAGCATGCCGTCCAGATGGCTGGCACCCTCGACGCGCACATGGTCGGCCAGGGTGAACTTGCGTTCAAAGGCGCGGGTGGCGATGCCACGATGCAGATAGGTGCGGGTTTCGTCCTCATCGGCCTTGCGGGCCGAGATGATGACGGCACCGTCGCGCATCTCGACATTCAGGTCATCGGCGCTGAAACCGGCAACGGCAACGGAGATGCGATAGGCATCCTCGCCGGTCTTCTCGATGTTATAGGGGGGATAGGTGGGGGCTGCCACGTCGGCAGACAGGGTCCGGTCCATCACATCGGCCAGTCGGTCGAAACCGATCGAAGCACGATAGAGCGGAGTCAGGTCAAAGTTACGCATGGGTCACATCCTTACGTCAAAGCGATGTCAACAGAGATGCCCCCCGATCATCGGGCGGGCAGATACCGACGCCGTCATGGCCGCCGGTGACGTTGATTTAGGATCGCTCGGACGCCGTTCAAGACCCCAGTGACGCGGGTTTCGGCCCGCCTGTCGCCCAATCCAGCAGTTCGACCGTATGCACGACCGGCAGGGCCGTCCCGCCGCCGATCTGCATCATGCAGCCGATGTTTCCGGCGGCGATGACCTGCGGCTCCAACACCTGCAGCGACGCCACCTTGCGCGCCTTCAACTGCGCCGACAATTCGGGCTGCAACAGGTTATAGGTCCCCGCCGATCCACAGCACAGATGCGGGTCGGCAGGCTCGACCACCTGGAAACCGGCCTGGGCCAGCAGGTCCTTGGGCGCCGATCTGATCTGCTGGCCATGCTGCAGCGAACAGGCCGAATGATAGGCCACGCGCATCCCCTGCCCCGCGTCGCCCGTGCTGTCGGGCAGGCCAAGCGCCTGCAGGAACTCGGTCACGTCGCGGGCAAGGCCAGCAACGCGGCGGGCGTCATCCTCCATCAGGTCGCCCGCGAAAAGATGCCCGTAATCCTTGATCGCCGTCCCGCAGCCCGAGGTGTTGATGACGATGGCATCGACCTTGCCCCCCGCCTCGGCGGCCAGCAGGCGCGCGATGCTGTCGCGTGCGTGGTCGCGGGCGTCCTCCTCCTGGCCCATATGCAGGGTCAGCGCGCCGCAGCAGCCGAATTGCGGCGGGATCACCACCTGGCACCCCGCACGGCGCAGCAGGCGGATGGTCGCGTCGTTGATGTCGGTGTTCAGCGCCCGCTGCGCGCAGCCGATCATCAGCACCACCCGCGCGCGCTGTGGGCCGATCGCCGCGAAGGTCTGGCCGCGGTCGTTGCCGCTGACCGGGGGGACGCGTCCGGGGGCCATGTCCAGCATGGCGCGCAGCCGCGCATCCGGCATCAGCCGCCGGAAGGGCCGCGCCAGCCGCGCCCCCGCCAGCGCCATCCGGAACCGCCCCGGATGGGGCAGGATCGCCGTCAGCAGCCGCCGCAGCATCCGGTCACGCCACGGCCTGCGATAGGTCGCGTTGATATAGCTGCGCGCGTGATCGACCAGATGGGCGTAATTCACCCCCGATGGGCAGGTCGTCATGCAGCTGAGACAGCTGAGGCAGCGATCCACATGCTTGACGGTCTTTTCATCCGCCGGACGACCCGATTCCAGCATGTCCTTGATCAGGTAGATCCGCCCCCGCGGGCTGTCCAATTCGTCGCCCAGCACCTGATAGGTCGGGCAGGTCGCGGTGCAGAACCCGCAATGCACGCAGCTGCGCAGGATCTTGTTGGAATGCGCGACGGCCGGATCGGCCAGCTGTTCGGGCGTGAAATTGGTCTGCATCAGCGGGCCCCCCGGAAAATGCCGCGCGGATCGAAGCGGTCGCGCAGGTCGCGCAGGATGCGGTCGGTGACGGGATCGGGCGGCGGCAGGATTGCCGCCCCCTGCCCCGCGATGCGGCGCGCATGCCCCGCGAAATGCGGCAGATCGGGGGCCTGCCCCCGGGGCATCGCCACATGGATCAGCGCGCCGCCCCAATCCAGCAGCATCGGCTGCGGCAGCCGTTCCAGCAGGGTTGGCGCCTGCGAGGGGCGGCAGATGATGCGCCAGACATCCTGCGCGGGATCGGCCGCGGCTGGTGCCGGGCGATGCCAGGGGTGGTCTTCGATTTGCGACAGGCTGCCGAAATCCGACAGGCGGCGCGCCAGTTCGGCGCTGCGGCTGGCGACCGATGCGCGCAGCCCCTCCAGCCGGATCAAGGCGCCGTGGTCCGGCGTCCAGCGTGCGGCGCTGACGTCATAGGGACCGCCAAGCGCCACCGTGAAGGCAGGGATCGCGCCCGCCGCGTCCAGTTCGCGCAGTTGCAGCGTGTTCGTGACCTGCGGCAGGGGCGTCGTGCGGAAGGACAGCTCGGTCAGCACGCCCAGCTGGCCGCGGCTGCCCGCCATCAGCTTGACCAGGTCATATCCGGTGACGTTCTTCATCACCCGCCCGCCATTGCGGATGACCTGCCCCTGACCGTCGACGAAGCGCACCCCGATCAACGCATCGCGCGCGCTGCCCGCCAGAACCCGCCGGGCGCCCGCCGCATTCGTGGCGGCCACCCCGCCGATGGTCGAGCCCGGCAGATCATCGGGTTCAAACCCCAGCATCTGGCCTTCGGCCGCCAGGGTGTCGCGGACGGTCTGCAGCGGGGTCCCGGCGCGGACCACCAGGGTCAGCGCCTCGGGTTCATAGAGCGTGACGCCGGTCATGGCGGTCATGTCCAAGCGCGCGCCCTGCCCTTCGCCGGGCCAGAGCCGCGTGCCGCCGCCAATGACCGACAGCGGGCCCGTCGCGTCGCGGATCAGCGCGGCAAGATCGGCTTCGGTCTCAGGCCGCATCGGAGGTCGTGCTGTTCAGGCGGCGGTCACGGCGCGGGGCCGACACCTCCAGCGGAAAGACCTTGGCGGCGTTCAGCAGCCAATGGGGGTCGAAGGCATCCTTGACGCGCATCTGCGCCTCAAGGTCGGGGGGATTGAATTGCGCGCTCATCAGGTCGCGCTTTTCGATGCCGACGCCATGTTCGCCGGTCAGGCAGCCGCCGACCTCGACACACAGGCGCAGGATGTCGGCGCCAAGCGCCTCTGCCCGGTCCAGATCGCCGGGTGCGTTCGCGTCATAGATGATCAGCGGGTGCATGTTGCCGTCGCCCGCGTGAAAGACATTCGCGACCGCCAGCCCGTATTGCCGCGACAGATCGCCGATGCCCGCCAGAACCATCGGCAGCGCCGTCACCGGGATCGTCCCGTCCAGGCAGATATAATCGCCCATCTGGCCCATCGCCCCGAAGGCCGATTTCCGGCCCAGCCAGATGCGGCGGGATTCATCCTCGGACCGGCTTTCGCGGAATTCGACGGGATCAAAGCGCATGGCGATGTCGCGGATCAGCGACAGCTGTTCGTCGATTTCCGGGGCGGTGCCCTCGACCTCGACGAT
This sequence comes from Paracoccus sp. SM22M-07, assembly GCF_001887735.1. Lineage (NCBI taxonomy): Bacteria > Pseudomonadati > Pseudomonadota > Alphaproteobacteria > Rhodobacterales > Paracoccaceae > Paracoccus > Paracoccus sp. SM22M-07. Next base: position 377,872 of record NZ_JPKW01000001.1, read on the forward strand.
CAGCAGCGCCTCGGCATCGGGATAGCCGGCATGGGCATGGGCCTCGGTCGCGCGGATGCAGGGGCTGTCCATGAATTCGATGGCCACGGGGATGATGCCTGCGCGGATGATGGCCGCGACGCAGGCCCCGGCGGTTTCACTGCTGTCGAAACCGATCAGCACGGGGCGCGCACCCGCCGGACGGGGCAGGATGCGCAAGGTCGCCTCGGTCACGATGCCCATCTGGCCCTCGGACCCGCAGATCACCCCCAGCAGGTCCAGACCGCCGCTTTCGCCCATCGGGCCGCCCAGCTCGACCACGCTGCCATCCATCAGCACCATGGTCACGCCCAGAAGGTTGTTGGTCGTCACCCCGTATTTCAGGCAATGCGCCCCGCCGGAATTCATCGCGATGTTGCCGCCGATCGCACAGGCCAGCTGGCTGGAGGGGTCGGGCGCATAGAAGAACCCGATGCCTTCGACCGCCGCCGACACCGACAGGTTCGTGCGCCCCGCCTGCACCCGGATCAGCCGGTCCTGGGCCGACACCTCCAGCACCTGCGTCATGCGCGACAGGCCGATCACCACCGCATCCGCCGTGGGCATGGACCCGCCTGCAAGGCTGGTGCCTGCGCCGCGCGGCACCACGGGGACGCGCATCTCGTGGCAGATGGCCAGCAGTTGCGCGACCTGCGCGGTCGTTTCGGGCAGCACCACGGCCAGGGGCGCGCAGCGATAGGCCGACAACGCATCGCATTCATAGGCACGCGTTTCGGCGGGATCGTCGATGACGGCACCGGGAAGCGCGGTCTGCAACCTTGCGACGATGGCCTGGCGTTGCGCCATCACCGCTGCATCGGGTACGGGCATCTGCATCATGGCCGGTCCTCCCCTCCCTGCCTGTTCGAATTCGACGATAGGGGGGTGGCCGGGGGCTTTCAAGCGCCGTGACCTCGGCATAGAGTCGCGCCATGAACCCGTTGGACCTGATCACCACCCATCCCCTGGCGCTGCCCGACCTTCTGGCGCTGATCCTGCTGTTCGCGGCATGGTTCGGAATCGGCTGGTTCACCGAACGGCCGCCCGCGGGGCGACCGTCGGTTTCGGTGCTGATGACACGGTTCCGGCGCGAATGGATGCATCAGTTCGTCGCCCGCGATCCGCGCATCTTCGACGGCAACATCCTGTCCAGCCTGCGCGAGGGCACCGCGTTCTTCGCATCCGCCTGCATGATCGCGACGGGGGGCCTGCTGGCGCTGATCGGCAATGCCGAACGCTTGCGGGGCATCGCCGCCGAACTGGAATTCGACCCGACGGCCAATACCGGATGGGAATTGCGGTTGCTGGTGACGATGGTCTTCATCGTCAACGCCTTCCTGAAATTCGTCTGGGCGCATCGGCTGTTCGGCTATTGCGCGGTGCTGATGGCCTCGGTTCCCAACGACCCCAACCATCCCGACGCGAGCGATCGTGCCATGCAGGCGGCCGATCTGAACATCACCGCCGCGCGCAGCTTCAACGCGGGCCTGCGCAGCGTCTATTTCGCCTTGGGGTCGCTTGGCTGGCTGGCCGGGGCCTGGGGGCTGATGGCGGGAACCGCCATCGTGCTGTGGGTGACGTGGCGGCGCGAATTCGCCTCGACCTCTCGCAGGGTCATCCTGCGGTCGCTGCCGCCGCCCGTGCTTTCCGACCGTGACGCAGTGCAAGCGTCCAGGCCACGGCCCCCGCAATCGTAAGCAGCACGCCGACGACGCCGGGCGCACGCCAGCCCCACCCCGCGCTGAGCGCCAGCCCCGCCAGGAAGGGACCAAGCGCATTGGCCGCGTTGAAGGCCGCGTGGTTCATCGCCGCGGCCATGCTTTGCGCCGATCCCGCCACGTCCATCAGCCGCGTCTGCAGCGGGATGACCAGCCCGGCCCCCGCCGCGATCAGGAAGGATGACAGCACCATCATCGGCCAGTTGCCCACCGCCAGCGCGGCAAAGCCCTGCGTCAGCGCCATGGCCAGCAGGCTGACATAGGCGGCGCGGTCGATGCCAAGCGCCTCGGTCATGCGGCCCGCGCCCCAGGTGCCAAGCGTGCCGCCCACGCCAAAGACCGCCAGTGTCAGCGGCACCACATAGGCGGGCGCATCGGTCGTGGCCAGGATCGCCGCCGTCAGGAAGGCATAGACGGAAAACAGCCCCCCGAACCCGATGGCCCCCACCGCCAGCACCCACAGGACGCGCGGATTGCGCAGGGCCTGCAATTCGTCCCAGGGGCGCGCGTCGGGATTGCCACCCACACGCGGTGCAAAGCGCAGGATCGCCCAGGCAGAAGCCAGCGCCAGCACGCCGGGCAGGGCAAAGCCCCAACGCCAGCCGATGCTCTGCCCCATCCAGCCGGCCAGGGGTACGCCGATGATATTCGCGATGGTCAGGCCCAGCAGCACCCGCGCCGCCCCACGCGCCCGTTGCCCCGCGGGCAGGGCATCGGCGGCATAAAGCATCGCCACGCCCAGGAAACCGCCATGTGGCAGGCCCGCCAGGAACCGCATGCCGGTCAGGCTGGCCAGCCCCGGCATGATCGCGGCCAGCATGTTCACCAGGCCATAGAAGGCCATCAGCGCCGCAAGATAGCGCCGACGCGGCAGCTTGGCCCCCAGGATCGAGGTCAGCGGCGCCCCCACCACCACGCCCAGTGCATAGGCGCTGATGACATGGCCCGCCTGAGGGTCCGACAGCCCCAGATCCGCGGCAAAGAAGGGCAGAAGCCCCATTGCCGCGAATTCGGATGTGCCGATGGCAAAAGCGCCAAGGGACAGCGACAGGATCGCTGCGCGGAATTCTGATTTCTGGGTCATCGGACGGTCCTGCGCGCGAATGGATTTGCGGCCCACGAAACAGCTTGGCCCGGCTTTGGCAAGACGCCGGCTGCGAAGGTCAGGGTTGCACCCTGTGCATGTGGCGCTAGAGCATGCCCCGTTGGATCATGATCCACAGCGCCACGCCCCCCAGCACCAGCAACCCCAGCACGACCGAGGCCGCAAACCCGATCGCCCGCCCCTGCCAGCGCGAGATCTCGCCCAAGGGTCGCAAGTGGGCGACCAGCGCCGCGTGATCGCGGGCAAGACCGTCCAGCGGCAACTGGCGGGCCACCTTGGGTTGGGCGGCCATGCGCCCCGCATCGGCCAGGCGCCTGGCCCGGCGGCGCAGCCCGGCAGGCAGCGCACCGCCCCGCCGACGCATCATCTGATCCAAAGGTGGGCGTTCGCCCCGCTTGGCCCCGCCAAAGCGCGATGCCATCAGGATGGCCACTTCATCGGCCATGGCGGAAATATCTTCGAAACTGCTGGGCGTTCGGGTCATGGGGCGCAGAATAGACGGGATGGCAGCCGCGCGCCAGACGATCTAGAGTGTCCCCATGAAGCTGCATCACGATATCATCGGGCCGGAAAGCGGCCTGCCCGTCCTTCTGGTCCACGGCCTTTACGGCCAGGGGCGCAACTTGGGGGCCCAGGCCCGCAGGCTGGCCGACACCCGGCGCGTCGTCACCGTCGATCTGCGCAACCATGGCGACAGCCCGCATGACCCCGATGCCAGCTATGCCGCGCTGGCGGGCGATCTGGCCGAACTGATCGCCGATCTGGGCGGACGCGTCGATCTGGTCGGCCATTCTATGGGGGGCAAGGCCGCGATGATGCTGGCGCTGACCCATCCGCAGATGGTGCGGCGGCTGGTGGTCATGGATATCGCGCCCATCGCCTATGGGCATGACCAGACCCGCTATATCGACGCGATGGAAGGCCTGAACCTGACGCGCATCGACCGGCGCAGCCAGGCCGACACCGCCCTTGCCGAATCGGTCCCCGAGGCCGGCACCCGCGCCTTTCTGCTGCAGAATCTGGACCTGAAATCCGATCCCCATGCCTGGCGGCTGAACCTCAAGGCGCTGCGCGATGGCATGGGGCAGATCATCGGCTGGCCCGACGACCTGCCTGCAGGCAATTTCGACGGCAAGGTCATGGCCCTGCGCGGCGCCCTGTCCGATTACGTCACCGAAGCCGGAGAAGAGGCCCTGCGCCACCATTTCCCGCAGGTGCGGGTCGTCACGCTGAAGAACGCCAGCCATTGGCTGCATGCGGACGCCCCCGAGGCGGTCTCCGAGACGCTGGCGGCGTTTTTGGGCGACGGCACCGACGCTTAATCGCGACAGCGCAGATCGACGCGGGCCACGGCGGATGCCGCATGGGCCTGCGTCGTCATGCTGGCGGGGATCACGTCGCAGCCGGTCGCATCCTCGGCGGCGCGGACCATCTGCAGGGGCAGATCGCCGCGTTTGGCGCGCGACACGCCGTCCAGCCGGATGATCTGGGCTTCGGTGTTGCGACGAAAGACGGCGAAGCGCATACCATCGACGGTCACGTCACGCCGTTCGGCCCCCATGAAATCGACCGAGGGCGAGGCGCAGCCCGCAAGGGCCAGCAAAAGGAGAGGGATCAGGCGCATTCCGCAAGAATGGCCCGAAACCTGCTAACAAATCGTTAAGATGCCTGCCCGCCGCCGCGCTGCTCCTCAAGACGGTCGGCCAGCGATTCCGCACGGGCGGCCATTTCGGCCATCGCCTCCTTGAGGTCCGAGGGGATCACAGGAACCTCGACCCGCGGCGGGTTCGCCTGCAGCCGTGCCGCCAGACGTTCGGCCCTTTCGGCGCGATCCTCCAGCGTGGCAAAGCGGTCGGCCAGCATCAGCCCGGCCAGCAACAGCAGCCGCGCCTCGGGGACGCGGCCCGCCTGTTCCAGAATCTGGCGCGCCTCGCCGTCCAGAACGGCAGCGGCGCGTTTCAGCAGGCTTTCCTCGCCGTCCTGCGCACCGATGCGGTATTCCTTGTGTCCGATGGTGAATTCGACCTCGGCCATGTCAGATCCCTTCCTGGGTTGGGGCGGGTTCGGGGTTCTGCTGATCATCCGCCTGCGCATCGCCCAGAAGACGCTCCAGCTCGGCCATGATCTCGCCCATCTGGGCGATTTCGGCCTGGCGCGCGGCGCGCAGGGCCTTGACCTCGGCTTCCAGCGCGTCGCGGATTTCGTCGGCACCGATGCCGCCGGTTTCCTGCGCCTCGATCAGGTTGCGGTTCGCCTCGGCCAGCTGGTCGTTGGCCGCGGCCATTTCCGCGTTGCGCTGCGTGGCCTCGTCCAGCTGACGGCGCAGATCATCCTGATCCTGATCCTGATCCGGCTGGACGGCATCCTGGTCTGGCTGGACGGCGGGTGCCTCGACCGCAGGGGCTTGGCGCAGCTGGTCGTTTTCCGCCTGCAGCTCTTCCAGCTGACGGGTCAGGGCCGCGATCTGCGCGGGGTCTTCACCGGGCGCTGTGGCTGGTACTGCGGCGGGCTGCGTGTCCAGCAGCTGGTCCAGACGGTCAAGCGCGGCGCTGAGCCGGCGTTCGCTGGCAGAGATATCGCTCATGTGCGTCGGTCCTTTGGTATCGATCGGACGGTTTTCGCACCCTATGGGCGATAAGACAAGAACGGGCAGGAAAACCCTGCCCGTTCCCTGTGCATCATTCAGGCGCGCGCATCACTTCAATTCGCGCTTTTCGGCCTGAAGGCCTTTGACCAGGGCATAGCAGGCCCCCAGCAGCACCATGGTGAAGGGGAAGCCGGTCGAAACCGCCATGGCCTGCGCCGCGGCCAGTCCCCCGCCCAGCATCAGGGCGATGGCGACCAGGCCCTCGATGCTGACCCAGAAGATGCGCTGCGGCACGGGCGCGTTGACCTTGCCGCCCGCCGCGATCGTGTCGATGACCAGCGAACCCGAATCCGACGAGGTCACGAAGAAGACGATGACCAGCACGATGCCGACAAAGCTGGTGATGGCCGACAGGGGCAGCTGACCCAGCATCTCGAACAGCTTCAGTTCAAGCGCCGCATCGGTGATGCCCATGAAACCGCCCAGCGTCTCGTCGATGGCGGTGCCGCCCAAGGCCGTCATCCACAGGATCGAGATGACCGAAGGCACGATCAGCACGGCGATCAGGAACTGGCGCACGGTCCGGCCACGCGACACGCGCGCGATGAACATGCCGACGAAGGGTGACCAGCTGATCCACCAGGCCCAGTAGAAGGCCGTCCAGCCGTGGCGGAAGTTGTCATCCGTGCGACCGAAGGGGTTCGACAGCGGGATCAGCTCCTGCGCATAGGCGCCCAGATTGCTGAAGAAGCCGGTCAGGATCGCCACGGTCGGGCCGACGACGATGATGAACAGCAGCAGGACGATGGCCAGGATCATGTTCAGCTCGGACAGGCGCTTGACGCCTTTCTCGACGCCCAACACGACCGATGCGCCCGCGACCATGGTGATCAGGACGATCAGCACGATCTTGGTGGTGTTGCCGTCCGACATGCCAAAGAGATAGTTCAGGCCGGCGGTCGCCTGTTCGGCCCCCAGGCCCAGCGATGTCGCAAGCCCGAAGATCGTTGCCAGCACGGCGGTGATGTCCACCACATGGCCCGGCCAGCCCCAGATCCGCTCCCCGAAGATCGGGTAGAAGACCGAGCGCAGCGTCAGTGGCAGGCCCTTGTTATAGGCGAAAAGACCCAGCGCCAGAGCCACCACGGCATAGATCGCCCAAGGGTGCAGGCCCCAGTGGAAGATGGTGGCCGCCATGCCCAGACGGCGGGCCGCCTCGGGGTCGTCGACTGCGCCGCCCAAGGGGGCCCAGTCGGTGCGGATTCCGTCCTCCATGGTGACGCCGCCCAGCGCCGCCTGAAAATGGCCCAGCGGTTCGCTGACGCCATAGAACATCAGGCCGATGCCCATGCCCGCGGCGAACAGCATCGCGAACCAGCCCGTCAGGCTGAAGTCCGGCGTCGCGTCCGGCCCGCCCAGACGGACCGAACCCAAAGGCAGCACGATCAGCGCCAGGCACAGCAGCACGAAGATGTTGCCCGCCATCATGAAGAACCAGTCCAGATTGGCGGTCATGCCATCGCGCAAACCTTCGAAGACGGGCTGCAGCTGGGCGGGGAACAGCATCGTGACGACGGTGAACAGCACCACGGCCGCGGCCGATATGCCGAAGACCGGGTTGTGGACGTCGAAGGCGAAGGGCGCGCGGCCTTCGATGTTGTCCTGACCGATGGTGTAATCCGTCTCGATGATCTCGGTCGGGCCCTCGGGTTCGGGAATGGGCTCGGCCCCGTCTTCGGTCTGGGGATCGGGCACCGGTTCAGGTGCGGGTTTCGGCTTGTCGCGGTCGAAACGGCCTTGCAGGGCGTCGCGTTCGCGCGTCCGGTCGCGGGGTGTGCCCTTGCCGCCGGGCGGCTTCGGAGGTGTCTGTGACATCTGTCCCTTTCTGATTTTTCTGATCGGGTGGAGGTCCTTGGACCCTTGGCGGGTTTCCGCCGTATGACATTTGTTCTCTCACAATCACATGAGAAAGACCACCACGCGCCAAAGGTTCCCCTCCAAGGCGCCACCGCGTCACGCCAGATGACAGCTTGACGCCAAGCGCCAGCAAGTTACAGCATTCGCGCGTTTTGCCATCTCACGAGGGATTCATGGGCAAGGTCAGTCGCAGCTTCGTCGTCATCGGCTTGGGCGCCTTCGGCAGCGTCGTCGCCGCCGAGCTGGCGCGCTTCGGCAACCAGGTGCTGGGCATCGACAAGGATCCACGCCGCGTCGCGGCCCTGGCCGAACAGCTGCCGGCATCCATCATCCTGGACGCCACCGACGAAGGCGCGCTGCGCGAGGCGGGGGTTGACCGCTATGATGTGGGGCTCGTCTCGATCGGCAACGACCTGGAAAGCAACGTCATCGCCGCCATGAACCTGCGCCTGATCGGCGTGGGGCATATCTGGGCCAAGGCCGACAGCCGCACCCATCACCGGATCCTGTCCAAGATCGGCGCCGACCGCGTCATCCTGCCGGGATTGGAGATGGGCCGCCACACCGCGCAGATGCTGAACAACCCGGCGGTGCAGGATTACGTCAGCCTGGGCAACGGGTTTTCGGTGGTGAACCTGATGATCCCCCAGCGCCTGTCGGGCCGCAAGCTGTCGGAACTGCAGGCGGGGCCGGGGGTGCAGATCCTGGGGATGATGCGCGGCACCGAATATCGCTGCGTGCGCGACGAAGACCCCGTGCTGCAGGCCAATGACCGCCTGCTGCTGCTGGGCAAGCGCGTCGATCTGACCAATTTCGGCGACCGGCTGTGAAACGCCCCCGCACGCCCCAGCGTGCGCTGCGGCGCTGGCTGTCCCGCACACCGCCCCCTGCGGTGCTGGCGGTGGGCTATCTGGCGCTGATCGGGCTGGGCGGGTTCCTGTTGATGCTGCCGCCGATGGCACGGGCGCCGATCACGCTGATGGATGCGCTGTTCACCTCAACCTCGGCGGTGACGGTGACGGGGCTTGCGGTGGTGGACACGGAACTGACCTTCACCTTCTGGGGCGAGCTGGTCATCATCTTCCTGGTCCAGCTGGGCGGTCTGGGCCTGATGACCTTCGCGGTCCTGCTGTGGTCGATGCTGGGCCTGCCGATGGGCATCACCCAGGGCAACTATCTGCGCGAAGACCTTAACCAGACCTCCTACACGCGGCTGTCGCGGCTGGTCTGGACCATCCTGCGCATCGTCATCATGGCCGAAGTGGCGGGCGCCATGCTGCTGTCGCTGTCCTTCATGCCCAATCACGGGCTGGCGGCGGGGCTGTGGCATGCGATCTTCCATTCGGTCTCGGCGTTCAACAATGCCGGCTTCTCGACCTTTTCGGCGGGGCTGACGGATTACGCGCTGGACCCGATGGTGAATACGGTCGTGCCCGCCTTGTTCATCGCCGGCGGCATCGGCTATGTCGTCATCGCCGATATCTGGCAAAAGCCGGTCTGGCGGGGCTGGTCGCTGCACACGCGGATGATGATGATCGGGACGGCGGTGCTGATCGTCGGCGGCGTGGCGATGACGGCCTTCCTGGAATGGAACAACCCCCGCACCCTGGGACAGTTCGACAATGCAGGCGCGCGCCTGACGGTCGCCTGGTTCCAGGGCGTGACCACGCGGACGGCCGGTTTCAATTCGACCGATATCGGCGGGCTGCATGATTCGACATCGCTGATGTACATGATCCTGATGATCATCGGGGCCGGTCCGACATCGACGGCGGGCGGTCTGAAGGTGACGACCATCTTCGTGATGCTGCTGGCCGCGGTGGCCTTCCTGCGCCGCCGGACCGAGGTCACGGCCTTCGGCCGTTCCATCCCCCTGGGCGACGTCCTGAAAGTGATGGCGCTGATGACCATCGCATCCGGCGTCATCCTGACGGCGATCTTCACCCTGATGATCAGCCATGACGGCGAATTCATCGATATCGCCTTCGAGGTGTCCTCCGCCTTCGGCACCACCGGCCTGTCGCGGGGCTATACCGCGCAGCTGTCGGATTTCGGGCGCCTTGTCATCATGGTGGTGATGTTCCTGGGCCGTGTCGGGCCGCTGACACTGGGTTTCTTCCTGGCGACGCGCACGACGCCACGGGTGCGCTATCCCGCCGGTCAGGTTCATCTTGGCTGACCCGCCCGCAGGGCCTATAAGGCCCGCGCGACGAAAGGACATCCCATGCGCCAGGCGACCATCACCCGCAAGACCTCGGAAACCTCGATCGAGGTGACGCTGAACCTCGACGGCACCGGGGTCTATGACAACCGGACCGGCGTGGGGTTCTTCGATCACATGCTGGACCAGCTGTCGCGGCATTCGCTGATCGACATGACCATCCGCGCCGAAGGCGATCTGCATATCGACGATCACCACACGGTCGAGGATACGGGCATCGCCATCGGACAGGCCCTGGTCGCGGCGCTTGGCGACAAGAAGGGCATCCGCCGTTACGGCAGCTTTCTGTTGGCCATGGACGATTCGCTGGTCCGTGCGGCGCTGGACCTGTCGGCGCGGCCCTATCTGGTCTGGAACGTCGATTTCCCGTCGGAAAAGATCGGCAGTTTCGACACCGAACTGGTGCGCGAATTCTTCCAGGCGCTGTCCACGCATGGCGGCATCACGCTGCATGTGGACCGCATCCACGGCCTGAACAGCCACCACATCGCCGAAGCCGCCTTCAAGGCCGTCGCCCGCGCCCTGCGCGAGGCGGTGGAACCCGATCCGCGCATGGCGGGCGTGCTGCCCTCGACCAAGGGCGCGTTGTGATGCGGGTCGCGCTGGTCGATTACGACAGCGGCAACCTGCATTCGGCCGAAAAGGCGTTCCAGCTGATGGGCCGCGACGCGGGCGTCGATGTCATCGTGACCTCGGACCCCGAGGTCGCCGCCCGCGCCGACCGCATCGTGCTGCCCGGCGACGGCGCCTTCCCGGCCTGCCGCACCGCCCTGGGCGAGGTGGACGGCATGGCCGAGGCGATCCAGGACGCGGTGATCACCCGCGGCGTGCCCTTCATGGGCATCTGCGTCGGCATGCAGATGCTGGCCACCACCGGGCATGAATACCGCGAAACCCCCGGCCTGAACTGGATCGGCGGAGAGATCCGCGCCATCGCCGCACCTAACCTCAAGGTTCCGCATATGGGCTGGAACGACTTGGTCATCGACCACCCCCACCCGGTGCTGGAGGGGATCGCGACCGGCGATCACGCCTATTTCGTCCACAGCTGGCAGTTCCAGGTGACCGACCCCGCGCATCTGCTGGCGCATGTCGAATACGGCGGACCGGTGACGGCGGTGGTCGGGCGCGACAACATCATCGGCACCCAGTTCCACCCCGAGAAATCCCAGCAGATCGGTCTTCGTCTGATCGCGAACTTCCTGCGCTGGAACCCCTGAGGGGCTTCTTCTTTGACGCAAATACCCTCGGGGGAATCCGGCATCAGCCGGATGGGGGCGGAAGCCCCCGCCCCTGCCCTCAGCCGCCGACGTAATCCGCGTAAAGCGCCGCGATCCGCGCCGTCACCGGTCCCCCGACACCGCCGCGCATGTCGCGCCCGTCGATGCTGGCCACCGGCGTGATGCCCCCCAGGGTGCCGGTCACGAAGGCTTCGTCCGCGGCATAGGTCTGGGCCAGGGTAAAGTTCCCCTCGCGCAGGACGCCCCCCGCCTGGCGCCACAGCCGCATCACCGTCGCCCGCGTGATGCCGTTGAAGCAGCAGGCGCCGTCCGACGTCCACAGCTCCTCTCCACGCACGACAAAGAAATTGGTCGAATTGCAGCTGGCGACAAAGCCGCGGTCGTCCAGCATCAGCGCCTCGTCGGCACCCATGCCAATCGCCTGGTTCAGCGCCTGGATGAAGTTCAGCCGGCTGTGCGAATTCAGGCGCAGGTCGAACACATCCGGCGTCGAACAGCGGATGGCCGATGTCATCAGCCGCAGCCCCCGCGCCTTCAGTGCCGCGTTGGGCTGCTTCCATTCGGCCAGGATTACCACCGTCGCGCCGCCGACAGTGAAGCGCGGGTCCTGGTTGATCGTCGTCTTGACCCCGCGCGTGACCATCAAACGGATATGGACGCCATCTTCCATCCCGTTGGCGGCCAGCAGGTCCATGATGCAGGCGCTCAGCGCCGCGCGGTCCATGCCGATATCCAGGCCGATGGCATTCGCCCCTTCATAGAGCCTGTCCAGATGCGCGTCTTGTGACAGGATGCGCCCACGGACCAGACGCAGCCCCTCCCAGACGCCGTCGCCCAGGCCGAAGCCCGCATCAAAGATCGACACCACCGCCCGGTCGCGCGGCACCAGCTGGCCGTTCACATGGACAAGAACCCGGTCGTTGCGGTCGTCATGGGCATAGCTTTGGGCGCTGGCATTGGACATCGGAACCTCCTGCTTTTGTCCGGGCAGGCAATCACGCGGTCCGACCAAGGGCAAGCGGGTCTGGACGCCCCCCCCGCTTTGCTGTCATGTGGCGCACCAAAAATGATCGGAGCGGCAGATGGACGAACTGGAACGGCGTATCGCACAGGCACGGGGCGACATGCCCGCGGATCTGGTCCTGCGTGGCGGTCAGGTCTTCGACCTGGTGACCGGCGCGATGATCGGCGGCGACGTGGCGATCTGCAGCGACCGGATCGTGGGGATCGGCGCCAGCTATGACGCCCAACGCATCATCGACGTCAGCGGCCTGACGCTGGTGCCGGGCTTCATCGACACGCATCTGCATGTCGAAAGCAGCCTGGTGACCCCCTTCGAATTCGACCGCTGCGTCACGCCTCGCGGCGTCACCACCGCCATCTGCGACCCGCACGAGATCGCCAATGTCATCGGCCTGGACGGCATCCGGTATTTCCAGGCCGCATCCGAACATCTGCTGATGGACCTGCGGGTCCAGCTGTCCTCCTGCGTGCCATCGACCGATATGGAAACATCGGGGGCGGACATCCTGGCCGACGATCTGGCGCAGGTCATGGGCCACCCTTCGGCCATCGGGCTGGCCGAGTTCATGAACTATCCCGGCGTCATCCACCGCGATCCGGCGGCGATGGCCAAGCTGCGGCTGTTCGCGGGCGGCCATATCGACGGCCATTGCCCACAGCTGTCGGGCCGCGACCTGAACGCCTATGTCGCTGCCGGCATCCGCACCGAACACGAGGCGACGACCGCCGACGAGGCGCTGGAAAAGCTGCGCAAGGGCATGCGCGTGCTGATCCGCGAAGGCTCGGTCAGCAAGGACCTGGACGCGCTGCAGCCCATCCTGACGCCCGCCACCAGCGCCTATCTGTGCCTGTGCACCGATGACCGCAATCCGTTGGATATCGGCGAACACGGGCACCTGGACTACATGATCCGCCGCCTGATCGCGCTTGGGACCGATCCCCTTGCCGCCTATCGCGCTGCATCCCTCTCCGCCGCCGAGGCCTTCGGACTGAAGGATCGCGGGCTGATCGCGCCGGGCCTGCGCGCCGATATCGTGGCCATCGACAGCCTTGAGGGGTGCAACGCGCAACTGGTCCTGACCGGCGGACGCGTGGTCGATGATGCAGCCTTTGCCGGGCGTGGCCATGTCGACCCCGTGGCCCGCCGGTCGGTCCAGGCGCCCACCGTGGCCGCGCAGGATTTCCGCTATTCCGGCAACCGCACCGAAACGCCGGTGATCGGCATTCTGGAAGGCAAGATCATCACCGAGCACCTGACCATCGACATCGCCCCCGAAGATGGCGACAAGCGCCCCGACCCGGCGCGCGATCTGATGCGGATCGCGGTGATCGAACGGCACGGCAAGAACGGCAATATCGCCACGGGCTTCGTCAGGGGGTTCGGGATCACGCGCGGGGCCATCGCCTCGACCGTCTGCCATGATCATCACAACATTGCGGTGGTGGGCGCGGATTACGCCGACATGGCGCTGGCCGCCAACCGCCTGTCCGATATCGAGGGCGGCTTCGTCGTCGCGCTGGACGGCCGGATCGTGGCCGAACTGCCCCTGCCCGTCGCCGGCCTGATGAGCCTTGATCCCTTCGAGGATGTCCGCGACCGCCTGGTCATCCTGCGCGATGCGGCCCGCGAGCTGGGCGTCACGCTGGAGGAACCCTTCCTGCAGTTGGCCTTCCTGGCCCTGCCGGTCATCCCCGCCCTGAAGATCACCGATCGCGGCATGGTCGATGTCGCGAAATTCGAGATCATCGCCCGCTGATCAGCGGGCCTTGCGCACCGTTTCGATGGCAAGGGCGATCGCCTGATCGACGCTGAGGGTGCTGGTGTCCAGCACCACCGCGTCATCGGCGGGGCGCAGCGGCGCCGCGGCACGTTCGCTGTCGCGGCGGTCGCGTTCCTGCAGCTGGACCAGCATCTCGGCCGGATCGGCGCCCAGTTCCGCCGCCCGCCGTTCCGCCCGCACCCGGTCCGAGGCGACGACATAGAGCTTGACCTGCGCATGGGGGCAGATGACCGTGCCGATGTCGCGTCCGTCCAGCACCGCGCCCGGTTCCTGCGCCGCGAAACGGTGCTGGAAATCGACCAAGGCCGCCCGAACCTCGGGGATGGCGGCGATGCGGCTGGCGGCCTGCCCCGCCTCGGCGCTGCGCAGGTCGGGGCCGGTCAGGTCATCGGCGCACAGGTTTTGCGCCGCCATCACGGGATCGCCGCCCTTGGCGCCCGTGGCGCGATACAAAAGACCGGTGTCCAGATGGTGAAAGCCGAAATGCGCCGAAAGCGCCCGCGCGATCGTTCCCTTTCCCGAAGCTGCAGGTCCGTCAATGGCGATGATGAAGGGCATGGCGGTCGTTCCGGTCTGGCATGAATGGGATCGGCCAACCCTTTGCACATCCAACCCCGAAAGGTCCAGCATCGCCTGCCTTACCCGCCCTGTTTCCCGTTATGCGATCCATCGCAGCCAATAAACCGTGACAATATAGAGAATATTAGAGCCAGATTGGGCTTGGAATGTGCATTCAAATGATTTCTGATTAACCCGGTAAACGTTTTGCAATATTGGTTATCATGAAATATTTTATCAGCGCCATCGTCGACAGCCAAAGCGTGCCGCAGGTCCGCGATGTTTTCCTGCAGGCGACACGGGATGCGGGCTTTGATCACGCTGTCTATGCAGGACGTTTTTCACTCAGCCTGCCGCCTTCGATCCTGCGCGGCATTCCGGTCACATTCAACAACCTGCCCGCGGATCTGCTGGCACAAAGCAAAAGCCTCTATGGGGTCAATCGCGATGCCTGGGTCGAATGGGTCCTGCAAAACGACGGAGAGATCACCGCAACCCAGCTGATCGCAAAGGTGGGCGCCGAACGGACGCCGTCGCTGGCAATGGGCGCGCGTCATGGGCTGCATGCGGTCAAGCTGCTGAGCCTGCGCAAGATCGTCCTGCACAGTGTCGGCGCGGTCATGCTGATCCCCGGCCGGGACCGGACCGAGGATGATCTGGCGCGGCTCTGGTCCGAAAAGGCGTCCGACATGTGGCTGTTGGCGCGCATCGCCCATATGCGCATCGCCACCCTGCCCCGCGAACATGCCGCGACCAACCTGACGCCCCGCCAGCGCGAGGTTCTGGGCTGGCGGTCGGCAGGCAAGACCGTCAACGAGATCGGCACCATTCTTGGCATCACCGCGGCCACGGTCGAAAAGCACATGCGGCTGGCCCGCGAGGCACTTGGCGTGGACACCACCCCCCAGGCCGTGCTGAAGGCCCATGTGACCGACCAGCTGTTCCACCCGGCCTATCACCCGCTGACCCTGCACCTGCCTTAGTGCAGTAAGGGTTTCCACCGTTTCACATTGCGCATATTTCAGGTCACATCGGCCTGTTCCGTGAGTGGTGGCACCTTTGTGCCAGGAACAGGCGGCGTTCGACCTGGTTGCCTTGGTCGACGCCGCTCCAGAAACCCGGCCGCGATACAGTCCGGCGCGTCGATCCCTGCCACCACAGCTGTCCCAATGACAAATGCCGGCCCCAAAGGACCGGCATTCGTGTTTCAAACAGAAAGTGGGGATCAGGCGCCGCTGAGGGTCTTGGCGACCTCGGCTGCGAAATCCTCTTCCTTCTTCTCGATGCCTTCGCCGACGGCGACGCGGGCAAAGCCGGTGATCGTCGCGCCGGCTTCCTTGGCGGCTTCCGCCACGGTCAGGTCCGGGTTGATGACGAATTTCTGGCCGGTCAGCGTGACCTCTTCGAAGAACTTCTTCATGCGGCCTTCGATCATCTTCTCGATGACGGCCTCGGGCTTGCCGGATTCGCGTGCCTGCTCGGTCAGAACCTGCTTCTCACGCTCGACCAGGGCCTGGTCCAGATCGGCTTCACCCAGCGAAGCGGGCGAGGTTGCCGCGATGTGCATCGCGATCTGGCGACCGATCTCGTCGTTGCCGCCTTCCAGGCCGACCAGCACGCCGATCTTGCCCATGCCATCGGCGACGGCGTTATGGACGTAATGCACCACGCGGGGGGCGGTGACGACGACCATGCGGCGCAGGGTCATGTTCTCGCCGATCTTGGCGATCGCATCGGTCAGGATTTCAGAAACCGGCTTGCCGTCGATCTGCTCGTTCTGCAGGGCCTCGACCGTGTCCACGTTCAGCGCGGCATGCGCGATCTTGCGGACCATGGTCTGGAATTCTTCGTTCTTGCCGACGAAATCGGTTTCCGAGTTCACCTCGACGGCGACGCCCTTGCCATCCTTGACGGCGACGGCGACCAGGCCCTCGGCGGCAACGCGGCCCGATTTCTTGGCGGCCTTGGCCAGACCCTTGGTGCGCAGCCAGTCGATCGACGCCTGCATGTCGCCGTCGTTCTCGGTCAGCGCCTTCTTGGCGTCCATCATGCCTGCGCCCGTGGTTTCGCGCAGCTCTTTCACCATCGCAGCGGTGATTGCCATGTTCATCTCCTTGTGATCAACGCGTCAGGCGGGGCATATCCCCGCCTGACGACAATTCCATGAAATTGCGGATCCCTGCGGATCAGGCTTCGGCGGCTGCTTCGTCCAGCACTTCCTCGGGCGCATCTTCCAGCGAACCCAGATCGACGCCTGCGGCGCCCATCTGTGCCGACATGCCGTCCAAGGCTGCGCGGCTGACCAGGTCGCAATAAAGCGAGATGGCGCGTGCGGCGTCGTCGTTGCCCGGGATGATATAGTCCACGCCCTCGGGCGAGCAGTTGGTATCGACCACGGCGACGACCGGGATGCCAAGCTTCTTGGCTTCCAGGATGGCCAGGTCTTCCTTGTTGACGTCGATGACGAACAGCAGGTCGGGAAGGCCGCCCATGTCGCGGATGCCGCCCAGGCTGGCTTGCAGCTTGGTCTGCTCACGCTCGAGCTGCAGACGCTCTTTCTTGGTCAGGCCTTCGGCGCCGCCGCCCATGGTCTCGTCGATCGCCTTCAGGCGGTTGATCGACTGGCTCACGGTCTTCCAGTTGGTCAGCGTGCCGCCCAGCCAACGGTGGTTCATGTAGAACTGCGCCGATTTTTCGGCAGCTTCGGCGATCGACTTCTGTGCCTGGCGCTTGGTGCCGACGAACAGGACGCGGCCGCCTTTTGCGACGGTGTCACGGACGACCTGCAGGGCAGCGTCCAGCATCGGCAGCGTCTGCGTCAGGTCCAGGATGTGGATGCCGTTGCGGTCGCCATAGATGTATTCACCCATGCGGGGGTTCCAGCGCTGCGTCTGGTGACCATAGTGCACGCCAGCTTCAAGAAGCTGACGCAGCGAGAATTCGGGAAGCGCCATGAGGAGTTCCTTTCCGGTTTGCGCCTTGGCAGGGGATCAAGGGGCGGATGCCCCAACCGGTGGACCTTTGCGGATGTCCCCGCAACGGCCCGCCCCTGCCTGTGAAGTGAGCGCGCATTAGCCCTTGCCCCGCCCGATTGCAAGGGGATTCACGCCCGACGCTGTGGCTTCGGGGTCGATAGCGGTAACATCGTGGCGGGTCGGCCGTCTGTTTCGCTTGCATCACTGGGGCCGCGGGTTCAGGTTCGGGCGCAAATCAACAGACCCGAAGGTGCGCCATGACCCCCGAAATCCAGTCGCAGAAGACCCGTGCCCTGTGCCAGCTGGCCCCCGTCATCCCGGTCATCGTCATCAAGGACGCGGCCCATGCCGCCGATCTGGCCCGCGCCCTGGTCACCGGCGGCCTGCCCGTGCTGGAGGTGACGCTGCGCTCGGACGCCGCGCTGGATTCGATCCGCGCCATGAGCCGGATCGAGGGTGGCCATGTCGGCGCCGGCACCGTCCTGACCCCCGATGACGCCAAGCGCGCCAAGGATGCGGGCGCCAGCTTTGCCGTGTCGCCCGGCCTGACCGACCGCCTGATCCAGGCCTGCGCGGATCTGGACCTGCCGTTGCTGCCCGGCGCGGTGACCGCGTCCGAGGTGATGCGTGCATCCGACGCGGGCTTCGACATGCTGAAATTCTTCCCCGCCGAGGCCGTGGGCGGCGCACCGGCGCTGAAGTCGCTGGCCGGTCCCCTGCCCCGTGTCAGCTTCTGCCCCACGGGCGGCGTGTCGCCCCAGAATGCGGACAGCTATCTGTCGCTGCCCAATGTCATCTGCGTGGGCGGCAGCTGGATCGTGACCGATGCCGATGTCGCCGCGGGCAATTGGCAGGCGATCGAGGATCGCGCCCGCACCGCAGCCGCCCTTCCGCGCGGCTGACCGGGCCATGACCGACGCCCTGTCGCGCACCCGGCGCAACATCGTCATCCTGGTGGCGGCGCAGGCCATCCTGGGCGCGCAGATGTCGGTCATCTTCATCATCGGAGGGTTGGCGGGCCAAATTTTGGCCCCCAACCCCTGCCTGGCCACCCTGCCGCTGTCGATGATCATCCTCGGTTCGGCGCTGTCGGCACGACCGCTGGCGCGTTTCATGCAGATGCGCGGCAGGCGGGCGGGCTTTCTGCTGGCGGTCTGCGCGGGCGGGCTGGGGGCGGCCATCGCGGCGGCAGGGCTGTGGTCGGGGTCCTTCCTGCTGTTCATGGCGGGATCGCTGCTGACCGGCATCTATATGTCGGCGCAGGGCTTCTATCGCTTTGCCGTCACCGACACCGCCCCCGACGACCTGGCTCCGCGCGCGATCAGCTGGGTCATGGCGGGCGGGCTGGCCGCCGCCATCATCGGCCCCGCCATCGTTCGGATGACCAGCGACCTGACGGCCGTCCCCTTCCTGGCCAGCTATGTCGCCGTGATCGGGCTGAACCTGCTGGGACCGTTCCTGTTCGCCTTCCTGGACATTCCCACGCCCCCCGCGCCCAAGGCCGGTGACACATCGGGCCGCCCGATGGGCCAGATCCTGCGCAACCCGGTCATCATCGTCGCGATGATCTGCGGGATGGTGTCCTATGCGCTGATGAACCTGGTCATGACATCGACGCCGCTGGCGGTGGTGGGCTGCGGCTATGCCGCCACCGATGCCGCCAACATCGTCAGCGCCCATGTGCTGGCCATGTTCGCCCCCAGCTTCTTCACCGGCCACCTGATCGCCCGCTTTGGCGCCGAGCGGATCGTCGCCGTGGGCCTTGCCATCCTGGCGGCCGCAGGGGCCGTCGCCCTGTCGGGGGCCGAATTGCCGCAGTTCTTCGGGGCGCTGGTGCTGCTGGGGATCGGCTGGAATTTCGGCTATATCGGCGCGACGACCATGCTGACCCGCGCCCATACCGCCGCGGAACGGGGCCGCGTGCAGGGCATGAACGACCTGGTGGTCTTTGGCGGGGTCTTCGTCGCGTCGCTGTCGTCTGGCGGGCTGATGAACTGCGCCGGAGGTTCGGCCCAGGACGGGTGGAGCGCGGTGAACCTGGCCATGCTGCCCCTGCTGGCGCTGGCGGGCGCATCGCTGATCTGGCTGGCGCTGCGCGACCGCAACGCCTGAGGGCTTACAGCAACGTCTTCTGCTGCGGGTTTGCGGGCTTGGCGCGGCTTTTGGGACGGGCGGGCTTGCCCTCGGGGTGGACGGCCACGCGGCCATCGCTGAACTGGACCTCGAAGCGCGGCGTGGCCTGCGCCTGCCCCGCCGAGGTCAGCAGCCCGTCCGGACCATGCACCACCGCATAACCGCGCTTCAGCGTTTCCTCGTATCCCAAGGTCAGGCGCATGCGATCCAGCTGGCTCAGCGCATCGCGCCGCTGCGCCACACGGCCCTGCATGGCGCGATCCATCCGCCGGTGCAGTTCGGTCAGGCGGTCGGTCTGCTGGGCAATGGCGCGACGGGTCGTCGCCTCGACACGCTTCAGCGAATTTTCCAGCCGGTCCTGCAGCTGGTCCAGCCGGTCGCGCGGGCGCTCCAACCGGCGGCTGCGTGCGGTGGCAAGCCGCGTGCCAAGCCGGTCCATGTCATGGCGCTTGGTCGCGGTGAACTGGCGCAGGGTCGCCGCCGGCATGGGCCGCGATGCAAGGTGCTGACGCCGCGTGCGGACCAGGTTGCGCAGCGCCGGTTCCAGCCGGACCCCCCACAGGTCCAGCCGCTGGCGCGCCCCGTCGGTCAGCGCGGCGGGGCGGCCCATGGCGCGGGCCAGGTCGCGCAGGCGCTGGCGGGGCCGGTCGATGCCTTGGGCATTGGCCCGCAGCATGCGCAGCCCCGTTTCGGCCAGCCGCGCGGCCAGATCGGCGCGGACCGGCACGGCGATTTCCGCCGCCGCCGTCGGCGTCGGCGCCCGCCTGTCCGAGGCGAAATCGATCAGCGTCGTATCCGTTTCATGCCCCACCGCCGAAATCAGCGGGATCGCGCTGGCTGCCGCCGCCCGCACGACCGTTTCCTCGTTGAAGCCCCATAGGTCTTCCAGCGACCCACCGCCCCGCGCCACGATGATCAGGTCGGGGCGCGGCACCGGGCCGTCATGGCCAAGCGCGTTGAACCCTTCGATGGCGGCGGTGACCTGGGGCGCGCATTCCTTGCCTTGCACGGCCACGGGCCAGATCACCACGCGGGTCGGGAAACGTTCGCGCAACCGGTGCAGGATGTCGCGGATGACCGCCCCCGAGGGCGAGGTCACGACCCCGATCACCCGCGGCAGGAAGGGCAGCACGCGCTTGCGGTCCTGATCGAACAGACCTTCGGCCGCCAGCGCCTTGCGGCGCTGTTCCAGCATCGCCATCAGGGCGCCGATGCCCGCGGGCTCGATCTGGTCGACGATCATCTGGTATTTCGACTGGCCGGGGAAGGTCGTCAGGCGACCCGTCGCGATCACCTCCATGCCTTCCTCGGGGCGTTGGGCCAGCTTGGCGGCCTGCCCCTTCCAGGTCACGGCGGCCAGAACCGCGCGGTCATCCTTGAGGTCGAAATAGAGATGCCCCGAGGACGGTCGCGACACGCGCCCCACCTCGGCCCGGACGCGAACGCGCCCGAACTGGTCCTCGATGCTGCGTTTGACGGCACCAGACAGCTGCGACACGGTGAATTCATGCGCGTTGCTGCCGTGCTCCGGCTCGTCCTCGATCAGATCCATGCGGCTTGTTCCCCTTCGCGCGCCAGACTAGAACGCCGCAAGATCAAGCGAAAGGGCGGCAGATGAATATCCTGATCCTGGGCGGTGGCGGGCGTGAACATGCGCTGGCATGGGCCATCCGACAGAACCCGAAATGCGACCGGCTGATCGTCGCGCCGGGCAATGCGGGCATCGCCGAGCTGGCGGAATGCGCGGACCTGGACATCCAGTCGCGTGCCGAGGTGCTGGAATTCGCCGAAGGCAACGCCATCGATTTCATCGTCATCGGCCCCGAAGCCCCCCTGGCCGCAGGCGTGTCCGACGCGCTGCGCAACGCGGGCTTCCTGGTCTTCGGTCCCAGACAGGCCGCCGCCCAGCTGGAGGCATCCAAGACCTTCACCAAGGAAATCTGCGACGCCTGCGATGCCCCCACCGCCGCATGGGCGCGCTTTACCGATGGCGCGTCGGCGCGCGATTACGTCACGACCCAGGGCGCGCCCATCGTGGTCAAGGCCGACGGGCTGGCCGCCGGCAAGGGCGTCACCGTCGCCGAGACCGTGGAACAGGCCCATGCCGCCATCGACCTGATCTTCGAGGGCGAATTCGGCGAGATGTCCGTCGTCATCGAGGAATTCATGGCCGGCGAGGAAGCCAGCTTCTTCATCCTCAGCGACGGCACGAACTGCCTGCCCATCGGCACCGCCCAGGACCACAAGCGCGTCGGCGACGGCGACACCGGACCCAATACCGGCGGCATGGGCGCCTATAGCCCCGCCCCCATCCTGACCCAGGCCCTGCAGGATCAGGTGATGGAGCGGATCGTCCGCCCCACCATCGCCGAAATGGCGCGTCAGGACATGCCCTTCCAGGGCGTTCTCTACGCGGGCCTGATGATCCAGGACGGCCAGGCGCGGCTGGTGGAATACAATGTCCGCTTTGGCGATCCCGAATGCCAGGCGCTGATGATGCGGCTTGGCGGGCAGGTCCTGGACCTGCTGCTGGCCTGCGCCGAAAGCCGCCTGGACAGCGTCGCCGTCAACTGGGCCGATGATCACGCGCTGACGGTGGTGATGGCCGCCGAAGGCTATCCGGGCCGCTATGCCAAGGGGACGGTGATCGGCGGCCTGAAGGATCTGCCCCAGACCAGCTTCCAGATGACATTCCATGCCGGCACCGCCGAACAGGATGGACAGATCGTCGCCACGGGCGGGCGGGTTCTGGGCTGCACCGGGCGCGGGGCGACCCTGGCCGAGGCGCACGCCCGTGCCTATGCCCTTGTCGATGCCATCGACTGGCCGCAGGGCTTCTGCCGCCGCGACATCGGCTGGCGCGCGCTTTGAACGCAAAAAGGCCGGCGCAGGTCGCGCCGGCCCTTTCCCATCCGGACTACCGGATCAGCTGGTCTGGTAAAGACCTTCATAGATCGGCAGCAGGGTGTCGGTCTCGAACAGCGAGCTGACCGAGGTCCCGTTCCAGATGTTCAGGATGGCTTGGGTGAACATCGGCGCGGTCGGCACGATGCGGATGTTGGGCGCGTTGATCACCGCCTCGGTCGGCTGGATCGAATCCGTGATGACCAGCGATTTCATCACCGACTTGGCCACCCGTTCGACCGCGGGGCCCGACAGGACGCCATGGGTGATATAGGCATGCACCTCGGTCGCGCCATTGTCGGTCAGGACCTGCGCAGCCTTGCAGAGCGTGCCGGCCGTGTCGCAGATGTCGTCGACGATGATGCAGGCCTTGCCGGAAACATCGCCGATGACCTTCATCTCGGCCACTTCGCCCGCCTTTTCGCGACGCTTGTCGACGATGGCCAGGGGCGCGCCGATGCGGGTCGCCAGTTCACGCGCGCGCGCCACGCCGCCCACATCCGGCGACACGACCATCAGGTCGTTCATCCGCCCCTTGAAGTGATGCTGCACGTCCAGCGCAAAGACCGGCGCGGCATAGAGGTTGTCCACCGGAATGTCGAAGAAGCCCTGGATCTGGGCCGCATGCAGGTCCAGCGTCAGCACGCGGTCGACGCCGGCTTCGGTCAGCAGGTTCGCGACCAGCTTGGCGCTGATGGGGGTGCGGGCCTTGGCGCGGCGGTCCTGGCGGGCATAGCCGAAATAGGGGATCACGGCGGTGATGCGCGAGGCCGACGACCGGCGCAGCGCGTCGGTGATGACCAGCAGTTCCATCAGGTTGTCATTGGCCGGGTTCGATGTCGGCTGGATGACATACATGTCCTCGCCACGGACATTCTCATAGACTTCGACGAAGATCTCCTGATCGTTGAAACGTTCGACACGGGCATCCAGCAGGCTGACGCTCATGCCGCGATGCATGGACATGCGCCGCGCGATGGCCTTGGCCAGCGGTCGGTTCGAGTTGCCTGAGATCAGCTTGGGTTCGGTCATGACGGGCATGTGAGAATGGCCTTTGGCGGGTTGCGTCAGATTGCACCCGCCTTAGCACCGGGCTAGCCTGCGGGCAAACCTAGAAGGACGCGCCCATGCCGAATATCGATTATTATCTGGGGACGATCAGCCCCTGGTGCTATCTTGCCGGTGATCGTCTGGAACGGATCGCCGCCCGCCACGGCGCGACCATTACCTACAAGCCCCTGGACCTGATGCAGCTGTTCGACCGGACGGGCGGCCTGCCCCCGGCCAAGCGCCATCCCAGCCGGATCGAATACCGCAACCAGGAACTGCCCCGGTGGGCAGAGTATCTGGACATGCCGATCACGCTGAAACCGGCGCATTTCCCCACGAACATGGCGCCCTCCTCCTATGCGATCATCGCGGCGCAGGCGGCGGGCGGCGGCGATCTGGCGGGGCTGGTCCAAGGGTTCCTGCGGGCCTGCTGGGTGCAGGATCTGAACATCGCCGATGACGGGGTGATCCGCGACCTGCTGGAGGCCCACGGCTTCGACCCCAAGCTGGCCGATAGCGGACTGTTCACCGGGGCCGAAACCTATGGCCGCAACCTGGAACAGGCGGTGCAGGCCGGGGCCTTCGGCGCGCCCTTCTATATCGTCACCGACGATGATGCACGTTTCTGGGGACAGGACCGGCTGGACATGCTGGACCGCCATCTGGCCCGGTCATGAGCGGCCTTCACAAGCGCCATTGGGCGGGCGACCCGGACCGCCCGGCCCTGGCCCTGCACTGCATGATGGCCAGCGGCTCCTATTGGGGACCGATCGCGGCCGCCCTTGGCGGCACGGTCGATCTTCAGGGCTTCGACATGCCGGGCCACGGGCGCAGCGATGACTGGGCACCGCAAGCCGGCGATCCCGATTATCACACCGCCGTCACCCGCATCGCCGCCAGTTTCATCGACCGTCCGCTGGACCTGATCGGCCACAGCATAGGGGCGACCATCGCGCTGCGCATCGCCGTGGCCGCCCCCGAGGCGATCCGCAGCCTGACCCTGATCGAGCCGGTGCTGTTCGCCGCGGCACCCGACGCCGCCGAAGACGACCTGAACGCCCGCATGGAGGCGGCGCTGGATGCGGGCGACGATCTGGCGGCGGCCCAGGCGTTCCTGTCGGTCTGGGGCAACCAGGATGTCGCCGCCCTGCCCCCCGCGGCACAGGCTGCGCTGGTTCGTCAGATCCGGCTGGTCGTGGATACCGGACCGACGCTGCATCAGGACAGGGCCAATATCCTGCGCGACGGCGGCCTTGAGGCGATCGACGCGCCGGTGCTGCTGATTTCGGGTCAGGACAGCCCGCCGGTGATCGGCGCCATCGCCGATGCGCTGGCCGCGCGCCTGCCCGATGTCGGGCGCGCGCAGGTGCCGGGTGCGGGGCACATGCTGCCCATCACCCATCCCGATCAGGTCGCGGGGCTGATCGCGGTCAATCTGGACCGCGCCTGAGCGGAAAAGCCACCTGCGCGACCAAAAGGCGGATGATCAGAGAATGAAATCCTGATCATCCGGCAGCGCGCCGATGGCCATCCAGTGGACGCGCATCCGCGCCACCCGCGTATCACCCCAGGTGTGGAAGACCAGGTCGAACCCCGCCGAGGTCACATTGTCCACCAGCAGATCGCCGCGCTGGTTGGTCGAAACATCCAGATCCCACATGCCAAGCGACAGATGTACGACCGGCGGCTTCAGGAAACGTTCGGAAAACGCGACCCTCTGCCTGGCGGTGCGTTCGCCCTGTTCGGTCCACATCGGGCCCTGCGTGTCGAAATCGGTGACCAGCGTCAGTTCGCCCTGATCGATGCCGACCTCGTTTGCGGTGAATCTCTGCATTGTCGCAATTCCTCCTGCCACGCCCTTGATAGACGCGAGGCGGCGACAATGAAAAGCCCCGGCCTTTCGGACCGGGGCTTTCCCTGCACGTCATTCACGCAAGCGCGCGATCAATCCGGGACGGTGGACTGGTTCGGGTCCAGACCGACATGGGTGCCGATCGCCTGCATGTCGCCAAGCATCTTGACGGCTGCGGTGACGAATTCCTCACCGGCATGGTCGCGACGGTCTTGCGCGTTGCGATGGGCGCGATGGGCGTCCCGCATCATGTCGTTGAAGACCTCCTGCGTGATTTCCTCACGCGGGTGGCCCCGTTCCGCCAGCAGGCTGACGGAATCGGCATTGATCTCGGCAAAGCCGCCGGTGACGGCGAATTCGCTTTGCGATCCATCGGCACCGACAAGGATGACCATGCCGGGACGAAGGGTCACGATCGTCGGCGCGTGGCCGGGCATGGCGGTCAGATCGCCGTCATTGCCCGGCAGGCGCACCTCGCGCACGGGAACGGAAGCCAGGCTCCGCTCCGGCGACACGAGGTCGAACTGCATGGTATCGGCCATGATGCCCCCTTACGCGGCTTCGGCAGCCAGACGCTCGGCCTTGGCTTTCACGTCATCGATGTCGCCGACCATGTAGAAGGCCGATTCCGGCAGGTGATCATACTCACCGGCAACGACTGCCTTGAACGAGGCGATGGTCTTTTCCAGCGGAACCTGAACGCCGTCCGAGCCGGTGAAGACCTTGGCCACGTCGAAGGGCTGCGACAGGAAGCGCTGGATCTTGCGCGCACGGGTCACGGTCAGCTTGTCCTCTTCGGACAGTTCGTCCATGCCCAGAATCGCGATGATGTCCTGCAGCGACTTGTACTTCTGCAGGATGCCCTGCACGTCGCGCGCAACCTGGTAATGCTCTTCGCCGACGACACCCGGATCAAGGATACGGCTGTTCGAGTCGAGCGGGTCCACGGCCGGATAGATGCCCAGTTCCGAAATGGCGCGCGACAGAACGGTCGTGGCATCCAGGTGGGCAAAGGTCGTGGCAGGCGCCGGGTCGGTAAGGTCATCCGCGGGAACATAGACGGCCTGGATCGAGGTGATCGAGCCGTTCTTGGTCGAGGTGATGCGTTCCTGCATCGCGCCCATGTCGGTGGCCAGCGTCGGCTGGTAACCCACGGCGGACGGGATGCGGCCCAGCAGTGCCGACACTTCCGAACCGGCCTGGGTAAAGCGGAAGATGTTGTCCACGAAGAACAGAACGTCCGTGCCCGACGCGTCGCGGAACTGCTCGGCCAGGGTCAGGCCGGTCAGGGCGACGCGCATGCGCGCTCCCGGAGGCTCGTTCATCTGGCCATAGACCAAGGCCACTTTCGACTCGGCCAGGTTGTCCGGCTTGATGACGCCCGACTCCACCATCTCGTGGTAGAGGTCGTTGCCTTCACGGGTCCGTTCGCCGACGCCTGCGAACACGGAGTAACCCGAGTGCACCTTGGCGATGTTGTTGATCAGTTCCATGATCAGAACGGTCTTGCCGACGCCTGCGCCGCCGAACAGACCGATCTTGCCGCCCTTGGAATAGGGTGCCAGCAGGTCGATGACCTTGATGCCGGTGACCAGGATTTCCGAGCTGGTGGCCTGCGCCGCGAAATCGGGCGCGGGCTGGTGGATGGCACGGCTTTCGCTCGCGGCCAGTGCCTCGCCCTCGTCGACAGGCTCGCCGACGACGTTCAGGATGCGGCCCAGGGTGACGTCACCAACGGGGACGGTGATCGGACCGCCGGTGTCGGTGACGGGCTCGCCGCGGACCAGACCTTCGGTCGCGTCCATGGCGATGGTGCGGACGGTGTTTTCGCCCAGGTGCTGCGCGACTTCCAGAACCAGCTTCTTGCCGTTGTTGTCGGTCGTCAGCGCGTTCAGGATCGCGGGCAGGTGGTCTTCGAACTGCACGTCAACGACGGCGCCGATCACCTGCGTGATTTTACCAGTGGCCTCTGCCATGTTGTTACCTCTGCGTTACGGTCAAAGCGCCTCGGCGCCCGAAATGATTTCGATGAGTTCCTTGGTGATCGCGGCCTGCCGGGTCCGGTTGTACTCGGTCGTCAGTCGATCGATCATGTCGCCCGCGTTGCGCGTGGCGTTGTCCATGGCACTCATCCGCGCGCCCTGCTCGGACGCTGCATTTTCCAGAAGCGCCGCGAAGATCTGCGTCGCCACCGACCGCGGCAGAAGCTCGGCCAGCAGGGCCTCTTCTCCGGGCTCATAGTCGTAAAGCGCATTCGCGGCGGGGGCACTTTCGGGCGCCTCGGCCGGGATCACCCGCTTGGCGGTCGGGATCTGGCTGATCACCGATTCGAAGCGGTTGTAGAAGATCGTCGCCACGTCGAAATCGCCGCCGTCGAAACGCGACAGAACTTCGTCGGTGATCTGGCGCGCGTTCTCATAGCCGATGCGCTTGACCTCGGACAGGTCGACGTGATGCACGAACAGGCTGCCGTATTCACGCTTCAGCTGCTCGCGGCCCTTCTTGCCGACGGTCAGGATGGACACTTCCTTGCCCTGGCCCCGCAGACGTTCGGCATGCTGGCGGGCCAGCTTGACGATCGAACTGTTGAAGCCGCCGGCAAGGCCGCGTTCCGCCGTCATGACCACAAGCAGGTGGCGCTTGTCGTCACCCGTTCCGGCCAGCAGGCGCGGCGCGCCGGTCTGATCCGCGGCATTCGCGGTCAGTCCGGCCATGACTGCGGCCATGCGGTCGGCGTAGGGGCGGGCAGCCTCCGCGGCGTCCTGCGCACGGCGCAGTTTCGCTGCGGCGACCATCTGCATCGCCTTGGTGATCTTCCGCGTGTTCTTGACGCTTCCGATCCGGTTCTTGAGATCCTTGAGACTGGGCATCTATCCCCCCTCAGGCGCGCGTGCGGTTGTATTCGTCCAGCGCCGCCTTGATCGCATTTTCCAGGTCACCCGAGACCTTGCGGTCGTTGCGGGTCATGTCGTCCAGCAGGTCCGACTTCTGGCTGCGCAGGAACTGGAGCAGACCGTCTTCCCACGCGACGATTTCCTTAACCGGCACGCTGTCGATATAGCCCTTGGTGCCGGCATAAATCACGATGACGATCTCGGCGTTGGTCAGTGGCTTGTACTGGGGCTGCTTCATCAGCTCGGTCAGGCGGGCACCACGGTTCAGCAGGCGCTGAGTCGCGGCATCCAGGTCCGAACCGAACTGGGCGAAGGCCGCCATCTCGCGGTACTGCGCCAGTTCCAGCTTGACCGGACCTGCGACGGATTTCATCGCCTTGGTCTGGGCGGCCGAACCCACGCGGCTGACCGACAGACCGGTGTTCACGGCAGGACGGATGCCCTGGAAGAACAGGTCGGTTTCCAGGAAGATCTGGCCGTCGGTGATCGAGATCACGTTGGTCGGAATGAACGCCGACACATCGCCGCCCTGGGTTTCGATGATCGGCAGGGCCGTCAGCGAACCGGCACCGTATTCGTCGTTCAGTTTGGCCGAACGCTCCAGCAGGCGCGAGTGCAGGTAGAAGACGTCGCCCGGATAGGCTTCGCGTCCGGGCGGACGGCGCAGCAGCAGCGACATCTGGCGGTAAGCGACGGCCTGCTTGGACAGGTCATCATAGATGATCAGCGCGTCCATGCCGTTGTCGCGGAAATATTCGCCGATCGCCGTGCCCGAATAGGGGGCCAGGAACTGCATCGGCGCGGGGTCGGATGCGGTGGCCGCGACGATGGTCGTATAGGCCATGGCGCCGGTTTCTTCCAGCTTCTTCACCAGCTGCGCAACGGTCGAACGCTTCTGACCGACTGCGACATAGATGCAGTGCAGGGTCTTCATGCCTTCGGCTTCGCGGCCGTTGTAGTTCTGCTGGTTCAGGATCGTGTCCAGCGCGATGGCGGTCTTGCCGGTCTGGCGGTCGCCGATGATCAGCTCGCGCTGGCCACGACCGACGGGGATCATGGCGTCGACCGACTTCAGGCCGGTCGCCATCGGTTCGTGGACCGATTTGCGCGGCATGATGCCGGGCGCCTTGACGTCGGCCACGCGGCGCTCGGTCGCCTCGATCGGGCCCTTGCCGTCGATCGGGTTGCCAAGGCCGTCAACGACGCGGCCCAGAAGGCCCTTGCCGACGGGGACGTCCACGATCGAGCGCGTGCGCTTGACGGTGTCGCCTTCCTTGATCTGACGGTCGTCGCCGAAAATCACGACACCGACGTTGTCGGTCTCGAGGTTCAGCACCATGCCGCGGACGCCGCCCGGGAATTCGACCATCTCGCCGGCCTGGACCTTGTCCAGACCGTAGACACGGGCGATACCGTCGCCGACCGACAACACCTGGCCGACTTCAGCAACTTCGGAGTCCTGACCGAAATTCTTGATCTGCTCCTTGAGGATCGCCGAAATCTCGGCAGCCTGGATTCCCATTATCCGACCTCTTTCATGACATTCTGCAGGGAAGCGAGCTTCGAGCGGACCGAACTGTCGATCATCTTCGAGCCCAACTTGACAATCATGCCGCCGATGAGGGTCTCATCGACGCGCGTGTTCAGCTTGACCTTCTTGCCGGTCTTCTCGGCCAGGGTCGTCTTCAGACGCTCCAGCTGCGCATCGTCCAGCGCGACGGCGCTGGTGACGTCGGCCGTCATCTCTCCGCGATGCTCCGCAATCATCTGCGTCAGCGCGTGGATCAGTTGCGGCAGCACGAACAGACGACGGTTCGTCGCCATCAGCTGCAGCGTGTTCTTCAGGACCAAGGACAGGCCCATCTTGTCGGCGATGGCGACGATCGCCCGGACCTGCTGGTCGCGCGAATAGATCGGGCTGCCGATCAGATCGCGCAGCTCCGCGCTGTCGTTCAGCGCGGCATCCAGATCGGCGGTCTGCTGGGCCAGGGCATCCAGCCCCCCATCGTCCTTCGTAATTTCGAAGACGGCCTGCGCATAGCGTCCGGCGATGCTCTGGGACATGGAAACAGAGTTGGCCACGGTCATCCTTTACGTTTGCGCAAACCCCGTTGGCGGGCCGGATTTCCATCCGGTCTGTCACGGGGTGCGGGTCGCGGCGCACGGCTTATGGAGGGCCATGCGCAAATCTGGGCCGTCTCTAGCAGGTCGTTCGGTGCGCGGCAACCTTCAAGCTCACGCATCCGTGCTTCTTGGCGCGAAGGTGCCACTGTGTCGCAGCCCCGCCACGCGGCCTTTTGCCTCAGTCCCGCCCACTTTGGTTTTTCGCAATGGCGTCAAGGTGATCCACAAGCATGTCACCCGTTGTCCGGTTCAGCTGCGCGCCTGCCGGACGCGGTCTGGCAACCCCATCCAGGATCTCCAGCGGGCTGGGGACATGGATCTTGACGCCAGGTCCCACCGGGGCGCGGGTCTGCTTGGACAGTTCGACCAGAATCACGCCCGCGACCAGCACGCGGCTGATCCGCGCGCCCGTGCGTTCCCAGAACTGCGCGCTGCGCAGCCAGAACCGGCGATCCGAGGGCGGGATATAGATGGCCGAGCCGCTCCATTCCGGCATCAGGCCGGCGGCGCGCATCTGCGACGTCAGCTGGCCCGTGGTATAGGACCGGCCAAAGCCGAAGGGCGTGCGGTCGGTCGCCGCCCACAGCCCCGCACGGTTCGGCACGATCATCATCATCCGCCCCCCCGGCCCCAGGCAGCGCCATGCCTCGGCCAGCAATTCGCGGGGATGCCCGCTGGTTTCCAGCCCGTGCAGCATGACCAGGCGGTCGATGCTGCCGGTTTCGATCGGCCAAGCGGTCTCATCGCACAGGACGCTGTGATTGGGCATGGCCGCGGGCCAGGCCATCACGCCCTGCGGTCCGGGCATCAGGGCCGTCACCCGCCGCGCCCGCGACAAATAGGGCCGCAACATCGGCGCCGCAAAGCCGAAGCCCGCGACCGTCATGCCGCTGCAACCTTCGGGGGACCACCGCGTTGTCAGGCGGTCGCGCAGGATCCGCTGCACGACCCGCCCCAAAGACCGCTGATAATAGAAGCGTCGCAGCTGGTGGATGTCATGGTGCATTGTGCGGGCGTCCGGCTTTTGTCAGGGTCAGGTGAACACACGCGAAGGGATTTGCCAATGCCGCTGGAACTGGTCACGCTGCGCTGTCTGCGCGACAATTATGCCTATCTGCTGCACGGTCCGGAAGGCACCATCCTGATCGATGCCCCCGAGGCCTTGCCGATCCTGACCGAACTGGAGGCCCGCGGCTGGGGGCTGGACGCGATCCTGCTGACCCATCACCATGACGACCATATCCAGGGCGTCGCCGCGATCGTCGCCAAGACCGGTGCCCAGGTCATCGGCGCGGCTGCCGACGCGCATCGCCTGCCGCATCTGGACCGCCAGGTCCGCCCCGGGGAAGATCTGGACCTGCTGGGCCAGCAGATCCGCGTCATCGACGTGTCGGGTCACACGGTCGGCCATGTGGCCTTCCATTTCCCGCAGACGGGCCACGCCTTCACCGCCGACAGCCTGATGGCCATGGGCTGCGGACGCCTGTTCGAGGGCGATCCGGCGATGATGTGGGACAGCCTGACGCGGCTGGCCGCCCTGCCGGATGATACGCTGATCTGTTCGGGTCATGACTACTGCGCGGCCAACGGTGCTTTCGCGCTGTCGGTCGACCCCGACAATGCCGATCTGCAGCAGCGCCTGTCCGACATCCAGGAATCGCGCATGCCTTGCGCACCGGCGACACTGGCCTTGGAAAAGGCCACGAATCCCTTCCTGCGGGTCAATGCGCTGCGCGGGTCCTTGGGAATGCAGGGATCGGACGATGCGCAGGTCTTTGCGCGGCTGCGTCAGATGAAGGACGAATTCTAAGCCCATCGCCCTTCTGCGCCAAGACGGAATGACGCATGCCGGGCACCGCGCTTGAAAAGAACGGGCAGCGATATCACATCTGCCTCAACCGTGGGAAAAACTTGGCATCTTTTTCAAAAAGGGCTTGATGCCGACCGGATTCCACCAAATCTTAACTGTATCGTGACAGTCTGGGCCGGTGGGCCGCCTATGGGCCCATACCGCCAGCCGACTGACAGGAGACGATCGTGCCAAGTTTCTCGACCTCTTTGGAACAGGCGATTCACCAGGCTCTTGCGCTGGCGAACGAACACCGCCACGAACTTGCAACGCTGGAGCATCTGCTGCTGGCCCTGACCGAGGAACCCGACGCGGTCAAGGTCATGCGGGCCTGCAACGTCGATCTGGACGAATTGCGCAAGTCGTTGACCGAGTTCATCGAAGATGACCTGTCCACCCTCATCACCGACGTCGAAGGTTCGGAAGCCGTGCCGACGGCGGCATTCCAGCGCGTGATCCAGCGCGCGGCCATTCATGTCCAAAGCTCGGGCCGTCAGGAAGTGACGGGCGCCAACGTGCTGGTCGCGATCTTTGCCGAACGCGAATCCAACGCGGCCTATTTCCTGCAGGAACTGGACATGACCCGCTATGACGCGGTCAACTTCATCGCGCATGGCGTGGCGAAGAACCCGTCCTTCAACGAACCCCGCAAGGTGGCGGGATCGGATGATCCCATCGACCACGAAAAGGCCGAGGAAGCACCCGAGGCCAAGGATGAAACCGCCCTTGGCAAATATTGCGTCGACCTGAACGTCAAATCCCGCAAGGGCGATGTCGATCCCCTGATCGGCCGCGATTCCGAGGTCGAGCGTGCCATTCAGGTCCTGTGCCGCCGCCGCAAGAACAACCCGCTGCTGGTGGGCGATCCGGGCGTGGGCAAGACGGCCATCGCCGAAGGCCTGGCCCTGAAGATCACCCGTGGGGAAATCCCCGACGTGCTGGCGGGCGCGACCATCTTCTCGCTGGATATGGGCGCCCTCCTGGCAGGCACCCGCTATCGCGGTGATTTCGAGGAGCGGCTGAAGGCCGTCGTCAAGGAACTGGAGGCGCATCCCGACGCGATCCTCTTCATCGACGAGATCCACACCGTGATCGGTGCGGGCGCCACGTCGGGCGGGGCCATGGATGCGTCGAACCTGCTGAAACCCGCATTGGCGGGCGGCAAGCTGCGCTGCATGGGGTCGACCACCTACAAGGAATACCGCCAGCATTTCGAAAAGGACCGCGCCCTGTCGCGCAGGTTCCAGAAGATCGACGTGAACGAGCCTTCGGTTCCGGATGCCATCAAGATCCTGATGGGTCTGAAGCCGCATTTCGAAAAGCACCACGACCTGCGCTATACCAATGACGCGATCAAGTCGGCGGTGGAACTGGCCGCGCGGTATATCAACGACCGCAAGCTGCCCGACAGCGCCATCGACATCATCGACGAAGCCGGTGCCGCCCAGCATCTGGTCGCCGAAAGCAAGCGCCGCAAGACCATCAGCCCCAAGGAGGTCGAAGCCGTCGTCGCCAAGATCGCCCGCATTCCCCCCAAGAATGTCAGCAAGAACGACGCCGAGGTCCTGCGCGACCTGGAAACCTCGCTCAAGCGGGTGGTCTTCGGGCAGGATACGGCCATCACCACGCTATCCTCTGCCATCAAGCTGGCGCGGGCTGGCTTGCGCGAACCCGAAAAGCCCATCGGCAACTATCTCTTTGCCGGGCCGACGGGCGTCGGCAAGACCGAGGTCGCCAAGCAACTGGCCTCGACCCTCGGCGTCGAACTGCTGCGCTTCGACATGTCGGAATACATGGAGAAGCACGCCGTCAGCCGCCTGATCGGCGCGCCTCCGGGCTATGTCGGTTTCGACCAGGGCGGTCTTCTGACCGATGGCGTCGATCAGCACCCCCATTGCGTGCTGCTGCTGGACGAGATCGAAAAAGCGCATCCGGATGTCTTCAACATCCTGCTGCAGATCATGGATGCGGGCCGACTGACTGACCATAATGGACGCCAGGTCGATTTCCGCAACGTGATCCTGATCATGACCTCGAACGCAGGGGCCGCCGATCAGGCCAAGGCTGCCATCGGCTTTGGTCGCGACCGCCGCGAGGGCGAGGATACCGCCGCCATCGAACGGACTTTCACGCCCGAGTTCCGCAACCGCCTGGATGCGATCATCAGCTTTGCCCCGCTTGGCCGCGAAGTCGTCATTCACGTGGTCGAAAAGTTCATCCTGCAACTGGAAGCCCAGCTGATGGACCGCAACGTCCATATCGAGCTGACGCCCCAAGCCGCAGATTGGCTGGCGGAACGTGGTTACGACGACCGGATGGGCGCCCGCCCGCTTGGCCGCGTGATCCAAGAGCATATCAAGAAGCCCTTGGCCGAAGAACTGCTGTTCGGGCGCCTGACCAAGGGCGGCTTCGTCCGGGTCAAGATCGAGGACGACAAGCCCGCCTTCGACATCACCGGCCCCGAGGCGCCCCGCATCGGCAAATCCAAGACCCCGCTGCTGACCGCGGAATAATCCGGAAACGCCCCGCCCCTCCAAAGGGCGGGGCGGTTTCTATGCGACATCCGCGACGGGTGGCAAAAGCGCGGGCGACCCCTTCGATGGGGGTCGTCCGCGCTTCGCGTTCAGATCAGGCGCGCCGGGATCAAACCACGCAGGGCATTGCCGCAAAACAGGCGACCCTCGGTCAGATCCCCGGGCATCAGGATTTCTTCACGGGCCATGCCGCTGGCCAACAGTTCGGCCCGCAGCACGCCGGGCAGCAGACCGCATGCGACCGGCGGGGTCAGCATCCGCCCGTCGCGCAGCAGAAACAGGTTGGTGATGCTGCCTTCGCAGACCTGCCCTTCGCCATTCAGCAAAATGACCTCATCCGCCCCATCCGGCATTTCGGCCCGCGCCGCATCATAGACCCCGCGGGCCGAGCTTTTGATCCCCAGCCAAGGATCCCCCGCCCGCAGCCGCTGATCCGCGATCGCCACCCGCCATTCCGATGGCGATTCGGGGGCTGGCGCGTGGGTGACATTGATCGCCCCGCCCGCATCCACCACCATCCGAACGCGCAGGGCCTGCCCTTGGGGCAGCGACTGCAAGGCTGCACTGGCCGCATCGGCATCAAAGGAAAAACCCACTGCCGCGCAGCCACGTTCCAGCCGCGCCAGATGCAGCGGCCAGCGCCGGATCGTCCCGTCGGGTTCGGCGCGCATGGTCTCGAACAGGGTCAGCCCTTGGGGGACAGGTTCAGGAATGCGGCTTTGCACAGGGCTTCCTCCCATTCGGATCCGGTTTCGCTGTCATGGACGATGCCGCCCCCGACATTCAGACGCAACCGGTCGGGCGCGATCATCCAGGGGGACCGGATCGCCACGTTGAAGCGCATCGGCCCGGCCGGATCGACCCAGCCGATCGCCCCGCAATAGACCTCGCGCGCGGCGGCCTCCAGTTCCGCAATGATCTGCATCGACCGGATCTTGGGCGCCCCGGTGATCGACCCGCAGGGAAACAGCGCCCCCAGCACCTGCGCCAGCCCGACTCCGGGGGCCAGCTGTCCTTCCACCGTCGAAACCATCTGATGCAGCGTCGCGTAATGTTCGATATGGAACAGCTGCGGCACGCGCACGCTGCCGGGGCGGCAGATGCGGCTGATGTCGTTGCGCAGCAGATCGACGATCATCAGGTTCTCGGCCCGGTTCTTTTCCGATGCGGCCAGCCCGGCGGCGGCGGCGGCGTCCTCTGCCGGCGTCGCCCCACGCGC
This sequence comes from Paracoccus sp. SM22M-07, assembly GCF_001887735.1. NCBI lineage: Bacteria > Pseudomonadati > Pseudomonadota > Alphaproteobacteria > Rhodobacterales > Paracoccaceae > Paracoccus > Paracoccus sp. SM22M-07. Next base: position 413,575 of record NZ_JPKW01000001.1, read on the forward strand.
GGCGGTGCCCTTCATGGGGCGCGTGCGGATGACGCCCTGATCGTCGATGGCAAAGAACAGTTCGGGGCTGCGGGACAGGATCTGCGGGCCGCCCAGATCGACGAAGGCCCCTTCGGGAACGGATTGGCGCGCCGCAAGGGCGGCATAGATCTGCAAGGGATCGCCCGCGACCTCCGCCTCCATCGGGAAGGTCAGGTTGATCTGATAGGTGTCGCCCGCCGCGATGTAATCATGCACGGCGGCGATGGCCGCATCATATCGCGCCCTGTCCCACAGGGGTCGTGCCGGACCGATGCCGACGCCTGCGGGATCGGGCAAGGGATCGGCGGGGCGGGGCCGGTCGAAAACCCCCATCAGAATCAACGGCATCTGGCGGTCCGCGGGCATCAGGGGCGCCAGCCGCGGCGACATCGCATGTCCCAGCTCATAGGACAGATAGCCCGCCAGCCACGCGCCCCGGTCCTGCGCGGCCTGCATCGCCGCCAGCGCCGGACCGACGCCCGCGATGCTGTCGGCGCGGATCACCGTCTGCGGGGCGATGAAATCGGTCCCACCGCCAAGCGGGCCGTGATCGAAGCGGACCCGACCGCTCACTTGGCGGCCTTGGCCTTGGCGGCCAGATCGCGGGCGATGGCAAAGGCGCCCTTGATGCGGTCGGCGTCCGAACTCCAGGTGCGACCCACGAAGATCTTGTTGTCGGTCACCTTGGCCTGCCCGTTCTGGTCGGTCAGGAATTCCACCAGACCGGCTGGGTTCGGGAAGCGGTCCTGATGGAACTGGATCGTGGCCCCTTTCGGCCCCGCATCCAGCCGCGCGATATTGGCGCGCTTGGCCATCGCCTTGATGCGGATGACCAGCAGCAGGGTGTTCACCTCGCGCGGAAGCGTTCCGAAGCGGTCGATCAGTTCGGCGGCAAAGCCCTCCAGCTCGACCTTGGTGGTCAGTTCGGCCAGGCGACGATAAAGGCCAAGCCGCACGTCCAGATCGGGGACGAAGCTTTCGGGAATGGTGACCGGCACGCCCAGGTTCAGCTGGGGCGCCCATTCGTCATCAGGCGTGCCCTCGATCTCGCCCGATTTCAGCTTGGCGATCGTTTCCTCCAGCATGGCCTGGTACAGCTCGAACCCGACCTCCTTGATATGGCCGGATTGTTCCTCGCCCAGAAGGTTGCCCGCGCCGCGCAGGTCCAGATCCTGGCTGGCCAGGTTGAACCCCGCCCCAAGGCTGTCGATCGAGCCCAGGAACTTCAGCCGCCGCATTGCCTGCGGGGTCAGCGGGCTGCGCGGTTTCGTCGTCAGATAGCAATAGGCACGGGTCTTGGACCGCCCGACCCGTCCCCGGATCTGGTACAGTTGCGACAGGCCGAACATGTCGGACCGCCAGACGACCATGGTGTTGGCCGTCGGGATGTCCAACCCGCTTTCCACGATGGTCGTGGCGACCAGCACATCATGGCTGCCGTCATAGAACGCGTTCATCCGCTGATCCAGATCGCCCGCCGCCAGCTGGCCATGGGCGACGATATAGGTCACCTCGGGCATGTTCTCGGTCAGCCAATGTTCGACATCGGGCAGATCGGTCAGGCGCGGCACGACGAAGAAGCTTTGCCCGCCGCGATATTTCTCGCGCAGCAGGGCCTCGCGGATCGAGACGCTGTCGAATTCGCTGACATAGGTGCGGATCGCCAGGCGGTCGACGGGGGGCGTGCCGATCACCGACAGGTCGCGCACGCCGGTCAGCGACAGCTGCAGGGTGCGCGGAATGGGGGTGGCGGTCAGCGTCAGGACGTGGATGTCGCTGCGCAGTTCCTTCAGGCGTTCCTTGTGGGCGACGCCGAAATGCTGCTCCTCGTCGATGACCAGCAGGCCCAGGTTCTTGAACCGCACCTGTTTGGCCAGAACCGCATGGGTGCCCACCACGATATCGACGCTGCCATCGGCCAGACCGGCGCGGGTGGCGCTGGCATCCTTGGCGCTGACGAAACGCGACAGGGGGCGGACATTGATGGCTGTGCCGCGGAAGCGTTCGGCAAAGCTGCGGTAATGCTGGCGCGCCAGCAGGGTGGTCGGCGCCACGACCGCGACCTGCATTCCCTGGCTGGCGGCGATGAAGGCGGCGCGCATGGCGACCTCGGTCTTGCCGAAACCCACGTCGCCCACGACCAGACGGTCCATGGGGCGGCCTGCGGCCAGGTCCTCCTGCACGTCCTCGATGGCGGCGGCCTGATCGTCGGTTTCGCTATAGGGGAAGCGGGCGGCGAATTGCTGCCATTCGTGCTCCTCGGGCTCCAGCACGGGGGCGGGTCGCAGCAGGCGTTCGGCGGCGATGCGCATCAGCTTGTCCGCGATCAGTTTGATGCGTTCCTTGAGCCGCGCCTTGCGGGCCTGCCATGCGCCACCGCCCAGCTTGTCCAGCAGGCCCTCTTCGTGGCCGTAGCGCGACAGCAGTTCGATGTTTTCCACCGGCAGATACAGCCGGTCGCCGCCCGCATATTCCAGCGCCACGCAGTCATGCGGCACACCGGCGGCGGTGATCGTCTCGATCCCGGTATAGCGCCCGATCCCGTGTTCGACATGCACGATCAGGTCGCCCGGCGAGAGGGTCTGGGTGTCCTTCAGGAAATTGTCGGCCTTGCGCCGCTTCTTGGCGCCCCGGATCATCCGGTCGCCCAAGACATCCTGTTCCGAGATCACCGCGATATCGCCAAGTGCCTGCCCCTTGGCCACGAACCCCTCGTCCAGCGGCCAGACGGTCAGGCCCAGGGCGCCCTTGCGGTCGGGCAGATCGCGCAGATCGACGATGGACAGGGCATCGGTCAGCCCCTCGTCCTTCAAAAGCCCCGCCAGCCGTTCGCGCGCCCCGTCCGAGAAGCTGGCCAGAACCACGCGGTGATCCTTGCGCAGCGCCTTGATGTGATCGGCCAGCGCGCCGAACAGGTTGATCGATTCCGCCTGGCGTTCGGGGGCGAAATTGCGCCCCGCCCGGCCGCCCGCATCCAGCACGCCCGGTCCGGGGGGCTGGTTCAGGACCGACAGGCGCAGCACCCGGTGCGGCGACAGCCATTCGTTCCATTCGGCATCGGTCGGGAACATCGCATCCGGCGGCACGGGCTTGTAGACGGTGTCGCTGCGACCCTTGGCCTTCATGGCGGCGCAGCGGGCCTCGAACTGTTCGCGGATCATCGTGCGGCGGGCGTCGACCACCTGGCCCACATGACCGTCCAGCACGACCGAGGCACCGGGCATGTAGTCGAACAGGCTCTCCATCCGTTCGTGGAACCAGGGCAGCCAATGTTCCATGCCGCTGGTCTTGGCCCCGGCGCTGACGCTTTCATACAGCGGATCGCTGGTGCCAAGCCCGTATTCGGCGCGATAATTCTGGCGGAAGCGGGTAATGGCCTCCTCGTCCAGGATCACCTCGGACATGGGGGCCAGCTCGATCCGGGTCAGCTTTTCGGTGGTGCGCTGCGTGACCGCGTCGAAACGCCGCGCCCCGTCCAGTACGTCGCCGAACAGGTCCAGCCGGATCGGGCCGCTTTCACCGGGGGGAAAGATGTCGATGATGCCGCCGCGGATGGCGTAATCGCCCGGCTCGGTCACGGTGGGGCTTTGCACAAAGCCCATGCGGACCAGAAACCGGCGCAGCGCCTCGTCGTCGATGCGGTCGCCGACGCGGGCGGTAAAGGCCGTGGCCCGCACCAGGTCGCGCGGCGGCACGCGCTGCAGCACCGCATTCAGCGAAGTCAGCAGCACGAAGGGTCCCTTGACGGCACCCTGCGCCAGCGCCGCCAGCGTGGCCATGCGCGCCGCCTGGATCTCTGGCGCGGGAGAGACGCGGTCATAGGGCGTCGTGTCCCATGCGGGGAAATCCAGAACGACCAATTGCGGGGCCATGAAGGCAAGCGCCGCACGGGTGGCGGCCATGCGCCGGTCGTCGCGGGCCACATGGATCACGGGCGCGCCGCGATTGTCGGGCCGCGCGGCTTCGCGGGCGATCAGCGCCGCATCGTAACCTTCGGGGGCGCCGGAAAGGATCAACTGCTGGGACATGGATGCTCAGGTATATTGCGGGGGCGTGAAGTCAAGCGGATCGGGGCATGGTCCATCACAGGCCGTTGGGATGCAAAAGCGCCCATGCCGATCCCCAAAGAACCGTGGTCAGGACCGAGACCATCGACAGGACGGTGATCCAACGGCGGTGCCATGTCATCATGCGGGCGGCGTCGCGCGCGGCCTTGTCGGGGGGGATCTGCGCCAGCTGGGCGGCATCGACCAGGGGCGTCACGCGGCGGGCCAGTCGCACCCGCATCCAGAACAGCAGCCAGAACGGCATCAGCAGCAGGAACATCGCCTGCGCCAGCTCCAGCCAGAAGACAAAGCCCAGAACCGCCAGCGAGGTCAGCCCGAACGAGGTCAGGCCCAGAAAGACCGCGCCCTCGGTCGTGCCAAGCCGCCAGCGCGGCAGCACCAACGACAGCCAGTCCAGCAGCGTCAGCACCGACGGGTCGTCGCCCTGCCCCGCCGCCAGCGCCGCACGCGCGCGCGCCACCACGTCCGACGGGATGCCCATGATGCTGCGCCCGGTGGCCGACCACATGCCGACAAGTGCCAGCCAATACCAGATCGTCATGAATGAGCGGCTGTCCAGAAACCCGATCAGGCTGTTGACTTGCGGCACGAGCAGTTCCTTGTCCTTGGCTGCGCGTGACCTTAGATCGGGTTTCAACCAAGGGAAAGCCGCCCGGTTGTCCCACCCCAAAAGGCAGGAGCCTCCGCATGGCCAACCCGATCATCGCCCCCTTCCCCGCCGGCCGTCTGCGCCGCCTGCGCCGCAGTGCCAACATCCGCGCCATGGTGTCCGAGGTGAACCTGACGCCCGCCAACCTGATCTGGCCGATCTTCGTGACCGAAGTGCAGGGCGCCGAGGGCGAGATCGCCTCGATGCCCGGCGTGGACCGCCTGACCATCGACGGCGTCAAGCGCGCCGCCGAACGCGCGGCGCGGCTGAACATCCCCGCCATCTGCATCTTTCCCCATTCCGACAGCGACCTGCGGACCGAAGGCTGCGAACGCGCCTGGGACCCCGACAACATCGGCAACCAGGCCATCCGCGCCGTCAAGGAAACCGTGCCCGAACTGGTCGTGATGACCGACATCGCGCTGGACCCCTATAACGCCAATGGCCATGACGGGCTGGTCGTGAACGGGGAAATCCTGAACGACGAGACCATCGAGGCGCTGGTGCGCATGGCGCTGGTCCAGGCCGAATGCGGGGCCGACATCCTGGGGCCAAGCGACATGATGGACGGGCGCATCGCGGCGCTGCGCGGCGCGCTGGAACGGGCGGGCCACAAGAACACCGCCATTCTGTCCTATGCGGCGAAATTTGCCAGTGCCTATTACGGACCGTTCCGCGACGCGGTGGGGGCCTCGGGGCGGCTGGTCGGCGACAAGAAGACCTATCAGATCAACCCCGCCAACCGCGGCGAGGCGATCCGCTGCGTCGCCCGCGACCTGGCCGAGGGCGCTGACATGGTCATGGTCAAACCCGGCATGCCCTATCTGGACATCTGCCGCGCGGTGAAGGACGAATTCGGCGCGCCCACCTTCGCCTATCAGGTCAGCGGCGAATACGCGATGATCGAGGGCGCGATCCGCAACGGCTGGCTGTCGCGCGACGTGATGGTGGAAAGCCTGCTGGCCTTCCGGCGCGCGGGTTGCGACGGGGTTCTCAGCTATTTCGCGCCCACCGTGGCCGAGATGCTGGCGTGACCTTGCCCGGTCGCGTATCCTTTGCGCCAATCGGGGCAGGATAAGCCCCCGCATATCGTGAACGAGGGCGACACATGAGCATTTCCACCAAGCTGTCCCGCCGGACCCTTCTGGCATCGGGCGGCGCGGCCCTGCTGGCCGCGGGCTGCACCAACGCGGTCGGGACCAACGGGCCGGCGCAACTGGACGGGCGGGTCGACCAGACCCATCAATACCTGGTCTCGACCTATCCCGCCTCGGCGCCGCTGCTGCAGAATGCGCGCGGCGTCCTTTACATGCCGCTGATGACGGAAGCGGCGCTTGGCGTCGGCGGGGCCTATGGCCAGGGCGCGCTGCGCATCGGCGGGCAGACCGTCGATTACTACAGCGCGACGCGTGCCACGGTGGGATTTCAGGCCGGTGCCCAGCAATATGCCCATGTGCTGATCTTCCAGACCGACCAGGCGCTGGCGGCCTTCCGCGCCGCGCCCGGCTGGGTCGCGGGGGCGGGCGCCTTTTATGCGGTGCCGGCAGGCGGCATGGCGGTCGGGGCCGACACGTTCAGCGCCCAGTTCCCGGTCGTCGCGATGATCTTCGGCCAGTCGGGCCTGATCGCCGGGGCGGCGATCGAGGGCACGAAATACAACCGCATCATCCCCTCGACCCTGCCCGAGATCAGTTTCGGCAATCTTGGCCTGCCGCCCATGGGCATGCCCGGCTGAGACCCGTCAGGCCGAGGTCAGATGCCGCAGGCCGTGCGTGACATCCGCGCGCACGGCCAGCCGCAGGGCGGGCTCATCGCCCGCCCGCAACGCGGCCAGGATCATCCGGTGATGGCGGGGCGGTTCGTTCCGCTTCACCCTCCCGTACAGCGCCCGCATCGTCGGCCCCAGCTGCAGCCAGATGGTTTCCAGCATCGCCAGCATCGCGGGGGCCTGCGCGCGCAAATACAGCATCCGGTGGAAATCCAGGTTGCAGCGGATATAGCCCACCGCATCATGACGTTCGACCGCATCCGCGATCCGACCGTTCATGGTCGCCAGCCGGTCGATCAGCGCGAAATGCGCCCGGGGCAGTGCGCGGGCGGCCAGCTCGGGCTCGATCAGGGCGCGCAGGGCGGCCAGTTCCTCGATCCGCTCATCCGACAAGGCAGGCGTCGCCACCCGGCCCGACCCGGACAGGGTCAGCGCGCCTTCGGCCACCAGGCGGCGCACGGCCTCGCGCGCGGGGGTCATCGACAGATGATGTTCCGCCGCCAGCCCGCGCAGGGTCAGCGCCTTGCCGGGCGGCAGTTCGCCCAGCATGATCTGGCTGCGCAGGGCGCGATACAGCCGTTCATGGGCTGCGGTTTCGGTGGGGCGGGATATGCTCATGCCCCCGTTTGTGATCACATCGACGGCGCGCGTCAATCGCGGAATTGCCACAGCATCAGGTCGCCGCCATGGGCCTTCAACCAAGCGCGATGCGGCGCGTGATCGGGCATCAGGTCACGGACCTGCGCCCAGAAGCGCGTCGAATGGTCCATATGCGCCAGATGCGCGACCTCATGCGCGGCGACATAGGTCAGGACGGATGCCGGGGCCATGGCCAGCCGCCACGAAAACATCAGCCGCCCATCATGGGTGCAGCTGCCCCATCGCGATCGCGTGTCACGCAGGGCGATCGCGCGATAGGGGCGCCCCAGTGCCGCCGAAAAACCGTCGCAGGCCGGACGCAGCCGCGCCAGCGCCACCTGCCGCAACCATGCGGCCACGACCACGCCCGCCGGACGCCCCTGCGGCACCAGCAGGTCATCGCCCTGGACCTGCACCTGCCGGATGGCGGCCGGGGTGATCCGCAGGGTCCGCCCCTCGACCGGGATCTGCGCGCCATGCGCGGCAACCTGGCGCCCGGGCACGCGCAACGCTGCCTGCTGCAGCCATCCCTGGCGCGATTCCGCGAAATCCACCCCCTGGTCCAGCGGTACGCGCAGGGGCAGCGTCAGGATGGGGCCGGTTCCGTCCTGCGGGACGCGCAAGGTCATCCGCCGCGCCCGCGCCGAGCGTCGCAAGCGCAACTGTGATCCGTCCGAAAGGGTGATCCGCTGATCCATGCTTGCCTTGCCTGCCCCGGCCTGCCAGATAAAGCCTTTGACACATCCCGGCCTCTATGGCAGGGGCCATCCCGATTTCCCCTAATCGCGGCTGAAGGAGAATACCATGCCCAAAGAGGAATGGGGCACCAAACGCCTGTGCCCGCATTGCGCCACCCGTTTCTACGACCTGAAGGCCGATCCGATGGTCTGCCCGGCCTGCAACAACCAGTTCACGTTGGACAGCCTGACCGACAGCCGCGGCAAATCCGTGACGCCCGAAAAGAACCAGGCGCGCGGCAACACCCAGACCACCACGGATGACGACGAGGATATCGACGACGATTCGAACGATCTCGACGACGATCTGCTGGAAGACGACGATGACGATGGCGACGTGTCGCTGGACGAAATCGCCGACGTCGCCAACGACGACGAAGACTGATCCCCCGGGGCCGCGCGACACAGCGCGGCCCTTTCTTTCACCCTTGGAGAACACAGAATGCCGTTCAAAGGTCTTGGCGCATACCAGCAGCAGATGCTGGGCGTTCTGCGCATCGTGTCCGCACTGATCTTCTTTGCCCATGGCACCCAGAAGCTGTTGGGCTTTCCCGCCAGCGACATGAACCCTGCGGTGATGTCCCTGCCCTGGATCGCGGGCGTCCTGGAACTGGTCGGCGGCGCGCTGCTGATCCTGGGGCTGTTCACCCGCCCCGTGGCCTTCGTGCTGTCGGGCCTGATGGCGGCCGCCTATTGGATCGCCCATGCACCGCAAAGCCCCTTCCCGGCGCTGAACGGCGGGGATGCGGCGATCCTCTATTGCTTCGTGTTCCTGTATTTCGTCTTTGCGGGACCCGGCGCCTTCAGCGTCGACCGCGCCACCAACCGCGAGGCATGATGCCTGCCTGAACAAGGCCTTCGGGCCTTGTTTTCCCAACGCTTTACGCGCGTTTGCCCCTGATCGGAGGGGGGCGGCGAAAAAATCCTGCAAGCCGTCTTTTTTCCGCTTGCACCCCTCCGCGCCCACCCTTATAGACCCCCTCACAGCCAAGGCGCCAGGCGCCGAAGCAGACAAGACGTGGGGCCATAGCTCAGTTGGTAGAGCGCTTGCATGGCATGCAAGAGGTCAGGGGTTCGACTCCCCTTGGCTCCACCAAAAACCTCCTGATGAATTCAGCGCTGTTTTTGGTGTCCCCCTGCCTTTTCGCCTTTCGGTGCCGCCCTATCGCACCTGCCACTTGGCCAGCTTGCGCGCCAATGTCCGGCGATGCATGCCCAGACGTCGCGCGGTTTCGGAGATGTTGAAATCCGTGGCCAGCAGCGTCTCGTGGATCTTTTCCCATTCCAACGTCTTGATCGTGGTCGGGCGGCCATCGGGCTGGATGTCGGCGTCGCCTTCGCCGCGTTCAAAGGCGGCCAGGATATCATCCGTCCCCGAAGGCTTGGTCAGGTAATGGGCCGCGCCCAGCTTGATCGCCTCGACCGCGGTGGCGATGCTGGCAAAGCCCGTCAGCGCGACGATGCGCATGTCGGGGTTCAGCCGGTGCAGATAGTCCACGCAGGTCAGCCCCGAATCCCCCGTCAGCTTCAGGTCGACCACCGCATGGCTGGGCATCACCGGCATGGTCGCATTGCGCATCTCCTCGGCCGAGGAGAAGCGGCTGACCGCGAAGCCGCGGCGTTCCAGCGACCGCTGCAGGGTCTGCGCCAGGTCGTCGTCATCCTCGACGATCAGGATATGGGCATCGGGGGTCATCTGCGGTCTCCGGTGACGGACAGCTTGTCCAGGGGCAGCTTCAGCGTGACCAACGCACCGCCCCCCGTCAGGTTCGAGGCTGTGACATCTCCGCCCAGCTTGCGGACGGCATTGACCACCAGGAACAGGCCCAGCCCCCTGCCCTGACCGGGCTTGCTGGAGTTATAGGGCTTGCCCAGGTTCGCCAGAACGTCAGCGCGAAAACCCGGCCCCCGGTCGCCGACCCGGATGACAAGATGCTCCCCCCGCACCGCTGCCGTCAGCTCGACCCAATCCGGAGAGACCTCGTGGGCATTATCAAGCACCGTGGTGACCAGTTGGGTCAGCGCCGCGTCGGCCAGGATCCTGACGTCGGGACTGACCTGATTGCGCAGCTTCAGCGGCGCGTGATCGTGGTTTTCCGACCACTCGGCCAAAATGTCGTCAAGGAATTCGCCGACCGAGGTCGGCACCGGATCCTCGCCCCGCAATTCGCCCGAGGATGCCAGGATGCCGCTGACGATGGATTTGCAGCGATCGACCGCCTTCTGCATCTGGGCGATGTCATGCTGCAATTCGGGATCGTTCGCGGTGGCAGGAATCGCCCGCCAGTCGCTGAGGATGACCGAGATCGAGGCCAGGGGCGTGCCCAATTCATGCGCCGCCCCCGATGCCAGAAGGCCCATGCGGACGATGTGATCCTCTTCGGCGGCATGCTGGCGCAGGGCGGCAAGGCGCGCGTCGCGGTCGCGCAGGTTGCGGTTGATGCGCGTCACGAAGGTCACGATCAGCACCGCGTCGATCAGCAATGCGACCAGCATGCCCGACAGATAGGTGGTGAAGAAGGGTTCGTATTCCGGCAGGCGCAGCGGCAGATGCACCCGCGTCAGCATCGCGGTCAGCAGCGCCGTCAGGCCGACCAGCCGCCAGCATTGGCCGGGCCGCAGCAGCACCGCCGCCAGCGTCACCTGCAGAAGATAGATGGCGATGAAGGGATTGCGCCCCCCACCGCTGAGGCTCAGCTGCACCGTCAGCAGCAGGATGTCGATCAGCAGCACCCAAGCCAGACCGGGCGCCCGTTTGCGGCGCAGCCAATGGATGCTGACAAGGTTCAGGCTCAGCAGTGCGCCAAGCGTCATGGCCATGAAGGCCAGCGGCAGGTCGATGTTCAGGACCAGTTCCACGAACAGAATTGTGACCAGCTGCCCGGCGATGGCCAGCCAGCGCAGCTGCACCAGCAGGCGCAGGTTCTTCAGGTCGGTATCGGCCCCGCCGGGGGTCGGTTCAAGGATCGTCCCGTTTCCGATCACCCGCAGCCTACCTTCGTCCGTGTCGCCAGACCAGGAATGCCGCGCCAAGCGTTCCGGCCGCAAGGGCGAACCATGTCAGCGCATAGGTCAGGTGCGAATTGCGAAAGGCCACCACCGTCAGGCCGCCCACCGGCAGGCCGCCCGGATTGGGGGTGGCATCGGCATCGACGAAGAAGGGCGCGACGGGACCGTCATGTCCGGCCATGATCGCCGCGACATCGCGGGAATACCAGCGGTCATTCGCCGGATCGTTGTCGCGCAAAAAGGCGCCCTTGGGCTGGGACATGCGCAGCAGACCGGTGACGGTGACCGGACCGGCGATCTGGCCCGCGCGGCGGGTGGCAGGGTCGCGCCGTTCAGGCGGCACGAAGCCGCGATTGACCAGATAGGTGGCGTCCGGTGTGTCCAGCGGCGTCATCACCCAGAAGCCCCCGCCCCGTTCGGTCACGGCCTGGACCAGTGTTTCATCGTCATGCTCGAAGATGCCGCGCAGGGTCACCTTGCGGTATTCGTCCGTGGTCGCAGACAGGGCGTCCCAGGTGGCGGGCAGCGGCACGGGTTCGGGATCGGCGGCCAGCCGGGCATCGACGCGGGCGATCAAGTCCTGCTTCCAGTGCAGGCGCTGCACCTGCCAGACCCCAAGCGACAGGAACATCGCCGTCAGAAGCAGTGTCGCCCCTGCCAGGATGGCAAGGGCGGGACCGGACATGCGATGGCGGGCGGGGGCGGTCACGACTGCCCCGTCATCCCCTGCGGCATCGGCATCATGTTGGCGTTCATATGATACATGACCCAGACAGACCCCGACAGCATGATGACCAGAACCACGATGGTGAAGACCAGCGAGATCATCGTCCAGCCCTTTTCGGATTTGGTGTTCATGTGCAGGAAATAGATCATGTGGACGACGATCTGGGCGACCGCCATGCCAAGGACGATCATCACCGTCAGCATGCGGCTGGCCAGCCCCCCGGCCATGACCAGGCCGAAGGGGATCGCCGTCAGGATGACCGACAGGACAAAGCCCGTCGCATAGGACCGGACGCTGCCGTGGTCATGGCCATCCGCATGGTCGTGGGTGTCGTGCGTGCTCATCAGATCATCCCCATGAGATATACGAAGGTGAAGACCCCGATCCAGATGACATCCAGAAAGTGCCAGAACAGCGACAGGCACATCAGCCTGCGCGTGTTCGAGGCCGTGAGCCCCGTGCGCAGCACCTGCACCATCAGCGTCACCAGCCAGATGATGCCGAAGGTGACGTGCAGGCCATGCGTGCCCACCAGCGCGAAGAAGGACGACAGGAAGGCCGAACGGCCGGGCGTCGCTCCCTCGTGGATCAGGTGGCTGAATTCGTAAAGTTCGATCGACAGGAAGGCCGCGCCGAAAAGCCCCGTGATACCCAGCCAGACCAGCATCATGGTCTGACGCCTGCGCGCCATTTCCAGCATCGCAAAGCCGTAGGTGATCGACGACAAAAGCAGCATCGCGGTGTTCAGCGCGACCAGCTCCAGGTCGAACAGTTCCTTGGGCCCCGGGCCGCCGGCGTAATTCTGGCCAAGGACCGCATAGACGGCGAAAAGGACCGCGAAGATCAGGCAATCGCTCATCAGATAGATCCAGAACCCCAGCATGGTGCTGGCGCCTTCGGGCAGGTGGGGTTCGTGATCCAGGTGGAACTGGCGCGGGCCGGTCTGGGTGACGGTGGATGACATGGCTTATGCCCCGCTTTCGATCAGCTTGGTGCGACGGGCTTCGGTATCCACCACGGTCTGGACCGGGATGTAGAAGTCGCGCTTGGTGTTGAAGGTATGGCCGATCGCCACCGCCAGGATGCCCAGGAAGGACAGGGCGGCCAGCCACCAGATGTACCAGACAAGGGCGAAGCCGCAGGCCACGCTGAGGCCGGCGATGATGACCCCCGCGCCCGTGTTCCGGGGCATGTGGATCGCCTCGTATCCGGTCAGCGGACGTTCATAGCCGTGGGACTTCATGTCGTGCCAGGCGTCGATGTCATGGACCACCGGCGTGAAGGGGAAATTGTAGTCGGCCGGCGGCGACGAGGTCGCCCATTCCAGCGTCCGCCCCTGCCAGGGATCGCCCGTGACGTCGCGGTTCTTCTTGCGGTCGCGGACGGACACGGCGATCTGGATCAGGAAGGCCGCGATGCCCACCGCGATCAGTGCCGCGCCGAAGCCCGCGATGATGAACCAGATCTGCAGGCTGGGGTCGTCGAAGACCCGCATCCGGCGCGTCACGCCCATCAGGCCCAGCACGTAAAGCGGCGTGAAGGCGAACCAGTAGCCCGCGACCCAGAACCAGAACGAGATCTTGCCCCAGAATTCATCCAGCTTGAAGCCGAAGGCCTTGGGGAACCAATAGTTCATCCCCGCGAACAGGCCGAACAGCACGCCGCCGATGATGACGTTGTGGAAATGCGCGATCAGGAACAGCGAATTGTGCAGCACGAAATCGGCGGGCGGCACGGCCAGCAGGACGCCCGTCATCCCCCCCACGGTGAAGGTGATCATGAAGGCGATGGTCCACAGCATCGGCAGTTCGAACCGCACGCGGCCGCGATACATGGTGAACAGCCAGTTGAACAGCTTGGCCCCCGTCGGGATCGAGATGATCATCGTGGTGATCCCGAAGAACGAGTTCACCGACGCGCCCGACCCCATGGTGAAGAAGTGGTGCAGCCAGACCAGATAGGACAGGATCGTGATGCAGACCGTCGCATAGACCATCGAGGTATAGCCGAAGAGCCGCTTGCCCGAGAACGCCGAGGTCACCTCGGAGAAGATGCCGAAGGCGGGCAGGATCAGGATATAGACCTCCGGATGGCCCCAGATCCAGATCAGGTTCACGTACATCATGGGATTGCCGCCCATGTCGTTGGTGAAGAAATGCGTGCCGACATAGCGGTCCAGCGTCATCAGCACCAGGACGGCCGTCAGCACCGGGAAGGACGCCACGATCAGAACGTTGGTGCAAAGCGAGGTCCAGGTGAAGATCGGCATCTTCATCATGGTCATGCCGGGCGCGCGCATCTTGATGATGGTGACCAGCAGGTTGATGCCCGACAGGGTCGTGCCCACGCCCGCGATCTGAAGCCCCCAGATATAGTAGTCGACGCCGACGCCCGGGCTTGCCTCGGCCCCCGACAGGGGCGGCATGGCCAGCCAGCCGGTCATGGCGAATTCGCCGATGAACAGCGACATCATGACGATCAAAGCGCCGCCCACCGTCATCCAGAACGAGAAGTTGTTCAGGAACGGAAAGGACACGTCCCGCGCGCCGATCTGCAGGGGCACGACATAGTTCATCAGGCCCGTCACCATCGGCATGGCCACGAAGAAGATCATGATCACGCCATGCGCGGTGAAGACCTGATCATAATGGTGGGCGTTCAGATAGCCCTCGGACCCGCCGAACGCCATCGCCTGCTGCAGGCGCATCATGATCGCGTCGGCAAAGCCGCGCAGCAGCATGACGACACCCAGGATCATGTACATGATGCCGATCTTCTTGTGATCGACCGAGGTGAACCACTGGGACCACAGATAGCCCCAGAGGCGGAAATAGGTCAGCGCGGCAACCCCGGCGATCCCGCCCAGGGCCACCACCGCGAAGGTGGCGACCAGGATGGGTTCGTGCAGCGGTATGGCGTCGAATGTCAGGCGACCGAACAGGAAGGAGGTGTTCGGATCTTGCATGGGCGATGTCATGGTTCGGTCCGATTACTGGTTGTCGGGATTGGGCTGGGTGGCATCGGGCTGGGCGGGATCGGGCTGGAACAGGGGCATGAAGTCCCGGCCCAGCCCATGACCGCGCAGCATGCGCCTGTCGGCATCGGTGGCGGTCTTGTCGGCCTCGGGGGTGTCGGACTGCATTTCGTCCTCGCCGCCGTTGCGGCTGACATCCATGCCCTCCATGCCGTGACCGTCATGGGACATGGCGCCGTGATCGGCATGCTGGCCCTGATGCTGGCCATGGGCCATCTCGGCGCCGCCGGATCGGGTGTGCATGTCCTGCATCATCATGTCGTTCATGCACATCTGGCCCGGTTCGACGCACATGTTCAGGATGTCGTGGTAGAGACCGTCCTCGACGCCCGCGAAATGCATGGGGGGAACGTTTTCGGAAGGCTGGACCAGGTCCAGATAGGTGTCGCGGTCCAGCGTGGCGTCCTGCGCCTGGACATCAGCGACCCAGTCATCAAAGCCCGCATCGTCCATGCCGTGGAACTTGAAGCGCATGCCGGAAAAGCCCGCGCCGGAATAGTTGGACGAAAACCCGTCATAGACGCCCTCTTCGTTGATGACGCCGTGCAGGGCGGTTTCCATGCCAGGCATGGTATAGATCATGCCGGCCAGCGTCGGGATATAGAAGGCGTTCATCACCGAGGACGAGGTCAGCTTGAACTCGATCGGGCGGTCGACGGGGGCGGCCAGTTCGTTCACGGTCGCGATGCCGTATTGGGGATAGATGAACATCCATTTCCAATCCAGCGACACCACCTGGACCTGCAGCGGTTCGTGTTCGTCGGTCACCACCATCTCTTTCGAAATGCGGTCCAGCTTGCGATAGGGGTCCAGAAGATGCGTGCCGACCCAGGTCAGCCCCCCAAGGCAGATGATGATCAGCAGCGGCGCGGCCCAGATCACCACCTCCAGCTTGGTCGAATGGCTCCAGTCGGGGGCATAGGTGGCATCGGTGTTCGAGGCGCGGTATTTCCACGCGAAGAAGACCACCAGGCAGATCACCGGAACGATGATCAGCAGCATCAGCAGGGTCGAGGTGACCAGGACATCCCTTTGCCGCGCTGCCACGTCGCCCGACGGCGACAGGACCACCGCATCACATGCGGACAGAAGGGCCGGGAGGGTCAACAGGGCGGTAAGGTGCAAACGTTTCAAGGCGTTTTCCAGTCCGATGGTCCATGAAATGACGGGTTTGGGGCGGGCCGGGGCCACGCCGAGCCGCAGCGATACGCCCCGCGCCACGGGACCGACATTGGACAATTTGCCCAATGCACATATCCTGCGAACAGGCGCAGGAACGCCGCTGAATTCATGACAATCGCGAACGGAGCAACAGCGGCATGACCAGCACAGCCTCGACCATCGCCGAAAAGGACGCCCGCGCGCATCACGACGCGCCGGTCCCGCTGGAACCCAGCGAGATTTCCATCGGCGTCGTCATCGGGCGGACATCCGAATTTTTCGATTTCTTCGTCTATGCCATCGCATCGGTCCTGGTCTTTCCCGACCTGATCTTTTCCTTCACCGATCCGCTGCGCGGGACGCTCTATTCCTTCGCGATCTTCGCGCTGGCCTTCATCGCCCGCCCCGTCGGCACCGCGGTCTTCACGCTGATCGACAAGAATTACGGGCGCGGGGCCAAGCTGACATCGGCGCTGTTCCTGCTGGGGGCATCGACGGCGATGCTGGCCTTCCTGCCCAGCTATGAACAGGTCGGCGCCTATGCGATCCTGTTCCTGGCGATCCTGCGCATCGGTCAGGGGATGGCGCTTGGCGGGGCCTGGGACGGCCTGGCGTCTCTTCTGGCGATGAACGCCCCCAAGGGGCGCCAGGGCTGGTACGCGATGATCCCGCAGTTGGGCGCACCGCTGGGGCTGATCGTCGCCAGCGGGTTGTTCGTCTTTCTGGTCACCAGCCTCAGCGCGCGCGATTTCCTGGATTTCGGCTGGCGCTATCCCTTCTTCGTGGCCTTCGCGATCAACGTGGTGGCGCTGTTCGCCCGCCTGCGCATCATCGCGACGCCGGAATACGAAAAGCAGTTCGACAACCTGGAACTGACCCCTGTCCGCGCCAGCGAGACCATCAAGGCCGAAGGCCGCCACCTGCTGCTGGGGGCCTTCACGCCCTTGGCCAGCTTTGCACTGTTCCACATGGTGACGGTCTATCCGCTGTCCTGGGTGTTCCTGTTCACCGACGAATCCCCCGCCGGTTTCCTGGTGATCGAGATCGTGGGCGCCGTCATCGGCCTGCTGGCGGTGATGATGTCGGGGATCGTGGCGGACCGGATCGGACGCCTGCGCCTGTTGTCGATGTGTTCCGTCGCGATCGGCATCTTTGCACTGTTCGCGCCCCTGCTGCTGAATGGCGGAGCCGTGGGCGAGGTGATCTACATGGTCGTGGGCTTTGCCATCCTGGGCCTGTCCTTCGGCCAATGTTCGGGCGCGGTCGCGGCACGCTTTTCCAAACGCTACCGCTATACCGGATCGGCGCTGACCTCGGACATCGCCTGGCTGATCGGCGCGGGCTTTGCCCCCGTGGTGGCGCTGCTGCTGTCCAGCACCTTCGGCCTGTGGAGCGGCGGCGCCTATCTGCTGTCGGGCGCGATCTGCACTTATATCGCGCTGCGCATGACCAAGCAGCTGGATTTCCAGTCCTGACCCCTGCCCCGGCCTGCGCGTCGGCCTGAACAGGCGGCGAAGCGATCATCGCTTCGCCGCTTTTTTTCGGCATGCCTGGTAAGCGCCATGACGAAGGGTTCAGGCGGGCGTCGGCCCGGGCCGCTTCTTCGCGCCGGTGCTGTCCCTCAGGATCAACCGGCCCGTGACCAGCACCTTCATCGGGGGCTGGGGTCGGCTGCTGTTGATGATGTCGTCCAGCAGGTTCACGGCCATCGCACCGATCTGGCGCTTGGGGACATCGACCGTGGACAGCGCGGGCGACAGCAGGCTGCTCATCGGCAGATTGTCAAAGCCCACCACGGCGACATCGTCGGGAATGCGGTGACCAATTTCCTGCAGCGCACGCATCAGCCCATGGGCGACGATGTCGTTCACGCAGAAATAGGCATCCGCAATGCCGTCCTGCGCCGCAAGATGCTGTCTGGCCTGGGCATAGGCGCCCTCACGCGTGGCCGCCACGCTCAGGATGTCCTGCCGGGCCACCTTGATGCCCAGGCTGGCGCAGGCGCGGCGGAACGCTTCGTCCCGCAGCCGGAAATTCGCCACATCCGAATGGCTGCCGACAAACCCGATGCGTTCGAATCGGGCCGTTTTCAGATGCGAGACCACGGCGAAGACGGCCTGATCATTGTCCATGTCCACGAAATTCGCACTTAAGTGACGGTGATAGGTGTCGATGAAGACGGTCGGATGCCGACCGGGCGACAGCGCCTCGATATCATCCTCGGACAGTTCGGTGCCTAGGATCACCTGCCCCTGCACATCGCCCGTATTCGACAGGACGGACATGTCCAGACCCTCATGCGCCACGACTTCCAGGGTATAGCCCCGACGCGTGGCGGCATGCGACATGCCGTCGATATAGTCCGAGATGAAGTGATTGTGGTCGCGGTTCACCGTCTCGCCATGCTTGGACAGCTTGAGGAAACGCAGCGTCGGCGTGGCATCGGACCGGGTTCTGGATGGCCGTGGGGCATAGCCCAGTTCGGCGGCCGCGGCCAGCACGCGGTCGCGGGTGCCCTGCGTGATGTCACCCTTGCCATTCAGCACAAGCGACGCGGTCGAGGCCGAGATCCCGGCGCGTTCGGCCACCTGGCGCAAAGTCACGGGTTTGCTGACTGGTCCATCCATCCTTCGAATACCCGCTTTCTCAGATTTCGGCTCTCATACAGGACCGACCGCCTCGAAGCCCAGCGCTCGTTGCGGTGTCACCTCTACAAAGCCGTTGCGCGACTGACAACTTGCTGCTAGCGTTTTACTAAATCAAGCGTAAGTTTTACTAAATCCTGGGGAGGAGAGATAGTGAGACGCGATGCGAACCTGCTGGTGCTGTGCGTTCTGAGCGTGGTGCTTCTGGCCCTTGGCGGGCTGGTGTCGGACGGCGCCTTCCTGTCGCCCTTCAATCTGCAATCCATGGCGACGCAGGTCCCCGAAATCGGGCTCTTGGCGATCGGCGTCATGCTGGCGATGTGCGCGGGCAATGGCGGCATCGACCTGTCGGGAATTGCCAATGCCAACATGTCCGGCGTCGCGGCGGGGATCGTCGCCATCTCTCTTTTCGACGCGACCGAAGCGCCCGCGCTGTTCACTCTGACCTTTGCCCTGGGCTGCATGATCGTGGGCCTGCTGGCGGGGATCCTGAACGGGATCATCATCTCTCGGTTCAACATCACCCCGATCCTGGCGACGCTGGGGACCCAGATGCTGTTCACCGGCATCGCGGTGGTGCTGTCCGATGGCCGGTCCCTGACCATCGGTGCGCCCGATCCCCTCTATGCCCTTGGAAACGGCGTGATCTTCGGCATGCCGATCAGCTTCCTAATCTTCGTCGCGATCGGCGTCGTGCTGGCCGCCATCCTGCGGCTGACCCCTTACGGGATGCGCCTGATGCTGACCGGCGCGAACCCCAAGGCCGCCGTCTATAGCGGGTTCCGCGGCGTGCGGATCATCACGACCACCTATGCGATCTCGGGGCTGCTGGCGGGGATCGCCGGGATCATCATCGCGGCGCGCAACGTCAACGTGAAATGGGACTATGGCACGTCCTACCTGCTGGTCGCGATCCTGATTGCGGTGATGGCGGGGGTGCGCCCGCAGGGCGGCCATGGACGCGTCGTGAACGTGATCCTGGCGGCGGTGGTGCTGCAGCTGCTGTCCAGCCTGCTGAACTTCATCGGGCTGTCCAATTTCGTCCGAGATCTGGCCTGGGGGATCCTGCTGCTGTGTTTCCTGGCCGTGGCGCGCTTTGATCTGATCAACCAGATCGCCGCCTTCGCACCTTCCCGGCGTCTCCCTCGCGCCGCGGAATGACGGGAGGATGAGGGTTTTCTACTGAGGAGATAGAAAATGACGACCAGACATCACGCGCTGACCACCGGCCTGAAGGCCGCCCTTCTGACCACGGTGATGACCGTGGCGGGATCGGCCGCATGGGCGCAGGACGGCAAGACCATCACCACCGTCGTGAAGATCAGCGGCATCCCGTGGTTCGACCGCATGGAAACCGGCGTCGACCTCTATGCCGAGGAACACCCCGAGATGACCATCTCTCAGGTCGGCCCCGCCACCGCGGATTCGGCCCAGCAGCTGCAGATCGTCCAGGATCTGATCGCCCGGGGCACCGACGCCCTGGCCGTCGTGCCGATGGACCCCGGCGTCCTGGAAGGCCTGCTGAAGCGCGCCATCGACCGCGGCACCATCGTCGTGACCCACGAGGCCGACAACCAGGTCAACACGATGGCCAATATCGAGGCCTTCGACAACGCCGAATACGGCGCGGCGCTGAACGAACGACTGGCCGAATGCATGGGCCAGGAAGGCAAGTGGACGACCTTCGTGGGGTCCCTGGGCAGCCGCACGCACATGCAATGGGTCGGCGCCGGCGAGGAGAACGCCGCCAAGTATCCCGGCATGGAACTGGTCGATCCGAACAACGAATCCTTCGACGATGCCAACGGCACCTACGAGACCGCCAAGGAGATCCTGCGCAAGCATCCCGACATCAAGGGCTTCCAGACCTCGGCCGGCAATGACGTCCTGGGCGTCGGTCGCGCGATCGAGGAAGCGGGCCTGACCGGCAAGGTCTGCCTTGTGGGCACCGGCCTGCCGAACCCGTCGGCGGCCTATCTGGACAGCGGCGCCATCACCGCCATCGGTTTCTGGGACCCGCAAAAGGCCGGCATGGCTATGAACGAGGTCGCCCGCATCCTGCTGGAGGGGGGCGAGCTGACCGATGGCATGGACCTGGGCGTCGAGGGCTATGAGGCGGTTTCGGTCACCCAGGGCGCCGGGGACGGCAAGCTGGTGGTCGGCAACGGCATGGTGATCGTCGACAAGGACACCTACGCCGAGCGCCTGTTCTGATCGTCCGTTCCTGACAGGGACCGCCCGGCACTATCCGTCCGGGCGGTCCGACATCACGACATCGCCCCAGGGGAGCCTTCTTCGATGAGAGACAGATCCAGTTCCGACGCCCCCTTCCTGGAGCTTCGCGGCATCCACAAGCGGTTCGGCGGCGTGCGCGCCCTTTCCGGGGTCGATCTGACGATCGAGGCGGGAAAGGCCTATCACCTGCTGGGTGAGAACGGCTGCGGCAAAAGCACCGTCATCAAGATCATGTCGGGCGCCCATGCCCCGACCGAGGGAAGCATCTTTCTGGATGGCGCGCTGATCCCCAAGCTGACGCCCATGGCCGCGCTGGAGGCCGGAATCGAGACCGTCTATCAGGACCTGTCGCTGTTGCCGAACCTGACGGTGGCCGAAAACATCGCCCTGGGCGAACAGCTGGTGGCCGGGCATGGCCGCCTGCTGCGGTTCCTGGACCGGCAGCGCGTCCATGACACGGCCGCCGCCGCGCTGAGCAAGGTGGGCCTGGACCCCGACCGGGCGCTGATGAACAGCGTCGTGGGCGACCTGCCCCTGGCGATCCGTCAGCGCGTCGCCATCGCCCGCGCCATCGCCGCCGAGGCACGTCTGGTGATAATGGACGAACCGACCACGTCGCTGACCCGGCACGAGGTCGAAACGCTGATCGAGGTGGTCAACCGGCTGCTGGACAGCAATGTCGCGGTCCTGTTCGTGACCCACAAGCTGGAGGAATGCTATCGGATCGGCGGGGATGCCATCGTGTTCCGCGACGGGCTGAGCGTGGCGCAGTGCCCCATCAAGGGCTTTACCCGCGGGCAGCTGGCCGAGCTGATGACCGGCCGCGCCATCGAATCCGTGCGTTACCGGAAGGGCGCCCCGGAATCGAAGGTGCTGCTGACCGCGACGCGGCTTGGCCGATCGGGAAGCTTTCGCGACATCAGCTTCAGCCTGCATCGCGGCGAGATCCTGGGGATCACCGGATTGTCCGATTCGGGCCGCAACGAACTGGCCATGGCCTTGGCGGGCCACCTGCCGATCGATGCGGGCACCATCAGCCTGGACGACAGGCCGGTCAGCATCGGGTCCCCGTCCGAAGCCATCGACCACGGCATCGGCTATGTCCCCGAAGACCGCCTGTCCGAAGGGTTGTTCATCGAAAAATCCATCCTGGAAAATGCCGTGCCGCTGATCCTGGGCCGCATCGCCAGCCGTTTCGGCCTGATCGATCGCGGCAAGGGCCGCGAGGCCGCCCACCGGATCGCCGCCGAGATGAAGCTGAACACTGCCGATATCGATCTTCCCGTCGGCGCCCTGTCGGGCGGCAACCAGCAGCGCGTCCTGATCGGTCGCTGGCTGAGCATCAACCCGCGCCTGCTGATCCTTCACGGCCCCACGGTCGGCGTCGACGTGGGGTCCAAGGAAACCATCTTCCGCGCGATCCAGGACATGGCCGACCGCGGGATCGGGCTGCTGATCGTGTCGGACGACCTGCCGGAACTGCTTCAGAATTGCGACCGTATCCTGGTGATGAATGCCGGCCGCATCGTCGAGGATCTTCGCGCCACCGAGGCGGACGAGGATCGCATCTATCAATCCATGCTGGCCAGCCAAAGCGAGCTTGCAGAATGACCGTGGTGCAGCACATGAACGACCCTCTCTCGGACAGCGCCGGAAAAGCCGCCCCCGGCCGTCGCGCCCCCAGGCTCTTTTCCTTCCTGCAGGCCCATCCCGAAGCGGTCAGCCTGCTGCTGCTGGTCCTGATCTGCGCCTCGGTCGCCGCCATCAACCCGGCCTTCCTGCAGCCATCATCGCTGATCGACATGGGCCGCGCCAGCGTGGTGACAGGCCTCTTTGCCCTTGGCGTCTTCACGGTGCTGGCCTCGGGCGGCATCGACGTGTCGTTTCCGGCCGTCGGTGCCGTGGCCATGTACGGGATCAGCACGCTGGTCCTCAACGTCTTTCCCGACATGCCGATGGCGCTGATCATCCTGCTTTGCGTCGGCGTCGGCGTTTTGCTGGGGGCCGTGAACGGGGTGCTGGTCCATGAACTCAGGGCCCCGGCGCTGATCGTGACCATCGGCACGCTTTACGTCTTTCGCGGCATCCTGCTGGTCTTCGTGGGAACGGTCTGGCTGATGGAACTGCCACCGCAGATGGTCGCCTTCGGGCAGTGGTCGCTGATCGACATCACCACCGGCAGCGGCGTCACGGTCAGCCTTCCGGTCTATTTCCTCAGCCTGCCGCTGGCAGCGGTGCTGACCTGGTTCGTCTTCAACCGGACGCTGATGGGTCGCGCCATCTTCGCGGTCGGCGGCAAGGCGGATGTCGCCGACAGGCTGGGTTACAACCTGCGCGCGGTGCATGTCTTCGCCTTCGCCTTTGCGGGCGGCCTGGCGGGGATGGCGGGCGCCATCCAGGCCTCGGCCAACCGCATGGCCAACCCGTTCGATTTCGCCGGAACCGAGATCATCGTGATCGCCGCCGTGATCCTGGGCGGGGCGCGGATCACCGGTGGCACGGGAACGGTCCTGGGCACGGTCATCGGCGTCCTTCTGGTGACGGTCGTGAACAACGTGCTGGTCCTCGTGGGGATTCCCAGCACCTGGCAACGCGTCGTCGTCGGCGCCTTCATCCTGCTTGCCGCAGCCTTCTTCGTCTTGCGCGACCGCAAGACCAACATCTGAAACCCGGAGAGACCAATGAAGAAGTTCATCAACGACCCCGAGCATTTCGTCGACGAGATGCTGGAGGGCATCTATCTGGCCCATCCCGAAGTGACGCATGTCGGCGACGACCTGCGCTGCTTTGTCCGCAGCGAACCGGTTCCCGGCAAGGTCGGGCTGGTGACGGGCGGCGGTTCGGGGCACCTGCCGCTGTTCCTGGGCTTTGTGGGCCACAACATGCTGGACGGCGCGGGCGTGGGCGGGGTGTTTCAGTCGCCGTCATCCGAACAGGTGCTGGAGGTGACCCGCCATGTCGATCAGGGGGCAGGCGTGCTCTATCTCTATGGGAACTATACCGGCGACCTGATGAATTTCGACATGGCCGGAGAGCTGGCCGGTCTGGAAGACATCCAGACCATGACCGTGCTGGGCCGCGACGACGTCGCCTCCTCGGTCGTCGGAGAGGAACACAAGCGTCGCGGCGTGGCCGGGATCTTCTTCGCCTACAAGGCTGCCGGGGCCGCCGCCGCCGCCATGCACCCCCTGGCCGAGGTGGCCCGCCTGACCCAGAAGGCCAGCGACCGCACCCGCACCATCGGCGTGGCGCTGTCGCCCTGCATCGTCCCCGAGGTGGGTCGGCCCAGCTTCCAGATCGGCGAGGACGAGATGGAGATCGGCATGGGCATCCATGGCGAACCCGGCATCACCCGCAAAAAACTGTCCCCCGCCGACCCGATGGTCGACGAGATGATGGCGCGCATTCTGGCCGAACAGACCTATGACACCGACGGCGACGTCGCCGTGCTGATCAACGGCCTGGGGGCCACCCCGCTAGAGGAGCTGTACGTCATCTATCGCCGTACCGCACAGGTGCTGGAACAGGCCGGCGCCCGCATCAAGCACGTCTTCATCGGCGAATTCGCGACGTCGATGGAAATGGCCGGTGCCTCCATCTCGGTCCTGCAGCTGGATGACGAATTGGAACCGCTGATCGCCATGGATGCGAACACGCCGTTCTTCAAGCATATCGCGCGCTGAGGGAGGACATGATGGAAAAGATCACATCGCAGGACATTCCGCGCCTGTTTACGCGCCTGTCCGAGGTCTTTGCCGACCAGAAGGAGGCGCTGATCACGCTGGATGGCCAGGTCGGCGACAGCGATCTGGGCCTGACCATGGCCAAGGGCTTTGCCGCCGCCGACAAGGCGATGGCCGAATTGGGCGATGCCCCGATCGACGCGCAGCTCAAGACGGCAGGGGCCGCCATCGCCCGCGCCGCCCCCTCGACCATGGGGACGCTGATGGCGACGGGGTTCCTGCGCGGGTCGGCTGCGGCCAAGGATTGCGATGCACTGGGCACGGCGCAGATGGCGCAGTTCTGGGTGGCCTTCCGCGACGGGGTCGCACAGCGCGGCCGCGCGCAGGTCGGTGACAAGACCGTCCTGGATGTGCTGCACCCGATTGCCGAAACCATGAACGCCCAGGCCGATGCGGGCGCGGACCTGACCACGGCCCTGGACGCGGCGCATGCCCGGGCCGTGACCGCGCTGGAGGAGACCAAGGATCTGGTCGCACAGCACGGCAAGGCGGCGGCATTCCAGGAAAAGACCCGCGGCATCCAGGATGCCGGCAGCACCGTCGCGGTCATCCTGATCCAGACCTTTGCCGAATTCGCGCAGGGCAAATCCTGATCCCGACCAAAGGAGAGCAGAATGGAATACAGAACCCTGGGACGCAGCGGGCTGAAGGTTTCGGCCCTGGCGATGGGCACGTTTTCGTTCGGAGGCCGCGGACCCTTCGCCGCCATCGCCAGCCAGGGCGTGCCCGAGGCCGCGCGTCTGATCGATTGCTGCATCGCGAACGGCGTGAACCTGATCGACACCGCGAACATGTATTCGACAGGCCTGTCCGAGGAGATCGTGGGCGAGGTCATGGCGGACCGCAGCCCGGACATCCTGATCTCGTCCAAGGCCAGAATGCGGATCGGCGACGGCCCGAATGACGAAGGCGCCAGCCGCTGGCACCTGATCCGGGAATGCGAACAGTCGCTGAAGCGGCTGCGGCGCGACCATATCGACATCTATCACATCCACGAATGGGACGGGCAGACCCCGGTCGAGGAGACGATGGAGGCGCTGGACACCTTGGTCCGGCAGGGCAAGATCCGCTATGCGGGCTGTTCCAACTATACCGGCTGGCAGATCATGAAATCGCTGATGGCCAGCGACCGCGGTCATTTCCAGCGCTTCGTCACCCAGCAGATCCACTATACCCTGGAGGCGCGCGAGGCGGAATACGAGCTTCTGCCGCTGTCGGTGGACCAAGGCATCGGCGTCACCGTCTGGAGCCCGCTGGCGGCGGGCCTTCTCAGCGGCAAGCACACGCGCCAGCAGCCTGTCGCCCCGGGCAGCCGCCAGGACCGGGGCTGGTCCGAACCGCCCATCCGCGATCAGGACCGCCTGTGGCGCATCGTCGACGTGTTGAACGACATCGCCGCCGCGCATGACGTTCAGGCGGCGCAGGTGGCCCTGGCCTGGACGCTGACGCGACCGGCGGTGGCATCGCTGATCGTCGGCGGCACGTCGACCGGGCAGTTCGACGCGAACTTCCGGGCGCTGGACCTGACCCTGACGCCCGAGGATCTTCGGCGCCTGGATGACGTCAGCCAGCCGCCGCAGATCTATCCGCATTGGCACCAATCGCAATTCGCCGCGCCACGCTTCGGGGCTGCCGACAGGGCCTTTGCCGTCGATCCCGGAACCTCGTGACACTGCCACCCACGATGCGGAACAGGGATCAGGCCGCAATGCGCCCTTCCAGATCCAGCCGCATCGTGGCCATGCCGTGGCGACGGGACAGTTCTTCGTAGCCAGCCGAATAATAAGCGTTGAAGGCCGGGGCGTTGTCGACCTCCACCTTCAGGGTCAGCGTCAATGCGCCCAGGTCCCGCGCCGCCTGTTCGATATGCCCGGTCAGCTCGGCGGCCGCCCCGCCGCGTGCCTCCTGGGCCAGATAGACATAGGTCAGGTGACGGACTTCCGGTCCGATGCCCTCGCGCAGGGCAAAGAACCCCACATCCCGTCCCAATGCGTCCTGAAGGTAGAACGAGACATCCTCTCGGTCCCCCAGCCACTTGCGGTGCCATTCCATCTCATCGAAGGGCACTTTCGCATTGGGATTGATCAGGGGTATGTCCGCATCCGGCAGCATCTTCGCCAAGGGTGCCAGATCGCAGTCGCGATTGCGATGCAGGTTCAGTGCCATGGGTCCTTCCTTTGGTCTGGGCCCGGCATCGCCGCACCGGGCTGCATGATGAAAGCCGCGCGCCTGCCATGGATGAAGGGTTCCGGTCAACCCCGCGGGGGATCGGCACCAGGCCTGCGTCGCGGTGATCCGGGCGCGTAATCGGTCGGTTTCGACCGGAAATCCCGGCCTGCATCCCTGCCCTTGCGACAGATCAGCATCGAAACCGATGCGCGCCGCGCCCCTTGACCGGATGGCGGGGGCTGCCCCTGTCGCGTGACAAGCGCCTTCGAGACGGCTGACGCAATCACCAGCAGAAGAAAGGACCTGCACGTCGTGCAATCCCCGCTTGTCCTGGAACAACCTCAGATTGCCAAATCAGCAGACGAAAATCTTAAAAGCTGAACCTTGCACAAAAGACCTGACTTTTTGGATAGGTCTTTGAAAGGAATACAGAAATTAAAATATTAAACGTGGACAAATAAAAATTTAGCGGTATCTGCTTGACGTCAGAACAGCGTCGGTCACAGCCCCCCAGGCCTGGTGACCGGCCGCGGGACTGCCGGGCGATCACGGCCCGGACAGCATCTCGGTTCAGTTTGCGGTTTGCCTACGGGGCGTTTTTGGGACGACGATCATGACATATTACTACAAGAACTTCGCGTGGACCGCGTTCACCGAAGCCGACCTTCTGGCCAATGGCAAGAACGGCCATGACTTCGGCATGGGCGATTCCTTCGTCATGCAACACGCGACGGTCACGATGTCGACCTTCGACAATGACAGCACGCTGTCGGGCGACAGCTGGTACGACTGGTACGACAAATCCCAGGACCGCTCGGGCCAGGATGCCTATATCGACAACAAGGCCGTCGGCTGCAAGATGTTCGCCGAGCAGTACCACGTGCTGCACGGTTCGGACGGCAAGACCTATTACATGATCGAGATCAAGGTCGAAGGTCATGATTCCGCCGGTGCCGGAAACGGCTATTTCACCTTCTATGGTGCACAGCCCGCCGCCGGGGTCGAACTGTCGGTCGTCAACACCTGCAACGTCGCCGGATCGTGGATCGATTACTCCTGCCTTGGCGCAGGCAAGGCAGCCCCGCCCAATACGCCCCCGACCTTTACCAACGTGCCCGCCAACGGCATCTTCTGCGTCGACGAAAACACCAAGCTGGTCATCGACCTGAACGCCAAGGACGCCGATTGCGACCCGCTGAGCTTTTCGCTGGCGGGCGGCGAGGATGCGGCCCTTTTCGAGATCGACGCCAATACGGGCGTTCTCAGCTTCAAGGCCGCCCCCGATTTCGAGGCGCCCGGATCGAAGGATGGCGACAACCTCTACAAGGTCATCGTCGCGGTCGACGACGGCAAGGGCGGCGTGACCCATGCCGAACTGTCGGTCTGCGTCAAGGACGTGGACGAGACCCCGAAATGCGTCGTCTATGAAGCCGAAGAGATGAAGCTGTCCTGCTATACGGTCAAATGCGCCTCCAGCGCGTCGGGCGGGGAATATATCGCGCTGACCGGCTATCACGGCAGTGCCGCGCAGGTCTTTGACGGCGCCTCGGGCGAATACGACCTGACGCTGCGCTTCTGGGATGCCGCCAGGGGCGACGGTTATATCAAGATCCTGGTGAACGGCCACGAGGTCGGCGCGGCCCGCCTGAACGCCGAAACCAACAAATGGTCCGAGGTCACGCTGGAAGGCCTTGATCTGGCCAAGGGCGATGTCATCACCCTGAAAGGTGCGGGCAACGGCTGCGAATACGCGATCATCGACAACATCAAGCTGTGCCCCGCCGATCCCGCGATCGAACCCGGCGCGCTGGAAGGTCGCCTGTTCGTCGACGCCGACGCCAACGGCCTGGACGATGTCGAGCCGGGCGTGGCGGGCGTGTCCGTCCAGCTGCTGGACAGCGCAGGCAATGTCGTCGCCACCACGACCACCGGCGATGATGGCGGCTATCGCTTCGACGGCCTGCAGCCGGGCGACTATCGCGTGATCTTCCCGACAGCCGTCGAAGGCCGCGTGCTGACCGACCAGAATGTCGGCGCCGACGATCGGATCGACAGCGACGCCGATACCGGCACGGGCGTCACCGACAGCGCGACCGTCGTCGCCGGCGAGGTGACCAAGGATGTCGATGCAGGTCTGACGGATCCCGGCACGGCAAGCCTTGGAAACCTGGTCTTCCTGGATACGGACAAGAACGGCATCCAGAACGGGTCGGAATCCGGTGTCCAGAATGTCACGGTGACGCTGTTCCTGGGCGGCACCGCCATCGCCACGACCACCACCGATGCCGCTGGCAACTACCTGTTCACCGGGCTGAAGGCGGGCACCTATACCGTCGGCTTCACCGAAAAAGCGGGCTTTGACCTGACCGCCGCCAACCAGGGCGGCGACGAGGCCCTGGACAGCGATGCCGATCCGGTGACCGGCCTGACCGGGCCGATCACCTTGGGCATCGGGCAGACCAACCTGGATGTCGATGCGGGCCTGGTGATCGAAAACCGCGCCCCCGAGGCAATGGATGATGCCGCCAAGACCTGCGCCGATGATGCGGTGACGGTGGACGTGCTGGCCAATGACTCGGATCTTGACGGCGATGCGCTGACCATCACCCAGGTCGCGGGCCAGGACATCGCCGAGGGCGGATCGGTCGATGTCGACGGAGTCACCATCGCCCTGGTCGACGGCAAGCTGGTCTTCGACGGATCGGCCGCCTATGCCGACCTGATCCTGGGCCAGAAGGCCACGATCAGCATCAGCTATCAGATCGCCGATGGCGCGGGCGGTTTCGACACCGCCAATGTCGACCTGACCTTCTGCGGCGCCAAGAACACCTTGGAGACGATCAAGGACAGCCTGCCCACCAGCGGCAACATGGTTCTCTCGCTCGATCTGGTTGGCGCCGGCCTGTATCAGACGGTTCTTTCGGGCACCGGCGATGACCGCTTTGACGGCCAAAGCTTCGATGTCGCCTTCTGCGGCAACGCGGGGCTGCCCATCAAGACCGGCGTCGATGTTCCCGTGACCTTCCATCTGGGAACCGAACTGACGGCTCCCGGCTCGATCAAGAATCCCGGAAACCTGGATATGGTCAACTGGATCCTGAACCAGGACTTCAGCGCGCTGGACAATGGCGACGGAAACGGAACCACCTATACCGAGGCGGAAATCCAGGGCGCGATCTGGGGCCTGACCGACAACTTCCTGTTTGTGAACGAAGCCATCCCGGCCTTCGGGACCAAGGCCAATGCCCAGGAGATCTATGACCTGGCGCTGGCCAATGGCGAAGGCTTTGCCGCCGGTGACGGGGATATCGTGTCGATCATCCTCGACCCCACCAGCGACGCCATCGCGGCAGGAAACAAGCAGCCCATCATCATCGGCGTCGAATGGGATGCACTTGAGCAGGATTGCTTCTGCTTCGTCTGATCCTTCGAGGCCGGTCCCCCGGGTCCGGCCTCATCCCGATGTTCCGGAAGGTCCAAGATCCGGAACCGCTCGTCTTGCCGAGCGACACCATCATGGCAAAGTCTTGGACCTTTGCCTTCTGTAAGGATTAATCATCATGAAATTTCTGTCCCTCTCCGCTCTGGCCGGCTCTGCCACGGTGTTCTTCAATTCGGCGGTGTTCGCGTCGACCTGCGAGATGAACCCGGCCGTGTGCCAGCCCACCGTCACCCCGGTTCCGGAAATCAGCGCCCTGGAAGGCACCGCTGCCCTGGCCGCGCTGGCCGCCATCGTGCTGCTGACCTGGGAACGTCGCCGCCGCGCCTACTGATACCTTTTTAAAGGTCCGAAACTTGACAGGCCTGCCCTTTGGCGGGCCTGCTCTCTGATCATCACCTTGTCTTCAAAGGCCCTTGATGAGCGACATGCCCGCCCCCCCGCTTCGCCTGCGCGTTGCCCCCTGCGCCTTGGCGGCAGGGCTGCTGGCGGCGCAGTTCCTGGTCATCGGGATGATCTTCAAGCATGTCATCGACTTCGATTGCCGGGCGAACTGGGGCATCCTGGCCTGCGGCACCGCCAGCAAAAGCCTTGCGGCGCTCTATTGCATGATTGCCGCCGTCGGGCTGTTCGCGATGCTGCGTCCAACCCTGTTTCGTGAACTGCTGTCGGATGCGGGCCATGACACGCGCCCCCTGCTGCTGAACCTTGCCGGTTTCATCCTTGCCATGATCCCCGTCCTGATGCTGAACGGAGCAAGCGGAACCGCGATGATCCTTCCCGCCTTCGCCCTGTGGA
The DNA here is from genome assembly GCF_001887735.1 of Paracoccus sp. SM22M-07. Lineage (NCBI taxonomy): Bacteria > Pseudomonadati > Pseudomonadota > Alphaproteobacteria > Rhodobacterales > Paracoccaceae > Paracoccus > Paracoccus sp. SM22M-07. The sequence continues at coordinate 444,416 of NZ_JPKW01000001.1, forward strand.
TTGCGGGAATGGGGCTGATCCTGGCGGGGCTTTTCGGCTGGCTGGCACCTTGGGAACGGTGGCGCGGCTTTCTGGCGCAGGCCGGCCTGCCCCTGGGGGTGGTGCTGTTCGCCAGCGGCATGGCCCCGGCCCTGGCCGTCCGCCTGCAGCCCATCTGGCAGATCGAGACGATCTCGGACGTCACCTTCCGCGTCGTCACCCGGTTGATCGAGCCTCTGGGCTACGACCTCTATATCGACCCTGTCCGCAAGCATATCGGTGAAGGCGACTTCATCCTCTCGATCGCCCCGGCCTGTTCGGGGATCGAGGGGATCGCGCTGGTCATGATCTTCGTCAGCCTCTATCTGTGGCTGTTCCGGTCCGAACTGCGCTTTCCGCGCGCCTTTCTGCTGTTCCCGGTCGGCATCGCGGCCAGCATGGTCCTGAACGCGGTGCGCATCGCGGTGCTGCTGCTGATCGGCCTGAACGGCCAGCCCGAACTGGCTGTCGGCGGGTTTCACAGCCACGCGGGTTGGATGATGTTCACCATCGTGGCCTTGGGCATCATCCTGATCGCCCGTCGCGTTCCGGCCCTGCATCGCGCAGCGATCATTCAGGCGGCACCCGCGACAAGCCTGCCGCCGCTCTGGCGCGATCCGGTGGCCGCGCGCATCCTGCCCTTTGCCGTCTTCATGCTGACCGCCGTGGCCGTGCCCGCCATCAGCACAACCCCGGCGATGTTCTATCCCATCCGGGTGATCCTGGTGGCCGCAACAGTGGCGCTGGTCTGGCCTGTCCTGCAGGGCATCGTCTGGCGGGTTTCGCCCTTGTCCTGGCTGGCGGGCGGACTGGTGGGGCTGATGTGGGTGCTGATCCCGGTGGCCCCATCGGACGGGCCGCTGCCCTATGGCACGCTGTCAGGCGGAATGGTGGTCCTGTGGTTCGTCTTTCGCGGCATCGGGACGGTGCTGCTGGTCCCCCTGGTCGAAGAACTGTTCTTCCGGGATTACCTGGAACAGCGCCTGCGCGGCACGGATCTGGACCGGCCTGCCCCTTGGCCCCGCGTGCTTCTGGCCGCAGTGATCACCGCCGGCCTTTTTGCGGCGCTTCATGACCGTTGGGCCGAGGCCTTTGTCGCTGGACTGGTCTTTTCCGCAGTTGCGCGGCGCAGCGGTCGCATCTCGGACGCCATCGCAGCCCATGCCGCCGCCAACCTGGTGGTCTTTGCCGTCGCCACCATGACGGGCAATCTTGCCATCATCTAGGCGACGGGGCGCAGATACCCGGACGAACAGGGTCGCGTGCGCCTGCGCAACAGTCGGAATGTGCGCGGCACGCCCGTCAGATCGCCCCGAGGTAATAGCCGATCGCTTCCGCCAATTCCGTTTCCTCATAGCCGAAATGAGAGCGCACGACCTCTTCCAACTTGCGGAATATCGTGGCGGCCTGAACGAAGTTCTCATCACTGGGATCTTCGGCCAATACGTCCGCCGCCCGATCAAGGCGGATGATCAGTTCATGCACCACTTCATGCTCGGCCTTCAGCTTTGCCACGACCTCGCGGAACATTCCGCCGCCCGCTGCCTCGACCCTCGGGAACATGTCGGCGCCCTCGATGTCGTGATGAAACTTCAGCACTTGGCACTCGCGCCCGCACAATGATCCGAACGCCCGGAAATTCTCGGCCATATCGAGGGAAAGCACGATCTGCTTGAGGTGCTTGGGCGAGGCTTCCCGCGCTTCGATCCGCACCAGAACCGCACCGATCTGTGCCATTTCCGACAGATAATGACGGTGGATGGCCGCCAGCTGCCGTCCCTGACGCCGATGCCTGTCAGTTGCCTTGGGCACGGGCGGGGCTTTCGGTCGAGCAGCCTCATCAAGGCTGAGGTCGTCCAGAGGTTGGGTTGAAAGATCACGCATGCCCGACAGGAATAGCTTTGCCGATGTGAAGTCAAGAACACGACATCGCCTCCTGACGCTTTCGCCGCGTCGCGCAGGGCCATCTCAGGCTCCGTGACCATTGGACGGCACGCACCCCGCCGGGTGCATGCCGAAATCACCACATCCCGCGCGTCAGTTGTCTTCCGGGCCAGCAGGCACGCCGTCTTTCCACATGTCCCAGTTGCCGACGATATGATCGACCAGAGGCGCACCCACCAGGGCGATGTTCTCGACGGTTTCGGCAAAGCCGCCAGCCGTTTCTCCGGGTGCAGGGTCCAGATGCTCCAAGGTCTTTTCATCCGGATTGCCTTGGTCGAAATTCACGGCCCCCCGGATGGCCGCGATCCGGTCCGTTCCGTGCAGGCGATTGATGACCTGTGCGATCGCGTTGTCTTCCATTTCCGTGACCAGATAGTCGTCGGCCCCATAGATCTCGGTCATGTATTGCGCCTCGGCCGACAAGCCCGGGCCGTGGAAGAAGGTGTCGCCGGTCATGTGCGTGCCGACCTTTACGGAAGGCGCGGCCTGTGCGGCATCATCGGGATAGCGCAAGCGATAGGTTCTGGCTTCTTCGGAATCCTTCAGTTCGACATCCGATGACAGGTCCACACCCCAAGCGACCAGATCGGGGTTCAGCTGGTGCACGCGATAATCTTCGTAACCCTTGCGCGGCATGAAGACCGGCGCACCCGGTTCGCCCTCCTCGGGCGCCCAACGATGGCCAAGGTCATAGTCGATCAGCCAGCTGCCCCAGACCACATCGCCGATGGTTCCCTTGGAGGGCGGCGTTCCCGCAACCCCGGTGATCAGATAATAGGCCTGAGAGAAATCGTAATCAGGGTTCAGCAGAATCGCCTGCATCGACGCGGATGCGTTGACCTTGCCCATGCCCAGAACGGCCCCGCAGACCCCGTCATCGTTGCAATGCACCGGCGCGATGGCGCCGGGCACGTCATTTGCCTGGGCATCCTGCCAGTAGCGTTCATACCAATGCTGATATTCGCCCGCACGATCCCCGGTATTCTCGCCGATCTCGAACATCGAGCCCACGAAGACCTTGACGTGGATCGGCTCGGCCGAAGCCGCTCCTGCCAAGGCCAGAGCAAATGCCGAAGCGGCGAGTGGACGGTTGATCGCAATATGCACGGTGTGTCTCCTGTTTCCGTCAGCTTGTGGACGCACCGAAACCAGTGACGGCGGCTGGCTGCAAGAGCGACCGACATGATAGGGCAAATCGGAACAATCGTCACCCGCCCCTGCCGCAATCACGGGCAGATTGTCCGCTTTCAGTCAGCCACGGCGCCGATACGCTGCCTGTGACATGTGGAAAAGAATCGCGCACGGGTCTGTTGGTGCCGACGGCAGATGCCACGTTGTCGGTTCGGCCGGAAGGCATGGATGCGCCGTCAGGCTGCCGCGAAGTCATTGCCGCCCGCGGTTGTTTGGACGCAACCACGATCAGGCCGCGCATCAGCCCCGGAGCACGATTTTCGGGCGTGATCGGGTCGGGCTTGACCATCTCGGCTCTGGCTCAACGGGTTCAGGTCGGTCAGGTCAGAGCGAACAACAAAGGGCAGCCGACCATGGCCCCGGGTTCCGATCTGGGCGATATGGTTCTGTCTGCTTGGCCCGGCCGCCATTGTCGCACGATGCCTCGAGCGCCAATCACCCAACAAACCTGCTATTGCACCCCTACCACATCCCGGTTCTTGTTTCGCATGGCAGAGGGGGGCACCATGACACTGTGGCCAGACATCGCAGATGCAGAAGACTTTATCCGGTGGCGGTCCGCCCCACATCTCTGGTTGCCCGCCGTCATCCGGATTGCGGAACGCGAAAATATCGACGCCGTGTCGCCGTGTTCATTCGAGACCGGCACCAACCTTGTCGTCGATTTGAACGGCCACGCCATCTTGAAGGTCTTCCCGCCGATCTACGCCGCGCAGTACGCGGTCGAACGATTCGCGCTGCGCCTGCTTGATGGCCGCTTGTCCTTGCCCATCCCCCGGATTCTGGCAGAGGGAGAGGACAGCGGATGGTCATGGCTGATCATCACCAAGCTGCCCGGCACGGTAGGGTCGAAGGTCTGGCCCGCGCTGTCCGAAGGCGACCGCATTTCCATTCTTGGCGATATCGGGCGCGTGATTGCCGAGGTCCAGGCCGTCGATCCCAAAGAGTTGCTGACGATGCAGCCGGCCCGGCCGGATTTCATCCGGCAGCAAGCCGCAGGCTGCATAAAGCGCCACAGACGTCAGGGACTGTCAGAACCGCTTCTGGCCGAACTGCCGGCGCTCATAAGTGCGGTGCCCTCGGTGCTGCCTACGGATGTGCAGCCTGTCATCCTGACCGGGGAATGGATCCCCGAAAACCTGCTTCTGACCGAAACGCCCGATGGCTGGCGACTGTCGGCCGTCACCGATTTCGGCGATGTGATGACAGGCTGGCGTGAATACGACCTACTGGGCCCCAGCACCTTCATGTGCGCGGGCGTCCCGGACAGACTTCGGGCCTTCCCGGACGGATATGGGGTTCATGCGGCGGATTACGACCATGCCATGCGGCGACGCCTGACGACGCTGATGATGCTGCACCGGGCCAGCGACCTGCGCCACGTCGCCATCAGCGACTGGCAGTCCCGTGTCACGGGGTTCCAGGACCTCGAAGACCTCATCTGGCCAAGGACCCTGTGACCACCAGCCCTTGCGGCTGGTGGCTCTGGACCCGTTCGCGTCGATCAGCGCGGTCCGGCATCGGCCGACCGTTACATCGTCAGGGCGATCTTGCCGAAATGAGCGCCGGATTCCTCATGCCGGAAGGCATCGGCGATCTTGTCCAGCGGGAAGCTACTATCGATCACCGGTCGGATGCCCGTGACCTCCAGCGCCCGCACGAAATCGTTCTGCATGGACCGGCTGCCCACGATCAGACCCTGCAGACGCTGCTGCCTGGCCATCAAGGCTGCCGTGGGCACCTCTCCGGATGCGCCGGTCAACACGCCGATCAGCGCAATATGCCCGCCGATCCGACATGCCGTGATCGACTGCGGCAGGGTCGCGGGCCCCCCGACTTCGATCACATGATCGACACCCCGACCGCCGGTCATCTCTTGCACGCGGGCGCCCCATTCACCTTCCGTCTTGTAGTTGATGGTCTGCCGGATGCCCATGTCGCGCAACCGAGCCAGCTTCTCATCCGAGGATGATGTCGCGATGACCTCGGCGCCCATGGCCAGCGCGATCTGGGCGGCAAAGATCGACACGCCGCCGGTTCCAAGGGTCAGCACCGTGTCGCCTGCCTTCAGCGCGCCATCGACGACCAGCGCGCGCCATGCGGTCAGCCCGGCGGTGGTCAGCGTCGCGGCCTCGGCGTGGCTGTAACCTGCCGGAGCCTTGGTGAACCAGTTCGCGCCCCGAACCACGACCTCGCAGGCATAGCCGTCCGTGCCGTCCCCCGGTGTGCCCGAAAAATCAGCGACAGGCGGCGGGCCATCGGACCATTGCGGAAAGAAGCATGAGACGACGTGATCGCCCGCGCGAAACTCCTCGACGCCTTCGCCGACAGCTTCAACAACCCCTGCCCCGTCGGACATCGGCACACGCCCATCCTCGGTCGGCATGCGCCCGGAAACGATGCCATAGTCATGGAAGTTCAAGGACGAGGCATGAATCCGGACGCGAATTTGTCCCGCCTTTGGCTGACCGGGATCTTCAAGATCAACAAGCCGCAGTCGGTCCAGCCCGCCGGGCTGCTCTAGTCTGATGGTTTTCATAGGAGGTCCCGCTGATTGAATGGTGCCTGATCCAGTCGCCAATTGTCGGCCCCGGCAAAGGGAAGACCAATGCCCGCCCGGAAATTGCTTCTGGCACCGAACGTTGCCGTCTGTTCGGCAGTTCCTTCGCGAACCCGCCTGTCGGGCGGCGGCAGATTCAAAAGGTCGACCCGTGGCCGGATCAAGGCGCCGGGACGGACCCTGCACTGACCCCGCTGGCGGACGGCGTTCGTGCAGGCGCCACCTTCACAGTCACACGGGCAGTGCCGGGAAGCCCCCCAAAGGCAACATGTCCAGCGCGCCGTGCCGATGGCAGGCGGTCGATCCAAAATTGTTGGCGTCCCGCGAAATCAGCATTGGCCTTTACGTTCGGATGTCCGCATCGCGTTCCGACCATATCCGGTCACTGGAATATCCACGGCATCCTTTCATGGAAGGGCACCACAAGAACGGCGGCTTGATGGGCGACCGAGGCCCTGTATCAGACCGTATCCAGATACAGTTCGACCGTCTCCTCGTCCGACAATTCGGCCATGTAATGCAGTTCCTGCCGCTTGGTCATCAGGTAGTTCTCGACCAGATGTGTGGGCAGGATGCGGCGGATCTCGGGGCAGTTGTCGAAAGCGTCGATGGCGGCACCCCAGTCACCGGGCAGCTGGGCCAGGTTCTTGTCATAGGCGTTGCCCTTGAAGGGCGAGGGCGCCTCCAGCTTGTCCTCGATGCCGTTCAGCGCCGCACCCAGGATGGCCGCCACGGTCAGATAGGGGTTCACGTCGCCCCCCGCCACGCGATGCTCGATCCGCCGCGCCTTGGGACCCGAGGACGGAATGCGGATCGCCGCCGTGCGGTTCTCATAGGCCCAACCGATGCCGGTCGGCGCATGGGCGTTCGGGACCAGCCGGTCATAGCTGTTTTCATGCGGCGCAAACAGCAGGGTCGATCCGGGCATGGCGCGCAGGCAGCCGGCGACGGCCTGGCGCAGTTCCTCGGTCCCCTCCTCGCCGCCATTGTCGAAGATGTTGCGTCCGTCCTTGGTCAGGATCGAGAAATGCATGTGCAGCCCGTTGCCGGAAAACTGCTCATAGGGTTTGGCCATGAAGCTGGCCGCAAAGCCGTAATTGCGGGCGACGCCCTTGACCAGCGTCTTGAACAGCCAGGTGTCGTCGGCGGCCTTCAGGGGATCGGCCTGATGCATCAGGTTGATCTCGAACTGGCCCGGTCCGGCTTCGGAAATGGCGGTATCGGCGGGGATGTCCATCGATTCGCACGCGTCGTAAAGCGTGGTGAAGAACTGGTCGAAGGTGTCCAGCGCGCGCAGCGACAGAACCTCGCCGCCGGTGCGGCGCTTGCCGGACCGCGGGCTGGGCGGCACGCGCAGCTGACGGCCGCTGTCGTCGATCAGAAAGAATTCCAGCTCGGTCGCGACGACCGGCACCAGCCCCGCCGCGTCATAGCGCTCCACCACGCGGGCCAGCGCCTGACGCGGATCGCCGTCATAGGGCCGGCCATCGGGATGGAACATCCACAGGGGCAGCAGCGCGGTGGGCGAAGCCTCCAGCCAGGGCATGGGGACGAAGCCGCGTTCGGTCGGCAGCAGCAGCCCGTCGGGGTCGCCGGATTCGAAGACCAGGGGGCTGTCCTCGACATCCTCGCCCCAGATATCCAGGTTCAGCACCGAATAGGGAAACTTGGTCCCCTCATCCATCAGCTTGGCGGCATATTTCGCGGGCAACCGCTTGCCCCGTGCCACGCCGTTCAGATCGGCGGCGGCGACGCGGATCGTCCTGACTTCGGGGTGTTCGCGCAGCCATTCCATCTGTGTCATCTCACTATCTGGGGGCGATACTTGACGCGCCGGACCTGCCCCGGAAGGTGTCGGTTCAGGCGCCTGTTCACCCTGCCAAACAGCCAGATCAAAGCCAAGGTGGCAGCGACGAAATAAGCCGCCGCAATCGGATAGGCCACGAAGGGGTTGAACGTCTTGTCGGCGAAATAGCTGGCGTAATAGAGCGCGTCGCCGCGCTGCTGGAACGCCGGAAAGCCGCTGAAATAGACCAGCGTGGTGGCATGGAACAGGAAGATCGCCTCGTTGGTATAGCTGGGCCAGGCCAACCGCATCATCGTGGGCCAGATGATGCGCCGGAACCGTGTCCAGCCGGTCATGCCATAGGCATCGGCGGCCTCGACATCGCCCTTGGGGACCGACATCAGCGCCCCGTGGAAGATCTGGGCGGAATAGGCGGCGGTGTTCAGGATCAGGACGAACAGCCCCCCCGCCCAGGCCCGCGTCATCCAGCTGGTCTGGACCGTGATGCCGAAAATTTCGACGCCCGCGCGGGGCAGCAGGACCAGCGCCTCGTAGGCGATGAAGAACTGGATGAACAGCGGGCTGCCGCGAAAGACGAAGATGAAGGCGTTGGCGGGCCCCCGCGCCCAGGCATGACGGCTGGCCTTGGCGACCGCCAGCCCGTTGGCCAGCACGAAACCGAAAGCCAGCGCCAAGAACGCGAAATAGAGGTTCCAGATCAGCCCCGACCCGATCAGCGTGAATTGCTGGCACAGCGTGTAATCGGCCCGTGGCAGCAGGCGTTCGCCCATGCCGATGGAACGCAGCGCGTAATCGGTGATCGTCTGCGCGCAGCTCATGCGATGCCCCCCGCGCCCATCGTGGCCTGTCCGCGCGACAGGCGGCGCGTGACCCGCGCCAGCACACGTTCGGAAACGAAGGTCATCAGCAGATAGAAGACCAGGATCGCCAAGAAATAATACAGCCGCCAGTCGGGATGGGGATAGCTGAAGGCGCTGGTCTTGGACCCGCCCAGCTCACGCGCCCAATAGACGATGTCCTCGACCCCCAGAAGGAACAGCAGCGGCGTGGCCTTGATCAGGATCATCCACAGGTTCGACAGCCCCGGCAGGGCATAGGTCCACATCTGCGGGATCAGCACCCGGCGCGTCACCTGGCGCTGCGTCATGCCATAGGCTTCGGCCGTTTCCAGCTGGGCATGGGGGACGGCCTGCATCGCGCCGTAAAGCACGTTGGCGGCAAAGGCCCCGAAGACCACGGAAAAGGCGATGACGGCCAGGAAGATGCCATAGGTGTCGTGCACCCAAGGGGGGCTGGTGCTGAGCGGCAGCTTGGCGGCGGCGCAGACGACGAAATCATTGCCCTGGCGGATGGGTTCGTCACCCTCGCACAGCATCTTGGCGCGCAGCCATTCGAAGCCCTGGTCCAGCGCGATCGGCACGAACAGGAAGAACAGGATGTCGGGAATGCCCCGCACCATCGAGGTATAGATCTTGCCGAACCAGCGCAGCGGGGCGATCCGCGACCGCGAGGCCATGGCCCCGCCGAAACCGAACAGCAACGCCACCGGCGCGGTGATGGCCAGCAGCAGCAGCACCGTTCCAAAGCTGCCATAGAACAGCAGATGCGTGCCCGATGTCAGGTAACATGACAGCCAGGCAAGCCCCTCGAGGGCGGACGGATCGGTGCAATAGGAAAACATCGGATATCCCGGATGGCCGCCGCGGCCCGTGACCGCGGCGGCGGGTCATGTCACTCGAAGGTCATGGCGTCGTCGCCGAACCACTTGACGATCAGTTCGTTCAGGCTGCCGTCTTCCTTCATCGCGGTGATGGCGGCGTCGAACTTGTCCTTCAGCTCGGTGTCGGACTGGCGCAGGCCCATGCCGATGCCTTCGCCCAGGGGAACGGCATCCTTGCCGTCGACCCAGACCAGCTCTCCACCGGATTCCTCGACGATGGGGGCCAGGAAGTCGCGGTCGGCGAAGACGGCGTCAGCCTCGCCATTGCGGACGGCGGCGACGGTCTGGTCGGGGTTGGGGTATTCCAGCAAAGTCGCGCCGGTTTCGGCCACATGCCCGGCCTGGATCGTGCTGGTCTGGGCGGCGACGATGCCGCCTTCCACGTCCACGTCAGCCGATAGCGCCGCATAGGCCGAAGGCATCGCGGGGGTATAGGCCTGAGTGAACTGGATGACCTGCTTGCGCTCCTCGTTGATGTTCATGCCGGCCATGATCGTGTCATAGTTCGACGACACTAGGTTCGGGATGATCGAATCCCAATCGTTGCGGACCCAGGTGCAGTCCAGTTCGGCGCGGGTGCACAGCTCGTTGCCCAGCTCGATCTCGAAGCCGGTCACTTCGCCGGTCGCGTCGTCGATGAAGTTATAGGGGGCATAGGCGCCTTCGGTGCCCATGCGGATGGTTTCAGCCTGTGCCAGACCGGCGGTCAGGGCCAGCGTGGCGGCGGCAATCATCAGGGATTTCATTGCGGCATAGTCTCCTGTTGGTGTCGTTGTTTTTTTCAGTTGGCCATCGAGGCCGACAGGAACTGGCGCAGACGGTCGGTCTGCGGGTTCCCGAACAGCTGCGATGGCGGGCCTTCTTCGCAGATCACGCCCTGGTGCAGGAAGACGACGTGATCGCTGACATCGGCGGCCAGCCGCATGTCATGGGTAACCATGATCATCGTGCGATGCTCACCGGCCAGGTCCTTGATGACCTTGACGACCTCCTGCTGCAGTTCGGGGTCAAGCGCGCTGGTCGGTTCGTCGAACAGCAGCGCCGTGGGCTGCATGCACAGCGCGCGCGCGATGGCGGCGCGCTGTTGCTGGCCGCCCGACAACTGGGCGGGCCAGGCATCGGCCTTGTCGCCGATGCCGACCTTGTCCAGCAGGGCCCGGGCGCGGGCCTCGACGGTGCCGCGATCCTCGCCCAGCACGGTCAGGGGCGCCTCCATGACGTTCTGCAGGATCGTCATATGAGCCCACAGGTTGAACTGCTGGAAGACCATCGACAGGTTGGTGCGGAACCGCGTCACCTGCGCGCGGTCGGCGGGCGCACGGTCAAGGCCCTTGCCCTTCCAGCGCACGGCCTCGCCGTCGAACAGGATATCGCCCGCCTGGCTGTTTTCCAGCAGGTTGCAGCAGCGCAGCAGAGTGGATTTTCCCGAACCGGAAGATCCGATCAGGCTGACCACGTGACCGCGCGGGGCGGTCATCGAGACGCCCTTCAGCACATCAAGCTGGCCATAGGACTTGTGCAGCCCGTTGATCTGGATGACCGGCGTGGTCGTGTCGGAGGGGGTCGGGGTCTGGTTCATCATCCGCGCATTGGGCGTCAAACGCCTCCGATTTGCAACGGGGACTTGCGGGCAACCTGACCATAAGGGCAGGCTGCCGCAACGTCATCGAAGCCTGTCAGGCGATCTCGATCGAGTATTTCTCGATCACGGTATTGGCCAGCAGGCCCTCGCACATCTTCGCCACTTCGGCGCGCGCGGCCTCGGCGTCGGTGGCGGCCAGGTCCAGCTCGATCAGCTTGCCCTGGCGGACGCCGGAAACGCCGTCATGACCCAGACCGCCAAGCGCATGGCGGATCGCCTCGCCCTGCGGGTCCAGAACACCGTCCTTCAGCATGATGGTGACACGGGCTTTCATCGCGGGCTTCCTTCTCAGTTGATCGCGGTCGGTTTCAGGCTGGTCGTGTTGGCGGGCATCAGGCCCAGCCGGCGCGCCACTTCGGTATAGGCGTCGGTCAGGTTGCCCAGGTCGCGGCGGAACACGTCCTTGTCCAGCTTCTGCCCGGTCTTGACGTCCCACAGGCGGCAGCTGTCGGGGCTGATTTCATCGGCAACGATCAGGCGCATGAAATCATTGTCCCAGACGCGGCCGATCTCGATCTTGAAATCGATCAGCTTGATGCCCGCGCCATAGAAGACGCCCGACAGGAAGTCGTTGACGCGCAGCGCCAGGGACACGATGTCGTCCAGGTCCTGCTGGCTGGCCCAGCCGAAGGCGATGACGTATTCCTCCGACACCATCGGGTCGCCCAGCTCGTCGTTCTTGTAGCTGTATTCGACGATCGGACGGGGCAGCAGCGTGCCCTCCTCAAGGCCCAGCCGCTTGGAGAGCGAGCCGGCGGCAAAGTTGCGCACGATCACTTCCAGCGGAATGATCTCGACCTGGCGGATCAGCTGTTCGCGCATGTTGATGCGGCGGATGAAGTGATTGGGGACGCCGATATTGGTCAGCCCCTGCATGAAGAATTCCGACAGGCGGTTGTTCAGGACACCCTTGCCTTCGATCGTCGCCTTCTTCTGGGCATTGAACGCCGTCGCGTCGTCCTTGAAGTACTGGACCAGCGTGCCCGGTTCCGTACCTTCGTACAGGATCTTGGCTTTGCCTTCGTAAACCTTCTTGCGCCGCGGTGCCATGGCCCCACCGTCCTTTCGCATGTCTCTCAAAGAGGCGGCTTAGCGCAGAAAGGCATCGGGGGGCAATACGAGGCTTGCGACAAGACGTGCGAAAGGCTCTTATCTGATCAAGTTGCAGCAGGAGGTGGACCGATGACCACGTTTGACGACCGAGAGCGCGCCTATGAGGCGAAATTCGCGCATGATGCCGATCTGCGCTTCAAGGCCGAGGCACGCCGCAACCGCCTGCTGGGCGAATGGGCGGCCGGGTTGCTGGACAAGACCGGCGACGAGGCCCGGGCCTATGCGATGACCGTCGTCACTTCGGATTTCGAGGAACCGGGCGAGGAAGACGTCTTCCGCAAGGTCAGCACCGACCTGCAGGGGGTCGCCGATGACGCCACGATCCGCGCCAAGATGGCCGAACTGATGGACGAGGCCCGTCGCCAGGTCGTCGACGAAAGCTGATCACGCCGCCGCCGCGTCGCCCTTGGGGGGTGTCGCGGCATCCTCGGCATGGCCATAACGGCGCAGCATGGTGATGGCGCGCGCGGTGTTCAGCGCCATCAGCGCTGCCCACAGCCCGTGATTGCCCCAGAACGGCGGCAGGATCAGCACCGCCGCCACAAAGACCGCGACCGACCGGATCATCGCGTTGCGCATGTCCCGCGTCAGGGTGGCCCCGATGAAGATGCCGTCCAGCATCCAGCCTGCCACGCCGATCAGCGGCGCAAGCCCCAGCCAAGGCAGATAGATCCGCGCCTCGGCCCGGACCTGCGGCGAGGTGGTCAGGATGTCGATGATCGCCCCGCCCGCGACGATGAAGACCAGTCCCAGCACCACCGCGCCCCCCAGCCCCCATTGCGAGGTCAGGATCGAGGCCCGCCGCACCCGGTCGGGCCTTTGCGCCCCCACTGCCTGCCCCACCAGACTTTCAGCGGCAAAGGCGAAGCCATCCAGCGCAAAGGCCGTCAGCGCCACGAATTGCAACAGGACCTGATTGGCGGCCAGCGGCACGTCGCCCTGCCCCGCCCCAAGGAACAGAAAGCTGGTCATGCAGCCCTGCAGCAGTACGGACCGGATCATGATGTCGGTGTTCACCCGCGCCAGCCGGTCAATCTTGGCGCGCGCGAACAGGCTGGCCGTGTCGCGGGCCGCGGTGACGGCGCGGGCCAGCACATGGCGCGCCAGCCACAGCCCGACGGCCAGCCCCGCCAGTTCGGCCGCCAGCGTGGCCCAGGCCACGCCGCTGACCCCCAGGCCCAGACCCAGCACGAACCAGATGTCCAAGCCCACATTCAGCCCGTTCTGCAGCAGTTGCAGCCCCAGCACCGCGCGGGTGCGTTCGACCGCGATCAGCCAGCCGGTGATCGCATAGAGGCCGATGGTCGCGGGCGCCCCCCAGATGCGGATCGCCAGGTAATCGCGCGCCAGCCCTTCCACCGCATCCGATGCCGGCGCCAGCCGGAAGGCCGCCCAGAAGATCGGCACCTGCAGCGCGATGAAGACCGCCCCGGCCGCGCCCGCGATGGCCAGCGCGCGCAGCAGATGGGCGCCGACCTCGGCCTGGTCGCCCGCGCCGTGGCTCTGCGCCACCAGCCCCGAGGTCCCCATGCGCAGAAACCCGAACACCCAATAGATCGAGGTCAGGATGACCGCCCCGATGCCCACCGCCCCGATCGCCTCGGGCAGGCCCAGCTGGCCCACGACGCCGGTATCCACCAGACCCAGCAGCGGCACGGTCAGGTTCGACAGAACGATGGGCAGCGCGATGTTCAGCACGCGCCGATGCGTCAGCAACGGACCCTGCATGTCAGGGCTGGGGCATCAGGAAATGCCCGGTCGCCTGCGCGATCAGGCGGGCGCGGTTGTCCTGCCACGCCTCGACATGGACGGAGGCGTAGCGTCGCCCCGACCGCACCACCCGCGCCCGCGCATAGGCGTCGCGCGGCAGGCCCGACCGCAGGTAATCGACGGTGAAATCGATGGTCTTGGGCAGGCGCGGCAGGCTGTCAGGCACCGCCGCATCAGGTGCGATGCGGCCCGATTCCAGGTCTTCCCACATCACCGACCAGGACAGCTCGATGATGGCCGTGACCTCCAGGAAGGCGGCCGTCACGCCGCCATGGATGGCCGGCAGGCGCGGATTGCCGATCAGCTTTTCGTCAAAGGGCAGGATGGCCGTCAGCTCATCGCCGCGCCGGTCGAAGGTGATGCCCAGCCAGGACATGTAGGGGACGCCGGTGACCAGCGCCTTCAGCGCCGAATCGCGACGCGACTTGATCTGGTGCAGCGGTTCGTTGCGGTCGCCCATGATCACCTCTCTGCCGTGAAGGCGCCGGTCGCGGTCGCCACGGGGTTTTCGCCATCCTCGTCCAGCGCCACGGCCCGAAGAAAGGCCACGCTGCGGGTCATGTGATAGCATTCGGCACGCGCGGTGATCCGCTGCCCGGGTTTCGCGGCGCGCATATAGTCGATGCGCAGATCGATGGTCGCGGTCGATGACGGGTTGCTGGGATGGACCATGACCGCCGCCCCGCAGCAGGTGTCCATCAGCGCCGACACGACGCCGCCGTGGATGACGCCCGTCCGCGGGTCGCCCACCAGATGTTCGGCCCAGGGCATGCTGATGACGGCGCGGCCCTGCCCCAGTTCGTCCACCCGCATGCCCAATGCGCGCGCGTGGGGGATGGCCTCGATGAATTGCTGGGCGATGCGGGTGCGATCATCCTGAGGGCCTTCGGTCTGGTCGGACATCCGCGTCTCCTTGTGTTTGTTGATGCTTAGCCGCGCGTCGGGCGCATGCTCAACCCCAATGAACCATGACTGCGCGATTCGGTTGAGAATATGATCGACACACCCTAAGTTTACGCAAAGGGAACTCGGAGAGGGGGCGCGAATGACCGAAGACCGGATCAGCTTCAAGGACATGTGCGCGCGCTTCGACGTGACGCCGCGCACGCTGCGCTATTACGAATACATCGAGCTGCTGAAGCCTTTCAAGGAAGGCCGCGCCCGCTTCTATGGCCCGCGAGAGGTGGCGCGGATGACGCTGATCCTGCGCGGCCGCCGCTTCGGATTCTCGCTCGAGGATATCCGCAAATGGCTGCTGATCTATGACAAGAAGGGGTCGCGGGAACAGTACCAGGTCTGGATCGAGATGGCCCAGAGACAGCTGGATGTGCTGGACCAGCAGATCGCCGACATGCAGGCGGCACGGGCCGACCTGGCCCAGCTGCGCCAGACCGGAGAGGACGAGCTGGCCCGCATGGAATGACGCCACGGCAGGGGACTGTCGTGACGCCGCGTCTTGCTTACGTTCGCGTCAACTTGATCCTATCTTGAGGCCAAGGACGGAACGCCAGGTTTCAGGAGGAGGAGCCGCCTACCATGTCCGACGAGCTGATGACCATTCGACAGATGTGCGACGCATTCGACGTCACGCCGCGCACGCTTCGCTTCTATGAGGCGCGCGAACTGATCTTTCCCCAGCGCAGGGGCCAGCACCGCCTTTACGACCGGCGCGACCGGGCAAGGCTGACGCTGATCCTGCGGGGCAAGCGCTTTGGTTTCAGCCTGGAACAGATCCGCCAGCTGCTGGAGCTTTACGCCCCCGGCAGTGCCAACCGCACGCAGATCGCCGCGACGATCGACGTGGGACAGGCAAGGCTGGCGGACATGGAACGGCAATATGCGGAACTGAGCGAGGCCATCGCCGAACTCAGGCAGCACCTCTCCGACGCGCAGACCCGGCTTGCCGCCGCGTCCCACGAACAGCCCACAGGATAACGCCATGCCGATCTACAATCCGCCGATCCGCGACCTGCAATTCGTGCTGCACGACGTGCTGAAGCTGTCGCAATCCGATCTTCCCGGTCACGACGACCTGGACCCCGAATTCACCGAGGCCATCCTCGAGGCCGCGGGCAAGCTCGCCTCCGAAGTGCTGGCCCCCCTGAACCTGCCCGGCGATCAGCAGGGCTGCGTGCTGGAAAACGGCGTCGTGCGCACCCCCGACGGGTTCGGCAAGGCCTTCGAAGCCGTCAAGGAAGGCGGCTGGACCGCGCTGGACTGCGACCCGGAATATGGCGGACAAGGCATGCCCTATACCATGGGCGTCGCCACCGGAGAGATGTTCGTCAGCGCGAACATGGCCTTCAACATGTATCAGGGCCTGACCCACGGCGCCTATTCCGCGATCCATGCGCATGGCACCGACGCACAGAAGCAGACCTATCTGCCCAAGATGGTCAGCTGCGACTGGACCGGCACGATGAACCTGACGGAACCGCATTGCGGCACCGATCTGGGTCTGCTGCGCACCAAGGCCGAACCGCAGGACGATGGCAGCTATCTGATCACCGGGCAGAAGATCTTCATCTCGGCCGGCGATCACGACATGGCGGAAAACGTCATCCACCTGGTGCTGGCCAAGGCACCCGGCGGCGGCGAGGGCACCAAGGGCATCAGCCTGTTCATCGTCCCGAAGTTCCTGGTGAACGCAGATGGCAGCCTGGGCGACCGCAACGGCGTGTCTGTGGGCGCGCTGGAACACAAGATGGGCATCCATGCGAATGCGACCTGCGTCATGAACTATGACGGCGCGCGTGGTTGGCTGCTGGGCGATCTGCACAAGGGCATGCGCGCCATGTTTACCATGATGAACGAGGCCCGCATCGGTGTCGGCCTGCAAGGTTATGCCGGGGCCGTCCCCGCCTATCAGAACGCCGTCGCCTATGCCAAGGACCGCCTGCAGGGGCGTTCGGTGACGGGCGCCAAGAACCCGGCCGGCCCCGCCGATCCGCTGATCGTGCATCCCGACATCCGCCGCAGCCTGATGGACCAGAAGTCCTTCCTGGAGGGCGCCCGCGCCCTTGCCCTGTGGGGCGCGCACCTGATCGACCGCGGCCACCTTGCCAACGACAAGGATGCCGAAGGGCTGGTGTCGCTGATGACGCCCGTCATCAAGGGCTTCCTGACCGACAAGGGCTTCGAGACGACGGTGCTGGCCCAGCAGGTCTTCGGCGGCCACGGCTATGTCGAGGAGTGGGGCATGAGCCAGTTCGTCCGCGATGCCCGCATCACCATGATCTACGAAGGCGCGAACGGCGTGCAGGCGCTGGACCTGGTCGGCCGCAAGCTGGCCCAGGACGGCGGCAAGCACGTCATGGCCTTCTTCGACATGGTCAAATCGTTCTGCAAGGAACAGTCCGGCAACCCGGCGCTGGCCGCCGATTTCATCGAACCGCTGAAGGCCGCGTCCAAGGACCTGCAGGCGGCGTCCATGTTTTTCATGGAACGCGGCATGAAGAACCCCAACGATGCGCTGTCGGGCAGCTATGATTTCATGCATCTCTTCGGTCACGTGACCCTGGGCTACATGTGGGCGCGGATGGCCGTTGCCGCACAGGCCGCGCTGGACGCGGGCACGGCAGACCCCGCCTTCCACAAGACAAAGCTGGCGACCGGTCGATACTACATGAAGCGGCAGCTGCCGATGACGGCGACGCATCTGGCGCGCATCCAGTCCGGAGCGGCCACGGTGATGGAGCTGGAGGCAGAAGCCTTCTGATCCGGCAGCGAAGGCGGAGGAGTCGCATTGGGTATTTTTGCAAAGAAGAAGCAGGATGCGCCCCGGCCTCTCCCGATTGGTGTCGGGTCAGGCGTTATCGGCCCACAGACCGGGGCGACTTCTCCTTTGGCGGTCATCGGCTCCCCAGCCTGCACCGCACGACCAGACTAATGCCGCTCTGTTGAAGAAGTGGTTAACGCCTCTTCTTCTTTGCCCAAATACCCCGCGGGGGGTCCGGGGGGGTGCGAAGCCCCCCGGCGTCGAGGAGGAAAGATGACCGCGCAACTCTGGTGCTTTGGTGAATCCGGGAATGCCTACAAACCGGCGCTGACAATGCAGCTGGCGGATTATGACTGGCAGCCCGTCTATGTCGATTTTTTCAACGGAGAGGGCCGCAGCCCCGAATTCCGTGCTTTGAATCCGATGGGCGAGGTGCCGGTCTTTCGCGAAGACGACCTGACCCTGACGCAATCCGCCGTCATCCAACTGCACATCGCCGAGCGGACCGGCAAGTTCCTGGGCAGCGACCGCAATGAAACGCTGCGCTGGCTGATGTTCGACAATCACAAGGTATCCGCCCAGGCGGGACCGGCACGGTTCCTGTTGAACTTCCTGTCCGCGGACAAGCGTCCGGCGGGTGCTGCGGAATACCTGCAGGGGCGGCTGAAGGGTGCCTATCAGGTGCTGGACGCGCATCTGGCGGACCGGGACTGGGTCGCGCCCGGCGGCCCGACCATCGCCGATTTCGCGCTGTGCGGATACCTGTACTACCCCGAGCCTTTCGGTTTCGACCGCCAGGACTGGCCCCGTATCGACCGCTGGCTGCAGGCCATCCATGACCTGCCCGGCTGGAAACACCCCTATGATCTGATGCCCGGCAACCCATCCGACCGGGCGCCCAAGGAGGACATATGACCGACGCATTCATCTATGACGCCGCCCGCACGCCGCGCGGCAAGGGCCGCCCCGATGGCAGCCTGCACGAGGTCACCTCGCTGGCGCTGTCCGCGCGCCTGCTGAACGCCGTCAAGGACCGCAACGGGCTGGAAGGCCACGCGGTCGAGGACGTGATCTGGGGCAACGTGACCCAGGTCAAGGAACAGGGCGGCTGCCTGGCGCGCAGCGCCGTGCTGGCATCGGACCTGGACCAGTCCATTCCCGGTCTGTCGATCAACCGCTTCTGCGCCTCCGGCATGGAGGCTGTGAACTTGGCCGCCAACCAGATCAAGGGCGGCGCGGGCCAGGCCTATATCGCTGGCGGGGTCGAGATGATGGGTCGCGTTGCCATGGGCAGCGACGGGGCAGCCATTGCCGTCGATCCGGGACTGGCCATGCGGTCCTATTTCGTGCCGCAGGGGATCAGCGCCGACATCATTGCGACCGAATACGGCTTCAGCCGCGCGGATGCCGATGCGCTGGCCTTGGAAAGCCAGCGCCGGGCGGCGCAGGCCTGGGCAGATAACCGCTTTGCCAAGTCCATCGTCCCGGTGCTGGACCAGAACGGCCTGACCATCCTGGACCGCGACGAATACATGCGCCCCGGCACCACCGCCGAGGACCTGGCCAAGCTGAAGCCTGCCTTCAAGGAGATGGGCGAGATGATGCCCGGCTTCGACAAGGTCGCGATGCTGAAATACCCGCACCTGACCCATGTCGATCACATCCACCACGCGGGCAACAGCAGCGGCATCGTCGACGGCGCCGCGGCCGTGCTGATCGGCAACGCGGAATTCGGGCAGGCCCATGGCCTGAAGCCCCGCGCCCGCATCCGCGCCACCGCCAAGATCGGCACCGACCCCACAATCATGCTGACCGGCCCGGTTCCCGTGACAGAAAAAATCCTGAAGGACAGCGGGTTGTCCATCGGCGACATCGACCTGTTCGAGGTGAACGAAGCCTTCGCATCCGTGGTGCTGCGCTTCATGCAGGCCTTCGACGTGGACCATTCCAAGGTCAACGTGAACGGCGGCGCCATCGCCATGGGCCACCCCCTGGGCGCGACCGGCGCGATCATCATCGGCACCCTGCTGGACGAGCTTGAGCGGCAGGACAAGACCATGGGTCTGGCGACCCTGTGCATCGCGTCCGGCATGGGCGCGGCCACCATCATCGAACGCATGTGAGGAGCCCGGACATGACCGATTTCACGATGGAAAAAGGCGCCGACGGCGTCGCGGTGATCACCTGGGACGTGCCGGGCAAGTCGATGAACGTGCTGTCGATGGACGGCGCGACCGCCCTGAACGGGCTGATCGACGACGCGCTGGCCGACGATGCCGTCAAGGGCATCGTCATCACCAGCGGCAAGAAGGATTTCGCCGCCGGGATGGACCTGAAGGTCATCGCGGGGATGAAGGACGCGAATGGCGCACAGGGCGTATTCGACGGCGTGATGACGCTGCACCACCTGCTGCGCAAGATCGAACTGGCGGGCATGGACCCCAAGACCAAGAAGGGCGGCAAGCCGATCGCCAGCGCACTGCCCGGCACCGCGCTTGGCATCGGGCTGGAACTGCCGCTGGCGACGCATCGCATCTTTGCGGCCGACAATGCCAAGGCCAAGATCGGCCTGCCCGAGATCATGGTCGGCATCTTTCCCGGTGCCGGCGGCACCACCCGCCTGACGCGCAAGCTGGGCGCGATGATGGCGGCACCCTTCCTGCTGGAGGGCAAGCTGTCGGACCCGAAGAAGGCGAAATCGGCCGGGCTGATCGACGAGGTCGTCGAAGATCCGCTGGCCGCCGCCAGGGCCTGGGTGCTGGAAGCCAAGGAGGCCGACCTGGTCAAGCCGTGGGATGCCAAGGGCTACAAGATGCCGGGCGGAGAGCCGTTCCACCCGGCGGGTTTCATGACCTTCGTGGGCGCCTCCGCGATGGTGCATGGGAAGACGATGGGCGTCTATCCGGCGGCCAAGGCGCTGCTGTCGGCGGTCTATGAGGGGTCGATGGTGCCGTTTGACCAGGCGCTGAAGATCGAGGCGCGCTGGTTCACCAACGTACTGATGAACCCCAGCAGCACCGCGATGATCCGCAGCCTGTTCATCAACAAGGAAGCCCTTGAGAAGGGCGCGAACCGTCCCGATGCACCGGACCAGACCGTGCGCAAGGTCGGCATCCTGGGCGCGGGCATGATGGGCGCGGGCATCGCCTATGTCAGCGCCATGGCCGGGATCGAGGTCGTGCTGATCGACGCGGCGCAAGACAGCGCCGACCGCGGCAAGGCCTATTCCACGGGCCTTCTGGACAAGGCCATCAGCCGCAAGAAGGCGACCGAGGAGAAGAAGGCCCAGGTGCTGGACCGCATCACCGCCACCACCGATTACGCCGCCCTGCAGGGCTGCGATCTGATCGTCGAGGCGGTCTTCGAGGACCCGTCGGTCAAGGCCGAGGTGACGAAGAAGGCCGAGGCCGTGATCCCGCATGACGCGATCTTTGCCACCAACACCTCGACCCTGCCGATCAGCGACCTGGCGAAGGCCAGCATGCGGCCCGAACAGTTCATCGGCATCCACTTCTTCAGCCCGGTCGACAAGATGCTGCTGGTCGAGATCATCAAGGGCAAGGAAACCGGTCCCGTGGCGGTCGCCAAGGCGCTGGATTTCGTGCGCCAGATCCGCAAGACCCCCATCGTCGTGAACGACGAGCGGTTCTTCTATGCCAACCGCTGCATCATCCCCTATATCAACGAGGGCATCCGCATGGTGGCCGAGGGCGTGAACCCCACGCTGGTGGAAAACGCCGCCAAGATGATGGGCATGCCCCTGGGTCCGCTGCAGCTGGTCGACGAGACCTCGATCGACCTGGGCGTCAAGATCGCCAAGGCGACCAAGGCCGCGATGGGCGATGCCTATCCCGACGGCGCGGTCGACGATGTCCTGTTCTGGATGGCCGATCAGGGCCGGATGGGCCGAAAGGGCGGCGCGGGCTTCTATGCCTATGAGGATGGCAAGCGGCAGGGCCTGTGGGAGGGTCTGGACGCGCAATACCCGCGCAGCCCCGACCAGCCCGCGCTGGACGACATCCAGCACCGCCTGATGTTCGCCCAGAGCCTGGAGGCCGTACGCGCGCTGGAGGATGGCGTGCTGGAGGATATCCGTGAAGGCGACGTGGGCGCCATTCTGGGCTGGGGCTTTGCGCCCTGGTCGGGGGGGCCCTTCGGCTGGCTGGACATCCTGGGCGCCGACCGCGCGGTACAGATCTGCGACCGGCTGGAGGCGCAGCACGGTCCGCGCTTCAAGGCGCCGCAGATGCTGCGCCAGATGGCGGAAGCAGGCGACAGCTTCTATGACCGCTTTGGTTCGGGCAAGAAGGCCGCCTGATCAGGCCCATCCGTCTGATCCGACTTTGGGGGCGCGCGGTCATCCGCGACCCCCTTTTCGTCCTTTACGGCGCGCATGACGCGAAACTTTCCCCGTGCTATGCCGTTGAAGTGCAGCGATTCCGCCATATGCTGCTGTGCAGAAACGGCGTGACCACCGGATCGCCGACAAGGGGACATTCTGATGACCGACGACACCCGCCGCCGCGCCGAAGCGACCCAGAAAGAGATCGAGACCCTGACCTCGGATCTGCCTGCGCAACCGGCCGAGGCCCCCGTCGCACTGGCCGAAGCCGACGAAGCCACCGCGCAGGCGATCCGCAGCCGCATGGCCGAGATCGATCTGGGCGACAGCGGGTCGATCCTGCGGTTCGGGACCCGCGCCCAATCGGGGCTGCAGCAGATCAGCCAGCAGATGCTTGCCGACGTCAAGACCAAGGAGGCTGGTCCCGCGGGCGACAGCCTGCGCGAGGTGGTCACCACCATCCGCGGCTTTTCAACGTCGGAACTGGATGTCCGCCGCACCCGCAGCTGGTGGGAAAAGCTGCTGGGCCGGTCGGCCCCCTTTGCCAAATTCGTCGCCAATTACGAGAACGTCCAGACCCAGATCGACCGCATCTCGGCCGAGCTGGAGGCGCATGAACAGACCCTGCTGAAGGACATCAAGTCGCTGGATCTGCTCTATGACCGGACGCTGACCTTCTATGACGAACTGGCGCTTTATATCGCGGCAGGGACCGAAAAGCTGCACGAACTGGACCATGACGTCATCCCCGCCAAGGAGGCCGAGGTCGCCGCCAAGCCCGAGCCCGACCAGGTGATCGAGGCGCAGGAGCTGCGCGACCTGCGCGCGCTGCGCGACGATCTGGAACGCCGGGTCCACGACCTGAAGCTGACCCGCCAGGTGACGATGCAGTCCCTGCCCTCGATCCGGCTGGTGCAGGAAAACGACAAGTCGCTGGTGACCAAGATCAACTCGACCCTGGTGAACACGGTGCCCCTGTGGGAAACCCAGCTGGCGCAGGCCGTGACCATCCAGCGCAGCGCCGAGGCCGCCCGCGCGGTGCGCGAGGCCAGCGACCTGACCAACGAATTGCTGACCCGCAATGCCGACAACCTGCGTCAGGCCAATGCCACCATCCGCGCCGAGACCGAGCGCGGCGTCTTTGACATCGAATCCGTCAAGACCGCCAACGCCCAGCTGATCGCCACCATCGAGGACAGCCTGCGCATCGCCGATGAGGGCCGCGCCCGCCGTGCCGCCGCCGAAAGCGACCTGACCCAGATGGAGGCCGAACTGCGCGACACGCTGGCCGCCGCGTCCGCGCCGCGCCTGAACAAGACCGCACCGGCAGGGGGGCGTCGATGATCCGTCCTGCATTGTCCCGCGCCTCTGGCGCCCTTCTGGCGGCGGTGCTGGCGCTGGCGGCCTGTGGCGATGGGCAGACGCCGCCTGCCCCCCCGACATCCGACCGCCCCGATCCGCGCCCGGTGGTGCAGGATGATGCGGCCCCGACCCAGGCCGAATTGCGCAAGGCGCGTGCCGAACGCAACCGCGCCGCCAATGCCGTCCCGACCTCGGCCAGCGCCGCCAGCCAGACGCAGCGCGACTACTATGCCGCCATGCAGCGCCGCCTGATCGCGCAGGGCAAGCTGCGTCGCGATCGCGTGCCGCAGGATGCCCCCATCACCGCCGAAACGCTGACCCGCGATTTCATGGCCATCGCGCTGCGCGACGAATACAGCCGCAGCGGCGATGCGCTGGTGTCGCAATCGCGCACCGCGCCCCTGCGCCGTTGGGTGCAGCCGGTTCGGTTGCAGCTGGAATTCGGCCCCTCGACCCCCGTCGCGGAACGCGCCGCGTGGCGGTCCGAGGTGGCGGGTTTCGGCAACCGCCTGTCCGGCGCGACCGGTCATCCCATCGCCCTGACCGGCAGCGGCGGCAATTTCGCGGTGCTGATCGTGTCCGAGGATGAACGGCGGGACATCGGACCCCGCCTGTCGGAACTGGTCCCCGGCATCCCGTCCCAGGATGCGGCCATGCTGGCCAACCTGCCCCCCGCCATCAGCTGCACGGTCTTCGCCTATTCCAAGGGCAGCGCCAGCGAATATGCCCATGCCGTCGCCGTGATCCGCGCCGAGCTGCCGGACCTGCTGCGGTCATCGTGCATCCACGAGGAAATCGCCCAGGGCATGGGCCTGGCCAATGACAGCCCCGTCGCACGCCCCTCGATCTTCAACGACGACGAGGAATTCGCCCTGCTGACCCGCCATGACGAATTGCTGCTGCAGATCCTCTATGATCCGCGCCTGCGCCCCGGCATGACCGAAGCGCAGGCCGCGCCCCTCATCCGCCAGATCGCCTCCGAACTGCTGGGCGAGGCCGCCTGAACCGGCCGGCACCACAAAGGGAACATGACCATGTCCATCTTCGACATCCTCGGCGGCGAATTCATCGACATCATCGAATGGACCGCGGACAGCCGCGACACGATGGTCTGGCGCTTCGACACGGTCGGCCATGCCATCAAATACGGCGCCAAGCTGACCGTCCGCGAAGGTCAGGCGGCGGTCTTTGTCCATGAAGGGCAGCTGGCCGATGTCTTTGGGCCGGGGCTTTATCTGCTGGAGACGAACAACCTGCCGATCCTGACGCGGCTTCAGCATTGGGATCACGGCCTTCGCAGCCCCTTCAAGTCGGAAATCTATTTCGTCAACAAGACCCGCTTCAACGACCTGAAATGGGGCACGCGCAACCCGATCATCGCCCGCGATCCGGAATTCGGCCCCGTGCGCCTGCGCGCCTTCGGCACCTATTCGATGCGCGTGACGGACCCCGCGCGCTTCATGTCGGAAATCGTCGGCACCGACGGCGATTTCACCAAGGACGAGATCACCCTGCAGATCCGCAACGTGATCGTGCAGGAATTTTCCCGCGCCATCGCGGCCGCCAACATTCCCGTTCTGGACATGGCCGCCAATACCGGTCAGCTGGCCACGCTGGTCGCCAAGGCCATCGCCCCCGTGATCGAGACCTATGGCCTGACCCTGCCCGAATTCTATATCGAAAACATCAGCCTGCCCTCCGAGGTCGAGGCGATGCTGGACAAGCGCACCTCGATGGGGATCGTCGGCGACCTGGACCGCTTCGGCCAATATGCAGCATCCGAGGCGATGATGAACACCGCCCAGAACCAAAGCGGCGCAGGGGCCGGGTTCGGTGCCGCGATGGGGGCGGCAATGGGCATGGCGCGCAGCGGTCCTTGGGGCGCGGCCCCCCAGCCCGCCCCCGCGGCACCGCCGCCCCTGCCCGGTCGCGCCGTGGAAACCGTCTGGCACGTGGCCATCGGCGGTCAGGCGCAGGGCCCGTTCGGGCGCGGTCACTTGGGCCGTATGGTCGCCGATGGCAGCTTTGCCCGCGACACGCTGGTCTGGACGCCCGGTCAGGACGGCTGGCTGCCCGCCGAGGATGTGTCGGAACTGGCGCAGCTGTTCACCATGATGCCCCCGCCCCTGCCGGGCTGAGCGCATGGCCGAAATGGAACACCGCTTTCCCTGCGCGCAATGCGGGGCCAGCCTGCGCTTTCAGCCGGGCCAGCAGGTGCTGGTCTGCGATTATTGCGGCCATCGGCAGGATATCGGGCCCGGCCCGTCCCGCGCGCCGGGCCGCCAGCCGTCGAAGGACGCGACCCTGCAATGGGACGCCGGCCACAAGGCCCCCCAGCTGGTGGAAATTCCGCTGGACAAGGGCCTGCATCTGGATGCGGGTTCCGCCGACATCACCCAGACGGTGCGCACGCTGTCCTGTCCCAATTGCGGCGCACGGGTCGATCTGGACGACGACCACCATGCCAGCCGCTGTCCCTTCTGCGCGACGCCCGTGGTCACCGATACCGGCGCGACCCGCCGGATCAAGCCGCAAGGCGTCCTGCCCTTCGTCCTGACCGAGGTTCAGGCTCGCGATGCGATGAAGGACTGGCTGAGCAGCCTGTGGTTCGCGCCGTCGGGGCTGACGGCCTATGCGCGCAAGGACCGGCGGTTGACGGGGATCTATTCGCCCTTCTGGACCTTCGACGCCCGCAGCCGCAGCCGCTATCGTGGTCAGCGCGGCGATACCTATTACGAAACCGTCTATGTCACCCAGCAGGTCAATGGCCGCAACCAGCGCGTGGCGCGGCAGGTCCCCAAAATCCGCTGGCGGCCCGTATCGGGTCAGGTCGCGCGGGATTTCAACGATGTGTTGGTGCCCGCCTCGACCGCGTTGCCCGCCGCGATGACGCAGGCGCTGATGCCGTGGGATCTGGCGCAGCTGGCCGATTACCGCCCCGCCTTCCTGTCGGGCTTCGAGGCCGAGGGCTATACCACCCCCCTCGCCCAGGGCCATCAGGCAGCGCGCGGGCAGATGGCGCAGGTCATCGCATCGGATGCGCGCCGCGACATCGGGGGCGATCATCAGCGCATCGACGCGATCGACAGCGATTTCAGCGCGGAAACCTTCAAGCATGTCCTGCTGCCCATCTGGACGGCGGCCTATCGCTATAACGGCAAAAGCTATCGTTTCGTGGTGAACGGCCAGTCGGGACGCGTCACGGGTGAACGCCCATGGTCCGTCTGGAAAATCGCCGCCGCCGCTTTCGTCGCGCTGGTAGCGTTAGCAGTTTTCATGTATCTGGCCAATTCAGGACAGGTCTGAAAGGGGCACGCCATGATTTTGTGCGCAGGTGAATCGCTGATCGACATGGTGCCGGAAGACGGCGCGTTCCGGCCCCTGGCCGGGGGCGCGGTCTATAACACCGCGATCGCGCTTGGCCGCTTGGGTCAGGACACGGGCTATCTGTGGCCGATCAGCCGCGACCCCTTTGGTGACGTCATCATGCGCCCCTTGGCCGAGGCCGGGGTGAACATCGACCTCTGCCCGCGCACCGACCGCCTGACCACGCTGGCCCTGGTGACCCTGACCAACGGAGAGGCGCTCTATTCCTTCTATGACGAAGGATCGGCGGGTCGGATGCTGACCAGCGACGACATCGCCCCCCTGCCCGCCAGCGTCTCGGCGCTGTTCGCAGGCGGCATCAGCCTTGTCCCCGACCCCTGCGGCGCCGCCATCGAAGGACTGATCGCCCAGCATCACGACCGCCTGCCGGTGATGATCGATCCCAACATCCGTCCCTTCTTCATCACCGATCCCGACAGCTATCGCGCGCGGCTGGACCGGATGCTGCCGATGGCCGATATCGTCAAGCTGTCCTCGGATGATCTGGAATGGCTCTATCCCGGCCTCGACCCCGAAGACGCCGCCCGCAAGGTGCTGGCCACCGGCCCCCGGATGGTCCTGCAAACCGGCGGAGAAGCCGGCGCCAAGGCCATCTGGAACGGCCCGACCGTCAGCGCCCCGGCCGTCCGCACCACCGTTGCCGATACGATCGGTGCAGGCGACACGTTCAATGCGGGCGTTATGGCCAGCTTTGACCGTCAGGGTATCCTGACCAAGGACGGCATCGCCACGGTCACCGCCGATCAGATCCACGCGGCGCTGACGCTCGGCGCCAAAGCCGCCGCCATCACGGTGTCGCGCCCCGGCGCAAACCCACCTTGGGCGCGGGAAATGTCCGCCTGAACATATTGCTGATCAAGGGGAGGGTCCGGGAGGGGCGCTGCCCCGCCCGGAGGGGGGTGCGGGGGGCTGGCCCCCCGCCTGCGTCGCGGGACGCAATTGCCGTCAGTCGGCCGGGTGCCATCCACCCGAACGCGGCTGATCGGGCTCGTCATCCTCGTCCGGCTCGGCGGCCGTGCCGTTGAACGCCTCGAAGGCGCCCTTCTGGCGGGCCGTCCAGCGCAGGTGCAGGCGCAGCCCGTCCTCGCCGGTTTCCTCGCGTTCGACCACGCCCGCCTCGTGCAGCCATGCCCGGCTGCGTCCGTCTGCAAAGTCCATAACCACCTGATCTTCCATGCGATGTTCGTCCAGAACCTGGCCAAGGCGGTGGTCAATGGCCGCGACCAGATCCTCCAGCCCCTCGCCCGACAGGGCGCTGACGGCCTGTACGCCCTCGGTCCGGGCATCGGTGCGGCGCAGGGCCGCGCGGGTATCCGCGCCAAGCGCGTCGATCTTGTTCCAGACCTCGATCGCCGCCACGTCGTCATCGACCCCCAGACTGTCCAGGATCTCGGCCACGTCATTGGCCTGCTCCTCGGTCTCGGGGTGGCTGATGTCGCGGACATGCAGGATCAGGTCGGCTTCCAGAACCTCCTCCAGTGTGGCGCGGAAGGCCGCGACCAGCTCGGTCGGCAGGTCGCTGATGAAGCCCACCGTGTCCGACAGGATGATCTTGCGTCCCGAACTGCCGCCCGCGGCATCCGGCAGGCGGATGGCGCGCATGGTCGGGTCCAGCGTCGCGAACAGCATGTCCTTGGCAAAGACGTCCGCCCCGGTCATCCGGTTGAACAGCGTCGACTTGCCGGCGTTGGTGTAACCCACCAGCGCCACGATCGGATAGGGCACCTTGGCCCGCGCGGCACGGTGCAGTGTGCGGGTCTTGACCACACGTTCCAGCTGACGGCGCAGGCGCGTCATCTGTTCGTCGATGGCCCGACGGTCCGCCTCGATCTGGGTTTCGCCGGGACCGCCGACAAAGCCGAGGCCGCCGCGCTGGCGTTCCAGGTGTGTCCAGGCCCGCACAAGCCGCGTGCGCTGATAGGACAGCGCGGCCAGTTCGACCTGCAACACGCCTTCCCGCGTCCGGGCGCGGTCGGCAAAGATTTCCAGGATCAGCCCGGTCCGGTCCAGAAGCTTGACGCCCCATTCCTTTTCCAGGTTGCGCTGCTGAACCGGGGTCACCGGTCCGTCGACCAGGACCAGTTCGGCCTCGGCCTGTTCCAGGCGCTCGCCGATCTCGGCCAGCTTGCCCTTTCCGAACAGTTTGCCGGGGTTGGGTTCGCGCAGGTTCGCCACCTCTTGACCCACCAGTTCGATCCCCGGCAAGGCATGGGCAAGCGCCACGGCCTCGGCCAGGGAGTGTTCCGGTTCGCGCCGCTGCGTGCGGGCGCGTCCAAGATCCGGGTGGATGACGTAAGCGCGGGTCGGTTTAATTTCGGTAGATGTCAGTTCCGCCAATCAATCCTCGCCTTCATACAGGCTTATGGGCTGGCCCGGCATGATCGTGCTGATCGCATGCTTGTAGACCAGCTGCGATTGCCCGTCACGACGCAGCAATACGCAGAAGTTATCGAACCAGGTGATGACGCCTTGCAGTTTGACGCCGTTGATCAGGAATATGGTGACCGGCACCTTCGCTTTGCGGACATGGTTCAGGAATGCGTCCTGCAGGTTCTGCTTGTCGCCAGCCATTTCTTATTCCGTTTTTCACTGTTCCCCGTCCTCACAACATCTAAGGAGTTGCCCCAGACCATGCAAGCACGCGCCAATCCGCCACGTCACAGGACCAACATTTAGGCAACACCCGCCCTCAGCGGCGCCAGAATTCCGGGGAAAACAGCGCCAGGACGGCCAGGGTCTCGATCCGGCCCAAGATCATCGCGAAGGCCAGGACGATCTTGGTGAAGACGGGCAGGCCCGACCACCCCTCCCACGGGGCGGATGCGATGCCGGCGCTGGCCTCGAAGGCGGGGGTCAGGGGGATGGCGCCCGCCAGGGGGCCGGTATTCGTCAGCGCCGCGATCGACAGGATGGTCGCCGTCTCGAATTCGATGGCGTGGATCGACACCAAGGTGACCACGGCGGCGATGGACATGGCGAACAGCATGAAGAAGATGAAGGCCAGATAGGCCCCCTCGCGCCGCAGCCGCCGCGCGATGCGCCCGCCCCCCGACACCGAGCTGGGATGGACAATCCGTTCCATTTCCCTTTCGCCGTGACGCGCCAGGGCATAGACGCGCAGCAGCTTGACGCCCCCGGCCGTGGTGGCGATGCCGCCGCCCATCATCGCCAGCCCCGCCAGGATCAGCCCCGGCGCGCTCAGCCCCGACCAGGCGCGCGCGCCCTGCCAGTCGACCGAATTCCACCCCGTCGTCGTCAGATAGCTGAGCGCGTTGAACATCACCCCCCACAGCGCCGACAGCCCGTTGACCAGATCGGCCAGCATCAGGGGCATCTTGGGGCCGGCGCCGGCCGCGTCGATCGCGCCCAGGAAATGGCGCAGGAACAGCACCGCGCTGACCAGGATCACCATCGCGGCGGCCATCTGCAATTCGGGGTCCTCGCGCAGGGTCTCGGTCGCGCGCAGCTCTCCGCCACCGGGCCAGAAGCGGCGCGACAGGGCGGGGATCAGGAAGACGAAGATCAGCATTTCGCCGGCCACGCCGGACATCTCTCCGGTCTGGCCGATGACGGGGGATATGCCCGATGTGGACAGCGTGCCCATCGCGCGGGTCAGCGCCAGAAAGGAAGGGTCGCCCAGCAGCAGCAGCCCGATCCACAGGGCCAGCGTCAGCACCAGATAGACCGGCCCGACCTGCTTGGCCGCCCGGATCAGCCGCACGCCGGGGTCCGCGGTGCGGCTGTCATGGCGGGGGTCCGACAGATGCGACACCGGCTGGCGCGGATCGGCCGAACGGGGCAATTGCTGGACATATTCGTCGCGGCCATAGGGGCTGGACATGATCTCGAACCCGCCGACGCGCAGGGGGGCCAGGATCGCCACCGCCGAGATCAGCACGAAGAACCCGCCCATCCAGCCCACCAGCGACCGCCACAGATGCAGCGGCGCCGGCAGCAGGTCCGCCGAATAGAGCGAGGCCCCCGTCGTCGTCAGCGACGACACCATTTCCCACCAGGCGTTGAAGAAGCCGGTATCGGGCAGGCTTTCGGCAAAGGGCAGCGCCATCAGGATCGGCAGCAGCCCGAAGACTCCCAGCATCGTCAGCAGCGTCTCGCGCGATCTTTGCGGGCGGGGGTTGGCATGGGTGGCCAGACCGATCAGCCCGCAGAAGATCAGGATGAACAGCGCGGCATAAAAGAAGGTGCGCGCGATCACCTCGTCATTGGTGACGGATGCGAAGGATGCCGGGATCAGCATCGTCAGCGCGACGATCCCGCTGAGCAGGACCAGAAGCGGCAGGCGCTGAAGGATGCGGATCATCGCGCGCCCCTAGAAGAAGTCGATCGAGACTTGCAGCAGGCGCTCGACCTCGTGGACATCCTTGGTCAGCGCGAAGATCAGGACGATGTCGCCTTCCTCGATGCGGGTGTCGGCCAGAGGCTTGATGACCTTGTCGCCCTTGCGCACCGCGCCCAGCAACGCGCCTTCGGGGAATTCGATGTCGCGGATGGCGCGGCCCGACATGGGGCTGGTGGACAGGACCTGCGCCTCCATCACCTCGGCCTCGGCATCGCCGATGGAATAGATGTCGCGCACCCGCCCGTGGCGGATATGGCGCAGGATCGTGGACACGGTCGTGGCGCGCGGGTTGATATAGGCGTCGATGTCCAGTGCGCCCATCAGCGGCACCAGCGTCGGGTCGTTGATCAGCGCGATGGCCATCTTGGCCCCCGCCTGCTTGGCGCGCACGGATGCCAGGATGTTCGTCTTGTCGTCATCGGTCACGGCCAGCACGGCATCGGCCTGCGGCACGCCGGCCTCGTCCAGCAGTTCGGCCGACAAGCCGTCGCCGTTCAGCACGATGGTGCGTTCCAGCCGGTCGGCGGCGAATTCGGCGCGGGCGCGGTCGCGTTCGATCAGCTTGGCGCGGATGCGATCGGCGCGGTTTTCCAGCGTCTGCGCCACGGCAAGGCCAACATTGCCCGCCCCGATGATGGTGACGCGTTCCTGCTTCTGCGGCGGCTTGCCAAAGATATCCAGCGTGCGCGGCACGTCATCGACATGGCTGAAGACATAGATCTGGTCGCCCGCGAACAACTGGTCGCCCGCCTCGGGGGCGAAAAGACGCCCGTCGCGGCGCACGCCCGCCACGATGGCGCGCAGGCTGGAAAACAGTTCCGTCAGCTGCCGCAATGGCGTGTTCAGCGCCGGGCAGTCGGGTTCCAGGTCGATCCCCAGCATGTGGATCTTGCCGTCCATGAAGGTCTCGACATCGAAAGTCGAGGGCGCCGACAGCCGCTGCAGGGCGGCCAGCGCGACCTCGCGTTCGGGGCTGATGACCACGTCGATGGGCAGGTGTTCGGTGCGGTACAGATCGGAATAGATCGCGTCCAGATAGGCCCCCGACCGCAGGCGCGCGATCTTGCGCGGCACCTGGAACACGGAATGGGCCACCTGGCAGGTGACCATGTTCACCTCGTCGGAATGGGTGGCGGCGATGATCAGGTCGGCGTCGCGCGCGCCTGCCCGGTCCAGGACGTCGGGATGGCTGGCGAAGCCGGTGACGCCCTGCACGTCCAGCGCGTCGGTGGCGCGGCGGATCAGTTCGGGGTTGTTGTCGATGACCGTGACGTCGTTGCGTTCCCCCGACAGGTGGCGCGCAATCTGCCAGCCGACCTGCCCGGCCCCGCAAATGATGATCTTCATCCACAGCCCTCTTGCCGTCCGCGCCCCACCTTGGGACGCCGTCCATGCCTATGCCGGGGCGCGGTGACGCGCAAGCGCCCCGCACCCGTCACCAGCGCGTCACTTGCCCATCACCATGTCCTCGTCGCTGCGCATGCCGCCCACGACGCCCAGGGATTTCAGCTTGCGATGCAGGGCGCTGCGCTCCATGCCCACGAATTGCGCGGTGCGGCTGATATTGCCGCCGAAGCGGTTGATCTGGGCGACCAGGTATTCGCGTTCGAACATCTCGCGCGCCTCGCGCAGGGCCATGGCGGTGACCTGCGGGCCAAGGCTCAGCGCCTCGGCATTGTCGGGTGTCGCGCCCTGCGGTTCCAGTTCCGAGGGCTGGATCGGCCCCGTCTCCTCGGCCAGGATCAGCACGCGCTCGATCACGTTGCGCAGCTGGCGGATGTTGCCCGGCCAGCGCATCGATTGCAGCGCCGCGACCGTGTCCTCGGGCAGCTCGCGCGGGGGCAGGCCTTGGGTCTTGTGGAAATGCTGGATGAAATGTTCCGCCAGCAGCGCGATGTCGTCGCGCCGGTCGGCCAGCGAAGGCACCGCCAGCGGCACCACGTTCAGCCGGTCGAACAGCTCCTGCCGGAAACGCCCCGCCGCGATTTCAGCCACCAGGTCGCGGTTCGTCGATGACAGCACCCGCAGGTCCACCCGGACCCGGTCCGCCCCCCCGGCGCGCACGAATTGCTGTTCGGTCAGCACGCGCAGGATCTTGGGCTGGGTGCCGAGCGGCATGTCGCCCACCTCGTCGAAATAGATGATGCCGCCATGCGCCTGTTCCAGCAGGCCCGGCTCGATGCCCCGTTCGGGGGTCTCGCGGCCGAACAGCACCTCCTCCATCCGCTCGGGCTCGATCGTGGCGCAGGGAACGGTGATGAAGGGCGCAGAGGCGCGCGGGCTGTGGGCATGGATATAGCGCGCGGCCATTTCCTTGCCGGTGCCGGGTTCCCCCGCCAGCATCACCCGCCCGTTCGACCGCGCGACCTTGTCCAGCCCGTCGCGCAGGCGCTTGAAGGCGACCGAATGGCCCAGCATCTCGGTGGCCTTGTCGCCGCCGCGCCGCAACGTGCTGTTTTCACGGCGCAACCGGCTGGTTTCCATGGCGCGGTTGATGACCACCATCAGCTGGTCGATGTTGAAGGGCTTTTCGATGAAGTCATAGGCCCCCTGCTTGATGGCCGCGACCGCGATCTCGATATTGCCGTGGCCGGAAATGATGATCACCGGCACGTCGGGGTTGTTGCGCTTGACCTGCTTCAGGATGTCGATGCCGTCCATGCGGCTGTCCTTCAGCCAGATGTCCAGGATCATCAGCGAAGGTTCGCGTTCGTTCAGCGCCGCCACCGCATCGTCGGAATTGGCCGCCAGCCGGGTCTCGAACCCCTCGTCCTTCAGGATGTCCGCGATCAGCTCGCGGATGTCCCGTTCGTCATCGACGATCAGAATATCGCTCATAGTGTCGCCTCGTCTTTTTCTTGTCTGCTCTTGCGTTGGGGCGAGCGCACGGAATGCCTTGCCCTTGGCAGCCGGATCTCGGCCATGGCGCCCGGCCTGTCGGGCGCGTCCGTCAGGGACAGGCTGCCGCCATGTTCCTCGACGATCTTCTTGACGATGGGCAGGCCAAGGCCGGTGCCCTGGCTTTTCATCGTGACATAGGGTTCGAACAGCCGCGACCGGTCGGCCGGAAGACCGGGCCCGTTATCGGTGATGCGGATGCAGACCAGTTCGGGCGCCACCTCCATCGTGACGCAGATGCGCGGCTGGATGTCCGGTTCGGCGGCCACCCGTTCCTCGACCGCCTCGCCCGCGTTCTTCAGCAGGTTGGTCAGCGCCTGACGCAGCATGCCGCCGTCGCAATCCACGATGACGGGTTCCGCAGGAATATCGACGATCAGCGCGTCGTTCAGCGCGTCCTGTTGCAACAGGACCACGTCGCGCAGCAGGGCCGCCATGTCGGTTTCGGCGCGGTCGGGTTCGGGCATGCGGGCAAAGCGGCTGAATTCGTCGACGATCCGGCGCAGGTCGCCCGTCTGGCGGATGATCACGTCGGTATATTGTTCCAGCGCGGCGCGTTCGGATTCGGGCGCCAGCGGGCCGAACTTGCGGCGCAGGCGTTCGGCCGACAGCTGGATCGGCGTTAGCGGGTTCTTGATCTCATGCGCGACACGGCGGGCGACGTCGCCCCAGGCGGCCATGCGCTGCGCGCTGACCAGTTCGGTCACGTCGTCGAAGGCCACCACGAAACCCTCCAGCGCGCCATCGGCATTGCGGCGCACGGCCATGCGCACCAGCAGGCTTTCGGCGCGGCCCTCGCGGATGATGCGGACCTCGTCCTGGATGGTTTCCGCGACCGATCCCGACAGGCGTTCGAACAGCGGCGCGAATTCCGGCACCACCCGCGACAGCAGCGCGTCGATGTCGCCCTTGGCATCCAGCCCCAGCAACCGGCTGGCGGATCTGTTGACGAAATCGATCTCTCCGGCCGCGTCCAGCCCGATCACCCCCGACGTGACCGAGGTCAGCACGTTGTCGAACAGACGCCGCTGTTCGTCGCTGACGCGATAGCTCTCGATCAGCTCCTCGCGCTGCATCTTCAGCTGGCGGGTCATGCGGTTGAAGGATTGGCCCAGGGTCTGGATCTCGTCTCCGGTCTTGGGTTCGGGGATCTGCAGGTCCAGATTGCCCTGCCCGACCTGCTCACTCGCCCGCGCCAACAGCCCGATGGGGCGCGACAACCGGCTGGCGAACCACAGGCCCAGCCAGATCGCCGCCGCCACCAGCAACAGCGCAAAGCCCAGATAGACCAGCGAAAATTCCAGCAGCACCTGGGACCGCATCTCCTCCAGCTGGCGGTAGTCGCCGACCGTGGCGCGGGTGTCGTCCAGCAGCCCCAGCAGGCTGCCATCCACGTCGCGCGTGACGTAAAGATAGCGGTCGGCCAGCGGGGGCAGCGCGACAAGGGCGCGGAATTCGTCGTTGCCCCAATCCTCGATCAGGGTCAGGCCCTGGGTCTGGGCCAGGTCCAGCTGGTCGCTGGTCGGCGCCTCGTACCAGAAGAGATAGCTGCGTTCGCCGCGGGCGCGGATCTCTGCGTTGCCATTGATGATATAGGCCTCGCGCAGGCCGCGCTGGATCAGGCCCTGCCCCTGCGCCAGCAGCTGGCGCATCTCTCCGTCCTCGATCAGGGGATTGGCGCGACCGGCCTGGGTCAGGACATTGGCCAAAGCGCGCGCATCCTGCGACAGGTCGCGGCGGTGTTCGGCCTGATAGGCTTCGGCCGCGGCCTGGGACGTGGTGACGACCTGCTGCACCCGGTCGGAAAACCAGCCTTCCAGCCCGATATTGACCAGGAAACCGGCGAACAGCGCGACCAGAACCGTCGGCACCAGCGCCAGCCCGCCAAAGATCATCACCAGTCGCCCATGCAGCTTGGAGGCCGGGCCTGCACGCCGGCGCGCGGCGATCAGGCGCGCCATGCGGGCCACGATGAAGCCGATCAGCACCAGCAGGAAGACCAGGTCGGCCAACAGCACCAGCCGCAGCGTTTCCCCCTGCATGCCCCGCCCGAAAGGCCCCATGACCGCGAATGTGGCAGCGGCCAGCACCACGCCCGAAAGCACGATGCCCCAGGTCAGAAACCCGCGCCATTGTCGCGGCATACGGATACGGGCCAACCTGTCCCAGCTGAGCCCTGTCACCAGGCCTGTCATAACCCCCACTCGCCGTCTGCGCGGCTTTCATTGGCGGGCAGCGCGTGACCTTGTCGCTGCGCCCTGTGGCGGTTTTACATCAGTTTGCGGCGTCGTGTCACCTCGATATTCAGCTCGGTCAGTTTCTTGCGCAGCGTGTTGCGGTTGATGCCCAGCAGATCGGCGCAGCGCAGCTGGTTGCCCCCCGTCGCATCCAGCGCCACCTGCAGCAGCGGACGCTCCACCTCGCGCAGGATGCGGTCATAGAGCCCCGGAGGCGGCAGCGCGTCCCCGTGCAGGTCGAAATACCGCTGCAGATGCGCCTCGACCGAATCCGACAGGCGCGAATTGCCCGGCGCGACCGGCGCGGTGCTGGCGGGTTCGGCGGTGATGGTGCTGGCCATGCTGACCGGCGCGACCGCCGAGGAGCGGCTGCCCGTCTGCTGGGACAGGGCCTCGCGCATTTCCGAGGCGCTGATCATCGCGCCGCTGGCCGTCAGGGCCAGGCGGCGCATCATATTTTCCAGCTCGCGCACGTTGCCGGGGAAGGGATGGGCGCGCAGCAGGGCCGCGGCATCATCGGCCAGATCGCGTTCGGGCAGGCCCTGGGCCGCCGCGCGGGCCAGCAGATGCGCGGCCAGCGGCAGGATGTCGTCCACGCGCGCGCGCAGCGGCGGCACGCTGACCGTCACCCCCGCCAGGCGGTAATACAGGTCCGACCGCAGCCGTCCGTTGCTGACATCGGCCTGCGGGTCGGGACCGGTGGTGGTGACGATGCGCGGGGCGCTGGCGCGGTCGGGCCCCGATTCCAGCACCTCGATCATGCCGATCAGGCGGGCCTGCGCGGCGGGATCGAAGCCCGCGGGGTTCTCGATGATGATGGTGCCGCCGCGCGCCTTGTCGGCGGCGCGGTTGATCGCATCCTCGCCCGCATCCGAGGATGTCAGGATCGCCAGCCCCCGGTCGCGCCGGTCCGACAGGTCGTGGAAGGACCGCGCGATGGTGGTCTTGCCCACCCCCGCCTCGCCGGCGATGATCACCGGCAGATCGGCGTTCAGCACCCGCGCCACCATGCGGAACAGGGCCTGCATGCTGGGCGCATGCCCGATCAGCGGCATGGCGGGATCGGCGGCCTCGCGCGGGACCGGCAGGGCCTCGGGGACGGGGTCGGACTTGCGCGGGCGGCGGGACAGGGCCTGGTTGGCCTTGCCCATCAGGTCCGGCAGGTCAAAGGGCTTGGGCAGGTATTCGAAGGCATCCGCCTCGGTCGCGCGGATCGCCGTCACGATGGTGTTCTGCGCCGAGATCACGATGACCGGCAGGTCGGGGCGCGCCTCGCGGATGGCGGGGATGCGGTCGATGCCGTTGCCGTCGGGCATCATCACGTCGGTGATGACCAGGTCGCCGCGCCCCTCCTCGACCCATTTGGACAGCTGCGCCAGGCTGCCGGTCGCATGGACGCGGCATCCCGCGCGCGTCAGCGCCTGCGTCAGCACCGTGCGGATGGTGCGGTCGTCATCGGCGATCAGAACGGTTCCGTCCATGGTGTCAGGTCCTTATGCCTTGGGCAGTGATATGCGAAACACGGTGCGACCGGGGCGGCTGTCCACGCGGATCAGCGCGCCGTGGTCGGTGATGATCTTGCTGACCAGCGCCAGGCCCAGCCCGGTGCCGTTTTCCCGGCCCGAGACGAAGGGCTCGAACACCTGGTCGGCGATGCTGGCGGGAAATCCGGGGCCGTTATCCTCGATCTCGATCTGCAGGGGCAGCGGGCGTCCCGTGGGGTCGGCATCGTCGGGCGGCAGGCGCAGGGTGTGGTCATAGAAACTGCGCAGCCTGATCGTCCCGCCCGCCTTGCCCGCCAACGCCTCGGAGGCGTTCTTGACCAGGTTCAGGCAGACCTGCGTCAGTTGGTCGGCATCGGCCAGCGCCACGGGCAGGGACGGATCGTAATCGGTGACGATCGCCACGTCGCGCCCGAACCCCACCGCCGCCGACCGGCGCACCTGTTCCAAAACGTCATGCACGTTCAGCGCCGCCAGCTTGGGCGCCGAGGTGTCGCCAAAGCGTTCCACCTGTTCCAGCAGCGCGACGATGCGGCGGGATTCGCTGACGATCATCTCGGCCATCTCGCGGTCCTCGGGGGTGGCGTTCATCGCCATCAGCTGGGCGGCGCCGCGGATGCCGGCCAGGGGGTTCTTGATCTCATGCGCCAGCATTTCCGACATGCCGATGGCACTGCGCGCGGCGCTGCGGATGCTGCGGCTCTGGTGCAGGCTGTCGTCATCCTGCGGCACGATCAGAAACACCACCGCCCCGCCGGTTTCGGGCGCGGGGGCGGCATGGACGACGGCGCGGCGGGCCTGGTGGCCGCCGGCACGGTCGCCGATCTCGAAGCGGACGGCGTTCTGGTACAGCGCCTCGTCGCTGGCCAGCACGCGGCCCATCAACGGGCGCAGGCTGGGCGCGATGCGCAGCCGGGTCGCCATGTCGTCGCCATCCAGCGCCTTGCCCAGGGTCGAGGTGCGCGACATGTTCAGCCAGATTTCCGCCGCATCGTTCATCGCGGCCACGCGGCCCTTCGCATCCAGGATCAACGCCGGCATGGGCAGCGCGTCCAGCCCGGGGCCGGTCACCGCATCGACGAAATCCCTGGGGCGGTGGGTCATGCGGCGGCCCTTCCGGTCTGATCGCCGGGGGCATCGGCAAAGGCCTGCCGGATCAGCGCGATGGTGGCGCCCGGCGTTTCGGCGCGCAGCATCTGGGCGCGCAGGGGGGCGTCGTTCGCCTCGGCATACCAGCCCAGATGCTTGCGCGCGACGCGCAGGCCCAACTCGGTGCCATAGAACGCCATCATGTCCTCGTAATGGTCCTGGACCAGGTCGGCCAGCGCGTCACCGCGCGGGATGACCGGCGCGGGCGTCCCCCACAGCTGATGGGCGATCTGCGCCAGCCGCCATGGCGCACCCTGCGCGCCCCGGCCCACCATCACCGCCTCGGCCCCCGATTGCGCCAATGCGGCGCGGGCGCTGTCTGCGTCGACCACGTCGCCATTGGCGACCAGGGGCGGACGGCCCGGCAGGTCGGACACGGCGCGGATCGCGGTCCAGTCGGCCTGGCCCTTGTAGAACTGCGCCCGCGTGCGGCCATGCACGGTCAGCATCGCCACCCCGGCATCGCGCGCCCGTGCCGACAGATCGGCGGCATTCAGGCAATCATCGTCCCAGCCCAGGCGCATCTTCAGCGTCACCGGCACATCGACCGCACCCACGACCGCATCGATCAGCGACAGCGCCAGGTCCAGGTCGCGCATCAGTGCCGCGCCGGACAGACCGCCCGTGACCTTCTTGGCGGGGCAGCCCATGTTGATGTCGATGACGCGGGCGCCCATGCCTTCGACGATGCGGGCGGTTTCGGCCATGGGGGCGGGTTCGCGCCCGGCGATCTGCACGCTGACGGGCAGCGCGCCCTCGGTCAGGGCCTTGGCGCGGACCGAGGCGCGGTTCGACGGCCGGGGCGTCACCATCTCGGTCGAGGCGACCATCTCGCTGACCAGCAACCCTGCGCCGAAACGCGCGACGGCCCGCCTGAAGGGCACATCGGTGATCCCGGCCATCGGGGCCAGGAAAACCGGAGGCCCCAGGCGCGTGTCGCCAAGAATGATCGGGTCTGGCAAATCCATATCCTGTTCCTTTACCGATGACGGGCAGCCTGCAAGAAGGGCAGAGGACCCCCACCCTGCCCATTTCACAGGCGACCCCTTATTGCTTATTTAATTAGCATGTTGCTATGATTTTAACCATATGGCGCGTCGGACCCAAGGGGATGGGCATGTCGCAACTGGACCCCTGAATGGTCGCGTCCAGCTATGGCAGCGTCGCGCCGGTCCTGATTAGATGGGGCAGCATTTGCAAGGGGGATTTCATGTTTCTGTCGGTGTTCGACCTGCTGAAGGTGGGGGTCGGTCCGTCATCGTCCCACACGATGGGCCCGATGGTGGCGGCATCGCGCTTTCTGGACGCGCTGCGGCTGCAGCCCTTTCAGGCGCATGGGCTGCGGGCCAGCCTGCATGGCAGCCTGGCCTTCACCGGCAAGGGGCATGCGACGGATCGTGCCACCATCCTGGGGTTGGCGGGCTTCACCCCCGCCACCATGGACCCCGAGGCCGCCGAAGCGGCCCTGCAGGCCATCCGTGACACCCGTCGCATCACCCCGCCGCGGCTGGAACCGTTGCAGTTCGACCCCGACCGGGACCTGCGCTTCGATTACGACCACGCCCTGCCCGGCCATGCCAATGGCATGACGCTGTCGGCCACCGATGCCCAAGGCGACGTGATCTTCCATCAGATCTACTACTCGATCGGCGGCGGCTTCGTCATGACCGACGAGGAACTGGCGCGCCGCCATGACGAAGACCGCAGCGACGCCAGCAGCAGCGTCCCCTTTCCCTTCGCCACGGCCCAGCAGATGCTGGACATGGCCGAGGCATCCGGCAAGTCCATCGCCCGCATGAAGGAGGAGAACGAGTTGTGCTTCCGGTCGCGACCCGAACTGCATGACGGGCTGATGCAGATCTGGCAGGTGATGCGCGACTGCATGGATCGTGGGCTGACCACGGACGGCATCCTGCCCGGCGGGCTGAAGGTGCGCCGGCGGGCCAAGGGCATCCATGAAAAGCTGATGGCCGAACGCGGCATGAACATGACCGCGCCCCATATCATCAACGACTGGATGTCGACCTATGCCATGGCCGTGAACGAGGAGAACGCCGCCGGCGGCCAGGTCGTCACGGCCCCCACCAACGGCGCGGCGGGCACCATGCCGGCGGTCATCCGGTACTGGCTGGACCATGTGCCGGGGGCATCCGAACGCCTGCTGCCCGATTTCCTGCTGACGGCGGCGGCCGTGGGCGGGCTGATCAAGCACAACGCCTC
Source organism: Paracoccus sp. SM22M-07 (assembly GCF_001887735.1). Classification (NCBI taxonomy): domain Bacteria; kingdom Pseudomonadati; phylum Pseudomonadota; class Alphaproteobacteria; order Rhodobacterales; family Paracoccaceae; genus Paracoccus; species Paracoccus sp. SM22M-07. Next base: position 485,356 of record NZ_JPKW01000001.1, read on the forward strand.
GATCTCGGGGGCGGAATGCGGTTGCCAGGCCGAGGTGGGGTCGGCATCGGCCATGGCCGCCGCGGGCCTTGCCGCCGTGCTGGGCGGTACGCCCCGCCAGATCGAGAACGCCGCCGAGATCGCGCTGGAGCATCACCTGGGGATGACCTGCGACCCGGTCGCGGGACTGGTCCAGGTGCCCTGCATCGAAAGAAACGGCCTGGGCGCGATCAAGGCGATCAGCGCGGCCAGCCTGTCGATGCGGGGCGACGGCCATCACATCGTCTCGCTGGACGTGGCCATCGAGACCATGCGCCAGACCGGCCGCGACATGTCCGACAAGTACAAGGAAACCTCGCTTGGCGGCTTGGCCGTGAACGTCCCGAACTGCTAGGCGCTCAGCTGTCCGCGCAGGCGGTAATGCAGGCCCGCCGGGTCGAAGCTGACATCGCCCTCGCCTTCGAAATAGGTGGGGACGATCATGTTGACCAGCTTCGACCCAAAGCCTTCGCGCTCGGGTGGCCGGACGGGGGCGCCGCCGCTTTCGATCCAATCCAGCGCAAACGCGTCGCCCTGAACGGCCCAGGTCAGATCCACGGCCCCTTCGGGGACCGACAGCGCGCCGTATTTCGCGGCATTGGTCGACAATTCGTACAGCGCCAGCGACAGCCCGACCGCCTGTTGCGAACTGAGCCGCACGGCCGGACCGCTGAGCCGGATGCGATCACCGCCATCCAGATGCGCGCCGATCGACCGCGCCATGACATCGGTGATCTCGGCGCTGTCGCCCAGTTCCGTGAACAGCCCCTGGGCGCGGGCCAGCGCCATGATGCGCGCACCGACCGTGTCGCGCGCCTGCTGGATCGAGGTGGCGTTGCGCAGGCTGGCCGATACGACGGTCGAGGTGACCGACAGGATGTTCTTGATCCGGTGCAGCAATTCCTGCTGCATGATCTGCTGGTTGCGGCGGCCCTGGACGACCTCGGTGACGTCGACGGTGATGTTGATCAGGCCCGCGATCGACCCGTCATCGTCGTAAAGCGGACTGTAGCTGAAGGTCCAGAAGGTTTCCTCGTCGAACCCGTTGCGGGTCATGACCAGGCGCAATTCCTCGTTATAGGTGCCGCGTCCGGACAGGGCCATGTCCACCAGGGGGGCCACGTCGTCCCAGACATCCGCCCAGATCACGCGGAAGGGCTGACCCAAGGCGCGGCATTCCTTCTGTCCCAGGGCGGGGGCATAGCCGTCGTTGTACAGCATGGTCAGTTCCGGGCCCCAGAACATGCAGGCGGCGTGACGCTGACCCAGAAGGATGCGCACCGCGCTGAGAAGGGCGGCGGACCATTGCTCGATCGGTCCAAGCGGTGTCTGGGACCAGTCGAAATCCCGGATGGCGCGGCCCATGACCCCTTCATCCCAGGCAAATCGATGCCCGGTAGAGGTGACAAGTCGTTCCGGACCCGCTGATGATGACATGTCTGGCAAGACCCGAAGCAAGGAACAGATATCCCGTCGACCCTCGCCCGCATTTCTTGGCAAATCAATGGGCGGCAAGGGTTGGCGGCCTACCTTGCGGAATATAGATACCCGCCCCGCATGGCCAGAGGGGGTTGGATTATCATTTGTTCAACAGTCCAGGGCGACTGTCCGCCCCCGGCCATGCGGAAGGCGGGCGACCGCCCGTCCTTCGCATGGCCGGGGGCGTGACGCTTGCCCCACGGGCGCGTGATTGGTAACGCTTGACGGACAGTGATCCAGACCGAACCACAAGGCCAGACCCCCATGTTCCCCCAACTGCCCATCCGTCTTGCGCTTCTTGCGCTGATCAGCCTTCCCCTGACGGCCTGCGACACGCAGTCCATGGCCGACCTGCGCCGCAACATCGGGTTGGACCAGTCCGAACCCGAAGCCGAAGATCCCGCCAAGCCCCGCCCGCCCGCCGTGTCGCCCCTGGTGGAACCGATCGAAACCGGCACCGCGCCCGCCAAGCCCATCCCGACCGCCGAGCCGCTGACCTATCGCGCCACGAATTTCGTCGCCCGCGGAAACGAGCCCTTCTGGAACGTCGAGGTCGGCGGAACCTCGGCCACCTATCGCACGCCGGAAAACCAGTCGGGTCGCCAGATCGAGGTCAGGCGCATCGTCTTTGATCGCGGCGTGGAATATATCGGCGTCCTGAACGGTCGGCCCTTCGTGCTGAACATGACGGCCACCGAATGCCAGGACACGATGGCGGATGAGAAATACCCGCTGACGGCCCGCCTGACGGTCAGCGGCCAGACGCAGCAGGGCTGCGCATCGGTCGCCCAGCCTGCCGCCGCCGCCGAAACGCCTGCCGAGACGCCCGCCGCCGGCTGATCCCGTCGCGGCGCGTTCACGCATTCGTGTGTCGATGCGCGCCGCGAACCCTGCCAAGGCCCAAGGCCATGGCACCGTTCTGAACTGCCACTGCCACCTTCAGCCCCCGCCCGCCGAAAGGAAGACGCCGATGCGCCGCTCGCGCCTGACCAGCCAGCTGATGGCCACCACCCTGCCCCTGGCCGTTCTGGTCGGTGCAGGCTATGCCATCGCCGACCCGATGCTGGCCCGAAACATGTCCACCTATGGCATGCCGGGCGGGATCGACACCCCCACCGCCGAGACCCTGCCCGAGGGCACTCTGGGGGCGACCATCTCGAAATCGGACTATGCGCTGCGCACCAACGTGGTCTTCCAGGCCCTGCCGCAGCTGACCGCCGCCCTGCGCTACAGCCGGGTCGAGGGCATCAGCGATTTCCGCGATGACGGCTTCATCTATGACCGGTCCTTCGACCTGCGCTATCAGGTGGTCGATCAGGATGGCTGGCGCCCGGCCGTTTCCGTGGGCGTCCAGGATTTCTTGGGCACCGGCGTCTATTCGGGCGAATACATCGTCGCCACCCGCGACATCACCCCGCGCATCCGCGCCAGCCTGGGTCTGGGCTGGGGGACGCTGGCGGGCAAGCCGCGCGTCATCGACGGCACCGACGAGGGCGGCACCGCCAATGTCGAAAACTGGTTCACCGGCGGGGCCAAGCCCTTCGCCTCGGTCAGCATGCAGGTCAACGACAAGCTGAGCGTCACGGCGGAATATTCCAACGACGTCTATCGCAGCAGCTATCGCCTGCGGAACGGCGGCCTGAACACCTTCCAGCAGGGTGACGAGGAACCCGGCAACCTGAACTTCGGCGCCAATTACAAGTTCGGCCGCAATTACGAGGTCGGCGCCTATGTCATCGGCGGCGAGACCGTCGGCGCGCAGTTCACCGTGGCGCTGAACCCGCGCGAATCCGCCTACCCTTCGGGGTTGGAAAAGGCGCCCGCGCCGGTGCGTCCGCGCCCCGCCCGCGACGCCGATCCCGAAGGTTGGTCCGGCCAATGGGCGCAGGACCCGACCGCCCGTCCCGCCATCCAGAAAGCGCTGGCAGATGCGCTGGTCGATGAAGGCCAGCTGCTGGAAAGTATGGCCCTGTCGCCCACCCGCGCCGAGGTCCGCATCCGCAACCAGCGTTATGTCCAGCAGGCACAGGCCATCGGCCGCACCGCGCGCCTGATGACGCGGGCATTGCCGCCGTCGGTGGAAACCTTCGTCATCACCTCCTCCGCCGATGGGGTTCCGGCATCTTCGGTCACGCTGCGGCGGTCGGACGTGGAACGGTTGGAAAATACCGAGGCCGGCCAGATCGCCGCCGCCAGCGCGCTGTCGGATGCGCCGCTGCGCCAGGGCGACCTGACCATGACCGAGGACCTGTTCCCCCGCCTGCGCTGGCGCGTCGGACCCTATCTGGACCTTGGGCTGTTCGACCCCGAGGAACCGCTGCGCTATGAGGTCGGGGCCGAGGCCCGTGCCAGCTATGAGATCACCCCCGGCCTGGTGCTGACCGGCGCAATTCGGCAGCGCGCCTTTGGCGACAAGGAACAGCGCGGTCCGGGGATCCCCGCATCCGAAAACGACGGCGTGCGCGGCGATCATTACACCGCCGAGGAATACTTGGCCGATCCCAGTCTGGAAACCACGCCCGAAGGCGTGCCGCGGGTGCGGTCCGACACGCGGATGTATTCGGGCAATACCAGCCCGGTCATTCCCGAACTGACGCTGGCCTGGTTCGCCCGGCCCACCGAACAGGTCTACAGCCGCGTGACCGTCGGCCTTTTGGAGCAGGCCTATGGCGGTGTTTCGGCCGAGGTGCTGTGGAAGCCCGCGAATTCGCCCCTGGCCTTCGGCGCCGAGGTGAACCGCGTCCGCAAGCGCGACTTCGACGGGCTGCTGGATTTCCGCGACTATGAGGTCACGACCGGCCATGTCTCGGCCTATTACGAGTTCAGCCAGGGCTTCACGGCCCAGTTGGATGTCGGCCAGTATCTGGCGGGCGACAAGGGCGCGACCGTCACCCTGACCCGCGAATTCGAGAACGGCTGGCGCGTCGGCGCCTTTGCCACCAAGACCGATCTCAGCGCCGAGGAATTCGGCGAGGGCAGCTTCGACAAGGGCATCACCCTGTCGATCCCGATCAGCTGGGCCACCGGCACACCGACCCGCGACCGCGCCAGCACCACGATCCGGTCCCTGTCGCGCGACGGCGGCGCCCGGCTGGAGGTCAACGACCGTCTGTACGACAAGGTCCGCGACAGCCAGACCGTCAAACTCTATCAAGGCTGGGGGAGCTTCTGGCGATGAACATGGCACAGGCCCGCAATGGCGCGATGGCGCTGACCCTGCTGGCGGCGCTGGCCGCCTGCAGCAATCAGGGACCGGATGAAGGCGGGACGACCCCGGCCTCTGTTCTGGCCCGGACGGTGCAGCAGGCGATCAGCGCCCGCACCGCCGAACCCACCCCGACCGCCGCCCCGAAATCCGCGCAGGAACGCGTGGCCGAGGCGCTGCGCGTCAATCCCGGCCCGCTGATCCAGGTGGGCTTCGAAGGGCTGGGCCGCACCCAGATCCTGGCCATGACCGGTCAGAACGGCGCGATGCGCACCTATATGACCCCCGCCGAGGAGGCCGTGATCCTGCGCAACGGCATGCTGGTCGGCACCAAGGGCCTGGGCCGCGACCTGGCCGTGGCCGAACCGGGCACCGAGGCACTGATCCGTGCCGGCCAGTCCGGCCGGGGCACGCGCATCATGCGATATCTGGGGGGCGACGGTCTGGAACGCCCGCTGCAATTCGATTGCACCACCGGCCCCGGCCCCAATCCCGGCGTCATCACCGAAGACTGCGCGGGCCACGGCGTGACCTTCCAGAACAGCTATATGGTGCAGGCTGGGCAGATCCCCGTGTCGCGCCAATGGGTCGGACCGGGCCTGGGCTATATCACGGTGCAGACGCTGCGCCCCTGACGACGGTCATGCCTGAAATGCGAAAAGCCGGCCCTACGGGGCCGGCTTTTTCATCTGCACATCCGTCGCCTGAAGGGGTGGCGTCCGGACAAAAGAAAAAGGGCCGACCAATGGCCAGCCCTTTTGGAAACGGATCAGGAAGATCCGCTTCGAGATCAGCTGTCGTCGTCGTCCGAAGCGACTGCAGCGATAACGCCCAGCAGCAGCAGGGCGGGGACAACCAGGCCAGCGTTCGAGGAAGCGGGCTGCTCCTCGACGACGACGGGCTCAACTTCGACGACGGGTGCGACGTAGCCACCGGCCAGAGCCGAGGTTGCGGTCAGGCCGAGGGCGGCAGCGAAAGTAGCGAATTTGGTCATGATCATGCTCCGTTTCGATTGAAGGCTGCCGTTTCCGGCAACATCGCTGCGACAGTTACACAAACCCCGTCACTTGAAAAGCTGGATTGAAATGAATCAATCGTGGGGCTGCATGCACTGTTGCATATTGGCCAACCCCCGTTTCGCCGCTTCGTTCCCTGCTTTGCCAAACACCGGAAATTACTGTGACATATCCGCACTAACCGCGCCGAAACGCCTGCGACAGCAGGAAAAACATTGCAGCCGATGCAACAATCGAGGGGCCGGCGGGCGTGTCCAGATGCAGGCTGGAATACAACCCTGCGATGACCGAACCGGCGGCAATCAGCGCAGCGGCGGCGGCCATCCGCTCGGGGGAACGCGCCCATCCGCGGGCTGCCGCCGCCGGAACGATCAGCATCGCCGAAATCAGCAATGACCCCACCACTCGAATCGCCAAGGCGACGACGACGGCCAAGGCCAGCGACAGGAACAGACGTTCGATGCGCGGATCGATGCCCGCGGCCATGGCCAGTTCCTCGTTCAGGCTGCTGGTGACAAGGCGCTGCCATCGCAGCATCAGCAGGCCAAGAACCAGTGCCGCCCCCGCCCAGATCAGCGCCAGATCGAACCGCCCGACCGCCAGGATGTCCCCGAACAGGTAACCGCTGAGATCGGACCGCGCGCTTGGCACGAAACTGATCGCCACCAGACCGAAGGCCAGCGCGGTATGGGACAGCACGCCCAGCATCGTGTCCATCGCCTGCCCCCGCGCCACCAGCGTCGACACCAGGCAGGCCATCGCGACCGCCACCGCCAGCGTCCCGACATAGATTGACAGGTCAAAAGCCAGCGCCAGCGCCACGCCCAAAATCGCCGCATGGGCGGTCGAATCGCCAAAATAGGCCATGCGCCGCCAGACGACGAAGCTGCCCAGCGGGCCCGCGACCAGTGCCAGCCCTAGCCCGGCCAGCACCGCGCGGAAGAAGAAATCATCAAGCATCATGGTCTTTCGTCGGGCTAATGCGGCAGGGCCGGGGCCGTGTGGTCGTGATGATGGTCGCAATCATGCGTATGGTCATGGTCGTGATCGTGGTCATGGTGGTGCTGATAGAGGGCCAGCATGCCCTGTGCCTCGGCGCCAAACAGGGCACGGTATTCGGGGGCGCCGCTGACATGCTGGGGAGTGCCTTCGCAACAGATATGGCCGTTGAGGCAGACCACCCGGTCCGAGGACCGCATCACCACCAGCAGATCATGGCTGACCATCAGGACGGCGGCACCGGTCTGGCGTCGGACATCCTCGATCAACTGATAGAAGGCGACGATGCCCGGCTGATCCAGCCCCTGCGTCGGTTCGTCCAGCACCAGAAGATGCGGCGACCGCAGCAGGGCGCGGGCCAGCAGCACGCGCTGAAACTGGCCGCCCGACAGCTGGGTCAACTGGCGCGCGCCCAGTCCCGGCACGCCGGTCCGTTCCAGGGCGGCGGCGGCCTCGGCATCGGTGACGCGGGTCGGCAGCGACAGGAAGCGCCGCACCGTCATCGGGATGGCGGTATCCAGCTGCACCCGCTGCGGGACATAGCCGATGCGCAGCCCGGCCTGACGGGTCACCCTGCCCGCGGCCAGGCCCATCTGGCCCAGCAGCGCCCGGATCAGCGACGACTTGCCCGACCCGTTCGGGCCGACCACGGTCACGATCTCTCCGGGGGCGATGCGGAAATCAACATCGGCCAGCACCGGATCGACGGTGCCGGGGCGGTGGATGGTCATGGCCTCGGCCCGGATCAGCATGGCGCCCCGGCATCCGTCGCGGCGCAGGTCGCGCACAGCCCCAACGCCTCGATCGTGGCGCGTTCGACCCGGAACCCGCCCGCCTTGGCCACCTGCGCCAGCGCGTCGCGGATCGGGGTGACGGGGGCCTCGGCGACCCGGTCGCAGCTGCGGCAGATCAGGAAGACCGGGTGATGATCGTCCCCCGGATGCAGGCAGGCCGCAAAGGCGTTCAACCGTTGAAGCCGATGCGCCAGCCCGTGCTGCACCAGGAATTCCAGCGCCCGATAGGCGACGGGGGGCTGGCGTCCGAACCCTTCGGCCGCCAAGCGGTCCAGAACGTCATAGGCACCCATGGCGCGGTGACTTTCCAGCAGGATCTCCAGCGTGCGGCGGCGCACGGGCGTCAGCCGCGCGCCCTGATCCTTGAGGCGGGCGGCAGCCTCGTCCAGGGCGCGGTGGGCGCATTCTTGATGGTCATGCGGCACGAAGGCCGCGGCGATTGCATCATCGGTCACGGATGGGTCAGCCTTTCACGCTGTCGCGTTACTTTATTACAATTGTGTTGACTTGTTACTCTATAACACACAGAACCCGCACATCGCAACAAACCCCGATCGGAGATGTCGATGCCCCGCCTGCCCCTTCTTGCCGCGACCCTGACCATGACCGCCCTGCCCGCCTTCGCGGCCCCCGATGTCGTCACGGACATGTCCCCCACCGGCGCCCTTGTCCAAGAAGTGATGGGCGATCTGGGCACCGTGCATGTCCTGCTGCCGCGTGCGGCCGGCGCGCATCAATACACGATGCGGCCGTCGGATGCGCGGACCCTGCAGGGCGCCGATCTGCTGGTCTGGATGGGGCCGGAACTGACGCCCTGGCTGGAACGCTCGGCGGAAAACCTGGCCGAGGACACGCGGCAGCTGCGGCTGCTGACGGTCGATGGCACCATCCTGCAGCGCTATGATGAGGGCGGGGATGAGCATGAAGGGCATCAGCATGAGGGGCACGACCACGGCGACCATGAAGCCCACGGGGACCATGGGGACCATGGCGATCACGACCAGGAAGACGGGCATCAGGGCCACGATCACGAAGGCATCGACCCCCACGCATGGCTGAACCCGCAAAATGCCGGCCCGTGGCTGGACAGCATTGCCGCCACCCTGTCGGAACAGGACCCGCAGAACGCCGAAACCTATCGGCAGAATGCGCGCGCCGCCGCCGAACGGATTGCCGCGCTCGACACGTCCCTGTCGGATCGCCTTGCCCCCTGGTCGGAAACCAGCTTCGTGGTCTTCCATGACGCCTATTCCTATTTCACCCGGCATTTCGGGCTGAAATCGGCGGTAGCCCTGTCCTTGGGCGATGCGGCCACGCCCTCGGCGGCGCGGGTGCAGCTGGTGCGCGACCAGGTCATCGCCACCAAGGCCGTCTGTGCCTTTCCCGAATTCGCCCATGATCCCTCCCTGCTGGCAACCGTCACCGAAGGCACCGACACCCGCACCGGAGGCGAGCTGAGCCCGGAGGGCGCGGATGGCAATGCGGAGAGCTATGACGCCATCCTGACCGGCCTGGCCGATACGATCATCGCCTGCTTCGAAGGTTGATCGAACACGGGAAAGGCGGATCAATATGGCGCGATATCAGCATCTTGCGCCAACATTCCGCCTTTCAACTTAAATCTGACCAAAATACTTTGACATTCCCGAACGAATTTGTCAGCTTTAGGCATACCCGCGCCACAGCAAGAGGCTGATCATGACCGCAACACGCCCCGCAGAATTCAACCGCCCCGGCTCGACCTCGGTTTTCGCGCATCTGCCGCTGCATGATGCCGAAAAGCTGACCCAAGGCGGAAACCAGGCCCTGATCACGCTGGATGACCAGGTCTACCAGCTGCGCATCACGCGGGCAGGAAAGCTGATCCTGACGAAATGAGAAAAGCCGGGCCAAATGGCCCGGCTTTTTGAATTAGCCTCGCGGTCCGCGGGGCTTGCCGCCACCGGGCTTGCCCCCCGGCTTGAAGCCCCCGCCCGCCGGGCGATCGCCACGCGGCCCGCCAAAGCCCTTGCCACCGGCAGGACGCGGCTTCCCGGCCCCTTCGCCACGCGGAGCATAGGGTTTGCGGTCGCCACCGTCACGCGGGGCGTAAGGCTTCTTCAGGCCGTCCGCGTTGTCGCGCACACCCCAAGGCTTGCGGTCGCCGCCATCACGCGGGGCATAGGGCTTCTTCGGGGCATCAGCATTGTCGCGCGCACCCCAAGGCTTGCGGTCGCCGCCGTCGCGCGGGGCGTAGGGCTTCTTCGGGCCGTCCGCGTTGTCGCGCGCGCCCCAAGGCTTGCGGTCTCCGCCGTCACGCGGGGCGTAGGGCTTCTTCGGGCCGTCCGCATTATCACGTGCGCCCCAATGCTTGCGGTCACCGCCATCACGCGAGGCATAGGGCTTCTTCGGGCCGTCCGCATTGTCACGCGCACCCCAGGGCTTGCGGTCGCCGCCCGGCTTGCCGGCAAAGCGCGAGGAGCGGCTGTCATCGCCGTCGCGCGGCTTGCCATAGGGTTTGCGATCGTCGCCCGAGGATTTGCCCCAACGCGGCTTGTCGCCTGCGGGGCGGGCGCGGTCGCCGAATTCAGGACGCGACCCACCGGGCTTGCCCTGGAAACGCGGGCGTTCGCCATCACCCTGACGCGCGGGCTTGTCGCCCCAGCTGCGGGCCGGGCGATCACCGCGATCATCATCACGCGACCGCGCGCCGAAGACCTTGCCGCCCGGCTTGTCGCCGAAACGGCGCGGGCCGGCATCGCCACGATCCTCGGAACGGGCAAAGCGGCTTTCGGCGCCACGGGGGCGCATCTCGCGCGGCTTGTCCTCGACATCGCCGGTCAGCAGGCCGCCCAGCTGGTCGCGCAGAACCTTGCGCTTGACCTCGACGACCTCGTTCTTGTCCATGCCGGTCAGCTTGAAGGGGCCGTAACCGATGCGGATCAGGCGATTCACCTGCAGGCCGACATGGGCCATGGCGCGGCGGATCTCTCGGTTCTTGCCTTCGCGGATGCCGACGCTGATCCAGGCGTTCGCGCCCTGCTGGCTGTCCAGCTTGATCTCCATCGGGGCGAAATCCTCGCCCTCGATCTTGACGCCACGACGCAGCGGATCGAAGGTCATGTCGCTTGGCGTGCCGTTGACGCGCACCCGGTAACGGCGCAGCCAGCCGGTCGAGGGCAGCTCCAGCCGCCGCTTCAGGTCGCCGTCATTGGTCAAGAGCAGCAGGCCTTCGGAGTTCAAATCCAGCCGACCGACGGTCATCACCCGCGGCAGATCGCGCGGCAGGGCATCAAACACCGTCTGGCGACCCAGTTCGTCCGATTCCGAGGTGATCAACCCAAGCGGCTTGTAATACAGCCACAGACGGGTTTCCTGCGGTTCGTCCAGCTTCTTGCCATCGACGACAACGACGTCCGAGGGCTTCACGTCCAGCGCGGGGCTGGCGATCTTCTTGCCGTTCACCGTCACGCGACCTTCGACGATCATGCGCTCGGCCTCGCGGCGGCTGGCCACGCCCGCGCGCGCCATCACCTTGGCGATGCGGTCGGTGTCGTCGGCCTTGGCCAGTTCGTTCTTCTTGGGGGTGTTCTGATCGCTCATGCGCGTCTCCTTCGCATCTCTGCGGGGCAAAGAGGGGCTTCTACGCCCGGAACCGCCCCGAGGGAAGCGTTTCTTTCCCCGTCTTGCGCGGATCGGCGGGACTTGCCACAAGCATGTCATGGCCATCTTCACCAGTCACATGCCCATGGCGCTGGATCAAGCCCGCGCTGCCGCCCTGCGCGGCGAAGTGCCGGTGGGGGCCGTCATCACCGATCCGCAGGGCCGCGTCGTGGCCGCCGCCGGCAACCGCACCCGCGAACTTTCGGACCCCACCGCCCATGCCGAGGTCCTGGCCATCCGGGCCGCCTGCGCCGCCATCGGGTCGGAACGGCTGATCGGCCATGACCTGTGGGTGACGCTGGAGCCCTGCCCCATGTGCGCGGCGGCGATTTCCGCGTCGCGAATCAACCGGTTGTATTACGGTGCGGGCGATCAGCGCATGGGGGGCGTGGCGCATGGGGCGCGCGTCTTCGATCATCCGCAATGCCACCACCGGCCGCAGGTCTATGACGGGTTGGCCGCCGATGCCGCGCGCGACATTTTGCGCGAATTCTTTGCCGCGCGCCGCCAGGGCGGCTTGAACCCTGCGCAAGGGCCGCATATAAGTCACCCCGACGCGGGCGTTGTGTAATGGTAAGACCCTTGCCTTCCAAGCAAGAGACGCGGGTTCGATTCCCGCCGCCCGCTCCAAAAACCCCCTAGATCGTCAGCAGATCGCCGAATTCGGTTTCGATCAGGATGCGCATGTCGGCGCCCTTGGCGATCAGATCCTGCGCGCGGCGCTGCTTGGTGGTGATGGCCGCATCCGCGTCCTGATCGCCCACGACCAGCAGGGTCAGCGCCTTGGTGACGCCGGTGCGAACCTCGAAGCCCGCCTGCGCCGCCAGGCGCGCGGCCTGCATCCGGTCCAGCCCCAGACGCCCCGTAAAGCAGACCGACTGGCCAAAGAACGGCCCCTGTTCATTGCCCAGCAGACCGACCTTCGCCGGAAAGCGCGCCCGCGTGGCCGCCGTCGCGCCCAGCTCCGCGAATCCCTGTCCGGTGCGTTCTTCGGCCAGCAGGACGACCTGCGCGGCGGCCCAGGCATCCTCGACGGCATCGTGATGCCTGAAGTTCAGGTTCAGCGCCTTCTTCAGGTTGCCCAGACCATGCCCGCCCTGACCGCGCAGCTCGGGCCAAGCCTTGCGGGCGATGCGCACGCTGTCGGACCAGGCGCTGGTCAGGGGTGCAAGGTTGCCCCGCGCACAGGCGGCATCGAAGGCCATCTTGTCGAAATTGCTGTGCTGGACCAAGGCGTGGCGTTCCAGGAACGACCGCACCGGGGCCAGGGCGCCTGCAAATCGCGGGCTGCCCCGCACCGTGCCCGCATCGATGCCGTGCAGCTGCGAATTGAAGCTGTGGAACGGCTCGTCCGGGTCCACGAAGAAGCCATGCGTGTCCACGCGGCCGTCATGGGACACCATCGCCATGCCCACCTGGCAGATGCTGTGACGGTTGCCATTCGCCGTTTCCACGTCGATGGCGACAAAGCGATAATCGCGGTCGATGAAATCCATATGCGGCTCCGTTCGCCTGGCGGCCCTAGTGATGCCGGTACAGCATGTTCGAGCGGTCCAGATGCGCCTGCATCGCCGTCACCGCGGCATCGGCGTCATGCGCCTCCAGCAGGTCGACGATCTGGTCGTGTTCATGCAGGGTGACATCCTCTTTGCCCGACCAGTGCAGCAGCATCCCGTGATACTGGAACAGCCAGCGCAGCAGGGACTGGCTGGTCGCGACCAGGATCGGGTTCTGCGATATGGCGGCGATGCGGTTGTGGAACGCCATGTCCAGCGTCACGAAAGCGGCGGCGTCATCCGTTTCGGCGCGCTGGCGCGAGACGATGTCGCGCAGATCGGCGATGTCATGGGGACCGGCCGATTGCGCCGCCACCCGGACCAACCCGCATTCGAACATGCGCCGGGCCATCTTCAGATGTTCCAGCTGTTCGGGTTCAGAGGACAGCAGCATCCGTGCCACGTCATCCACCCGGCTGAGGACGCTGTCGGCGCTGAGTTCGTTCACACGGCTGCGTTCGCCATGGCTGATCGTGATCAGCCCCATGGTGTGCATGTGCTGCAACGCCTCGCGGACGGCAGGGCGACCGACGCCGAAACGTTCCATCAGGTCGCGTTCCGACGGCATGGGCGCGCCGGGGGGCAGTTCGCCGCTGGCCATCATCGCGCGCAGGCGATCGAAGACCTCGTCGGACAGCTTGCGCCGCACGATCCGGTCCTGGCCCGTGGGGGCTGCGTCCTTCTTCATCCTCGCCTCCTGGCTGCGTCGCTCATGACCTAGGCGTTGCGGCCGGGCTGTGCAAATCCCAAGCGGCGCCGCGACGCCACGCAAAGGCGTCCAGTCCCGTCACGTCATCGGCCACGGGGTGCAGATTGGCGATGAAATGATGCCTATCCAGCGTCAGCGTGGCGCGACCGTTGCGGATGCCCGCATCCGTCACCCGCAGACCCGCACAGGCCGCAAGCGCCGTCACCAGGGCCGCCAGCGGCCGCGCCGTCCCGTCATCGCGGATCAGCCCGCGCGGACCGTAAAGCGCCGCCGGGGTCCAGACCGTCACCCCCGCCCCGGCGATGGCCGCCGCCAGCCCCAAGGTCCAGGCGGCGGCAAAGGCGCCGTCCTGGCGCGGGTCGTCATCGGTCATGCAAACCCGGTCGTGGTCCGGGTTGGGGATGGTGCGGCTGCCAAAGGGGTTCTGGCGCATGGCGATGGTGGACGGCCCCAGCCGATAGTCCCGCCCCCCGGCGATCCCCCGCCCCGAGGCCAGGATATGCGGCACCGCCTCCAGGGTCTCGACCACCGACAGGTCGTCGGCGGCATGGACGATGGGACACAGCCCATGGGTCACGAAATCGGCGTCCCCCGCCAGGGCGGGCTTGCGGTTCAGCTCGGGGAAAAAGCTTGCCACCCCACCACCCAGGGGCAGGCCCGGAAAGGCGCGGCGCGCGGCGGCATGGATGTCGGGGATGGGCGGGCATGGCGGCCAATCCGATCCCGGCGGCGTCGATTGCCGGTCGACCGCCGGCGTGACCATGACCGAGGCCGCGCGCAACCCCGCATCGCGCACCGCCTGCGCATGGGCCGCGAATTCGCCGTCCAGGTCTCCATCGACGGGACAACGCGCGATCAGTTCCAGATCCATCGCCAGATCGGGGAACTGCCTTTGCAGTTGCGCAAAGCGGCGCAGATCGGGGCCGATCAGACCCTTGGCGGCATCCAGATGGCACAGGATGCGCGACGGGCCGATGGCGCGCAGGTCGGCGGGGGTGCGCGCCGCCCGTTCGGCATCGCTGGCGGTCAGGACCAGCGCCGTCTGCGGGAATGCACCGGGCTGCTGCGCCGGTTTCCATGCCGGGGGCGCAAGGCCGGTGGCGGGCTGCCATGTCACCCGCACGCCTTGGGCAAAGACCGGATCGGGCCGGTATGGCCAGGGTTGGGACAAGGGCCGATTATAGGTCTTGAACGAGGCGTCGCCCCATTGGCGCTGATCCTCCATCTCGAAGACATCGCCGTCCAAGCGGCAGGTGATCACGGCATCGCCGGCGCGGTGGGTCAACCCGATGATGTCCTTGAAGGGCTGCCAGGGCGCGATCAGATCGGGAAAGCGGCCATCCGTCACGCGGCCATCGGCATGTTCGACCCGCACCGGCGCACCCGCGACCCCCGTGATCGAATGCAGCACGGTAAAGCCCGCGCGGTTGGTCCAGACCTGTCCGGTGCAGCGGGCGGTGACCGTCGCCTCCAGCGCGTCGGGGCGCAGCGTCAGCGCAATGTCGGCGACCAGCTGCCCGCCGCCCATGTCGTGGATGGCGCGATAGGTGACGTGGCAGCCGGTCCCATCCTCGGTGATCGCCAGATCTTCGATGCGGGGTGTCACCGTGCCCCAGTCGCGGTCGCGCACCAGGAACGAGACGGCACGGATCGCCTCGGACCCTGCGACGGTCAGGTGGCGCAACTGGCCGCGTTCCAGGGTCACGGCCGCATCGCCCGCCACCAGCCGCCGCCCCCGCACGGGCGGTATGTCGGTGCCATAGATCGCGCGCAGATCCATCACCAGCCCGCCATGTCGATGCGCGTCCCGTCGCGGGCCGAGGCATAGGCCGCCTCGACCAGGGCCAGCGTTTTCAGGTTGTCATGACCGGACGTCTCGGGCTGCGTCCCCGCGCGCAGGCAGTCGACGAAATGCGCCTGAATCAGGTGGACGCTTTCCTGGATGTTGTGCCACGGGCGTTCGGCCCAGGGCAGCAGGGGCGGCGCGACATCGCGGATATGCTCTCTGCCCGCGTTCTGGATCACCAGGCGATAGCACGCATCCAGCCGCAGCGTACCCCGGTCGCCGTCAATCTCCAGCAGGGTCTGGGGAAAGGTTTCGGGACTGCGGCGGGTGGCATAGGAACAATCGACGACCGATGTCACGCCGCCCTGATGGTCCAGCATCATGGTGGCCACATCCTCGCCCCGGATGGTGGGATTGATGCGCTGCGTGCTGGCGGAAATCCGGTCCACATCCCCGAATAGCGCCCGCGCGACGTCCAGGATATGGATGCCCAGATCCTGGATGATGAAGCGCGGATCGGTTGCCAGATAAGGCTGGCCCGAAAACACGTCAAAGCCCGACCGGAAGCTGACCCGACCGAAGAACGGCGTGCCGATGGCCCCGCCCTGCAGCGCGGCGATGGCAGCGCGGATGGCCGATTGCCAGCGGAAATTCTCGTGCACCATCAGCGTGCGTCCGGCGCCCTGGACGGCGGCGACCATGGCGCGGGCATCCTCCATCGTTTCGGCAAAGGGCTTCTGACAGATGACGTGCAGACCCGCATCGGCAGCCGCCTGCACCAGCATGCGGTGCGATCCGACGGTGGTGGCGATATCGACGAAATCCAGCTCCTCGGTCGCCATCATGCGCAGCGCGTCGTCATGGATCCGCGTGACGCCGAAATCCCTGGCGGTCCGGTCGCGGCGATCGCGGTCCATATCGCAGACCGCGACGATCCGGGCGCCGTCGATCATCCGCCACGCATGCATCTGGTTCTGCGCAAAGAACCCGCAGCCGATCAAGGCCCCTTTCAGCATATGTCCACCCTTCCATGGTCGTTTCGGGTTGCCGGGCGACCCGCCTCCAAGGTTTCCATCGCGCCCGTTCCTTTCCGATCCGTCAGATGCCGACCGCGAATCGTCACTTCGACGCGCATGATGGCATGATGCGCTCAGGGCATCAGCCACCATCCCAGCCCCAGCGAGATCATCGGCAGATAGGTGATGGCCATCAGCAGCGTGACGACCACCAGGATCGGCCAGACCAGCGACCCGAACAACGCCTGCACCGGCACGCGGGCCACGGCGGCGGCGGCGAACAGGTTCACCCCCAGGGGCGGCGTGATCATGCCCAGTGCCAGGTTCACGACGATGACGATGCCGAAATGCACCGGATCGATGCCATAGCTGATGGCGACAGGCGTCAGGATCGGCGCCAGCACCAGGATGGCGGCCGATGTCTCGATGAACATGCCGACGACCAGCAGCAGCAGGTTCACACCCAGCAGGAAGGTCAGGGCGGATGCGAAATTGTCCTGCGCCCAATCGCCGATGGCATTGGGCAGTCCCGACAGGCTGATCAGGAAGCTGAACAGCGCCGCTGCCGCGATGATCAGCATGATGGCACCCGACGACACGGCAGCGCCGCGGAAGATGCCCGGCAGGTCGCGCCAGCCGATCTCTCGATAGACCAACAGGCTGAGGATCAGGGCATAGATGACCGATACCGCCGCGGCCTCGGTCGGGGTGAATACGCCGCCATAGATGCCGCCGACGATGATCACCGGCATCATCAGCGCCCCGAAGGACCGGCGCAGCGCAGGCAGAATCGGCTGGCGGCCTTCGGCGTCGCGCAGGCCGTGCCCCTTGATGCGGCACCAGATCTGGACCATCACCACCAGCCCGCCCGCGATCAGCAGCCCCGGCACCAGTCCCGCCAGGAACAGCCGCGTGATCGAGGTCTCGGTCGAGACCGCATAGAGGATCAGCGGCACCGAGGGCGGGATGATCACCCCCAGCTCGGCCGAGGATGCCTGGATCGCGCCCGCCATGCCGACCGGATAGCCGTGCCGCATCATCGCCGGGATCAGGATCGACCCCACCGCGAATGTCGTCGCCACCGACGACCCCGAGATCGCGGCGAAGAGCATGCAGGTCAGCACGCAGCAGCTGGCCAGCCCGCCCTGCACGTTGCCGACCATGGATTTCACCAGCTCGACCAGCCGCGCCGATATCCCGCCATGGGTCATGATCGCGCCCGCCAGGATGAAGAACGGCACCGCCATCAGCGGAAAGCTGTCCAGCCCCGTGAACATCTTCTGCGGGACGACCAGCAGGGGCAGGTTCGACTGGAAATGGATCGCGACGACCGAGGCCAACCCGATGGAGACCGCCACCGGAACCGACAGGGCAAAAAGCGCGATCAGCGCAGTGGCAAGGGCGGCGTTCATGGCTGCTGCCTTTCCTGGTCCAGATGGTGCAGGATGACGCCCGCGATCGCGGCCATCGCTCCGGCGGGGATCGCGGCATAAAAGAGGCTCATCGACGTGCCCAACATCGCCACCCGCTGCGCCTGGACGCGCAGGGTCATTGCCCAGCCCTGCCAGACGAGGATCGCCAGAAAGACCAGCGTCAGCAGCGTCACCAGCCGGATGACCCAGATCTGAAGCGACGCGGGCAGCAGGCTGCGCAGGAAGTCGATGGGGATCATCGCGCCCAGCCGGAAACCGGCCGCCGCTGCCAGCAGGGTTGACCAGACGATCAGCCCGCGCGCCAAGACCTCGGACCAGCCGGCGGCGTCGCCCAGGACAAAGCGCGTCACGACCTGAAAGAAGACTAGCGCCGTCGCCGCCGCCAGCAGCAGCGCCGAGAGGTTATGCGCAATCCGGACGATGACCTCGCCCGTGGACCGGATCGGTTTCATGATGGTTCCCCGTGGTGAATGGGTGGACCGGGGTCTGCGCCCCGCCCCGGCCCGGCCAAGGCTTATTGCTGCGCGTCGCGGATGCGCTGGATCAGTTCGGGCGAATACTGATCGGCATATTGGTCATAGGCGGGCTGGACGGCCTTGACGAAGGCCGCCTTGTCGATGGTCTCGATGACATTCATGCCGTTTTCCTTCATCTGCGCGATGCCCTCGACCTCGTTCTTGGCAACGGTGGCGCGGGATGCTTGGGCTGCGGCATGGGCGGCCTGGCGGAACCAGTCCTGCTGTTCGGGGGTCAGCGCGTCGTAATGGATCGCGGACATCGCCACGACGGCGGGCGAATAGACATGGCCCGTCAGGGTGATGTTGTCCTGGATTTCCCACATGTTGTTCGCCGTCACGATGGTGATGGGGTTTTCCTGCCCGTCGATCGTGCCCTGCTGCAGCGAAGTCAGGACCTCGGTCCAGCTCATGGGGGTGGGGGCGGCACCGGCGGCCTTGAAGGCGGCGATATGCACCTCGTTCTCCATGGTGCGCAGCTTCAGCCCCTCCAGGTCGGCGGGCGTTTCGATGGGCCGGATCGAGTTCGTCACGTGCCGGAACCCGTTTTCGGCCCAAGCCAAGCCGACCAGGCCGTGGTTGCTGAACTGGTCCAGGATCTCCTGCCCGATCTCTCCGTCCAGGACCTGGTGGGCGCTGTCGTAATCCTTGAACAGGAACGGGAAATCCAGGGCATAGACGGCAGGCACGAAATTCCCGATGGGCCCCGTGGATGAAATCGTCAGCTCGACCGTGCCAATCTGCAGCCCTTCGATCACGTCGCGTTCGCCGCCCAACGCGCCTGCGGGACGCAGGGCGATCTCGAATTCGCCATCCGACAGTTCGGCGATCTTTTCGGCGAAGGCGCGGCCCGCATCGCCGTAATGGCTGTCGGCGGGCGGCGTGAAGGCCATGTTCATCGTGCGCGCCTGCACCCCCAGTGGGATCGCTGTGATCATGGCGGCCATGGCAATGCCGAGGCTGGCGTATCTGGTCATCTTTCTGTTCCTCCCTTGCGTGATGGTGCCCGGCGCCCCCCCCCTCCGACGGCGCCTTGGCGAATGGTCAGGTGATGCGGTGGATGCTGGCCTCGATCTCGTCCCATTCGAAGACGCGCTTCCAGTCGTCGCGCATCAGCATCGGCACGCCGAATTCGATGGCCTTGTTGCAGGCATCCGAAAACGCGCCTTGGCGTTCCTCGAAGATGACCGCGCCCAGGATGTTCATGTGGCCCAGCAGAAAGTCGCGGGCGCATTCGTGGCTGACGCCGCTGCGGCGCACGGTTTCGTCCATCGCCTCGCGCATGACGGTCAGCAGCGACGCGCAGACGGTTTCCGACAGGCCCGGTTCCAGCATGGCCATCTGCTTGACCGTCACCTCATAGGTGCGCGCGACCGGGGCATAGATGGCGCGGGCGATCCGGTCGCCCAGGGCGTAATGGTCGCGCGGCCCCTGCATCAGCGCGCTGACGACGCCCTGTTGCGCCGCGACGCCGCCGAAATGGTCGGCGCGGCCTTCGGGCGTCGATTCGTCGTTGAAGATGGGCGGATGACAGGGGTGGGTCACGAAATAGGTGATGTCGGCGCGTTCCGGCAGATGGCCCGCAAAAGGCGCTGCCGCATCCAGCACGACGACCATGGTACCCGGCGCCAGCACCGGCACCACTTGGGCCGCGACCTTGCCGATCACGGTGTCTGGCACGGCCAGAATCACCACCTCCGCCCCCTGCAGGGCCGCGTCCTGCGCCACGCAATCCAATCCGGTTTCCGATTTCAGGCGATTGCGACCGACCTCGCTCGCCTCGACATGGCCCACCTGGAAATCGGTGCGCGCCAGGTTGGTTGCCAGGCGCACGCCCATTTTTCCCCCGGCCCCGAACAGCGCCACTTTCGTCATGTCATCCCCCATCGGAATCGGATCTTGCCTTAACTGGTATGATGAGATGATAATGATAGCATCATGTCAAGCATGGCAGGGGGGCTTATGCGAAAAAACACGCCGCTGGTCGCGTGGCTGGGCGACGACTTCACCGGTTCGGCCGCCGTGATGGAGGTGCTACATTTCGCAGGCATTCCTTCGGTCCTGTTCACCGACGCGCCGTCGCCTGCCTTGCTGGACCGCTTTGCCGATGCGCGGGGGATCGGCATCGCCACCACCGCGCGGGCCCATGATCCGGCATGGATGGCGGACAACCTGCCGCCGCTGTTTCGGGTGCTGGCGGCGCTGAACCCGGCCCTGCTGCATTACAAGATCTGTTCCACCTTCGATTCGTCCCCCGGCCGTGGATCGATCGGTGCGGCGATCGGCGCGGGCCTTCAGGTGCGCCCCGCCCGTGCCGTGCCCCTGTTGACGGCGGCCCCCGCGATGCGCCGCTATCAGGCCTTCGGTCATCTGTTCGCGGGCACCGATCAGGGCGTCTTTCGGCTGGATCGCCACCCCGTCATGGCCCATCACCCCGCCACGCCGATGGCGGAATCGGACCTGCTGCGCCACCTTTCGGCCCAGACCAACCTGCCCGCCGCGCTGATCGACCTTGAGGATCTGGCCGATCCGCAGCCCCGTCTGGACGCCCTGCTGGACCAGGGCGCGCGCATCCTGTCGATCGACGGCATGGATGCTGCCTCCGAAGCCGCGGCCGGGCGCCTGATCTGGGACAACCGCGACAGGCTGGGTCTGGTCGCGGGCAGCCAGGGGGTCGAATACGCGCTGGTGCGGCATTGGCAGGACATCGGGATGATCCCGCCGGCCCCGCCTGCCGCTTCGGCGGGCGCGGTCGACCGGATCGCGGCGGTGTCGGGGTCGGTGTCGCCGGTGACGGCGGCGCAGCTGGATTGGGCGGCCGGAAACGGCTTTGCCCTGATCGCCTTCGACGCCCGCGCCGTCTGCGGTTCCGACACCGACCTGCGATCCGAGGAAACCCGCGCCACCCGTGCCGCGCTGGCGGAGGCGGCACAGGGCCAGTCGCCGCTGGTCCATTCGGCGGCCGGTCACGACGGCCCCCAGGTCACAGCCTTCCGCCGGACACTGGCCACCAGCGGCACGGACCCCGAAACCGCCAACCGCCGCATCGGGCAGGCGCTTGGGCGCATCCTGGACGCGACGCTGCGCGGGTCGGGCATCCGGCGGGCGGTGATTTCGGGCGGTGACAGCTCGGGTCACGCAATGCGCCAGCTGGGGCTGTCGGCGCTGGTCGCCAAGGCCCCCACGATTCCTGGCGCGGCCCTGAGCCAGGCCTTCGGCGACGCCCCCCATGACGGGTTGGAGATCGCGCTGAAAGGCGGCCAGATGGGGTCGCAGGATTACTTCGGCTGGATCCGCGACGGCGGCGGCCCCCGCGACACGACCCGAAAGGCACAGCCATGACCCAGATGATCCGCGTCACCTATCTGATCGAGACCCCGGACGACCCCCAGGCCGTCGCCGCCAGGATCGCCGCCGATCAATCCACCGGAACCTTCACCGACCTGCCCGGTGAAACCCCTGCCCTGCGTGCCCGCCACGCCGCCCGCGTCGAATCGGTGACGCCACTGGACGATCACGCCCTTCCCGCGATCCCGCGGGCGCAGGGCGTTACCGGCCCCGTCCACCGCGCCAGCGCCACCATCGCCTATCCGCTGGACTCGATCGGCACCGATATCGCGGCGCTGATGACCGTGACCCTGGGCGGCGTCTTTGCCATGCGCGGTCTCAGCGGCATCCGCGTCACGGGGCTGGACCTGCCCCCCGCCTTCGCCTGCCATCCCGGCCCTCAATTCGGCATCGACGGGTCGCGTCGCCTGATGGGTGTGCCGCAAGGCCCGATGGTCGCCTCGATCATCAAGCCCTCGCTTGGCCTGTCGCCCGAAGCCACGGCAGAGGTCGTGCGGATGCTGTGCGATGCGGGCGTCGATTTCATCAAGGACGATGAAAAGATGATGTCCCCCGCCTATTCCCCGCTGGAGGACCGCGTCCGGGCCGTCATGCCCGTCATCCGCGACCACGCCGAACGGACGGGCAAGACGGTGATGTATGCCTTCGGCATCTCCGCGGCCGATCCCGACCTGATGATGCGCAACCATGACCACGTCGTCCGGCATGGCGGCAATGCGGCGCTCATCAACATCAACTCGGTCGGGCATGGAGGCTTCGGCTTTCTGCGCAAGCGGTCGCAACTGTGCCTGCACGCCCATCGCAATGGCTGGGACCTGCTGACGCGCCATCCGGGGCTGGGCTATGATTTCGGCCCCTATCAGCAGATCTGGCGGCTGCTGGGGGTGGATCAGTTCCAGATCAACGGCATCGGCGCGAAATACTGGGAGCCCGATGACAGCTTCGTGCAATCCTTCGCCGATGTCAGCCGCCCCATCTTCAGCGCCGCCGACCGTCCCCTGCCGGTCGTCTGTTCGGGGCAATGGGGCGGCCAGGCCTTCGAGACCTGGCGCCGCACTGGCCAGTCCCTGGACCTGATGTATCTGGGCGGCGGCGGCATTCACGGCCATCCGAACGGTCCCGCGGCCGGGATCCGCGCGATCCGCCATGCCTGGCGGGCCGCCGCGGCCGGGCTGACCATCCAGCAGGCCGCCGCCGAGCATCCGGATTTTCGTGCCGCCTATGAGAAATGGGGCCGCCCCTGAAGGCGGCCCCATGATCCCTGTGGCAACCTGCCGCCCTCAGGCGCGCAGGGTGCCGCCTGTGGCCTTCTGGACCTTCTCGATGACCTTGCGGGCGACGGCCTCGATATCGGCATCGGTCAGGGTCTTGTCGCGCGGCTGCAGGCGCACGGTGATGGCGATGGACTTGCGCCCGTCCTCCAGCCCCGTGAACTGATCGAAGACCGACACCGACTGGATCAGCGCCTTGTCGGCACCTGCGGCGGCATTGACCAGGGTCAGCGCCTCGACCTTGGGATCGACGATAAAGGCGAAATCGCGGTCGACGGCCTGCAGGCCCGCCGCATCCAGCGCCGGGCGCGTCGCGGTTTTGGTCTTGGGGAAGGGCACAGCGGCCAGGTTCACCGTGAAGGCGACGGCCGGTCCCTTGACGCCCATCTCGCGCAGGATCTTGGGGTGGACCTCGCCGAAACTGGCCAGCACGTTCGGGCCCAGTGCGATGTTGCCCGCGCGGCCCGGATGCCACCAGCCGTCCAGCTTGCGGTTGATCTGCGCCTTGGCGGGCGCGCCGATGACCTGCAGGATCGCCTCGGCATCGGCCTTGGCGTCATAGAGGTCGACCTTGCGACGGCTGCCATAGGGATCGCGCGCCGCGCTGTGGCCGATCAGCAAGCCGCTGATGCGGACGGCCTGATCGCCGGGTTCGCCGCCCGAAAAGACCGGCCCCAGCTCGAACAGGGCCAGATCGGCCGCCCCACGCGCCTGGTTGCGGGCGGCTGCCGCCAACAGACCGGGCAGCAGGTCGGGGCGCAGATGCGACATCTCGCTGCTGATCGGGTTTTCCACCCGCACCGCATCCTGGCCACCGCCGAACAGCGCCGCCGACGCCTGGTCGATAAAGCTGTAGGTCACGCATTCGTTGTAACCCAGGGCCGCCGCCATCCGGCGCGCGGTCTTCTCGCGCATCTGCAAGGGGGTCAGGATGGGCTTGGGGACGCCTGCCTGCGGACGCGACAGCGGCTTGCCCTCCAGCTTCGAGAAGCTGACGATGCGGCCGATCTCCTCGATCAGGTCGGCCTGGCCCAGCACGTCGGGACGCCAGGACGGCACATGCGCCATGTCGCCCTCCAGCCGGAAGCCAAGCGCCTCCAGCGTGCTGCGCTGCTGATCCTCGGGGATGTCCATGCCGATCAGGCGCGTGGTGCGCGGGGGGTCCAGGCGATAGGCGCGCGACGTGTCGGGAATGGCACCCGCCGTCACCACCGAAGAGGCCTCGCCGCCGCAGAGGTCCAGCACCATCTGCGTAGCCAGATCCAGCCCCTGCAGCGTGAAGGCCGGGTCGATGCCGCGTTCGAAACGGTATCGCGCATCGCTGTTGATCTTCAGCGCGCGCCCCGTCGTGGCGGTGCTGATCGGATCGAAATAGGCCGATTCGATGAAGACATCGACCGTGTCCTCCTGCGCGCCCGAGGCCGCGCCGCCCATCACGCCCGCGATGCTTTCGATGCCGCGATCGTCGCAGATGACGACGGCGCCTTCGGGCATGGCATAGGTCTTGTCGTCCAGCGCGACCAGTTCCTCGCCCTCCCGTGCCGCGCGCAGGGTCAGGTTGCCCGTCACCTTGGCTGCATCGAAGACATGCAGGGGACGGTTCAGGTCGAAGGTGAAGAAGTTGGTGATGTCCACAAGCGCATTGATCGGGCGCAGGCCGATGGCGGTCAGGCGCTTGCGCAGCCATTCCGGGCTGGGCCCGTTCCTGACGCCCCGCACCATGCGGCCCGAAAAGAAGGGCGCCTTGGCGGCGACGTCATCGGCGATGGTCACGCCGATCGGGCAATCGAACCCGGCGGCGATCCGGGTCGAGCTGACAGGCTTCAGCACGCCCAGGCCCCGGGCCGCCAGATCGCGGGCGATGCCGTGGACGCCAAGTGCGTCGGGGCGGTTCGGGGTGATCTTGATATGGATCATCGGGTCGATCTTGTCGGGCGCGTTCTGCGCCAGCCAGTCGACATAGCGCTGCCCGACCTCGCCCGAGGGCAGCTCGATGATGCCCTCATGTTCGTCCGACAGCTCCAGCTCGCGCTCGGATGCCATCATGCCGTGGCTCTCGATGCCGCGGATCTTGCCGACGCCCAGGGTGACGTCCAGACCCGGCACGTAATCGCCGGGCTTGGCCAGAACCACCGTGATGCCCGCCCGCGCGTTCGGCGCACCGCAGACGATCTGCTTTTCGCCCTCGTCGGTCATCACCCGGCAGACGCGCAGGCGGTCGGCATCGGGATGCTGTTCGGCATGTTCCACCCGCGCCAGCGTGAAGCCGCCCAGCTTGGCGGCGGGGTCGGCGATCTCTTCGACCTCCAGCCCCAGGTCGGTCAACGCCTCGGCGATCTGATCGACGGTGGCGGTGGTCTCGAGATGCTCTCTGAGCCAGGACAGGGTGAACTTCATGACTGTGGCTTTCCGGGTTCCGGCCCGCGCAGGCATGTGGCGGGGGTGGGTTTGCAGCCTTGAACCGCGCAAGGGGCCAAGGGTCAAGACGGATCGTGGCTTTTTGCCCCCATCGGCGGGTTTTGCGGCCCCCTCCGACGGCGCGAAACCCCTGGGCCCGGTCTTGCGCGGCGGCGAATTGCCCCTAACTGATGGGAAAGGGTCATGTGCGACCCACCCCTTTGAAAGGCCCAACCACGATGCAGACCGACCGTCAGCTTCTGATCGAACAGCGAGTGGCGAACGAGGCGAAATCGCCTTTCGTGGCCTATCTGCTGCTGATTTTCCTGTGGGGCTTCGGCGTGCACCGCATGTATCTGGGCCGCTGGATCAGCGGGCTGCTGATGCTGGTCGTCTGGGGCCTTGGCTGGCTGATGACGCCGATCCTGATCGGCTGGATCCCGGTGGGTTTCATCGTGCTGTGGTGCGTGATCGACCTGTTCCTGATCCCCGGCATGATCGACCGTGACAAGAACGACATCAGGCGGCGGCTGGCCTGAGGCCACGCCGCCTAACCGATGCGTTCGGCCAGGGTTTCGGTCTTGCCCATGCGATAGAGCTTGATTTCACGCCACAGCTTCAGCGTCGGCTTGGCCGCGAACAGGAATGACCCGATGGTGAAGAACCAGGTCGCGGGCGTCTGCCAATCATCGGAAAAGAACATGACCGATCCGATGATGAAGCACAGCGCCGCGCCGAAATCGACGATGGTGTGGGCGATCTCGAACTGGGCATAGATCCGGCGCGTGGCATCGCTTGCCTCGCGCCGGTGATGTTGGAAGATGCCGCCCCAAAGGCTCATGCGGACAGGCCGCCCGACAGGCTGGGCGTGTCGCCGGCGGCAAAGCCGTAATGGCGTAGCCAGCGCAGGTCGCTTTCAAAGAAGGCGCGCAGGTCGGGAATGCCGTATTTCAGCATCGCCAGGCGGTCGATGCCGATGCCGAAGGCAAAACCCTGCCATTCGTCGGGATCGATCCCGCCCGACCGCAGCACATGCGGATGCACCATCCCCGATCCAAGAATTTCCAACCAGGAATTGCCCTGGCCGACCTTCAATTGGCCGCCTTCCCAGGAACAGCGGATATCCACCTCGGCCGAGGGTTCGGTGAAGGGGAAGTGGCTGGCGCGGAAGCGCAGCTCGACCTGATCGACCTCGAAGAAGGCGCGGCAGAATTCCTCCAGCGTCCATTTCAGCTGGGCCATGCTGATGTCGCGACCGATGGCCAGTCCCTCGATCTGGTGGAACATCGGCGTATGCGTCTGGTCCATGTCCATGCGGTAAACGCGGCCCGGCGCGATGACGCGGATCGGCGCGCCCTGATCCTGCATGGCGCGGATCTGCACGGGGGATGTGTGGGTGCGCAGCACATGCGGCGGGCGGTCGTCGCCCGGCGCGCGATGCATGAAGAAGGTGTCGTGTTCCTGGCGCGCGGGATGTTCGGGCGCGATGTTCAGCGCGTCGAAATTGTACCAGTCGCTTTCGACCTGCGGGCCTTCGGCCACGGCAAAGCCCATATCGGCAAAGATCGCTGTGATCTCCTCGGTCACCTGGGTGATCGGGTGGATCGTGCCACGCGGGCGCGGACGGCCCGGCAGGGTGACGTCCAGCCATTCCTCGGCCAGGCGCGCCTCCAGGGCGGCGTCTTCCAGCGACAGCTTGCGCGCGCGCAGGGCGGCGTCGATCTCGTCGCGCAGCTCGTTCAGGCTGCGGCCGATGGTCTGGCGCTCCTCGGGCGTCATCTTGCCCAGTTCGCGCATCTTCAGGCTGATCTCGCCCTTCTTGCCAAGGGCGGCAAGACGCACCTCCTCGATGGCGGCGGGATCGGTGGCAGAGTTGATGCGGTCAAGCCAAAGCTGGCGCAGCGGGGTCAGATCGTCCATCGGGGGCCTCATTCCAGTTGGCCCCGCGTTAGCATGCAGGGCCGCGCGGGGGAAGCCTTGGCCCACCCGCGCGGCCCGGTTTCGGTCAGTTCCAGATATCGCCCTTGACGCCCGGCGCGATACCGGGGTGATCGGCGATGTGGAATTCGGGCTCCTTGCCGGCCTTGCGCTGACGCAGATAGTCGCGCGTCACATGCGCCACCGTGCCCGACAGCGCGACGATGGCGATCAGGTTGATCGTGGCCATCAGCCCCATGCTGGCATCGGCAAAGTTGAAGACCGTGGTGACGGCCTGCAGCGATCCCCAGATCACCATGGCCAGCGCCGCAACGCGCAGGATCAGGATGCCGGTCTTTCCCGCGCCCAGAAAGGACAGGGCGTTTTCGGCATAGCTGTAATTGCCGATGATCGAGGTGAAGGCGAAGAAGAAGATCGCGACCGCCACGAAGATATGGCCGAAACCGCCGAAATGATCGGCCAGCGCCGCCTGCGTCAGGTTCACGCCCGTCAGCTCCTGCGAGGGCATCACATCGGCCAGAAGGATCATCACCGCCGTGGCCGTGCAGACCAGGATGGTGTCGATGAAGACGCCCAGGGCCTGCACGAAGCCTTGGCTGGAGGGGTGATGGGGGGCGGGAACGGCCACGGCCGCGATGTTGGGGGCGGAGCCCATGCCGGCCTCGTTCGAGAAGAGGCCCCGCTTGATGCCGTTCAACGCCGCCGCCATGACGCCGCCGGTGACGCCGCCCACGGCCTCCTGCAGGCCAAAGGCGGATTTCACGATGCCCGACAGGATGCCCGGCACGGCGGGCAGATTCATCGCCAGAACGACGATCGCGGTCAGCAGATAGATCCCCGCCATCGGCGGAACCACCATCTGCGCGGTGCGCGCGATCTGGGGAATGCCGCCGAAGATGATGACCCCCGACAGGACCGCCACGATGACGCCGACGATGGCCGGGTTGATGCCGAACGCCACCTCGACCGCCTGGGCGATCGAATTGGCCTGGACCGCGTTGAAGACCAGCCCGAACGAGATGATCAGCGACACCGCGAACAGCCCCGCCAGCCAGTTCATCCTGAGCCCGCGCGAGATGTAATAGGCCGGGCCGCCCCGGTACATCCCATCCGTGCCATGCACCTTGTAAAGCTGGGCCAGCGTCGATTCCGCATAGGCCGTGGCCATGCCGACCAGCGCCACCATCCACATCCAGAAGATCGCCCCCGGACCGCCCAGCGTCAGCGCCACCGCGACGCCTGCGATGTTGCCGGTGCCCACGCGGCTGGCCAGCGACACCGACAGCGCCTGGAACGGCGAGATGCCGTTGCGGTCGGTTTCGCCCGAACCGCGCACACAGCGCCACATTTCGGCGAAATGCACGAATTGCAGCAGCCCAAGGCGGAAGGTGAAGTAGAGACCGACGGCCAGAAGGCCATAGATCAGCACGTAACCCCAGAAGATGGTGTTCAGAAAGTCGATGATGGCGCTCATCACGGTCCCCAGGCTGCTAAAACTTTGCGCATCCTGTAACACTCGTGTGAGCAGACGCAAGCTTGGCGCTCAGGCGCGGCGGGGTTCGACCTGCAGCCAGACGCCGCCTTCGGGGCGCAGGGTCAGGATCATCCGGGGCTGCGGATCGCGCCCGGGAACGGGTCTGAACCGGAAGCGCGCCAACAGGGTGGACAGGATGATCACGGCCTCCTGCAGCGCAAAGCTGGCGCCGATGCAGATGCGCGGCCCCGCCCCGAAGGGCAAAAAGGCATAGCGGTCGGGCGTGGTCAGGAAACGGTCGGGGTCGAAATCGTCGGGCCGGTCCCACAGCAGGTGATGGCGGTGCAGCGCATAGACCGGGATCATCACCGTGTCGCCCGGCCTGACCTGCCGTCCGCACAGCGTATCGGGTGCCTGCGCCGTCCGCGACAGGAAGGCGGCAGGCGGATAAAGCCGCAGGGTCTCGTTCACGATGCGCTGGATCAGGGGCAGCTGCCCGTAATCGGCGGCGGTGGCGGCGCGGTCGCCCAGAACGGCGCGGGCCTCGGACGCCGCGCGTTCCTGGATGGCCGGGTCGAAGGCCATCAGATACAGCGCCCAGCCCAGGGTCAGCGCGGTGGTTTCATGCCCTGCCACGATGAAGGTCAGCAGGTTGTCGCGCAGCTCGTCGCGGTTCATGGCGCGGCCGGTCTCGGGGTCCTGGGCGTCCAGCAGCAGGTCCAGCAGGTCGGGCGCGCCGTCCTTGGGGGCCTTGGCGCGGGCGGCGATGGCCTGGTCGGCGACCGCCTTCATCCGCTTCAGCCCCGGCCCCGCGAACAGCCGCCCCGGACGCGGCAGCCAGGCGGGCAGCCCCAGGACGTCCATCAGCGACACCTTGGCCGTCTGCGCGATATAGGCGTCGATCGATTTGTGGACATGATCGCGGTCGAACATGCCGTCGCCGGAAAATGTCACGTCGGAAATCACCTCGAAGGTCGCCGCGACGGTTTCCTGAAACAGGTCCACCGGGCCCCGCGCGGCGGCAAGGCGGCGCGACGATGCCTCGGCGGCGGCGGTCATGACGGGGCCAAGCGCCTCGACATGGCGGTGGGCGAATGCGGGGGCGGCGGCGCGGCGCTGCCAGCGCCAATGGGCGCCTTCGGCCACGAACATGCTGCTGCCGATGGCGGGTTCTAGGATCAGCTTGGTCGTCACCGATTTCGGATAATCCTCGACCCGGTCCTTCAGGATGTGCCGCAGCGCGCCGGGGTCCATGACCATGTGCCAGCGCAGGCCGGTCTTGCCCGACACGATGGGCTGGCGGACCGCGATCTGGGGGATCAGCTCCAACAGGTTGCGGCGCGCGGTCATGACCGTGCCGATCGCCCCCAGGGGTCGTACGGCCAGCGGCACCTTGACGGGTTCGGTTGTCATCACGGCTCCAGGATCAGGGCCAGATAGGCCAGGAACAGCACCAGATGGACGGCGCCATGCAAAACATTGGTCCGGCGCGCCCCGAAGGTCTGCACGCAGGTCAGCAGCGTCAGCGCCAGCAGCACCTGCATCTGCGGCCCAAGGCCCAGGATCACCCCCTGCCCCGTGGCCATGCCAATGATCAGCACCGCAGGCACCGTCAGCCCGATGGTGGACAACGCCGCCCCCAGACACAGGTTCACTGCCCGCTGCAGACGGTTCGACAGGGCGGCACGGACCGCCGACATCCCCTCTGATGCCAGAACGATGGTGGCGATGACAACGCCGCCAAGTGCCGCAGGCAGGGACATAGCGTTGATGCCGTGATCGACGAAGCCCGCCATCTTCTTGGACAGCAGCACGATGGGCAGCAGGGTCGCCACCAGCAACAGCCCATGCGCCCAGGTCGCATAACGGGCATGGCCATGGCGGATGACGGGGGGATCCTCGGGTTCGGTGAAGAAGCCGCGATGGCGCACGGTCTGGATCGACAGAAAGACCAGGTAAAGCGCGAAGGTCACGATGGAAAAGAACAGCGCCTGCGCGCCCGTGAAGCTGCCGTCCCGGCTGGAGATGGTATAATCGGGAAGCACCATCGCAAAGACCGCCAAGGGCACCAGCACCGTCAGGAAGGACGAGGCGCCCGCGAAATTATAGCTCTGTTCGCCATGCCGCAGCGCCCCCAGCAGCAGCGACAGCCCCACCAGCCCGTTCAGCACGATCATCACCACCGCGAACATCGTGTCGCGCGCCAGGGTCGGGCCGCCATCGCCCGACAGCATCACCGACCCGATCAGCGCCACCTCGATGCAGACGACGGCCAGGGTCAGGATCAGCGTGCCGTAAGGTTCGCCCAGACGTTCGGCCAGAGCCTCGGCGTGGCGGACGACGGCCGAGGCTCCCCAGACCATCACCCCCATCAGCCACAGGAACGACAGCGCGCCGCCGATCCCGGCAGCGGGGGCCAGCGCGCCATGGCCAAACAGGTTGAAGACCGCCAATGTGGCGATCACGGCCAGGATCGCGATTTCCCGCGACAGCTTGTTCAGAGTTCTCATGGGGGCAAGATATGCGGGCGGTCCGACCCCGGCAATCTGCACGGCCCATCACGTTCGCGGCACGAAAAAGGCCCGCCCCCTGCGCGGGAACGGGCCTTTCAATGTCGGCATCTGCCTCGAAGGATCAGGCAGCGGCCTTGGCTTGTGCGACGATGGCACCGAAGGCTTCGGGCTCGTTCACGGCCAGATCGGCCAGGACCTTGCGGTCAACCTCGATGCCGGCTTTCGACAGCAGGTTGATGAAGCGCGAATAGGTCATTTCGGCGTCGACCATGCGGACGGCGGCGTTGATCCGCTGGATCCACAGGGCGCGGAAGTTGCGCTTGCGGTTCTTGCGGTCGCGGGTCGCGTACTGGTTGGCCTTGTCGACGGCCTGGGTGGCGGTGCGGAAGTTGCGCGAACGCGCGCCATAATAGCCCTTGGCTTGATCGAGGACTTTCTTGTGGCGGGCGTGGGTCACCTTGCCGGATTTAACGCGGGACATATGGGGTTCTCCTGATCAGCGAGCGTAGGGCATGTATTTCTTGACGATCTTGGCGTCTGCATCGCAAAGCACCGTCGTCCCGCGAGCGTCGCGGATGAACTTGGTCGTGCGCTTGATCATGCCGTGGCGTTTGCCGGCCTGACCTGCCTTGACCTTGCCCGAGGCCGTCATCGAGAACCGCTTTTTCGCGGCCGACTTGGTCTTCATCTTCGGCATTTTCATCTCCTTCGTCAGAGTGATCATGCGACTCGGCAATGCCATGATCGGCCGGCCGCATGTGTAAGGAAGGGCGCCGTATAGGACGGCGCCCCGCGATTGGCAACCCCAATCAGCCGGCCGAACCGATCCCCGTCACGCGATGGAACGCGGAAGCCACGTCATCGGGGTGGAAGGGGTCGGGATCGACGGATGCGCCGATCACCAGCACTAGGATCCCGGCCATGAAGGTCAGGATCGCGGCGCGCGGCGCCTGGGTGCGCGCCAGCTGCACCACGGCCAGCACCACCGACAGGGCGCAAAGCGCGATGCCGCCCAGCAGCAGAAGATCCGCCGCCATCATCATTCGGCGTCCGAGGCAAAGATCAGCCGGTCGTCGCAGGGCGCGATCCGGATGATGTTGGTGCTGCCCGCCACGTTGAAGGGCACGCCCGCGATGACCACGACCTGCCGGCTTTCGTCGGCGAAGTTGTAGTCGCGTGCGGCGCGGGTGGCGTTGACCACGGCTTCCTTGAAGCGGCTGAGGCGCGGGGTGATGACGCAATGCGTCCCCCAGGTCAGGCACAGGCGGCGGGTCACCGATTCAAGCGGGCTGAGCGCGATGATCGGCACGCGGGGGCGTTCGCGCGCCACCAGGCTGACCGTCTTGCCCGACTGGGTAAAGGCGCAGATCGCCGCCACGTCGGTCGTCTCGGCGATCTCGCGCGCGGCGGTCACGATGGCGTCGGGGACCGAGGACAGGCTGGCCTTGCGCGCGGCTTCGATGATCGAGCGATAGTTCTTGTCCGCCTCGACCGAGCGGGCGACGTTGTCCATCGTCTGCACCGCCTGGACCGGAAAGCTGCCCGCGGCGCTTTCGGCCGACAGCATCACCGCATCGGCGCCTTCATAGATGGCGTTGGCGACGTCGCTGACCTCGGCGCGGGTGGGCATCGGGCTGTCGATCATCGATTCCAGCATCTGCGTCGCCACGATCACCGGCTTGGCGGCGCTGCGGCACAGGCGCACCAGGCGCTTCTGGATCGGCGGCACCGAATAGACCGGCAATTCCACCCCCAGATCGCCCCGGGCGACCATGATCCCGTCCGAAACCTTCAGGATCTCGTCGAAGGCGCGCACGGCGGCGGGTTTCTCGATCTTGGACAGCACCGCGGCGCGGCCCTTGGCCAGGGCGATGGCTTCCTCGACATCCTCGGCGCGCTGCACGAAGGACAGGGCCAGCCAGTCGACGCCCAGCTCGCAGGCGAATTCCAGATCGGCGCGGTCCTTGTCCGACAGGGCTGCCAGCGGCAGCACGACATCGGGGACGTTCACGCCCTTGCGGTCGGAAATGGTGCCTGCGACGGTCACGACGCATTCGGCGAAATCGGCGCCGCAGGTCTCGACCTGCAGGCGGATCTTGCCGTCATTGACCAACAGCTCGCTGCCCTCGATCAGGGCGGCGAAAATCTCGGGGTGGGGCAGCTGCACGCGGGTCTTGTCGCCCGGCGCGGCATCCAAGTCGAAGCGGAACTTGTCGCCCACCTCCAGGTCCTGGGGGCCCGAACCAAAGGCGCCGACGCGCAGCTTGGGGCCCTGAAGGTCGGCCAGGATGGCGATCGGACGGCCGGTATCGGCCTCGATCTCGCGGATCGTGCTGTACCGTTCCCGATGATCGTCATGGCTGCCATGGCTCATGTTCAGGCGGAACACGTCGGCCCCTGCCTCGAACAGATCGCGGATCATTTCCTTGGTCGAAGATGCCGGTCCAAGGGTTGCCACGATCTTCACGTTGCGATGTCGTCTCATCATCCCGCCCTATCTAAGTTTAGCGCTATCTATGCCGCAAATGCAGCGTGGCGGCAACTGGCGTCTGGCGCCCATCCGTCGTAGACAGCTTGCAGCAACACAGATGACCGGACCATGACGCCCCCACCCTTCCACATCGAAGGCGCGACACGCCCCTCCCGATGGCTGATCACCTGCGATCATGCCGCGAATCACGTTCCCGACTGGGTGTCGGGGGGGGGATCTGGGCATCGCGCCCGCCGACATGGCCCGCCATATCGCCTTCGACGTGGGGGCCGCGGGGCTGACGCGGCGCCTGGCCCAGATCATGGACGCCCCCGCGATCCTGTCGCATTTCTCGCGGCTGGTGATCGACCCCAACCGGGGCGAGGACGACCCGACCCTGCTGATGCGGCTTTACGACGGGACGGTCATTCCGGCCAACAAGCATGCCGATCAGGCCGAACGCGAACGCCGCCTTGCGCGCCTGCACCGTCCCTATCACGCGGCGTTGGGCGAACTGGCCGACGGGCATCCCGACCGTTGCATCTGCGCGATCCACAGCTTCACCCCACAGCTGAAGGGCCGCCCGCCGCGCCCTTGGCAGGTCGGCATCCTCTATTCGCATCGCGATGCGCGGCTTGGTCCGGCGATGGTGCAGGCCTGCCGCGACCAAGGATGGGTGACGGGGGAAAACCAGCCCTATACCGGGCATCTCGAGGGCGACTCGATCGACCGCCACGCCCTGTCGCGCAACCGTCCGAACATGCTGATCGAAATCCGCAACGACCTGATCGCGACCCCCGAAGGTCAGGCCGAATGGGCCGCCCGGCTGGCGCCGGTCATCGCCGAAACGCTGGCCGCAAGCGGTCTCTGACCCCACCATGCAGGGCGCCGCGCGGGGGGTCCGGGGGGCGGCAAGCCCCCCGGCGTCGCGGGACGCAAACTCAGATCACAAATCAGACGGCGGTCTTCATCGTCTCTTCCAGATAGATCTCGCGCAGCCGCGCCGCGACCGGGCCGACCGACCCGTCGCCGACCGTCGCACCGTCGATCTCGACCACCGGCATCACGAAGGCCGAAGCCGAGGTGACGAAGGCCTCGTCCGCGTCCTGCGCTTCCGCGATGGTGAAGCTACGCTCCTCGACCTTCATCTGCGCCTCGGCGGCAAAGCGCAGCACGGCGGCGCGGGTGATCCCGTGCAAAATGTCGTGGCTCAGTTCGCGCGTGATGATCGTGCCGTTCTTGACGATATAGGCGTTGTTGCTGGTGCCTTCGGTCACGCGGCCTTCCTCGACCATCCAGGCATCGTCGGCACCGCGCGCCTTCGCCTCCATCTTGGCCATCGAGGGATACAGCAGCTGCACCGTCTTGATGTCGCGGCGACCCCAGCGCAGATCCTCGACGCTGATCACCTTCCAGCCGGTCTTCGCGGCGGGCGCATGGGCCAGGCCGGGCTTCGATTGCGTGAACATCACCACCGTCGGCACCGTATCGGCGGGCGGATAGGCGAAATCGCGGTCGCCCGGATTGCCGCGCGTCACCTGCAGATAGATCATCCCGTCGGTGATGTCGTTTTCCGCGATCAGCCGGCGATGCGCCTCCAGATAGGCGGCGTCATCCAGCGGGTTGGCGATGGCCAGCTCCGACAGCGACCGCTTCAGGCGCACCATGTGACCGTCGAAATCGATCAGCTTGCCGCCCAACACGCTGACGACCTCATAGACGCCATCGGCCATCAGGAAGCCGCGATCAAAGATCGACACCGTCGCGCGATCCTCGGCCAGGTAATCGCCGTTCACATACACCGTCCGCTTCATCTGTTCCTCCTGAGGCGTCAAGACATGGCCGTGGTCCTGCGCCCAAACAGCCCCGCCCGTCAAGCGCATCGCTCCGCCTCGCCGCGCTGCAGGAAAGCCCTTGATGCATCCGCAGCGAAAGATTATTACCAAGCCAGTCCCGAATCTTTCCGAACTGGACCCTTGCATGAGCTTTCGTTCCCAACCGCTGCCGCCTGCCCGCTTGAACCGCTGCCAGCTTTTCGGTCCAGGATCGCGCGAGGCCCTGTTCCCGAAGATGGCGAAATCCGACGCCGACGTGATCAACCTCGACCTCGAGGATTCGGTCGCCCCCGACGACAAGGAGCGCGCCCGGTCGAACATCATCCAAGCAATCGGCGACGTGGATTGGGGGACCAAGACGCTGTCGGTGCGCATCAACGGGCTGGATACGCCCTGGTGGCATCGCGACGTGATCGACCTGCTGGAACAGGCGGGCGACCGGCTGGACCAGATCATGATCCCCAAGGTCGGAAACGCTTCCGACATCTATGCCGTCGATGCGCTGGTCACCGCCGTCGAACGCGCCAAGGGCCGGACCAAGCCCATCGCCTTCGAGGTGATCATCGAATCCGCCGCCGGCATCTGCCATGTCGAGGAGATCGCCGCCGCATCACCGCGCCTGCAGGCCATCAGCCTGGGCGCCGCCGATTTCGCGGCATCCATGGGCATGGCCACCACCGGCATCGGGGGCACGCAGGAAAACTACTACATGGTGCGGGATGGCCAGAAATACTGGCCCGATCCCTGGCACTGGGCGCAGACGGCCATCGTGGCGGCCTGCCGGACGCATGGGCTGCTGCCGGTCGACGGTCCCTATGGCGATTTCAGCGATCAGGACGGCTTCATTGCCCAGGCCCGCCGCTCGGCCACGCTTGGCATGGTCGGCAAATGGGCGATCCATCCCAGCCAGGTGGCGCTGTGCAATCAGGTCTTTTCCCCCGACGAGGCCGCCGTCACCGAGGCCCGCGAAATTCTTGCCGCGATGGAGCAGGCAAAGCGAGACGGCGCGGGGGCGACCGTGTACAAGGGACGTCTGGTCGACATCGCCTCGATCAAGCAGGCCGAAGTCATCGTGCGCCAGGCCGAGCTGATTTCAGCCTGAAGGAACACCCCGCGGACCGGACCAGTGGAGGGGTCCGGACCGCACCAAGGGGGAGGAGCAGGCCCTGCGAACCGTCGCAGGGCCTGTCGCATTTCGGGGTCTTCTTTGGGAGCGGTCAGGCGCGCCGCAGCTTGCGGAACCCGGCCGAGGCACCCCAGCCCGCCAGCACCGCCACCGCCAGCGACATCAGCCCGTAAAGAAGCGGCTGGTCGAAGGCCAGATTATAGAGCCAGCGTTCCAGCCCCACCTTGCGCACCTCGATGGCCGCGCGGTGGACATCGATGACCTGGCCGTCGCGCAGCAGGAAGATCCGGGTCTTGTAATCCCCCTCCAGCAGGTTGGCAGGCAGCCGGATGTCGGCGCGGAACAGCGTGTCCTGTGCCAGCTCGATCCCGCCCTCGTCCAGTCGGAAATGGCCATCATTCTGGCGCAGCCGCACCATCGCCTGCGTGAAGACCGGGGCATCCGCGACCTCGGGGGCACCCTCGAAGGCCCGCAGTGCCTGCGACAGCGAAATGCGATAGCGGCTGTCCCAGCCGGGCAGCAGGATCTGGTCCAGGGGCCCGGTGCTGGACACGGCATAATAGCTGGGCGCGGCACCTACCTCGACCCGTTCGGTGTTGACCCAGATGCCAAGGCGCCGCTGCTTGCGCCAGATGGTCATCGGCTGCGAGGGCGCCTCGATGGTGACGATCACGTCTAGCCGGCCCTCGGGGATCGGCGCCTCGCGGCGGATGGCGCCATAGATCAGGATCTCGGACCCGTCGAAGCTGGTGGTGATGGACACCGAATCATCCGACAGGCCCGCCACCACCTGTTCGGCCGGTTTCGGCACGTTTTCGGGGACCGCGCTGCGCGGACGGCCGGGATCGGGAAACAGCGGATAGCCCGTGCCAGCATCTTCTGTGGGCATCAGCGACCCCTGCGATTGCGCCTCAGCCACCCCTGGCAGCAGTGCGACGATCAGGGCGATCAAGGGGGCATATCGGGACATCAGCGCACCCGCGTGACGATGGAATACAGGTCTTCGGGCGTCAGGAACAGATCCAGCGCCAGCTTGGCGCAGACCGCCAGCACCAGCAGTGCCAGCAGGATCCGCAGCTGTTCGGCCCGCAGTTTCGCGCCCAGCGTGGTGCCGATCTGCGCCCCGATGACGCCCCCCACGATCAGCAGCAGCGCCAGCATCACGTCCACGGTGTTATAGCTGACGGCATGCATCAGCGTCGTGAAGGCCGTCACGAAGGTGATCTGGAACAGCGATGTTCCCACCACCACCTTGGTCGGCATCCCCAGCAGATAGATCATCGCGGGCACCATGATGAAGCCGCCGCCGACCCCCATGATCGCCGCCAGGACGCCCACCGCGACACCCACCAGCAAGGGCGGGATGACGCTGATATAGAGCCCCGAGGTCCGGAACTTCATCTTGAAGGGCAGGCGGTGGACCCAGTTGTGCTGATGCAGCCGTCGGCGACCGGTCGGATGGCGGGCGCGGCGCAGGGCGCGCAGGCTTTCCTGCAGCATCATCCCGCCGATCAGGCCCAGAAAGACGACATAGCACAGCTGGACGACCAGCTCGACCTGGCCCAGCCGCTGCAGGATGTTGAAGACCAGGACGCCCAGACCGGACCCGATCAGCCCGCCCGCCAGCAGCACGCCCCCCATGCGGAAATCGACGGTCTTGCGCTTCATATGCGCCAGAACCCCCGACACCGAGGACGCCACCACCTGGTTCGCGCCGGTCGCAACGGCGATGGCCGGGGGAATGCCGATGAAGAACAGCAGGGGCGTGATCAGGAAACCGCCGCCGACACCGAAAAGCCCGCTCATGACGCCGACAAGGCCGCCCAACCCCATCAGGGTGAAGGCATTGACCGAGACCTCGGCGATGGGAAGGTATATCTGCATACGCGTCGCGGCCCGTTTCGTTGCGTCAAGGATGCATCGCCCCGCAGGTCAGGTCAAACCGCTTTCCGCCCGCCGCCATCACGGTTGCGCATGTTCGGGTTGAAGCGCGACCATGCGGCGGCTAAGCAAAGGCAAGGTCACATCCGCGTGCACCGGCAGAATCCCGCCGGTGCCGGACATTCAGGGCCTGATCACAAGGGGGCAGGATGCGCATTCTCATCACCAATGACGACGGCATCAACGCACCGGGCCTCGAGGTGCTGCACCAGATCGCGACGCAGCTTGCGGGCCCCGACGGGCAGGTCTGGACCGTGGCCCCGGCTTTCGAGCAATCGGGCGTCGGTCATTGCATCAGCTATTCCCACCCCACCATGGTCGCCGAACTGGCCCCCCGCCGCTTTGCTGCCGAGGGCAGCCCCGCCGATTGCGTGCTGGCGGCCGTCGGCGACATCATGGTCGACGCCCTGCCCGACCTGGTGCTGTCGGGCGTCAACCGCGGCAACAACGCCGGCGAGAACGCGATGTATTCCGGCACCATCGGCGGCGCGATGGAGGCGGCCCTGCAGGGTCTTCCCGCCATCGCCCTGTCGCAATATCTGGGACCGGAAACCGCCAAGCTGGACGATCCCTTCGAGGCCGCGCGTCTGCACGGCGCGACGGTGATCCGGCGGTTGCTGGATCATGGCGACTGGACCTCGGACGCGGATTTCCGGCTGTTCTACAACATCAACTTCCCGCCCGTCGCCGCCGCGGCCGTGCAGGGCATCCGCGTCGCCCGCCAGGGCAAGCGCCACGGCAGCAGCTTTGGCGTCGTGCCGCAGACCGCGCCGAACGGGCGGCGCTTCATGTGGATCGCGGGCGGATCGCAGCAGGCGCCCGCGCAGGACGGCACCGATGTCGCGGTGAACCTGGAGGGCTATGTCTCGGTCACGCCCATGCGCGCCGATCTGACCTGCCATGATTCGCTGGCGGGGCTGGGCCGGGCGCTGAACGACCTGACCCTTCCCGGCGAGGCTGCCGAATGAACGACGAACCCCAGGACAGCCCGGCCGAACGCAAGATGCGCTTCCTGTTCCAGCTGCGGTCGCGGGGCGTCACCGATCCCCGCGTGCTGGAGGCGATGGAGGGGATCGACCGCGGGCTGTTCGTGCGCGGCCAGTTCGCCGACCGCGCCTATGAGGACACCCCCCTGCCGATCCCCTGCGGCCAGACCATCAGCCAGCCATCCGTGGTGGGCCTGATGACGCAGGCGCTGGCCATCGGGCCCCGCGACACCGTCCTGGAGGTGGGCACCGGTTCGGGCTATCAGGCGGCGATCCTGTCGGGGCTGTGCCGCCGCGTCTACACCGTCGACCGCCACCGCCGCCTTGTCCAGGAGGCCGAGGCCACCTTCCGTCAGCTGGGTCTTTACAACATCATCGCGCAGGTGGGCGACGGATCGCGCGGTTTGCCCGACCAGGCCCCCTTCGACCGCATTCTTGTGACCGCAGCCGCCGAAGATCCGCCCGGCCCCTTGTTGGCACAGCTGAAGATCGGCGGTATCATGGTGGTTCCTGTCGGTCAGTCGGACGCGGTCCAGACCCTGATCCGCGTCAGCCGATCCGAAACCGGGTTCGACTATGACGAGCTGCGACAGGTCCGGTTCGTTCCGCTGGTCGAGGGGTTGGGCCAGACATGACCCCCGGCCGATTACAGGCAGGCTGAGGATATCATCATGAAGAATGGCTCTTGTCGCGTCGCAGGCTTTTGGGTCGCGTCGCTTACCCTGGCGTCCTGCGGAACTGAAGGCCGCTTCGATCCCGATCTGCGCGGCTGGATGAACGGGGGGCTGGACACCGCCCCCGCCGCGGCGCAGGCGGCACCCCGCCCCCAGCCGGACAACCGTGGCGTGATCACCTTTGCCAATGGCCAGGTCGCGGTCGCGCAGGCGGGCGATACGCCGGCCACCGTCGCAGCCCGGCTGGGGCTTGATGCGGGGCAGCTGGCGTCCCATAACGCCCTGCCTGCCGATGCGCCCCTGCGCAGCGGGGCGGTGCTGGTCCTGCCCACCAAGGTCGCGCAGGGCACCGTGGCACGACCGACCGGCATCGCCGCAATCGTCACCGATCCCTTTGCCAAGGGCACGGGCACGAAACCCGCCGCCCCCTCTCCGCAGACGCCTTCGGAACATGTCGTGGCTTCGGGCGAAACCGCATGGTCGATCGCCCGCAAATATGACGTGACGGTGCAGGATCTGGCGTCGTGGAACGGCCTGCCCGCGAACATGGACCTGCGGGTCGGACAGCGCCTGATCGTCCCCAAGCCCGGCACGAAACCCGATGTCTTGGCGACCACCGTTCCCGGCACCGGCAGCCCGACCCCCAAGCCGCCCTCCGCCGCGACCCCCCTGCCCGACGAAACCACCGCCCCCGCATCCGAACCGGCGCCTGATGCGCCGACGACGGACCTTGG
This sequence comes from Paracoccus sp. SM22M-07, assembly GCF_001887735.1. Taxonomy (NCBI): domain Bacteria; kingdom Pseudomonadati; phylum Pseudomonadota; class Alphaproteobacteria; order Rhodobacterales; family Paracoccaceae; genus Paracoccus; species Paracoccus sp. SM22M-07. The sequence continues at coordinate 526,231 of NZ_JPKW01000001.1, forward strand.
CGCGACACGGACCGCAGCGTCTGGGGGCGGACCGCTGCGGATGCCCGTTTCCGGGTCGATCATCCGGGTCTATGAAAAGGGCAGCAATGACGGCATCGACATCGCCGCCCCTTCCGGGACGCCCGTGACGGCGGCCGGGGCCGGCAGCGTGGCCGCGATCACCCGCGACACGGCCGGCGTCCCGATCATCGTCGTCCGCCACGAAGGCGACCTGATGACCGTCTATACCGGGCTGGACGGGGTGGATGTCGCCAAGGGCGACACCGTCAGCGCGGGACAAAGCCTCGGCAAGGCCGGCAATGACGGTTTCGTCCATTTCGAGGTCCGGCGCGGCTTTGAAAGCGTGGACCCCGAAAAGATGCTGAACTGAGGCTGCCTAGAGGTCGACCAGCCGGTCTTCGACCGCCATGGCGACCTGGGCACGGATCACCGCCCGCAGATTCGCCGAGAATTTCTGCCCCATCTCGCCCTCCAGCTTTTCATGAACGGCCGAGTGCAGCTGATCCCGCAGGTCGGGATGGGACATGACGATCCGCGCAATGTCCTGAGCTGTGGGGATGGGCGCCGGTTCAGGCTGTTCAACCGGCGGCGCAGGCTGGATGACCGGTTCCTGGACCATCGGTGCCGGCGGTTCCAGACGGGTCAGGATGCGCGCACAGCAGGCCTGCCAGATGCGGAACAGCGTGGGGCGCGGTGGAACGACCGGCGCCTCGGCAATGCTCAGCACCGTTGGGTCTGCGTCGATCATGGTGCGGATGGTGCGGACCGTGCTGCCGATATCGGCCCTCAGGCGCAGGGCGTCCGACGTCACTTGTGCGATCTGGGGGCGGGTGGAGCGGTTGCTGCGGCGCTTGCGGGACAGGCGCAGCGCGGGGGCCGGGGCGGGTTTGCGACGCGGCCTAGCCATGCCGCAAACCGCCGGTCAGAGGATCAGTTGCGGCCGATGGCGCGCAGCACCCGGTCCAGGCTTTCGCCCTGCTTGCTGGTGGCCGGCGCATTGCGCACGGCATTGTAGTATTGCGATGGGTCATAGGTCGGAATTCCCAGTTTCAGGTTTTCTACCGTCAACAGACCCATAGCAGCCAGAAGTTGATAATGCGCTAATTGCAGGTTGGATTCCGCGGTGATGCGGTCGGCCCGCGCCTCCAGCAGCGATTGTTCCGCGTCCAGCACGTCCAGCGTCGTGCGCGCGCCCAGCAGGGCTTCCTCGCGCACGCCGTCATAGGCCTGCTGGGCGGCCGAAATCTGCTCGGCGATTGCGGTGATCTGCGCGCGCGCCACGTCGATATTCGCCCATGTCTCGCCGACCGTCTGGCTGACCTGGCGCGCCGTGTTCAACAGCGACGAACGCGCCTGGTCGCGCTGCGCCATGGCCTTGCGATGGGCCGCCGACAAGCGTCCGCCCGAATAGATCGTCTGGTTCAACCGCAGCCCGACCGAGGCGTTGTTGGTGCTGCCGTAATTGCCGTTCAGCAATGTCTGGGGCTGACGGCTGACCCCGACGCCCGCCGTTCCCGACAGGGTCGGGTTGCGTTCGGCGGCAGCGGCGGCCACGCCGATTTCGGCGGCCGCGGCACTGCGCTGCGCCTGCAACACCGAAGGATGGGTGCGCTGCGCGATGGCGCGGGCTTCGTTCAGCGTGGCGGGCAGCTTGGGCAGCGGCGGCGGGGCCGACAGCGACACGGGCAGCTTGCCCGTCACGGCCAGATAGGCCTCGCGCTGGACCTCCAGATCACCATTCGCGGCAGCCAGGCTGGCGCGGGTGGCGGCCAGCTGAGCGTCGGCCAGCGCCACGTCGGTGACGGTGATCTCGCCCACGTCGAAGCGGTCCTGGGCGGCCTGGCGTTCGCGCGACAGCACCTCGACCGAGTTCTGCTGCAGGGCGACCTGCTGGATCGCCTCGCGCACGTTGAAATAGGCAAGCGCCGCATCCAGCAGCACCTGCTGTTCGATCGCGACAAGCGCCTGACGGGTCGCCAGGACCTGCTCCTTGGCCCCGTCGATGGCCAGTTGCGACCGCCCGAAATCGTAAAGCGTCAGGCTGGCATTCAGTTCAAGCGATGTCGTGCGACGCGTCGTATCGCCTTCGGTGCGCGAGGCGCCATAGTTGGCGACCCATTCCACCACCGGGCGCAGCGCCGCCACGGCGGCCGCGACGTCTTCGTCGGCGGCCCGCAGCACGGCCCGGTTCTGTTCGATCAGCGCCGAATGGCGATAGGCGGCGACCATGGTGTCGGCCAGCGATTCGGCCCGCGCGGGCATGGCGGCGGCCAAGCCCAGCAGCGCAACGCCGGCAAGGCGGACCAGCGACCTCACAGTGAGAACCCGCGGGCGCGATCGAAACCCTTCAGCATGGGCGCATTGGCATTGAAGCAATAGCGCCAGCTGACGCGTCCATTCAGCCGGTGCCCGATGCGGGCCACGCCCAGATTGCCTTCGCGGAACAGCGCCGCGATGCGGCCGCCATCGCGCAGCTGGTCCATGATGGCGGGGGGAACGTCCTCGACCGCGCCCTCGATCAGGATCACGTCATAGGGGCCCTGCTTGGGGGCGCCTTCGGTCAGCTCGGCCTTGAGGACCGCGACATTGTGCATGCCGGCATCCGACAGGCGCGTCTGCGCCTCGGCCGCCAGTTCCTCGCTGTCCTCGATGGCGACGACGGCCTCGGCCATGCGCGACATCACCGCGGCCGAATAGCCATAGCCGCAGCCCAGATCCAGAACCAGCTCGTCGGGCTGGATGTCCAGCGCATCGACCAGCTTGGCCAGCGTGCGCGGTTCCAGCAGCACGCGACCGTTGCCGATGTCCAGGTTCTCACCGGAATAGGCGACCGAGCGGCGGCTGGCGGGAACGAAATCCTCGCGCGGGATGTCCAGCATCGCCTCGATCACCGGGAATTTGGTCACGTCACTGGGGCGGACCTGCGTGTCCACCATCATCGTGCGCCGGGCGGCGAAATCGCTCATGTCGGGGAACCTCTGCTCGACCTCTTTGATCGCTTATTGCCATGTTTGCACGAACTGGGCAACGCCGGACGTGACAGGTCGCGGCATCGTCCAGATCGCGTCTTGCAAGGCGCCGCGCAATCCATTAAGCCATGCCCACTCTCGACGGCGGTGGGTTGGCGGAGAGGTTACGCACCGGATTGCAAATCCGTGAAGACCGGTTCGATTCCGGTACCCACCTCCAACAAACACTGGGCATTCGCCTTGTGACCGTCAGCAGGGTATCAATTCAGGTATCACGTTCGCGTTCCGGTCCCGTTCTGTTCAGCGCCGTTTTTGCCGCGCCTGGCGGGCCCGCATCTCCTGTCGCGCCTCGCCGGCATACTTCATGATCATGTCTTTGGTGGCATGCCCAGAATAGGCTGCGATCTCGTCGTCATCGCACCCGGCCCACGCGAGTTCTTTGACGCCGCGGTAGCGCAGCGCATGCAAATCGAACGCTTCCAGGCCGAGGCGTCGCCGCTCTTTCAGCATCAGGTCCGCCATGTATCGATAGCTGATCGGGTTCCCGTCACGCTTCATCAGGATCGGCCGCGCCGCGATAGGGGTGGCGCCCAGCTCTTGCTTGGCGGCGTCCAGCGCGGTCTTGAGCATTTCGGTGCAGGGCAGCACCAACGGCTTGTCGGTCTTGTTCTGGCGCAGGACCAGCGAATCGCCATCGTAGTCGCCCCATTTGAAGCCCATCCAGTCACCTGGGCGTTGAACGCTGCCGACGCCTATCTCGAATATCAATGCCGCAAGACCCTTGGCCTCTGCCCTGAACTTATCGACGGCCCAGTCCGGCCACGGCAAATGCTCTCGCTTGCGGGCCTCTGGCGTTTTCAATGCGCGCACCCCTTTCGCGGGGTTGGTACCGATCCACCCGAGGTCGATTGCATGCTCGCAGAGAATGACCAGCATCTGCGGGATATAGTTCGCGAATCGAGTCCGATGGCTGTTTGCCTTTTGCGCTGCGATCACGTCGGAACGCGTCAGCGCTTTCACGTCGCGGTCTCCGATCTTTTCGCGCAGGTATTCCATCACCCGATCATAATCGGCCCGCGTTCGGGGCTTGAGGCTGATCCATCGGTCCGACGTCCGGTAATCGTCCATCAAGGCCTTCCACGAGGTCTTTGCCTGCGCACGCTTGCCCGTCATGATCGCCCAGTATTCCTGGTCGAATTCGGGGGTGCCCTCTGCCGCTTTGATGCGGTGCAGCTTGCCCTTTATGCGCACGTAGATCCTGCCGGCCGGATGCCGCCAGAGGAACCTTTTGCCAGTCACCAGTTCACGTCTCCCATTCCATCGGCGGCATCGCCGGTCGCTATGCGCCTGAGGTCGTCAACAGGCCACCGGACAAATCCCGGCGCGATCTCTTTGCCGCGCGGCAAATGCCCGCCCTGGACCATAGCGCGGAACTGCTTGAGGTTCAGATCCAGCAGTTTCGCAGCCCGCTCCTCGCTGGCGAGTATCGGAATATCCCTTCCCATCAGCTCGTCTCCTCGAATTTCTCACTCTCGTGGCCCCAGTTCGACCACCCTGCCCGCTTCTGCCTGCTGAAGATCTCGATGCGTCGCGCATCTGGCATCAACCTCTCTGCCTCCGCGAACGCCTCCTCGGGTTTGCGGCTATGCTCGCGGATCCTGCCCATGACGACTGATCGGACGTTCTTGGCCGTCCTCGGAGCACCGCGCGTGCCGATCAAGAAGGGCTCTCCTGCGCCTCGCAGTATGTAACCCGTTCCGAAGTTCAGCTTACCGTTCACTGTCGTCTTCACCCAATGCCCGGCCGTCTTGTATTCGAAGCCCCATGCCTCGATCACTTGAAGCGCTTGGGGCAGCATGGTGTTCAGCGACCAGAGCCACAGAAGGCAGTTCGGAGCTGCCAGCGCCGAGATGGGCAACCGGGCAATGTCTTCGATCGAGAGGCACTCGTAGTGCGCCATCGGGCTTTTTGCCTCGCCCTTCTCCGACCGCATTTCATAACGCCAAGGCGGATCGGCCATGATGAGGTCGAAACCGCCGAACGGGCGCAGGGCATGAAACTGGTGGAGGGCCGTATTCATCCAACCATCTCCACGGCTTCGGCGGCATGACCGCCCCATTGAATAGCGCATGCATCCGCCACGCCTTGGAACGTGCGGCTGCGGATCTTCCAACGATCGGGACCAGGGGGCGCGCGGTGGATCGCGCTCCACGTTTTCCAATCGTCACTGCCCCGCTCTGGCTCAGGCAGGCGGTTCGTGGCCATCAGCGATGGGAGGCCTCGCAGATAGAAGCCTGTCGCCTTGTAGGCCGGCTCGCCGAACCAAAAAGGCTGGACGATCTGTGGCGCCGGCAGGTCGGGCGGCATCCGTTCGCGCGCGAGGTCGTTCATCTCGGGGTTCTCGATCGCCACGCGTTCGATCGGCGCGCGCCAGCAGTCAATGAACAAGCTGACGCCCTCCTCGAACTCAGCCCTCATGCACTCGACGGTGCGTCCCTTCGGCAGCTGCTTGGGCTGGGTCCATTTTCCGGGGCCGGACATCCACCGACGGCCAGACCGGCATAAGCGGGTGCACGGCGGATGCATCACCGCCATCAGATCCCAGCCATCGTCCAGGATTTCGCGCACGTCGCCCCGGATGTGGCGGTTACTGCCATCCTCGGCCGGCAACAGATCACAGGACCAGACATCATGCCCGCGGGCTGCGAAGGCGCGGCGCATGACGCCCGAAGTCTCACAGGCGATCAGGATGCGCATGCGAGGGCCTCTGGTTTCATGAAGACGATCCAATGAGACTTCGCGTTCTTGCCGCATCGATTGCCGAACAGTGGCCGATGGCTGGTAAGCGCCAGGATCTCCGAGACCCGCACCTCATGTTCATTCCACTTGAAAATCAGCGTTCCGTTCGGATGCAGAACCCGGAAGCATTCCGCGAAGCCAACCTGCAGGTCATCGCGCCAGTCAGCGCCCAGCTTGCCATATTTCTTAGCCAGCCAGCCGGAGCGCCCGTTCTGCACTAGGTGGGGTGGATCGAAGACGACGAGGTGAAAGGATTCGTCTGCGAATGGCAGAGCGCGAAAATCAAGCATGACATCCGGTGCGATAACCAATTGGCGTGACCCACCTGGGCTGGATTTATCCAACAGCGAATGCGCCTCTTGGCGAATGTCCCCAAAGACAGCGCGGTCATCATGACGATCAAACCAGAACATACGGCTGCCGCAGCAAGGATCTAGGACAGGCTTATTCATGCCGCGCACCGCGGGCGTTCGAAGCGGATGTTCTGGATGATGCCGTCGCGGCGCAGCTCGAGCGTGATGGCGCGGACTTGGGCCGGCAGGCAGTCGCAGGCGACTGCGATGTCCTCGATGCCCAAGCCTTCGCGCAGGCATTCGATCACCAAGTGGCGGGCGGGCGGTGTCGGTGCGGCGGTCATGGGGCCTCCTGGTCAATATTGAAGGGGTGAACTTTGAAGCTGAAGGCGCAGACCCACGGGTTGCTGGCCCACGGCGCGCGGTGGGCGTTCAGTCTGTCCCATAGTGCGGCGAAGTCACTCCTGCGCGACACGGCCGCTTGGCGAGGCACATCGTCCATCGTGACGGCATCCACGCCCTCGGCCATCGCATCCTCCTCGCTGATGCCCTGCAGTCTCTGGACACGCACGTTGGTGACGGTGAGCGTCAGGCGGCTGGCCCACCGGGGCATAAAGATCGAGTGGCGCCATCTCTGATCGGCAAACCACCGTCGCGCCCGCTCGCTTTCGCGATAGACCGCCTGGACATCAACGCGATAGGCGGCGTCCCGAATATCGGCCATTTCCTCGGCTGTCGGGATCGTCGTCGTCGGCCACGCTACATCACCATCCTGAGAGAATGAGAAGGCGTTCCACCCCTCTTTCACCCACAGGCGGTCGCCGGGGGCATAGGGCAGGCGCACCCAAGTGAGTGGGGACATCGTGTCGATGTCGACCCCGTTAATGCGCTGCCCTGCATGGGGGTGCTGCATTTGCACCCCAAGATGCCCATCGCAATCCGCCAGTTGGCAGCTGGGGGAGCGGTGCAGCACCCCCATGGTCAGCCATTTAGCTTGCGCGCCAGGCCATGGTTTCAGCACCCGCCGCGTCTGAGTCTTGCGGCCTTCGAGCAGGGCGCGCACCATCGGGCCGGAGAAAAGGATGGGGCGGGCGGTCATGCCGCCGCCTCGACCGGCGTCCATCCCTCGCAAAAGGCTGCGACGTCGCCCAGGTGGTAGTTGGCCCCGCGTTCGGGATCGGAGCCCTCGCAGTAGAAGTAATCCGCGATCCGCATGGCTTTTACCGGCTTGCGGTGGATCAGGTTCGCATCGGCGGGGTGCAGGATGATGTCGACATCTTCGGGGATGTTCTGAAAATCGTGGCGGAGGGTCATGACTTGGTCCCTTTCAAGGTGCGCGTGATGTCTTTCAGTTGCTGGTGAAGGATCAGGTTCTCGGTCATCAGCTTGCCGAGGACGGCGGGCCTGATGGGCAGGTTTTCGAGGATGGTCATGCGCTGAACCTCAGTTCAGTCGGATCGGCCATGCCGTGCAGGGTCTGCTCGATGTCGGCACCGCGTTCGGTGCGGCTGCTGCGCGCCCTGTCGGTCCAATTCTTTTCGCGCAGGATCCGCGCGACATGTCGGCCTGTCAGTTTCCACGACGCCGCCGCGGGATAGCGCGAGGCCAGATCTTCCGCGATCTGGGCGGCGTTGCGAGACCAGCCGTGTCGCGAGCAGTCGTGCTGGATGAAGGCGGCAAGCGCCATGCTGCGGGGGCTCATGACAGGAAGCCCCAAGCCAGCTTGCCGACCCAGAGGGCTAGTCCGATGCCGATGATCCAAGCAGCTGCGCTGGCGGCCATGGCGGGCGCCCCGATTGCCGGTTCATCCGACCGGCAATCGGGTTCCTCGACGAAGTCGAAGACGGGGACATCGATCGGCAGGGATCTGCGGTGCACCGGCCGCACACCATGAATGGCGGGATTGCGGGGATCCATCAGAGCGGCCCTTCGACGACGTTGGCGGGGCGATGGCGTTGGCGGACCTTACCGCCGCGTGCACTGATGATGATGTACCAGGCGAAGCGGCGCGCGGTTTCACCAGCCAGAGCGGCAAGCTCCGGGTCGGCGATCATGGCGCGCGCTTGCGCGGGGATGGTGGGCTGGCGAAGGCTGTCGGCGGCGATGTGCATGGCCGTGATCTCCATCGGGTTGCGATGGGATCAAAATTGTGGAGATAACTTCCACAGTCAAGAGCGTAATGGAAATAAAATCCATTTACAGAACGCAACGAGAACGCCACATTGCCCAGAGTAAATGGGGGAATGTATGCCTTACGACAGAATCACGTTTTTTGCTCTGATTCTTGCACGTTTGACCGGGTGGCGCGTTGAGCGGGCCTACTTGCTGGTGAAGACGCTTTTCGCAGATGCAAGTTCAGAAAGAACTCGTGGGCGCAGATCGGACGGCAAGTCTGACAAGTCACCTCGATAGATGTAGTCCAATCCAACGCCATACAATGCAGCTATTCGTTCACCAACGGCCAGGTCTAGGCCAGCTTTTCCAGCTTCAACCTTCGTCAACGTGCTTCTATCGTATTCAATTGAATCAGCAAACTGAGCCTTATCCAGGGACAGCGCTTCGCGAAGGGCAGTAATGCGCGGGGCAACCCGAACCGGGGTGCTTTCACGTTCTATCAGGGCGCTCATAATTCGCTTTTTCATGCGCTGAGTTTCGTGAGATTTGGCTCGCTGCGCCATAGAAGTTATTTCCATCTTGACTGATGGAAGTAACTTCCATTACTGATGGCGTCATGAGCAACCATATCGCCTCCATCCGTGAACTGATCGCCCTCTGGCCTACGCGCCAAGAGCTGGTGAACGACTTGGGGAAACGTGGTTTCGACGTAACGCTTGGGCGCATCCATAAATGGGCCCAATTCGGTTCGATTCCCGCGAAGTACCACGCCGCTACAACCGCTTGCGCACAAGCAAGAGGCTTTTCCTTCACGGCTGAAGATATGGCGTGGATCCACCACGCTCCTGACCGTTCCACCCCCAACCAAGAGCCCTCTCATGACAATCCCCATGCAAATACTGCGCCAGACGCAGCATGACGGCGCGCGCCGTCAAATGTCCCATGCCAACCCGTTTGACGGACGCGGGCGCGGCCGCGATGCCACTCGCCGCGCCCATGCTGACCACGGTGCCGATCGCAAGGCGTTCCTGCGCCGCTGGTCGCTGCTGATGATCGCCAGCTTTGCCAGCCGCGAGTTCTGCGCCGTGCATTTCGGTGTGACCTTCCAGACGGCCTGCAACTGGTTCGACGGGTTGAACGCGCCTTATGGCCACCATGTCGATCACGCGACGCGGACCCTGGCCCGATACGCCGAGATCATGCAGGGCGAATGATGGGTTTCGGGACATCAGGACACCCGAAGGTGGATGAGATGGGCAGGAAGCATGGCCCGTCCAGGGGGATCACCCTCCACCCAAGCCGCAATTCCGGCCGCCTTCGGGTGAAGTTCGGGAAGACCGGGATTGCGGAACCTGCGGCTGGCCCGGCCGAGAGCTGCCTTTTGGCAGCAGGGCACCTTTTTCCGGTCCGGGCACAGCCTGTCCTGCACCGGCAACTGGCGCGGCGGTCCTAGACGCCGCCGCGTCCTTTTCATTCCCATCCGCGCCGTCCCACCGGCGTGGTTCCCGGGACGCCTGTTTCCCCTCCTCCCTGCAGGCGTCCCGGCTGAGTTCCAGAGGTTCAGATGGCTTATCGCAATCGTATCGCTGCCTGGCTGATCACCCTGGGCCTCGCCCTGCGCGCCAAGCTGGGCGAGCCGGATCCCGAGACGTTGGCCCGCGCCGTCGTGACGATCGGCGAGAGCTTTGATCACGATGACCCGCTGGCGGTCGAGCTGCGGCGCTTTGCCGAGATGTTCCCGCTGACCCGACGCAATCCAGAGCTTTTGAAAACCGCAGGCGATGCGCTGTTCCGCGCCGTCGAGCGGTCCTGCTGGCCCGCGCGCGATCCGCGCGCCGATATCGAGGGTTGAACCATGAAGCTGACGCAATTCGATCGCGCGCTGATCCATGGCCTTGCCGTGTTGTCGCGCCCCCCGCTGATCCCGGATGACGGCGAACACCGGATGCTGGCCGACATTGTCGAGCAATGCGCCGCCAGGGCCAGCAAGGAAGGCGCGATGATTCCGCTGATCGGCGCCGCCGGCATGGTGGGCCGCACCTGCCAGATCCACCGTGGCGTGGTCCACCACGTCGCAGCCGCCATGAATGATTTTGACCGGTGGGCGCTTGGCGCGCATTGGGATGCAGCACGGGGGCAGAAATGACCCGTCCCAACCTGATCCCGCTTGCCCTGTTGCGCGAACTGGCCGCCGTGGTGCCGGACCCGATGCGGCCAGCGCAGTTCGTCGACCTGGCCGAGATGATGGTCGGACGCAGCCAGCCCGTCGCGTCCCTGCCCTCGCCTGCAGCTGCTGTGCCAGTTCCCGATGTCGCCACGACACCCGACAAGAAAGGCCTGCCCTGGACCATCGAGGAGCTGGAGCGTGCCCGCGCCATGCTGAACGATGGCAAAGGCCCCTCGGAGATCGCACGGCATCTTGGGCGACCTGTTGCGGCAACGCAGATTGCCATCAAACGCTATGGCGTTCGCGGCGATGCGCCCATCATCGTGCCCGGGCGGCCCACCGGTCGTTTCCTACCGAATGTCGTGAGTATTCCCCCCGTGCCAGAAGCTGGCAAGTCGTCAGAGAGAGGCCGCTTTGCGGGGGTAAATCCCGAGGATCGGAAGGCCGATATCCGCAGCGATGCCTGGACGGATGACGACAGGGCGCAGCTGTCGAAGATGAAAGCGGCGGGTAAGAGCCTGCCGGAAATTGCAACCGCACTCGGGCGGTCTTCCGAAGCATGCCGGGGCCAGCTGAAAGTGATGCGCGGCGCGAACGTCCCCGTCGCATCGGCCAGCGCCACCTGGACCGAAGAGGAAGGGCGGCGCTTGCTTGCAGCCCGCGCCAAGGGCGTCCCGTTCAAGGTCATCGCCGAAGAGCTGGGCCGGACGGTTCGGGCCTGCGAACAACGCATGACCAAGCTGGCCAAGCTGTCGCCGTCATCCCCGGCCGACGTGACCCCCCCGAAGCGGAATGAGTCGGCCAGTCCCGTCGCAGTGAAGGCGCCGACCCCGGCACCTGTCACCAAGGCACCTGCGAGTTTTGTCTCCTCCCCTGCGCCAAAGGAAGCCGTGAAGGCCGATGACGCCCAGCTGCGCGCGCCCTTGAACGAAAAACAGCGCCGCATCTTCGACAGCCTGTGCAAGCTTTCGGACGATTTCGAACCCGAGGATGACCTGCTGCTGGCGGAAGGTGTGATCGGGCGCCAGGCGCTGGAGCTGATCGCCGACGAGTTGGGTTGTGAGACGAAGGACGTCAAGAACCGCTGGAAGGCGATGATGTTCGAGGATGTCGTCGATTGGCGCGGTCACCCGACCATCGGCGGTCAGTCCGATCTGCTGACGGCACTGCGGGCGCGCATTCAAAGCGGGGAGGCGGCCAATGGCTGACGATCCCCGCATCCTGGAGGCCCACCGGATCCCGATGCTGGACCTGGTCGATCGGCTGGCGATTGGCGGGCTAAAGCGCGCTGGTGGCGAGCTGGTCGGCCCGTGCCCTGGCTGCGGCGGCACCGACCGCTTTTCGATCAACACGCAAAAGGGCGTCATGTTCTGCCGCCGCTGCGATGCAAAGGGCGATCAGATCGCCTTGGTGCAGCTGGTCATGGGTATGGAATTCCCTGCCGCGCTCGAATGGCTGGTCGGTGCGCGGCAGGAACTGACGCCTGCACAGCGCGCCGAACAGGCCCGCAAGGCCGCTGAACATCGTCGTGCGCGTGAAGCCGATGCCGCGCGCCACCGCCAAGATGCCATCGCCCTGGCGCGCAAAATCTGGTCCGCCGCACGCCCGGCCGATGGCACCCTGGTCGCGGATTATCTGGACCGCCGTGGCATCCGTCAGCGCCCCGGCGCGCAGTTGCCGCGCTGCTTCCGATTCGAACCGGAAGCCCGCCTTGTGGTGCCTGATGAACAGCGGCGCGGGGCTTATGTCAGCGTTCACGAGGGTCCGGCGATGCTGTCGGCGATTCTGGACGCGCAAGGTGATCTGACTGGCGTGCATCGCACATGGATCGACCTCGGCCAGCCCAAGGGCAAGGTCGTCGCGTATCACCCGGCGAAGGCAGGCGAGATGGTGCCGTCCAAGAAGGTTTACGGATCCAAAAAGGGCGGCGCGATCCGCATTTTTACGCCGCGCGATGCCAGCGTCATGGTCATGGCCGAGGGGATCGAAACGACCCTTTCGGCCATGGTTGCCGCTGCCATCGATGGCAGGGCTGCCTACTGGGCTGGGGTTGATCTGGGCAATATGGCAGGCGCCCGAAAGCTGGGCCCCGGCCTGAAATTCGCGGGCCTGCCCGACATGACCGACCGCGACGCCTTCGTGCCGCCCGCATGGGTGCGCCGCCTGGTCTTCGTCCAGGACGGCGACAGCGATCCCCGCCTAACCCGCGCCAAACTGCTTTCCGGCCTGCGCCGCGCCAAGGCGCTGCGGCCCGGCCTGACCGCCGCCATCGTCCATCCGGGCGAGGGCATCGACATGAACGACCTGCTGATGAGCGCGACAGACGTCACTCAGCGGGAGGGGGACGAATGAGCGACGACGGAATTGAGAAGGTGCGCGCCGCCATGGCTGCGCAGGAGGAGGTCGATCTGCCTGAAGGCATCGAGCTGCCGCAGGACAACGCCGACGAGGATCCGTCTGACAGCTATCCCGAGGGCTATTTCCCGCCCCATCCGTCAGACGATGGCCATGGCGATGAGGAGCCGCCGAACCCGCTGGCCTCTGCGGCTGCGCAGCCGCTGAATGACATCGGAAACGCCAAGCGCTTCGTGATCCATTTCGGGGATGATGTCCGGCATGTCTCGCAGGTCGGCTGGCACATCTGGGACGAACGCCGGTGGCGCAAGGATGCCGAGATCAGCAAGGGCCTGTCGCCCGCGATCCGCAAGCTGGCCCAGCAGATGTCTGAGCTGATCAAGCAGGAGATAGACTTCATGGTGCCCTCGCCCCGTGAGCGGAAGCTGCTGGAGGAGGAATATCAGCTGGTGAAGCGACGCGCCGAGATCGAGGGCACGGCTGGCTATGCGGCCGACGATTCGTTGCTGAGCGAGCTGGGCACGATCGACGGCCGCCTGCGCGGGATCGAGGGCAAGCTGAAGGGCTATCGCACCTCGATCGGCCGCATCGTCACCCATGCCAAGAACGCGGGCAATTCCGGGCCGATGAGCAACATGGTCAATGAGGCCTCGGTCATGCGGTCCATCACCGTCGATGACCTTGACCAGGACGACCTGGTCGTGAACACCCTCTCGGGCGTGCTGAAGTTCACCGTGACCCCGGACCCCGTTTCGGGCGCATCCTCGATGCCCGAGGTCAGGCTGCTGCCTCATGACCGAGATCAGATGCTCAGCAAGCTGATGCCGGTGGAATATGACCCTGAGGCCAAATGCCCACGCTTTGACGAGTTCCTGAAGACCATCCAGCCCAACATTGAGATCAGGCAGTTTCTTCAGCGCTGGTTCGGCCTATCCATGAGCGGCATCCCGATCCAGAAGCTGGCCTTCTTCCACGGCGCCGGCGCCAACGGAAAATCGGTTCTGGTGGATATCGTATCGCGGATCATGGGCGACTACTCGGCCACCGCGAAAATCGAAAGCCTGACCGGAAAAAACAAGAAGTCGGGTTCGGATTCACAGCCCGACCTGATCCCACTGATTGGCGCGCGCAGTGTGCGGACATCCGAGCCGGAAGAGGGCGAACGGCTCCAAGAGGCGCTGGTTAAGGCACTAACAGGCGGTGAGGTCATGACGATCCGCGACCTCTTCTCGGGGATGATCACCTTCTACCCGTATTTCAAGTTGACGATCAGCGGCAACCATTTGCCCGACATCCGCGGTGGCGATGACGGGATCTGGCGGCGGGTCATGCTGGTCAAGTTCCCGGTCCAGATCCCGGCCTCAAAGCGTATCCCCAAGAAGGAGATGGACGCCATGCTTTGGGAAGAGCGGTCGGGGATCCTCAACTGGATGGTCAAAGGGCTGCTCGACTTCCTTGATGGCGGCCTGCAGGAGCCCGACGAGGTTCTGGCCGCAACCGAGGACTATCGCAAGGACAGTGACCCCATCGGCACCTTCCTGGCCGATGCCACGCTGGTCACCGGCTATGAAGGCGACTTCATGACCGCTCGCGAGCTGATGGAGGCCTTCAATTACTGGATCGAGGAGCGTGGCGAGGCGCGATGGGGACCGAGACGAGTATCGAACCGCCTGAAGGCCAAGTCCGACGGCTGGCGACATCCTGAGACGCAGAAGACATTCGCGGCAGGAAAGTCGGGCGTCACCGGCTATCGCGGGATCAGGCTGACCGACGAGTTCGGACGCCGCATGCGCGAGGCCACGTCCAACGACAGCGGACCCAGCTGGGGCGGATCATGGACACGATGACCCCGCACCCCGTTTTCAGGATCTTCGACCAGGCGGGCCTTCGGGCCCGTCACGCATGTCTGGCCATCGTCGCGGTATTTGGGCCTGACGGGCTTAGTGGGGTTGGTGGTTGGGCGCAACTGACAACGGGGTCAGGGGGAAGGCGCTTCAATGGTTTCAAAGCGTTAGGTGATGTTTTTGGGCCTGAGGGTCTGACGGGCCTGAAATCCAGCCCTATGTGCGCGCGCGTCTTTTCGGGGGTCAGGGGGAAATCTGCCTTGTGTATAGGTCGAAGTTTCAAGCCCATCCGGCCCGTCAGGCCCAGAACTTCAATCTAAGCCCATGATTTCATTACATCGGACCCACTGAACCCAATCCTCTTTTCAAGCCCTCTTTAAATCTCATTAAGCCCATCAAGCCCAAGTCCCAAACGATGATATCCAAAGGTAGTGTTCAGATGAAACCGAACCACAACATGAAGTGCAATGCAGACCAGACGGGGACATATCTGGACCGGCTAGCTGCCGAGGCGGAAAATGCCGCTCAGGGTGCCGGCGTTCGCCCGATGGCGGCCGAGGCGCTGCGCCTGCGCCAGGCTCAGGCGGCGGCGGCCATCCCTGCGGACTGTGGCCCGGACATCGCCCCCTCGCCCGCACGGGGCGGCTTTGTGCTGGTCCGAAACGTCGAGCTGCTGCCGGTAGGCACCGACAAGGTCGAGGCCGTCCATCGTGGCTATGGCGGGCGCGAGGCCATCCGTCGGGCCGACGCCTTCGACGCTATGCTGGCCGCTGCCGCACGCCGCAAGCAACCTGCGCCCCTGACCCCGGGCCAGATTGCCATTGGCCGCCGCTATCACGACCTAGTCGAACTGCTGAGCGCCGACGGTACCAAGCTCTCCAGCCTGCAGGCCAGCAAGGGTGGCCCGGACGGCCGCGATTGGATGGATCGTCGCCTTGGGCTGTCAGCCGAACTGGACGGGATGCGCAAAAGGATTGGATCTGGCGTAGCCATGAGCGTCCGCCGCGTGCGGCCATCGGCGCGGGGCGCGACTTCTGCCCGGATCATCAGCGATCGGACGCTTCTCGATGCCGTATGCCTCAAAGGGCGCGGGTTGGCAGACGTCTTGGTTTTTCACGGCTGGTCCGTAAAGGGTGCGCATCGCGATGCGCTGTCACAAGCTCTGAGCGCCGCACTGAACCGCATGATCGGATATCGGGGCTAAAAAATCTCTTGACCGCTTAGGTCCGTCTGTGAGAGAGAAATCATTATTATCCAGACGTGCGCCCGCCAGGAACTTCCCTAGCGGGCGTTCGTCGTTCTGGATACTCTCAATACATCAGCGGAGGGCATCATGGTCGCTATTGCGGACACCAATCAGCACCGCTTTGTAGAGATGCCCGGTGGCTCGATCTATGATGTTTCGCTGAAACGCGAAGTCTGCCGAGTTTCAGTTGGTGAGTTGCATATCCATGATGCTGCCGATCTTATTAGCGTCATCATAAACGCCTTGTCCTCTAAGTATGGGCGAGAAGTGGGCTATGTTCACCATCAAGCTTGATGACGCCGATCTGCAGCGGAACCTGCGCCAACTGGCAGACAAGGATGCGCGACAGGCAGCGGCCTGGGCACTAAATGACACGGCTGCCGATGTCCTGACGCATGTGCAGAACCGGATGGACGCGGTCTTCGACCGTCCCACGCGGTTCACCAAGAACGCCTTCATGGTTTGGCGGGCCAAGCCGAACAGTCTCGAAGCCTTCGTCATGGAACGTCCCTCGGTCGGCCGGCGGCATTACCTGAAGATGCAGGAACTGGGCGGCGCGCGCGGCCAGACGGGGCTTGAGGCGCTGCTGTCCTCGCGGCTGGCCTATGACGGCATCATCCAGTCGGCCATCCCTGCGGAGGGCGCCAAGCTGAATGCCTATGGAAACTGGCAGACCGGCGAGCGCAACCAGGCGCTGTCGGCGGTCCAGGCGCAGCGCGACGACCGGACCAACACCACGGCCACGGCGCGCAAACGCCATCGCAAGCGGGCCGGCTTCTTCGTGCCCAAGGCCGGATCAGGGCTTTCGCCGGGGATCTGGAAGCGGGCACCAGATGGCACGATCAGCAAGGTGCTGCACTTCAGTGCCGTCGCTCCGGTCTATTCGGAGCGGCTCGGGTTCCAGGATGGTGCCGCCGAGGTCTATCGGGCCCGGCTGCCGGAACACTTGGCCCGCACATTCGCGCGGATGGTCCAGAGGGTGGCCGAACGCGGCTGACCGCCCACCCCCGCGGGTCCTTCCCGGCAAGGAACCGCACGGGGGTAATTCGCACCCCGCTATTCGCAACTTTTTCTGGAGTTTTCAGCCGCAGGGGATGGGGTTGTTGTTGGGGTTTGGCATGTCGGAACAGGATGAACTGCCCACGCTGCTGCCGGTCGAGATCGACGACACCCTGGCGCAGCTGCTGCATCGGTTCCCGTTGCCCGACACCATCCTCGACGCGGACATGAACCAGGAGGAGATCGCGCAGGCCTTCGGGACCACGGTCAACACCGTGGCAAAGTGGATCCGCGACGGCATGCCGGTGGCGCAGGTCGGCGGTAACGGTCGTGCCTACGTGCTGCGACTGTCTCACTGCTGGGCCTGGCGCAAGGGTCGCGAGGCGGATGCCGCGCACCGCAACCGCCACAACGAGAACCAGATCAGCATGCTTCGGGCCGAGTTCCTGGGCGTGGAGGTCGACAACGAAGCGGCCACCTTGTCGGGCAAGGAACGCCGCGAACTGGCCGAGGCCGATATCCGCTGGTCGGCCGCGCAGCTGAACCGCCGCCGCCTGGTCCCGCTGGATGATGTCCTCGAACTCCTGGAAAGCATCGGCAAGATCGTCCGCGATGGCCTTGAATCCATGCCCGACCGGTTGGAACGGGAACTGGACCTGACCGCCGTCCAAGTGGCGACGGTCGGCAATATCGGGTCCGACATCCTGACCACCATCGCGGACCGGATCGAGGAGGCCGAGCTGCGCGAGCGCGATGTGCCCGATGTCGATTACAACGCCAGGATCCTGATCTGACATGCGCAGCCTGGACCAGTTCGAACCGCTGCCGCCCTATGCCGATCCGCGTGTGGCCCTGAAGATGGCGCTGCCCGCCTGGCGGCCGGCCCAGAAGATCTCGGTCACCGAGGCCGCCGAGCGCACCATGCGGGTGAACGTGTCGGGACAGTGGCAGCCCTTCCGGCGCGATGTCACGCCCTACATGGTCGAGCCGACCGACATGATCGCGTCTCGGACCTATCGGGGGCTTTCCTTCTGCGGGCCGTCGCAATCGGGCAAGACGCAGATGCTGCAATCGGCCATCGCCTATACGATCACCGCCGACCCGGGCCGCGTGGCGCTGTTCCAGATGACCCGCGAGGCCGCGGCGGAGTTCGAGCGCAACAAGATCTCGCCGATGGTGCGCAACAGCCCGGAACTGCGGGCCCGCCAGGGCAGCGGGCGCGGCTCGGACAATATCTATCACAAGCTCTTCACGGGCGGCACGCAGCTGACCCTGGACTGGCCGACGATCACAAAGCTCAGCTCGGCTACCATCCGCTTGGTGCTGGGGACCGATTATGACCACTTCCCCGAAAGCATCGATGGCGAGGGGGATGCCTATTCGCTGATGCGGGCCCGCGCGCGGACCTATCTGTCCCGTGGCATGGTCGTGGTCGAAAGCAGCCCGGGCGCGCCGTTGAAGGACGAGTCCTGGCGTCCGTCCTCACCGCATGACTGCCCGCCGGTGGAATACGGCGTGCTGTCGCTCTATCCGCACGGCACGCGGGGTCGTTGGTACTGGCCTTGTCCGAACTGCGAGGCCGGGTTCGAGCCGACCTTCCGGCGCCTGCGCTATCCCGACAGTGCCGATCCGATGGAGGCCGGAGAGGCGGCGCAGATGATCTGCCCGCATTGCGGCCACGGCTTCGGCCACCAGCTGAAGCGCGAGCTGAATGCGGCTGGCCGGTGGCTGCACGAGGGTCGCGAGACGGATGCGAACGGTCAACCGAAGCTGGTGACGATCGACAGCGGCGGGGTGCGCAAGACCGACCTGCTCAGCTACTGGCTCGACGGAGCGGCGGCGTCCTTCTCATCCTGGCGCGAACTGGTGACCACCTATTGCCAGGCGGTGAAGACCTTCGAGGCCACCGGCGACGAGGAGAAGCTGAAGACGGCGATGAACACCGGCCAGGCCCAGCCCTATTTCCCGCGCTCTGCGGTGTCCGACCTGGAGGTGACGGTGCAGGGTCTGCGCGACAAGGCCCGCGGCCTCGATCTGCCGAAGGGCACCGCGCCCCGGTGGGCGCGCTACCTGACCGTCTCGGTCGACGTCCAGGGCACGTATTTCTCGGTTGGGGTGACGGCCTGGGGCGAGAACGGTCAGCACATGCCGATCGACCGCTTCGACATCGTCACCCTGCCGGGTGCCGGCGAAGGACGCCGCCTCAAGCCCTTCGAGGTCGCCGAGGACTGGGAGGTGCTGGCACCGCTGGCCGAACGCAGCTGGCCGGTGGCCGGATCGGACGCGCGCATGACGGCCGTGGCACTGGCCATCGACCTTCACGGCGGCGGGGCCACCACGGATAACGCCTATCGGTTCTACCGGGGCCGCCGCCGCGAGGGTCAGGCGGGCCTGTGGTACCTGACCCGGGGCGAAGGCGGGCTGAAGAAACAGGACCGCGTCTGGCTCAAGGCTCCCGAGGCCGCCAGCCAGAAGAACCGCCGCCGCCGCGTCGCAAAGGACATCCAGATCCTTTTCATGGCGGTGGACCGGTTGAAGGACGCGGTCGCAGCCTCGCTGAGGGCCGAGGATGGCATGGTGAACGCCTGCCTGATCCCGGAATGGATGACGCCGGAGGAACTCGCCGAGTTCACCGCCGAACGCCGCACCCCGGGTGGATGGGAGAAGCGGCCCGGCATCGTGCGCAACGAGAGCCTCGACCACCTGGTCCAGGCCCGCGCCATGCACATCATCAAGGGTGCGGAGCGGATCGACTGGTCCGCCCCGGCCTTCTGGGCCAGCTGGTCCGCGGAGAACCCGCACCTGTTGCTGGTTGAGGCCGCATCCGAACCGACGGTCGATACCGACCCACCCGCCGGGACGGTGCCGGAGGATCAGCCGACAGACGAACCGATGCGCCCCGTGGCCCCGCCGCGCGCGCCGATCTCCGCCCCCGGTCGCGGGGGATGGATCCAGCAAAGAGGAAAGTGGCTCTGATGGCCTATACCGCGCAGCATCTTTCAGAGCTGAAGGCGAACATCGCCCGGGGTGTCACCTCGCTCGAACTGAACGGCGAGAAGGTGACCTTCCGCAGCCTCGACGAGATGCAGCGCATCGTGGCGATGATCGAGCGTGAGCTGGACCCGATGCCGGTCTCGCGCCTGATGCTGCCCACGTTCTCGCGGGGCTGACATGAACATCATCGACAAGGTGATCATGGCGATCTCGCCAGCGCGTGGGGCTGCGCGCGAGAAGGCGCGCACCGTGGCCATGCACTACCGCGCCTCGCGTCTCGGCCATCGCAACGAGGGCATCCGCGCCACCAGCGCGGATGCTGACATGGCGGGACGCAGCCGTCGCATGGTGGCCTTCTATGCCCGCGACATGATCCGCAATTCGCCCTTCGCCGCGCGGGTGCAGCAGGTCATCTCCGGCAACGTGGTCGGCGACGGGATCATCCCCAAGGTGCAGGTCTCCAAGGGCCTGCCCGAGGGTGTCCAGAAGCGCATGCGCGAGCGGGGGCTGGAGCTGATCGAGGATCACCTCGATACCACCGCCATCGACCGATGCGGGCTGCAAAACTTCTACGGCCTTCAGACCACGGCCATGAACACGGTGATCGACGCGGGCGAAGTCCTGATCCGGCGCCACCGCCCGGCCAACCGTGGCCTGGACATGCCCTTGCAGATCGAGGTGCTGGAGCCCGACTACATCGACGACGGCCGGTGGGGGCAGTCGTTGGATGGCAACGAGATCCGCGAGGGCATCGAGTACGACGCCAACGGCGACCGCGTGGCCTACTGGCTCTATACCCAGCACCCCGGGGGCGAATGGCGGCCGGGCAGCTTTCCTTCGTCATCCGAGAGGGTGCCCGCCGAGGACATCATTCACGTCTTCCGGGTTGACCGCCCCGGGCAGACGCGCGGCATCAGCTGGTACACGCCCATTGCCGAGAAGCTGCTGAACCTCGACGATTCCGAGGATGCGCACCTGATGCGCCAGAAGATCGCCGCATGCTTCGCGGCGTTCCACCGGATGGGCGAGAATGGCCGGGCACGGGGCGAGCTGGGCGGCACGCTGCAGCCGGGCGTGATCATGGAGATCGGCTCCGACGAGGAGATGGTCTTTGCCGATCCGCCGGAGGTTGGCGGCTTCGACGAGTTCGGTCGGTCCGTTCTGCGGTCTGCCGCCATGGGCGTCGGCATCACCTACGAGGCGCTGACGGGCGATCTGACCGGGGTCAACTTCAGTTCGGCCCGCATCGGGCGGCTGGAGATGGACCGCAATATCTCGCGCTGGCAGTGGCTGATGATGGTGCCGATGTTCCTGCAGCGCTTCGGCGGCTGGTTTGTCGAGGCCTGGGCCGAGGCCGAGGGCGACGAGGAGTTCCAGCGCCTGATCTGGGAAGACCCCAAGACCGTCAAGATGACCTGGGTGCCGCCGCATCGCATCCTGGTCGACCCCGCCCGCGAGTTCGGCGCGCTGAGCGATGCCGTGCGGTCCGGTTTCCAGTCCCGCCAGGGCGTGGTGCGCCAGCTGGGCGTCGATCCCGAACGCCTGCTGCAGGAACAGCTGCAGGACAAGGACGAGGCCGACAAGATGGGCCTCCTCTTCGACAGCGACCCGCGCGCCGACCCGGCCCGCAAGACCCTGACCCTTCCCGACAAGGACAAGCCTGATGAATGAACTTCTCCTGACCGGCACGGTGGGTTCCTCGTTCTGGGACGAGGACAGCTTCACTGCCAAGAGCGTCCGCGAGGCCATTGCCGGGATGACCGGCCCGCTGACCGTGCGCCTGAACTCGGGCGGTGGCATCGCGACCGAGGGTCAGGCGATCTACACCGTGCTGAAGAACCACCCCGGCGAGGTGACGGTGATCATCGAGGGGATCGCCGCCTCGGCGGCATCGCTGATCGCGATGGCGGGCGACAGGATCGTCATGCCGCTCGGTTCCATCATGATGATCCATGACCCTGCCAACTGGTACACCGAAGGCCGCGGCACCGAGGATGATCACCTGCACATCGCCAAGTCCCTGGCGGTCCTCGCGAACGCCTATGCCGGGATCTACGCGTCGCGCGCCGGGATCCCGGCGGAAGAGGCCCGCGAGATCATGAAGGCCGAGACCTATTTCGACGGCGCGGGCGCGGTCGAGGCAGGCTTTGCCACGGAGACCGATGAGGAGACCGAGGCGACCGCCGTGGCGACCTTCGACTATCGCCTCTACCCCAAGGCACCCAAGGGCCTGCGCCGGATTGGCGAAGGCCTCGCGCGGCAGGCCACCGGCAACATGATCACGGCCATGATGGCCGGACCCCACAAACCCAATCAGAAAGGCACCCAGATGGGCAAGCGCACCTCCCCGAAGACGCAGACCTCCATGTCCGATCAGGATGATCCGAACATGGTGGGCGATGACGACACCACCGCCGCAATCGACGACGACACCACGTCGCAGATGTCGGGCGAGGACGAGACCGACATGTCGGCCGAGGATGACGCCGAGGCCTCGGATGACAACGAGGCCGAGGCTGAAGGCGATGACGCGGCCACCGCCAGCGAGAGCCCGAACGCCCATGCGTCGGCGATCATGAACTTCGCGGCCTCGCGCAAGATCGGCGCCGATGTGGCCATGGATTGGATCAAGAAGGGCCTGACGATCAAACAGGCGACCAAGGAGTACACCATGAATCACGCCCAGGGTGGCACGGCCCCGCGCAACGGCCTGCCGCGTGCCTCGATCATGCGCGACGAACGCAGCACCACGCGCGCGGCGATGGCCCATGCGCTGCACGCGCAGATCGCCGGGCGCGAACCCTCCATGGCCGCCGCGCGCCAGTATATGGACATGTCCCTGGTCGAGATGGCCGCGGCCTCCTGCGGTCACCGCGGCAAGATCCGCTCGGCGGGCGACAAGATCAGCGTCTTCATGGCAGCCTCGCACTCCACGTCGGACTTTCCCGCCATCTTCAACAATGCCCTGAGCAAGGTCCTCCTGGAGCGCTACAGCGCCTTCCAGCCGACCTATCGCGCCATCGCCAAGAAGCGCAACTTCCGCGATTTCCGGCCCACGCCCCTGATCCGCACCGGCGATTTCCCGATGCTGCTGCCGATCCAGGAGACCGGCGAGATCAAGTGGGGCACCTTCGGCGAGAGCGGCGAGACTGCCGTCCTGGTCCCCTATGGCCGCGGGCTGACGATCAGCCGCCAGATGATGATCAACGACGACCTGGGCGCGATCGACGACATGCTGTCGAGCTATGGCGAGACGGTGGCCTTCTTCGAGGAACAGACCTTCTACCGCAACCTGCTGGGCGCGCGGATGGCCGACGGCCAGCTGATGTTCCACGCCAGCCGCAACAACGTCGCGGCGGCTGGCACGCAGATCACCGCCGCCGCGCTCTCTGCCGGGCGCGCGGCCATCCGCAAGCAGAAGAGCATCGACGGCGCGCCCCTGAACCTGGCGCCTGCGATCCTTCTGGTCGGCCCGGAACAGGAAACGGCCGCCGAGATGATCGTGGCGCAGATCACCGCCACCGACAGCGGTTCGGTCAACCCGTTCTCGGGCAAGCTGCAGGTGATCGTCACCACCGAGATCACCGACAATTCCTGGTATCTGCTGTCCAGCCGGGCGCCGTGCTGGATCTACGGCTTCCTCGAGGGCCAGGAGGCACCCCGCGTGCGCACCGAGGAGCCTTTCGGCACCCAGGGCTTCTCGATGACCGTCGAGCATGACTTCGGGACCGGCAATGCCGACTTCCGCGGCGGCTGGCGGAACCCGGGCGCTGCGCCCGCCTGATCCCCGATAACCAGACTGACCTGACAGAGAGCCGCCCGAGAGGCGGCTTCTGTCGTTGAACCCCCAGAGGAGAGATCCCGATGACGTCCGAGGGCCAAATCGAAAACCAGATCCGGGCAGCGGGCAAAACCGCCGCCCGGATAACGCCTGCAGACATCGATGCCGCGATCCACACCGAGGATTATCACGTGTTTCCCGGCACCACGCTGACCGTCTGTGCTCTGACTTTGCGCAATGGGTTTGTCGTGACCGGAGAAAGCGCCGCGGCCAGCCCGGAAAACTTCGACGAGAGCATCGGTCGCACGATTGCGCGGGACAACGCGCGCAACAAGATCTGGGCGCTTGAAGGCTATCTGCTGCGCGAGCAGCTGAGCAACGCCTGATTCCCCATGAATGTCCTGACAGGTCCCGCCCGCGAGGTGGTTTCTGTCGTTGAACCCCCAGAGGAGAGATCCCGATGAAGAACTATCTGCAGAAGGGCGAATCGGTCACGATCGTCGCCCCCCACGCGGTCGCCTCGGGCGGCATGGTCGTGTCCGGCCTGCTGGCGGGCGTGGCCGGCCATGACGCCGAACAGGGCACCCCCGTCGAGGCGCATCTGCAAGGGTGCTACGCCCTGGCCAAGATCTCGGCGCAGGCCTGGACCGTCGGGCAGCCGATCTATGTCAACGCCACGAGCCGCCTGGTCACGAACGTGCCCGTCGCCGGCGCCATCCTGATCGGCGTGTCGATCGAGGCCGCCGCAAACCCTTCGCCCACGGGTGCGGTTCGTCTGAACGGTGCGATCCCGGCTGCCGCTGCCACCTGATGACCCGCCTCTTCAACGGCCTCTCGGGGATCCTCGCCGGTGCCTTCGGCGCCACCGTGCAATACGCCCCGCAGCGGGGCGCGTTGCGCGACATCGGCTCGATCTTCCGCGAGCAGCCGATCGAGGTGACCGGCGCGGATGGGCAGGTGGTGCTGATCGATGCGCCGACCTGGCGGGTGGAGCGGCACCTGGTGCCGGAACTGGCCCGCGATGACCAGATCCTCGTGCCCGATGGGCGGCTCTTCAAGGTGACGGCGGTGCATCGCAGCGGATCGCCTGCGGAGGATGCCTTCGTCATCGCCGAGCTGCACCGGGTGGAGCTCTGATCATGGCCCATTACCGCAGCCTCTTCCGGGCCACCGCGCGGGCGGCGCTGGCCGCCCATCCGCATTTTGCCGGCGTGCGGATCCTGAAGGTCTGGCCGGACAGCGTCGATGCCGCCAGCCTGCCGGTGATCGGCGTCCTGACCCCGCAGGAACCCAGCCAGCGCGACAGCCAGCGATCGGTCACCCGCCGCACGCTGTTGCAGATCGCGCTGCGCCGCATCGGCGGCGACGAGATCGAGGACGTGCTGGACGAGGACAGCGCCATGATCGAGGCGATCATCAACGATGCCCTGCGGTCAGGCGAGACCCGCGCCCAGCTGGAGGAGACCTCGATCGTCAGCCACAGCCAGTCGGAGGCCTTCGTCGGCACTCTTGTGATGAGTTTCCGGCTGCAGACCTGGCAGCCCGAAGCGACCCTGACCTAAACCCAAACCAAGGAGCATGACGCATGGACGGCATGATCGGCTATGATTCCACGGTGCGCATCGGGCGTACCCCGTCGGGCGGCGGTGCGCCCGTGATGACCGAACTGGCGCTGGTGGGCGATATCGAAGCCCCCGACGAGCAGGTCGACGAGGTGCAGGTCACCCACATGAAGTCGCCCGGCCGCCGCCGCCAGTTCATCGCCGGGCTGATCGACAGCGGCGAGGTCACCGTGCCGATGAACTACATCCCCGGATCGCCGACCCATCTGCTGCTGAGCGAGATCAAGGCATCGGGCGAAGAGGTCCTGATCGAGTTCACGCTCGGCGCAGAGGGCGAGCCGGAGACCTTCAGCGGCTTCCTGAAGGGCTATGGCCGCACCGCGCCCATCGATGATAAGATGACGGCCAGCGCCACCTTCCGCCTCTCCAGCTTCATCATCGCGGAGTGATCGCATGGCACAGTTGACGGGGATCATCGACGCCAAACATGACGGCGCGACCTACCGGCTGACGCTCGGCATGTCGGGGCTGGCCAGGCTGCAGGAGGAATACGGCAAGGGGCTGGAGCCGCTGATCGCCATGGCCGAGGAAGGAGAGGCACCGGACTTCGCCGTGCTGCTGCGCGTGACCCAGGTTGCGCTGGAACGGTTCCACCCCGATGCCGACCCCTACCTGGCCGATGACCTGCTGGCAGCCGATGTCGGCATCGCCGTGGAGGTCATGAATGCCGCCTTTGCAGGGCTGCAGGCGGCCACGCCGGGAAAGGCCGGGGGCGCGACCGCGTCGGGAAAGGCCACCGCGCCCCGCGGCAAGGCAAAGCCCGGCAAGCGGGGCTGAACATTCCCGAGCTCTACGAGGCCTGGCTGACCCTCGGCCTCGATCCCGACCGGTTCTGGCGGGTCACCCCCGGCCTCTACATGATCGAAACGGATGCCGCGCGCGCCCGGATCGAGCGGCAGGACGAGATGACCCTGACCGCCGCCTGGCTGACCGCCAGCCTGCAACGCGCGAAGAAGATCCCGCCGCTGAAGACACTGCTGGGCGGGTCCGATGCAAAACCCGATATCGGCTTCTACTTGGCCAGCGCGAAGGCCGCGCTGCCCAGGGTCAGACTGAGCGACTGGATGGCCGGCAAGGCCAAGATCCCGCCCCCTGAATAACGCCGCCCCCTGAACAACGGAGAATGCCATGTCGTCATCGCGTCTGATCGGTCGGCTTCGCGTCGTCATGGGGCTGGACGATGCGCGCTTCCGTCAGGGCCTCGGCGATGCCGCGACCGGCATGCGCCGGCTTGGCCAGGATCTGCAGCGGATCGGGGCCGGCATCTCGGCCCGGGTCACGGCCCCGATCCTGGCGGCCGGTGCGGCAACGACCGCCGCCTTCGTCACCAGCGCCGACAGCCTGGCCGATCTGCAGCGGCAATCCGACCTGGCGGGGATGTCCGCAGAGGAGTTCAAACTCGCCGCGATGACCGTCCAGGATTACGGCATCGAGCAGGACAAGCTGGCCGATATCCTGAAGGACGTGAACGACAAGTTCGGCGACTTCGTGGCCACGGGCGCCGGGCCCCTGGCCGACTTCTTCGAGGAGATCGGCCCCAAGGTCGGGCTGACCATCGACAGCTTCAAGGGGCTGTCATCCTCGGATGCGCTGGCGCTCTATGTCACCGCGCTGGAAGACGCCAATGTCAGCCAGGCCGAGATGACCTTCTACATGGAGGCCCTGGCCAGCGATGCGACGGCCCTGATCCCGGCCTTCCGCAACAGCGGCGAAGAGATCCGCCAGACCGCCAAGCGCGCCCGCGAACTGGGCCTCGAGATCGACGAGAGCCTGATCCAGGGCGCGCGCGATGTCCGCAAGGATTTTGCGCTGGTCTCCGGGGTTCTCTCGACGCAGCTGCAGCAGGCGATCATCGGGCTCGCGCCGGTCATGGCCACGCTGATGACCGAGCTGACGCCGCTCCTCGAGGGGATGATGCAGGGCGTGGCGCGGCTGGCCGAGTTCACCACCAGGCTGGCTGCGGCCAGCCCGGAAGCGCTTGGCTGGGGCATCGGCCTCACGGTCGCGGCCGCCGCCATCGGTCCCTTCCTGGCGGGCCTCGGCTTCATGATCAGCGGCATCGTCTCGGTCGGAAGTGCGCTTGCCAAGGTCACGGCGCTCCTGATGGCCAACCCGATCGGGCTGGCCGTGGCCGGCATCGCCGGGGCCGCCTATCTGATCCATCGCAACTGGGACGCGGTCGGGCCGTGGTTCGCGCGGCTCTGGGACGACGTGCGCCAGATCTTCGCGGGCTTCGGCCAGTTCCTCTCGGGGGTCTTCAAGGGCGAATGGTCGGGTGCCATCGACGGGCTGAAGACGGCATGGGATGGGCTCAAATCCTATTACCAGACCCTGTGGGACGGCATCAGGGGCGTGTTCACCGCAGCCTGGGAAGAGGGCATCAAGCCGATCACCGACAAGCTGGGCATGACCGATGGCATCCAGCGGGGCTGGGAACGCCTGAAGAGCTTCTTCACCACCCTCTGGGACGGCATCGTCGCAGCCTTCGAGGCGGCATGGGCCCGGATCGAGCCGATCGTCACCAAGGTCTCGAACGCGGTCATCGCCGTCACCGATGGCCGGAACCGGCTGCTGGGCAGCCGCGACGGGCCGATCAGCAGCGGCTATGACCCTTCGACCGATCCCGGCGACGCGGGCCTGATCCTGCCGCCGGCCGGGGGCGATGTCGCGGCGGGTTACGCCGACGGGGTGAATGCTGGCCATGGGGCCGCCTACCAGGCCGGGGCAGCCCTTGGCGCCGCCACCGAAGAGGGGCTGCGCGACCAGACCGAGACACGCTCGCCCTCGCAGCTGATGCGGCGCATCGGCGGCTATCTGAGCCAGGGCCTGGCCCTTGGCATCGGCGAGGGGGCCGTGTCGGTCAACGTTGCGGGGGCCGGGCTGGGACAATCCTTCGCCGACACGATGACGCCCTACTTTCAGCGGGTGATCGACGGCACGATCAGCGTCAGGGACGCCTTTGCGGCCATGCTTTCCGATATGGCCTCGCGGCTGATGTCGAGCGGTCTGAACAGGGTCCTCGGCGGCATCGGCGGGGCGCTCTTCGGCGGTGTCGACGCGCTGCAGGGTGCAGGGCTGAATGCCATCCCGGCCTTCGCACGCGGCACGCCCTTCTCCCCCGCAGGCCTTGCGCGGCTGAACGAACGCGGCGGCGAGATCCTGAACCTGCCGCGCGGTACGAAAGTCATCCCGCATGATATCTCCAAGAGGATGATGCAAAATCGTAGGGATGACGTGTCATTCCACGTCACCGCGTCTTTCGATCAAGATGCCCAGCCTATCATTAAGAGTGTCGTCCGCAGAGAAGCTCAGATGTCAGCTAATCAAACGGTCAGAGGCACAAGCCGTGCTGCGGCTGACGCTAAATATCTCAGGGGAGGCAACTGATGCAGATCAACTTCCCTGGGAATATCCGCATCAAGCGCATTCGACCTAGGCTGGAAGGTCTTCGGTCGTCGCCTTTCGTCAATATCGACGGGGAGCCATACGCCCGCCCAAGCCTCAATGGCCGGTGGCGTGTCGAGATGGATCTGATGTGCGCCATCGAAGACGAATATCTGGCGCTATCGGCATTCCTGATGGCGATGAGTGCTGGCAACACGACGACACTTCCTATGACCACGCATTGGCTGCCGAATGACAGCAATGGGCGCAGGTTGAACGGCTTCGCCGAGGCCCCGGAGTTCACAGGCAACCACGAGGGCTGGATCTCCGAGCCTTTCGCCGGATACACGCTTCGCACTCCGGCAACGCGCAGGGACAGCTTCATCGACGTCAACGTGCCTGAACTGTCACAGCTGCGCCCAGGGCACAGGATTACCCTCGGCGATCGATTGCATGAAGTGATCGGCGCGTCCCATATTGCGGAGAGCGACACAGCGCAGCGGTTGTCCCTGATGCCCAATGTCCGACAGAACGCAGATGCAGGGTCTCTCGTGGTAGTGGACCAACTGAAATTGCACGCGCAGATGGAAAGCGCGGGCGACCTTGAGGTGTGGCAGGTCCCATTCGGCGAAGTGACGGCGGTTTTCGTGGAGGCATTCTGATGAGCATCCACGACATCCCGGACGATCAGCTGCGCCGGGGCGACATCGGCTGCACGATCCTGTGCCAAATGGATTTCGCGACAAACCCGCAGCGGTGGTGGCTGGGCTATGGCGATCTGACGGCCGGCGGGGTGGAATATAACGGCACGGGCGACGTCATCCAGATCAGTGCCATCAATATCACCTACGGCATGTCAGCGGGCATGGTTCGCTTCAACATTCCCAACGCATCGCCGGAGATGGTTGCGCGCTGCGACAACCAGGCGGCGGAGGTCAACAACCGCGTCTGCCGGATCTTCTACCAGCTGTTTTCCACCGTCGAGCGCGGCGGGAAGCATTCGGGCAGGCTGATCGGGGAGCCGATGGCGATTTTCACGGGGGTCATGCGGGATATGCGCAGCACGTCCAGCGCCGAAAGCCGGGAAATCGAGCTTGAAGCATATGGTCGGCTGTCCCGGCAGGGGCGCGCGCCTTATGGGCGATGGACGGACGCGGACCAGCAGGCGCGGTATCCCGGGGACACGGGCTTGGGCCTGCTGGCGGCGTTGAAAGATAAATCCGTGACCTGGGTCCCTGCAAGCTAGCAGGTATAGTCGAACTCATACTGCGGGTGCATCAACTTCCGTCCTGCGGTGATTGTGCAGCCCTTCGCGGCAGCAAACTGCTGTGCGGCGGTTTTCATTCCGGCATTCGGGTCTATCCCATCCGAACCCAAACCAAGGGTCGCGCCCTTTGCCATGCCTGCGGCAAGGGAGCCACCAATTGTCGGCGTGATCATGAGCCGGTTTTCAGCGGGCTGATCATACACCCGGTAGTTCGTCCCGTCAGAGGTGAAAGCGACAGGCTTTGTGTCTCCATAATTCTGCATGATGCCTTGCGCGGGTGCGCAGGCGACCACCGCCAGAAGGGCGGGTAGAGCAAATGAAATTTTCATGGGCAATCCTTTGGTGGGAAAAATGAACGTTGGTTTTGCAGTCGACGCAGACATACCGCGGATCATCGACATGGTGGAGCGGCTCCGGGAGGCTGTCAACGGGCCGCAGAAGCCATGCCGCATCAGGACTGGCCAGACCATCGCAGGTCTCATCCATAGCCCCGAAGGGGCTGTGTGGGTGTCTGAGCGCGGCTTCATCGCGGGTGAGATCGTCCAGACGATCATCAACCCAGATCCCGTGGCGCACGAGCATGGCTGGTACGCAGAAGATCGCAGCGGCCTGCGACTGCTAAAGACTTTCGAGAACTGGGCGGCGTCCAAAGGGGCGACTTTGATCCGGCTTTCCTGCAATGGCGGGGTAGCGCAGCAAATCCTTGAGCGTGCCGGATACCGAGCCGCTGAGATAGCAATGGTGAAGTAATGGCCGTATTCAGCGCGATCAGCTATGGCATTGGCTATGCCGTGGGCTTCCTTGGCGCTGCCGCTGGCCTGTCAACTGGAACCATACTCAGCCTGGCAACAGCGGCCACTCAGGTTGCGGCAAGCGTTGCCGTCAACGCTGTTGCTCGCGCGCTCGCTCCCAAACCGAATGTTCCTCAGCAGGACATTCAGGCGACGATCAATCAGACCGACGCGCCGCGCCGGATCTATGTCGGGCAATACTTGGCAGGCGGCATTCGTGCCTTTTTCGATGTAAAGGGTTCGATCCTTTACCAGCTGGTCCTGGTGAACCACGGGCGTATCACCAGCTTCGAGGAATTCCGTATCGATGGAAAGCCTGTCGCGCTGGATGGCGTCGATGTCGTCGGATCCAAGGAGGAAGGTTCGGTCTTCGTCGCCACGCACAACGGTAGTGGGAACGGCGGCGATTATTCCGCCCTGCTGGACAACTTCCCCACGGTCTGGAATGCGTCCCGCCGTCTTGAGGGGCAGGCGACCTTCCTGGTGCGGGCCAAGGCACCTTGGCAAGACGAGTTCTCCAAGGTCTTTCCGAAGGGATACAACACTACGTTCCAGTGGGTCATTCGCGGCCAAGCCATCTATGACCCCCGCGCTGGCAATACGGCATATCGCGACAATGCGGCACTGGTGGAAGCGCACTACCTGACCCACGCCGACGGCTTCAAGCTATCGGTGGACAGCATCGATTGGGACAGCGTCTCGGCCATGGCTGCGGTCTCTGACCTGCCCGTGGAACAGCTGAGCGGGAACGTTGCGCCGAACTTCCGGCTCTGGGGATACTGGACGCTGGACGAGGAGCCGAACCAGGTCCTCGCCCGAATGGAGACCTCCAGCGGCATCCGGCCCTATGAAATGCAGGATGGGCGAATCGGTCTGATCGGTGGCCCGTTCGGGCAACCGGCCTGCACCCTGACAGCCAAGGACATCAGCGAAATCCGCACGTCGGAGGCGATCAGCGAACGCGAGGGCTACAACGTCCTGCGCGTCTTCTACCTGTCGCCGACGCAGAAATACGAGGTCTTTGAGGCCAAGGCATGGCGCGACGAGTCGCGGCTGGTCCAAGAAGGCGAGATCGTGCAGGAGTTTAGGGCCGAAATGTCCCCCAACCGATCGCAGGCCCGCCGCCTGGCAAAGCGCCGCATGCATGACGACAACCGGCAGAAGGTGGAGATCATCACCAACCTTGTCGGCCTGAAAGCGCGCTGGCCGCGCTATCACGGCCAACGCCACACGATCCTCTTGGACTATCGCCCGGAGGATGGATCAGGGCGGGTCATTCAGGGCGAATACGAGGTTCTGGATCACGAGTTCGATCCAGTTGACCTGAAGTGCCGGATAGAGCTCGGCCGGGTTGACCGCGCTTCGCAGGCATGGACGCCGGCAGAGGAAGGCGAAGGGACGGACCCCCTGCCCGACATGCCTGGGGATGTCGCACCACCGCTGCTGGCTGCATTTTCGCAGCGCGTCATCAACATCAGCGCCGGGACCAAGCAGGCGATCCTTGAAGTGTCAGCCGTGCCGATCGCAGACCGGGATGACCTCGGCCTCACGGCTCAGTTCCGCAAGGTGGGCGAAGCCGAATGGACGGACATGACGGCCACAGATCTTCGCGCGCAGTCGCCGGCGATCGAGGATGGCGCACAGTATGAGGCGCGGGCGCGTTGGATCGGCGTCTTCGAAGGTATTGCGCCTTGGATCATGCTGGGTCCGATCACCGTGCAGATCGACGCCACAGCGCCGGGGGCGCCGACCGAGCTCATGCCGGGCGGGTCTGCGGCATCGATAACCTGGCGAAACCCGACGACGGGCTTCTATGAGATCCGCGTCTATCGCAGCGCCACGACCAACCTGGGCGATGCGACGCTGAACGGTCGCGTGACCGGCGGGGCGTCGGGACAGATCTCGGAATACCAGGATCTGACCGCCCCCACGGGGACAAGCTATTACTGGGTCCGCGCCGCGAACGTGTCCGGCGTCGAGGGTCCAGCCGCAGGTCCGGCGACCATCACAGTCTGATCTTTCGGAAATCAACGAGACAGCCCGCGATTGCGGGCCTTTTACGCATGGGGCCTGCTGATGCCGACTTTTGAGGAACTCGTCCACCTGAACCTGCGGGACCATCAGGGCTACACCGGGGACGGCCAGGGCGGTGACGGGGCATTGCCGGTTGGGGATACTTCAACGGCCCGCAAGCCGATCGACAAGCGCGACCTGCGGACCCTGTTACTGGCTCCGCAGGCGGCGGTTCAGTCGGCCCTGGATGCAGCTGACCGTGCTGAGCAGGCAGCAGAGGACGCGGCTTCGGTGCAGGCCGACATCCAAGGGGCAACGCTGTTCGCGGCCACGATGGCAACGCTGTTGGCAAGCCCCGTCACCAGCTATCCGCTTGGCACGATCTTCACGACCCGCAAGGAGGGATACTCCTTCGAGGTGGTCGCCCTTGGGGATGATCCCGACCTGATGACGGCGGGCGGGGTGTTCCTGCGCGCGCTGCCTGATGGCGATGGCTTCGTGAGCCTTGCCCAGTTCGGCGCGGTCGCTGATGGGGATCGCTACACCGGCACGGGAACGGACAACACCGATGCCATCCGCAAGGCGTTCGCCAGCGTCTACAACATCAAGATCGGGTGGGGCACCTTCGCTGTGCGCGACACGATCCAGAACTTGAGGGAGAACCGGGTCGTCAAAGGTTCCGGCATGGGCATGTGCTGCTCGTCACCGATCCAGGACCGTCTGTATTTCAAGGCCCCCAGCTGCATCTTGGCAATCGGCGACACGGCGACGAAGCGGGTCATCACGCGGCGCAAATATCGGGCCAGCGCAGCTGATCCGAACGACCCCGCACTGGCAGCTGTCATCGAGAACTGGGGCGCAGGATCGACCTTCAAAGACTTCTCGATCGAACTGTTCTGCGACTACACGAACGCGGCCCGCACCAACCTCGGTGCGAATTGGGATGTCGGGTTCTTCAACGGCTGCCGGTCGAATGTCGGCCTCGATCACGTCTCGATCCTCGGCTATTTCCGCGCGGCCAGCACTTATTGGGATGTGACCGACGCATACGGCATTCCGAACCTCCTGGACATCTACGGCGATCCGGTTCCGTTCCCCACGCTTGGGGATGACGATGGCCCGGAATATGGCCGGGGGTCCGGCGCTGACGGCTGCTGGATGCATCGCTGCGAGATCCGCGGCAGGCTGGCTCGTGTCATCCTCGGCCCGGATCGCAACCGCACCGGGGCGGCGTATTATGACTGGGTGACGGATGCGACCTATCCCGATGACCGGGGGCAGTCAGGAGCATCCGATTTCCGTTCGCGCGATTGCGCGCTGCGGGCGGAGCATCATTCCAACAGCCGCATGAAGGACCCTGCCGGATACGGCGACACGCTGACCTATGCGGGCATGATGTCGGAGCCTGATTTCGCGCCTGCGGTCCAGTACATCGACAGCGGCGTGACCAACAGTCCTGACGTGGCAGGCCCCACGGCCGCCGCGCGCGGGATCGTGCTGGATGACCTGCGGTATGTTTCGCGCGAGGCGTTCAGCACCCGGCTTGGGCAGGTGAAGGAACTGTATTTCGGCCGGCGCACCTGGGCGGAAAGCGCAGGCACGCCAGCGGCGCTGACCGACACCCTGGGCGCGGACATCTTCGCCAACCGCGTGAACGAAGAGACCCATTTTTACGGTCACCTCTGCACGAACGAAGACACGGGCCGCGTGGTTTGGGAGAACACGGTCCTCTCGATCTTCACCAAGTGGGTCTACAGCTGGCAATGGACGCAGCTTATCGATCGGCAGGGCCGCAAGCGCGGCATCGACTGCGGCATCGAGCGGACGGCAACTGGGGCATCCGGGGCGATCAAGTTCAACGTCAAGACGGGCGGGGTCATCCAGATCACGCCAGGCGGCGTCGGTTCCGGCGTCGTCCTGCTGGATGCCGGGGGTCTGTTCCGGTTCGACACGGCCAGCACGCCCGTCCTGCGGTCGGTCGGCAGCCTTGAGGCCAACGTCACGCTTCTCGCCCCCGGCACCGAACCGACCAACGACAACACACCGGCTGAACACATTTCATTCTCAGCCTTCCCCGGCGAAATCCGCTTCCGCAATCGGCTTGCGGTCGGTGCGGTTGACCTATCCTGGAGCCTCCTTTGATGACCATTGTAGATGACATCAATCGCATCTTCCGCGACCGTGAGAAGTACACGGGCAATGGCGGAAATGGGGCACTTCCTGTTGGCGATATGTCCTCCGCCGCCAAGAAAATCGAAAAAAAGGACCTGCGGGAAATCTTCATCCGGTTGGCTCAGCTCCTCGGAGATGCGGGGGCGCTTGAGGAAATTCGCGATGCGATCGATGAACTCAAAAAGGAGACGCGAACGCTCGAATATTTCGGGGCTGTTGGGGATGGGGTGACGGATGACGCTCCGGCTCTTCAGGCGGCGATCGACTACGCCAAGAGCGAAGGGGCCATCCTGCGCGGGACGCCAGGCAAGACCTACCTCTACAGATCGCCACTGGACGCCAGCCTGCCGCTCGGGAACAACACCCGCTGGTCTCTGGACCTGACCGGCTGCGTGATGAAGCAGGACTTCGCGGGGCGCGACCAGATTGGGTTGCGCTTTTCCGTTCCCGGCGGGCGGGCTGGTGGCGTTGTCCGGCTGCGTGGGGCGCGGTTCGAGAATGGCCCGGACGCCGTCGCCAACCCACCGATCATGCTGGACACCTCGGGGACGGCGAACGTCCATGGCGATGAGTTGCACTTCGCTGGATCGACCAACACGCAATGGCGCGGCGACAGCATGTACAACAACCGTTTCAAGCGGTTTACGCACTACTACGGCGGCATGTTCATGCCCTACAAGATTTCCACCGGGGTCACGTTCAGTACTACCTTCGGGTCACCGATCATCGAAGCCAACCCTGAGCATTTCAGCGCGGCAGATGTGGGGCGGAACCTGACGCTGACCCGCGCCGATGGGCGTTCCGAGATGTTCAGGATCGACGCCTTCGTCAGCCCAACGCAGGTCATGGCATCCAAGGCAGCGACTACGAACTACAGCGATGCGACGGGCAACTGGGAACACGCCCGGATCACGCTGTCTGGCACGACGGCAACCATCCTCGGCGCGGACTGGCCGGTCAACATCGCGGGCCAGTCGATCTATGTCCTCGGGGCCGGAAGCGGCGGGATGCTTGCACGGCTGAAAATCGTCACCCGCAACAGCGGAACCACCGTGACCCTTGCAGAAGCCGCGCCCAGCAACGTGACCAACGCCCGGTTCGCTGTCGCCAGTGTCGATATTGGATCCAGCGTGGAATATGCAGGGGCAAACACGACGTCAATCGAGACGAACTATGTGACCATTGACGAGATGTTCGTGGAGAATTGCCGGGGCGTTCCGCTGGTCGTGAATGATGCCGCGAACCTTTGGATCTCGAACGGCAAAATCCACGGCGAGGCCCAGCCCAACGGCAACACGGCGGCAACGTCGCACCACATCTGGGCCGCTGCATGGCAGGGTGGATACGAAGGCACGCTGGAGGCCGACAACGTGTCGGGCGCGAAGGTCCTGAACATCGCGAACCCCGGCAAGCTGAAGTTCGACAACCACCTGCGGGCGATGGTCGCGATCAATCAGAAGCTGGTCGAGCATGTCAGCCCCGCGACCGGGGGCGTGGTCGAGATCGAAAGCGTCGAGGCGATCGGCAATGTCGGCGTGACGGCTCAGATCCGCGATGAAGCGCTTGGAAGCCTGGGCCTGACCCGGATCGGCAGTGTGTCGCAAGCCGGCAGCGCACCGATCTACCTGCCGACGCGACCCCACGGGCTGCTGACGCTGGACAAAGACGCGCAGGAATTCATCAACTATGACTGGTCCGAACCCCCTGTCATCGTGGACACGACGACGCTGACGGCCCATCGATCTCGGGAACTTGCCGCGACGGGCGCGCAGGTGGCGGGCGACGTGATCCGCATTGTCAGGACCGGAGCCGGGGCGTTCAATCTGAACGTTCGCGACTTCTCCAGCAGCACCACCCTGAAGGCGCTAACCCAGAACACCTGGGGCGACTTCGCGTGGAACGGCACGAACTGGCGTCTGATCGGTTACGGAACCCTCTGAGGCGTTTCCTTGATCAAGCCCAACCCGCCCCGCCATCGCGCGGGTTTTTTCATATCGGGAGACCCCATGACAACCATCGCCTACAAGCCCGGCGCGTCCGGGCCTTTCGCGTTTTTGACCAGTAAGTAACCCCCACATCACCAGGAGGCAGACATGCCGATTTCTCAACAGACCATAACCGGTTCGGTGAAGACGCCTGCCAACGCTGACGCGCCGATCACGGGCGTGACCTTCACGCTGGTGGGCTCCGACTTCGAGGCGGGCGAGATTATTGCCGTTCGCCCGGAGCAGGGCGCAGTTACCACCGAAACCGGAGATTTTGAAATCACCGTCTGGCCCAACAACATGGGTATGAAGGGCAATACCCACTACAAAATGAGCTATACCTTCAGCGACGCCACCAAAGTCACAATGGATGACAAGATCTACGTCACGAAAGGCGAAGGTCCGGTAACTATCGAAGACATCGCCTTCGACACCATAGCCCGTGGCGCGGTCAAGCCCTATGCCCTGACCATCGTGACGCAAGCCCAGTACGACGGGCTGGCGACCAAAGCGGCGAACACCGTCTATCTGGTCCGGGGGTGATCAGATGAAGGAATATATCGCCCGCCGGATCACGGCCATTCACGTCATCGATGCCAATGGCGTCGAAGTGCCTGCTGATATGATCGACGGCCTGGGTGTTTCGCTCATCTCCAACGAACCGGTTGCTGCTCCGACACTTGGCCCCGCTATCGCTGACCGGACCTACGTTGTCGGCGGCGCACTTGTCACGATCGACCTATCGCAGCGTTTCATCGGCGCGATCAGCTACGGCATGACCCCGGCCAACATCTCCGGCGTCACCCGCAGCGGCGCGACCGTCACCATTGACCCAGTGCAGACCCGCGCGGCAACCGAGATCACCGTGTCCGGCACCAATGCGGGCGGCACTGTGTCCATGACCTTCACGCTGACCATCAATGCCGTCAGCCCGACGCTGACCGCCCCGCTGCCAGATCAGAGCCTCTCTGTCGGGGATGCCAATGTCATCCTGCCGCTTGGTTCGTATTTCGCAGACGCGGCCAGCTACACCGTCACCCCGACGGGTCAGGGCGTCACCTTGAGCAGTGATAACGTGGTTATCAGCGCAGCAACGGAACGCGACGCAAGCTATACCGTCACGGCTGCGAACAGCACTGGGCAAAGCGTCAGCGACACCTTTGCCTTGCTAGTCGCCACCGTGGAAAGCCCGCAGATCACCTTCACCGCGACCCCTGACGGTTTCACGTACAGCGCCTAAAGGAAAAAGACCCATGCCCATCACCATCGAATGGCGAATTGCAGACCAGGACGGCGCGCCAGGGCCGATCAATACGATCATCGGTCCTGACGGGGACGGCGTGGTCACGCTGTTGCCCAGTGACACCGATGTTCAGGTTCGGGCCGCGGGCGAAAGCCAATGGACCGATCTCCGCACGCTGCCAGCGCCGGTCGATCCCGATGCCGTCCCGGTTATGCGGCAGACCTTCGGCGGGCGTCCGAATGTCATTCCGATGCGCTTCTACGAGGACGGTCAAAACGAACTGATCGACCCGGCAACGCACCCGCACATCATGGGCTTCACGCACACAGCCATCCGCGACGGGTTCTGGTCCGACCCTACGCTATGGGACGCCGGTACGGTCCCCGGTCCCGGTGCCGTCGTTTCGATCGGGAGCAATACCGTCTTCTACGACCATTTCAGCGATGACATCCTGAAAGACCTGCTGGTGCCCATGGGCGGGCGCTTTGAATTGGCAACTTGGGCCGAGACGCGCCTGCGCCTGGACTACTGGATGACGATGGGTGTGGTGAACCTCACGGACACCAAGGAAAGCAGCACGGCCGGCGCTCCGAAGCATGAGATCATTTTCCACGCATCCGAAGCTCCTGGCGCGACGACCCGCCTCGGTGCCATGTTCATGGGGCCGACCCGTATCCGTGGGACAGAAAAAAGGGGCCATTTACGACTGGCTGACCTCCAGGTGGCAGCCGGGGCAACCGAACTTCCGCTCACCGGCCTTGCCGCATCGGGCTGGCGCATTGGCGACACCCTGCACATTCTGGGAACGGAGTATGTTCCGCTCGTCAGCACAGACCCCCAATGGACCGGACCCGATCAGTATTATGCGAGCGGGAACGGCCAACAGTCCCTGAACGAGTTCCAGTTCGGCCAGGATGAGGAGCGCACGATTGTCGCGATCAACGGCGACGTGGTGACGCTCGACGCCCCACTGACCTACACCCACGCGGGAACCTCTGGCGTTCTGAAGGATGGCCAGGTTCTGACCATCCGACCAGTTGTTGCCAACGTCTGCCGCTCGATCCGCTTCCGTACCGCGTCAGCGGAGGAGGACGGCACACTCGATCCCAACGCTGACCTCACGGATCTGCAAAAGCGGGCGCACATGATGTTCCATCGCTGCCCGGATGTTGACGTGCGCTACTTCGAAGCCAAGAACATGGCTCGAACCTCGACGGACCCGACGCTGTTTGTCGGGGGCCTGCCCTACAAGTGCGCGCGGGCTGGTGGTGAAGTCACTATCCAGCCGATCACGGACGTGGCGGGCGGCACCCCTCTGGCCAATCCCCTCAATGTCCGTGGTCGTTACGCGGTCCACTTCCACTGGTGCGGCGGTCCCTATGCCACGTCTCCGTTGATCCATTGCATTGGGCTAAGCTGTTGGGCTCCCATTGGCGAGGTCCCTCAGCCGGGTTGGGCTCTGACGCAGCACGGCACCAGGATGACGATCGAGGATTGCGTGGTCTCGAACGTCCGTGGCGCTGGCATGGTATCCGAACTCGGCAACGAGACCGGACAGTGGCTCGACAACGTGGTCACAGGTGCCCGTAGCGACGGGGATGGCGACGGGTGGGGTTCGCGGCAGGAATACTACTCGAACCAGAACGGTTCACAGGGTGCCGCCTATGAGAACCAGTCCCGCGCCATCCTGATGCACGGCAACATCGCCGGTTCGTCCAGATACGCCTACATCTGGCACGCCCAGAAGGACAACTCGCAGAAGCGCAGCCAGCGCGACATCGACTTGCGGATGGTCGATGGCATGCACCACGGGGTCAACTTCAACCTGGAACTGAACCGAGATGAAGTTATCGGCAACATCAACGTGCAGATCCCGCCGATGCTGGATTGCGAGGCCCATGCCTGTCGGCGCGGCTTTGCGGTCATTCACCGCCAGGGTGACGGGCGGCATTACGACAAGACCCCGTTGCTGGTAGAGCGGTTCCTGACCCTGAACGTGCCCTTCTCTTTCGACGTTCCAGAATACTCGAACAGTTACGACATGAAGGACTGTCTCATTCAGGCACCGGACCCAATCATGTCCGGTTCTTTCGGCTTCGCCTTCGGCAACGTCACTTGGGACTGGAACGTGTCGAACAGCCTTGTTCGCAACTGCGACACTGCTTTCAGGAACTCGGGCGCTGGCATCAATTACGAAGGGCATTTCATCGACATCATCACCGAGAACTGCACCAGGTTCTCGAACACCGATGAAACCGCCTTTTCGACCATCGCCAACATTACGGCGCAGCCTTGGTGGAACGTGATGGGCGATGCCTTTGCGCACCCGACCGATCCCAACAAAGGGGTTCCGCGCGTCTGGAAGAACGAGGACAGCGTCAACCTTCCGCTGCCTTATCCGCTCGAACCCTATGGTCGCAAACTCCCCGCTGGCTATCCTGCGGTCAATCCCGGTGACACGCCCTATTTCGTTCTGGGCGATGGCACCAATGGCGCGGCGACGACCACCCCTGTCGCGATTGACCTGACCCTCACGGCAGGGACCGGGCGCAGCCGGGGGCGGTTCCACGGCATCATCCGCGACAGCGTTGGCGATCGCCGCTATCCCGACTGGCAGTCTTCTGAATCGTTTCCCAACAACCTCACGATCAAGAGCCATCGCACCTTCGGGAAACTCCAGCCCGAGCAGGTCGTTCGCCGTTGGGGTTGCTGGAATGACAACGGCGTGTGGAAGACGCGAACGTGGTTCATGGGCGCTGACCGCTTCACCCATGTTCGCTTCTCCTTCCATGCCGATTGGACCCTGGTCGGCTTCCCCGAGGAGTTTCTGTTGCAGCATGAGCTTGACGGACCTTCGGAGTCCCCGGAGTGGCCGGACAAGCCCGAACGCGCGAATGCCAAGCCGCTGCCCTTCGGTCCGGTCGAGGAGCCTATTCGGTTTTTGTCGCGCACGACACTCGAAGCTGTCGATGGCCAACCCCTGACGCACAGCTTGCGTCCGAACCGGGTTGCATCGTCCATGAGCATCGTCGGCGGCGCGGACGCGGCCCAGTTCCGGGTTTCCATGCAGCAGCTTCAATGGGTCGGAGGCGGCACTCGCAGCTTGTCACCGGCCACGGACGCCGATGCCGACAACGTTTTCGAGGTCGTGGTGCGCGTCATGGATGCCTGGGGCCAGACGCACGACCAAGCGCATCAGGTCAAGCTGATCTCCTCGGATCGCGTGTCCCCCGCAATTCTGGAGAACTTCACGCGAGCCAACGAGCCAATGACCGCCAACCCGAACTATGTGGTGACGGCGGGCGTCGGTAGCGTGTTCCAGATCGTCTCGAACAAGCTTTCGGTGCTCACTAACGGTGTCGCAGGCGGACCTTCTGTCCTGGACATGGGTTCCTTGGGAACATCAGACCAAGAAGTCCATGCCAGCCTGCGAGGCGGGAACGGGCCAATGATCGCTTTGCGCATGGAAGACCCGAACAACTTCATCGGCTTCCGGCGCGGGCTCTACGAGTCCTTCAATGAAATGCTGATGATAAAGGACGGAGTCCTCACGAAAGTATGCGAGTTCGAGAATTGGGGTCATACCTGGTTCAAGATCCGACTGGTTGATAACCGGGTCGATTTCATCAAGACCGTGGGCGCGGGCGAGGAAATGTCGGCTTACCCGAAAGCTGACAAGATGCTGGCCTTGCGGTCCCTTGAGAATGATCCGCATTCCGCCCCGTCAACCTTCCTTCTGCCTGACAACGCGCCAAAGGGCACGAATGTCGGGGTCTATGCCTCGCATGGCGCTGACGCTTCCGGGTGGGGCATCGGCATGAATTTTAGGGCACTGTAATGTGGAAATTCATCACATGGATGTTCGCCGCCCCGGGCGCTCAGCTTGACCCTCGCGCTTGGCGCAACCGTGGGGTGGCTGTGGCCTTGGCTATGCTGGTCCTGGCCATCATCGACGCCATGGGCGTTCACAGACGGAGGGATCGATGAACCCCGAGAGCATCATCCAGGAGATGGGCGGCGGCCTTTCTGCCGTGGTCATCGTGGGCATGGGCATCGTCGCCGTCGCACTCTGGCGCGAGATCCGGCGCCTGAACGACGCCCGCATGGAGGACATGAAGGACGCCAACAGGGCGCATTCCGATCTGACCAAGGAAGTCGCGCGCACCTTGGACGATCTGGCGGAAAATATCCGCCAGACACGACGGGAGTGATGGTCATGTCCTGGTTCAAACCCAAGCGTGAGGAATGCCGCCAAGTCCGTCAGCGCGAGCTGGCGGAAATGGAGGATCGCAACCGCGAGGTTGCCAGCAAGGTGGATCGGCTCGCCCGGCTCCTGGATGAACTGAAGGAAAGGAAGCGTGGTGACAACCATCCTTGAAATCGCGGCATGGGCCGTCGCGCTGATGCTGGCCGTGACCATGGCGCTGGTCGCCCGCGGCTTCCTGCCCGTGGCGATGCGGGCCGACGGCTCGCCGGTCTACCACCTCTCTGCCGGCGTGGTGTTGATCTTCACCGCCTCGGCCCTGCGCGCGCTCTATTGGGATGTGATGCCGCTGGCGCTGGATGCCGTCTATAACGGCAGCTGGTCGGCCTGGCATGGCATGGTCGGGCGACCGATCCCCAACATCGTCCTGGGCCTTCTGTTCATCTGGGGCGGTCGCCACCTGCTGGTTCTGTTCTGGCTGCTGATCCCCGAACACGCCCGCTGTCGATACAGCATCCTGACCGCGCCTTTCTATCCGCGGGCCGCGCCCATGTGCCGGGCCATCGTCTCGCTGCTGGTTCGCTGGCGGCGCTGACTTCACCCCACCCTAGCCACCCAAAGCCCCGTCATCGTGCGGGGCTTTTTCATGTCCGGAGATCCTCATGAGTTACCAGATCCGCGCGCGCCAGGCGCGCTGCGCCGCCTTGGGCTTCTGGCCCGGTCCCATCGATGGCATCGACGGCCCGCGCACTGGGGCGGCCTATGCCGCTGCCTGTGCCGCGCAGGCGGCCAAGGGCAGGCCCTTCGCGCATCCCACCGGCATCACCCGGGTCCATTGGCACTGGACGGCTGGCAATCACCAGCCGAACGCCACCGACCTGCGGTCCTATCACTGCCTGATCCCCGGCGAGGGTGCCGCGCGCTGGCCGGTCGATCCGACCGCCGGCCGGTCCCACACGCTGAACGCCAATAGCGGTGCCATCGGGGTGTCGCTCTGTGCCATGGCCGGCGCGCAGGAGCGCCCCTTCGATCCCGGCCGTGCGCCGATCACGCCTTGGCAGGTCTGCCAGCTGGCCCGCGTCACCGCGCGGCTCTGCCGGGATTACGACATCCCCGTCTCGCGCTGGTCGACCCTATCCCACGCCGAGATCCAACCCGCCCTTGGCATCGCGCAGCGCCAGAAATGGGACATCACCTGGCTGCCGGGCATGCCAGGCCCCGCCGATCCGATCGCTGTGGGCGACCGCCTGCGCGACCTCACGTCCCGCGAGCTTCAGATCCTCTGATCTCGTCGACACCCAAGCCGAACTGACCACCGCCACTCTGGCTGCACTCGCAAAGGATAACGAGAATGAACAGCATCAAGACGATCGCCCCCATCCTGATCACCAAGACGCGCAGTTTCTGGCTCGGCATCGTGCCGGCCGTACTGACCCTTATCGACATCATTGTCGGCGCGGTCAGCGATGGCACGGCCGAGCCGATTGCCGCATCGATTGCCGCGATCTTCGGCCCCGTCTTTGGCGTCACGGCAGCAGAGGTTCACGCCTTCATGCTGGCCGTCGCGCCGCTCTGCGCCCTGATCGTTGCGCATCAACGGTCGGGTCTGGCCCGCCCCTATACCACCAGCCCTTCGAAAGAGCGCGATCTGGTCCGGACCATCGAGGACGGCAAGAGCGCTTTCGAAGCGGGCAAGGCTTTCGGTGAACGGCTGCTGCAGAGCGGATCCCGCTCACCCGCCTCCATTACGACCAGCGCGCCTCCCCCGCGCAGCAAATGACAGTGGCCAACCCCAAGCCCAATTTCAAACCCTGATCGCAGATCCTGATCGGGGCGGCCGCATGGCGACCGCCCCGACGCCTTTGCCCCTCCGCGTCGCGGCAGGGGACCGGACCTCGCGGTCCGATCCGTGCGGCTAGTTTTCGACGGCCAACCGCACCGACCAACCAAAGCTTATGGTCGCCTGCACCCCGCGCGGGGCAGGTGCCGCCTAAGCGAGAATCATCCTGTGAGACAAGTGAAACCCGCCTCGCCCGTAGCACCTTGGCTGGGGGGCAAGAAGCGCCTGCACGGGCGCATCATCCAGCGGATCGAGGCGATCCCCCACCGCACCTATATCGAACCCTTCGTGGGAATGGGGGGCGTGTTCCTGCGCCGCCGCTTCCGCCCAACCCTCGAGGTGGCCAATGACCTGAATGGCGAGATCATCAACCTCTTCCGGATCCTGCAGCGCCACTATCCGCAGCTGATGGAAGTCATGCGCTTCCAGCTGGCCAGCCGGCGCGAGTTCGAGCGCCTGCGCGCCACGGACCCTGCCACCCTGACCGACCTGGAGCGGGCGGCCCGGTTCCTCTACCTGCAGCGCCTGGCCTTCGGCGGCCAGGTCGGG
The DNA here is from genome assembly GCF_001887735.1 of Paracoccus sp. SM22M-07. Classification (NCBI taxonomy): domain Bacteria; kingdom Pseudomonadati; phylum Pseudomonadota; class Alphaproteobacteria; order Rhodobacterales; family Paracoccaceae; genus Paracoccus; species Paracoccus sp. SM22M-07. Next base: position 570,863 of record NZ_JPKW01000001.1, read on the forward strand.
GGCGTCTTCGGCGTGGCCGCCACGAACGGCCCGCGCTTTTCCCTGGCGCGTCTGGAGATCATCCTCGAGGAGGCGCGCGAGCGTCTGGATGGCGTGGTTCTGGAAAGCCTGGATTGGGCCGACCTGATCGATCGCTATGACAGCGACCGAGCGCTGTTCTATCTCGACCCGCCCTATTTCGGCGGCGAGGCCGATTACGGCAAGGGCATGTTCGATCGCAGCCAGTTCGCGAAGATGGCCGACCAGCTGGCGCACATGAAAGGCGGCTTTATCATGTCGATCAACGACACGCCTGAGATCCGCGAGACCTTCGCCGCCTTCCGTTTCGAGGAGGTGTCCCTGACCTACACGATCAGCGCTGGCGCGGGGACGCAGGCCAAGGAGCTGATCATCTCGAACAGGGTCGAGGAGGCGCGGCTGATCTGACCACCGCAGGTTGGCACATTCGCGATCTCTCTCTAGTTTGGCCTTATGTGGACCCGACGCCCAACCATCATTGCTGGCCGGACCGACCCCAACGATTGGGAGGTGCTTAGGAACGGGGTGGTGGTTGGAAGGGTATACGACGTCCGCATAAGCACTGGCGGCGGTCGATGGGTCTGGTCTGTCCAAGTAGGGCAGACAGGCATGGGCCATGTTGAGACGTTCGAGGATGCCCTTGAAGCGGTACGCGAAAGGGCGCGCTGATTCCTTTCGCGTGCTTCCAAGCGGCTGCATTTAGGCTGATTTTCCATACAGATTATCTGCAATTGCGAAGGAGCCCCGCTCCTTTGAAGGCGCGGATTGCGAGCTTGCGAATCACCCTAAATCCAGGTGTCGAAAGCAGGTATCAGGTTCATCGTTCGTACCGTATATGTCCTGATACCTTTTCACTCCCAAGCGCTTGATGTACTTGCGATCAGAGTTGGATTGCAAATCCGTGAAGACCGGTTCGATTCCGGTACCCACCTCCACTTCGACCCGACGCGAGGGTGACTTTCCCATGATATATGCCGCAACGACCCGCATCGCAGAAGCCGCGCTGCGGTTGCGCGCGGGTCTGGGCGGGCCGGCCACCCTTCGCGAGAGGCTGGTTTCCGGCCCGCGACCCGATCCCGCCACGATCTGGGTGCATGGCGCCTCGGTGGGCGAACTGACATCGGCACGGCAGGTGATCCACCTTCTGGCGCAGCGCCATTCCGTGCAGATCACCGCAAACAGCGAAACGGGGCGCGACCTTGCGGCGGGCTGGGGTCTGCCCGCGATGCTGGCCCCCCTGGACCTGCCCGGATCGCTGGACCGTTTCCTGGGCGCCTGCCGCCCCCGCCTGGCCGTCAGCATCGAGGCCGAGTTCTGGCCGCTACGGTCGCGCCTGCTGGCCGAACGCGGCGTGGCGCAGGCGCTGATCGGGGCGCGGCTGTCGGAACGGTCGGCCGGAACCTGGGGGCGATTCCCGCGCATCATCCGCCCCATGCTGGGCCGAATCGCGGCACTGTCGGCCCAGGACCAGGCCAGCGAGGCCCGCCTGCTGACGCTTGGGCTGCCCAGTTCGACGCTGTTGCCCCGGCTGGACCTGAAACTGCTGGACCCGGCATCGGTGCCCGCGCCGCCCGACGACCCCTTGCGCGACACGACGCTGCTGGCGGCCTCGACTCATGAGGGCGAGGATGCGCCCATCCTGGATGCCTTCCTGACGGCCCGCGCCGAACGCCCCCGGCTGCGCCTGATCCTGGCCCCGCGCCATCCGGGCCGTGGCGACGCCATCGCGGCATTGATCGCCGCGCGCGGGATGGCGGTGTCACGCCGCAGCGCCGGGGCCGACCTGCCCCCCGCCGGGGGCGTCCTGCTGGCCGATACCCTGGGCGAGATGCCGCGCTGGTATGCCGCCGCCGGCATCTGCATCATCGGCGGATCGTTCCGCGACCATGGGGGGCACACGCCCTGGGAACCGGCGGCACGGGCCTGCGCGCTGCTGCACGGGCCGCATACCGCCAATTTCGCCGAGGCCTTCGCGGCCCTTCAGGGGGCCGGCGGCGCGCTGCCGGTCACGGCCGACGACATGGCGCCCCATATCCTGCGCCTTGCCGCCGATGCCGACCTGGCAAGGCGCATGGGCCACGCCGCGCGACAGTTGCTGATCGCGCGCGCGGGCGATCCCGCTGCGCTGGTGTCGCGGCTGGACGAACTTGCACAGCGACCCGCCTGACCCGATATAGACGGGATGACGGAAGGATTTCTGCGATGATCCGCTATGCCCTGCGCTGCGCCAATGGACATGATTTCGACAGCTGGTTCCGGTCCTCGGACGGCTATGACGCCATGCGCGCGGCAGGCCAGGTGTCTTGCGGAACCTGCGGATCGACCCAGGTGCAAAAGGCGCTGATGGCACCGGCCGTGTCCGAACCGCGCCCGATCACCACGCCGAAATCCCCCGCCGAAACCGCGTTGGACAAGCTGCGCCAGCATGTCGAGAAGACCTCGGACTATGTCGGCAGCAATTTCGTCGCCGAAGCGCGCGCCATGCATCAGGGCAGCCGCCCCGAGCGCGCCATCCACGGAGAGGCCCGCATCGAGGAGGCCCGCAAGCTGATCGAGGACGGCGTCCCGATCGCCCCGCTGCCCTTCCTTCCACGGCAGAAGGCGAACTGATCTTGCGCGAACAGGGCCTTGCCCTTTCGCCTTTCCACCCATACAAGCCCCGCCGACAAACAACCTTTGGCTGGGGGCCCGAATATGCCGCTTCTGGTGATGAAATTCGGCGGCACGTCTGTGGCCGATCTGGACCGGATCAAGAACGCCGCCCTTAAGGTGCAGCGCGAGGTCGAGCGTGGCTATGACGTCATTGTCATCGTCAGCGCGATGTCGGGCAAGACCAACGAACTGGTGGGCTGGGTCGAACAGACCTCTCCGCTGTTCGATGCGCGCGAATACGACGCCATCGTCAGTTCGGGCGAGAACGTGACTGCAGGGCTGATGGCCCTGACCCTGCAGGAACTGGGCGTCCCCGCCCGCAGCTGGCAGGGCTGGCAGGTGCCGATCAACACCACCGCCGCGCATTCCGCCGCCCGCTTCGTGGACATTCCCCGCGCCAACCTGGACCAGAAATTCGCCGAAGGCTTCAAGGTGGCCGTGGTCGCCGGTTTCCAGGGCCTGGCGCCCGACGGACGCATCACCACGCTTGGCCGTGGCGGCAGCGACACGACCGCGGTGGCCTTTGCCGCGGCCTTCGGGGCCGAACGCTGCGACATCTATACCGACGTGGACGGCGTCTATACCACCGACCCGCGCATCACGTCCAAGGCACGCAAGCTGGACCGCATCGCCTTCGAGGAGATGCTGGAGCTGGCAAGCCTTGGCGCCAAGGTGCTGCAGACCCGTTCGGTCGAACTGGCCATGCGTTACAAGGTCCGGCTGCGCGTCCTGTCCTCGTTCGAGGATACGGACGACAATTCGGGCACGCTGATCTGCGATGAGGATGAAATCATGGAATCGAAAGTCGTTAATGGCATCGCCTCGTCGCGCGACGAAGCCAAGATCACCCTCGTGACGGTCGAGGACCGCCCCGGCATCTCGGCGGCGATCTTCGCGCCCCTGGCCGATGCGGGCGTGAACGTGGACATGATCGTGCAGAACATCTCCGAGAAGGATTACGAGGATCACCCCGGTTCGGTGACCGACATGACCTTCTCGGTGCCGATCAACCAGGTGGAACGCGCCAAGAAGGCCATGGAAGAGGCGCGCGCCGCCGGCACCATCAGCTATGACGACCTGAACATCGACACCGAGGTCGCCAAGGTCAGCGTCGTCGGCATCGGCATGCGCAGCCACACGGGCGTGGCCGCGCGCATGTTCAAGGCCTTGGCCGACGACAACGTCAACATCAAGGTCATCGCCACCAGCGAGATCAAGATTTCGGTGCTGATCGACCGCAAATATATGGAACTGGCCGTGCAGGCACTGCATGATGCCTTTGGATTGGAACAGGCATAAGGCCCGTTCGACAGGGGCCTCGCCCGTTCGGGCGGGGCTGATGCGCAAGGCACAAGGCGGACATGCGATGCAGGATCGCACGGACAGCGACTCGCGCAAGCTGCTGCGGCGGCTGAAGGAAATCCTTGCCGCGGCCGGTGGCGGGCAGGACCGGCTGGATCAGATCACCCATCACATCGCCGATTCGATGGGTACTCAGGTCTGCTCCATCTATCTGTTCCGCGACGCCAACACGCTGGAACTTTGTGCCACCGAAGGCCTGCGCCCCGAGGCCGTCCACCAGACGCGCCTGCGCCTTGGCGAGGGCCTGGTGGGCCGCGTCGCCCGCACCGGACGCCACGTCAACACCGCCGACGCGCCATCCGAACCCGGCTTCCGCTTCATGCCCGAAACCGGCGAGGAGGTCTTTCCGGCCTTCCTCGGCGTGCCGATCCAGCGCGTGGGCGAACGGCTGGGGGTGCTGGTCGTGCAATGCTCCACCGCCCGCCAGTTCACCGATGACGAGGTCTATGGCCTCGAGGTCGTGGCCATGGTCCTGGCCGAGATGACCGAGCTGGGCGCCTTTCAGGGCAGCAATGCAGACAGCATGCCGCTGGCCCACCGCTTTCCGCTGATGGTCCGGGGCGCCACAGGCCAGGAGGGCGCGGCCGAAGGGCGCGTCTGGCTGCACGAACCGCGCGTTGTCATCGCGAACCCCGTGGGCGACGATCCGGAAACGGAACTGGCCCGCCTGCATGAAGGCGTGGACAAGCTGCGCAGCCGCGTCGATTCGATGGTCGCCGCCGCGGATATGGACGGCGATGGCGAACATGCCGCCGTTCTGGAAACCTATCGCATGTTCGCCCATTCGCGCAGCTGGCTGAAGCGCATGGCCGAGGATATCCGCCTTGGCCTTTCTGCCGAAGCCGCCGTCGAAAAGGAACAATCCTCGGCCCGCGCGCGTCTGGAAATGGCGGCCGATCCCTATCTGCGCGACCGACTGCACGATCTGGACGACCTGTCGAACCGGCTGCTGCGCATCCTGACCGGCCAAGGCAGCGACACGGGTGCCGAAATGCCGGACAACCCGATCCTGGTCGCCCGCAACATCGGGCCCGCCGAACTGCTGGAATACGGTCGCCGCCTGAAGGGCGTCGTGCTGGAGGAAGGCTCCGTCGGCAGCCACGCCGCCATCGTGGCCCGCGCGCTGGCCATTCCGCTGGTCATCCACGCCACCCGCATCACCACCGAGGCGCTGAACGGCGACCCGATCCTGATCGACGGCGATCAGGGCATCGTCCACCTGCGCCCCGAGGAAAGCGTCGCCAGGGCCTTCCAGGACAAGATCGCCATGCAGGCCGAGGCACAGGACCGCTATGCCAGCCTGCGCAACCTGCCCGCCACCGGCACCTGCGGCACCACGGTCCAGCTTTACATGAATGCCGGGCTGATGGCCGACCTGCCCTCGCTGGACGGGTCGGGGGCCGAGGGCGTGGGCCTGTTCCGCACCGAATTGCAGTTCCTGATCCGCAACCATGTCCCGCGCCGGGCCGAACTGGCGGGCCTTTACGGCCGCGTCATGGACAACGCCCATGGCAAGCCCATCATGTTCCGCACGCTGGACATCGGATCGGACAAGGTGCTGCCCTATATGAAGCCGCAGGACGAACCGAACCCCGCGATGGGCTGGCGAGCGATCCGCGTGGGCCTGGACAAGCGCGGCGTCCTGCGGATGCAGCTGCAGGCGCTGATCCGGGCATCCGTCGGGCGGCCCCTGCACGTGATGTTCCCCTTTGTGGCCGACATCACCGAATACGAGGCCGCGCACCGCATCCTGATGCAGGAACTGGCCCGCGAGCAGCGCCTTGGCCACCAGATGCCGACCGACGTGCGTGTCGGCGCGATGCTGGAAACGCCGTCGCTGGCCTTTGCGCCCAAGCGCTTCTTCGAGATGTGCGATTTCGTGTCCATTGGCGGCAACGACCTGAAACAGTTCTTCTTTGCGGCGGACCGGGAAAACGAACGCGTGCGGCGGCGCTATGACACGTTGAACGTGTCCTTCCTGGCACTGCTGCGCCAGATCATCGCGCGATGCGAGGATGCCCGCGTGCCGGTCTCGTTCTGCGGCGAGGATGCGGGCCGGCCGATCGAGGCGCTGACCTTTGCCGCCCTGGGCATCCGGCGGCTGTCGATGCGCCCCGCCTCGATCGGGCCGGTCAAGCACCTGATCCGCCGCGTTTCCATCACCGAACTGCAACAGGTCATTGCCGAGGCAGAAGCCCAAGGATTGAACAGCGTTCGCGGTCCGGTCACGGCCTGGCTGGCAAAACAGTGAACCAAACCGCAGTTTTGCGGGTTGCCGTCACGGCGTGTATCGGCCGATACGTCATGCCGGATTTGCCCATGCTTGCCGCAACCGCGCTTGCGTCCTATGATCACACGGTTTTCTTGAGATATCCCCCGATATGAAGCGTCGTCAATTTCTGAATGCTGCCACCGCGATGGCTGCCGGCGGGTCGCTGATGGCGGTCCCTGCCCAGGCACAGGATCCCCAGGGCGACCCCGAACAGGGCAGCCAGGCCTTCGGCCCCGCCAAGCCCGAGGCCTTCGGCTTTGAAACCGTGGCCAAGCTGGCCGAGGATCGCGCTACGCGGGTCTATGAACAGCCCATCTCGCAGCTGGTGGGCAGTTTCGCGGACCTGAATTACGACAAGTACCGGGGCATCCGCTTCCGGCGCGACCGCGACCCCTGGGCCGGCAGCGACCGCTTCGGGATCGACCTGCTGTCGCCGGGGATGATCTTTTACGAACCCGTCAATATCAGCCTGGTGCGGGCGGGCATGCCCCAGGCGATTCCCTTCGATCCCTCGATGCTGGAATTCGATCCCGCGCAGTTTCCCGACGGCCCCGACCTGGAAACGGTCGGCGACATGGGCTGGTCCGGCTTTCGGGTCCGCACCTTCCTGAACCGCCCCGGCGTGATGGACGAATTCCTGGTCTTCCAGGGCGCCAGCTATTTCAGGGCCGTGGCGCGCAACACGCTTTACGGCCTGTCGGCGCGCGGCCTGGCCATCAAGACCGGCAGCCCCGATGGCGAGGAATTCCCGCTGTTCACGGATTTCTGGATCCACGAACCCGAAGAACATTCAGACACCGTGCGCATCCATGCCCTGCTGGACAGCAAATCTGCCACCGCCGCCTTCCAGTTCGACGTGACGCCGGGCGCCGTGACGATGGTGCGCACGCGCATGGCGCTGTTCCCGCGGGTCGATCTGCGCGAGACCGGCATCGCGCCGCTGACCTCGATGTTCTGGTTCAGCCCGGCCAGCCGCCGTTCGGTCGACGATTACCGCCCGGCCTGCCATGACAGCGACGGGTTGCAGATGCAGACCGGGGCCGACCAGTCGCTGTGGCGCGGCCTGATGTCGCCGCGCACGCTGCAGATTTCGGGCTTTGTCGACAAGGACCCCAAGGGTTTTGGCCTAGTGCAGCGCGCTCGCGATTTCGAAAGCTATCAGGACGCCGAGGCGATGTATCACCTCCGCCCCTCGGCCTGGATCCAGCCCGAAGGCGACTGGGGCGAAGGCGAGGTGCGCCTGGTCGAGATCCCGGTGGAAAACGAATTCAACGACAATATCGTCAGCTTCTGGGCGCCCAAGGAACCCTTGGCACGCGGACAGCGGCACGAATACCGTTATCGCCTGTCCTTTGCGGCGCTGCCGCCCAGCGACCTGCCCTTGGCCAAGGTGCGCCAGGTCCGGTCGGGCCGGTCGATCAACGTCGAGACCACGCGCAGCTTCGTCATCGATTTCGATCTGGGCCTGTTCCGCGAAACCCTACCGCAGTTCCAGGTCCAGGCCTCGGCCGGGCGGATCGTGCATGCCTATCTGAAGCCCCTGCCCGACCAGAACGCCCTGCGCCTTGCCTTCGAATTCGAACCCGGCCGCGAACAGGTGGCCGAATTGCAGGCGCAACTGACCAACGAGGAGGGCGTCGCCCTCAGCGAGAAATGGTTGACCCGTTGGACGGCCTGAACATGACCCGCAGCGTCCCGCCCCTTGCCCCCCTGCCGATGCCCGTGCAGGATTTCGCGGCCATGCCCAAGGGCGGGCCTGCGCGCCAGATGAACGACCTGCGCACCTGGATGGCGCGCCTGTTGACCTTCGGGGGCGCCCTGGTCATCGCGATCATCGGCTTTACCCAGATGCTGACGGCCTTTGGCGATGACCCGACGGTCATGCAGATCGCGCTGCTGGTGCTGTTCACGCCCACCTTCGCCTGGGTCGGGTTTTCCTTCTGCGGCGTGCTGGCGGGGCTGTTCGCGCCCAACCTGACGACGCCGGAGGGTCCGAACGACGCCCGCGTGGTCGTCGTCATGCCCATCTATCACGAAGACGTCGCCGTCAGCACCGGCCTGCTGGTGGCGCTGGCCAACCAGTTGCAGGCCGAGGGCATGGCCGGTCGCACCGAGATCTTCATCCTGTCCGACACCCGCGACCCCGAGATCGCGGTGAACGAAACCCTGGTCGTCCATCAGGCGCGCCAGATATCGCCCCTGCCGATCTGGTATCGCCGCCGCCTGTCGAACGAGGACCGCAAATCCGGCAATGTCGCGGAATTCGTGCGCAACTGGGGCGGACGCTATGACCAGATGGTGGTGCTGGACGCCGACAGCGTCATCTCGGGCGCGACGGTGCGCGAATTGTCGGCCCGCATGAACGCCGATCCCCGCATCGGGCTGATCCAGACCATGCCGATGCTGGTCGGGGGCGAGACCATCTTCGCCCGCCTGACCCAGTTCGCGGGCCGCGTCTATGGTCCGATGATCGCGCGCGGGGTGTCCGCCTGGTCGGGCGATACCGGCAATTACTGGGGCCATAACGCGATGATCCGCATCAAGGCCTTCACCCAGGCCTGCGGCCTGCCCCGCCTGTCCGGCAAGCCCCCCTTTGGTGGCACCATCCTGTCGCATGACTTCGTCGAGGCCGCGGCGCTGTGCCGGGCGGGCTGGAAGGTGCGGCTGGACCACGACCTGCGCGGCAGTTTCGAAGGATGCCCCCCGACCCTGCTGGACATGGCGGCACGCGAACGCCGTTGGGCGCAGGGCAACCTGCAGCACAGCCGCCTGTTCGGCATGCGCGGCCTGCGCGGCATCAGCCGGGCGCATTTCTTCATCGGCATCATGGGCTTCCTGATGAGCCCCCTGTGGCTGGCCCTGATCCTGGTCGGGCTGGTCCTGTCGGCCACGGTGCTGCTGTCGACGCCGGAATATTTCCCGAACTCCTATCAGCTGTTCCCCGAATGGCCGGTCTTCGACAGCCAGCGCATGCTGTGGCTGTTCGTCGCCGCCATGACTCTGCTGCTGCTGCCCAAGTTCATCGCGACCTTCCGGGCGTTTTCGCGCCCCCTGGCGAAACAGGCGGGTGGGCGCAAACGCGTTCTGGCCAGCGCGCTGTTCGAAACCATCCTGTCGGCGCTGATCGCGCCCGTGCAGATGCTGGTCCAGACCCGCCAGATCTTCGAGATCCTCAGCGGCCGTGACAGCGGGTGGGACGCGCAGGTCCGCGCCGGCCACATGCCCGGCTGGGGCGTGGTGCTGCGCCATCACTGGGCGCATGTCGCCCTGGGGCTGGGCACGCTGGTGGTTCTGGCGACCTTCTCTCCGGAACAGCTGATCTGGCTGTCGCCGATCCTGGCGGGCCTGATCCTGTCGCCGCTGACCTCGCGCCTGTCGGCCAGCCCGCTGTTCGGCCGTTGGGCACGGATGCGCGGCCTGCTGCTGACCCCCGAGGAACGCAATCCCCCCGCCATCCTGACCGAGGCCGTGGCCATCACCCGCCGCCTGCCCCTGGCCGTCAGCGGCCGCGACAGCCTGCGGCGCCTTTCGACGGACAGGCAGGCCCTGGACAACCACATCGCCATGCTGTCGCCCCTGCCCGAGGACCAGCCGCGCAGCCTGCGCCTGGCCCGCATCACCGCCGAGGCCAAGATCGCCCATGCGGCGACACGCAGTCAGGCGTTGGACGACATGGACCGCAGCGAAACGGATGCCATGGTCCTGGATCCGGCCCTGCTGACCCGTTGGAGCAGCCTACCCGCATGAAACGCCTGATCACGCTTGATATGCTGCGGGGTTATGCCCTTGTCAGCATCATGGTGAACCACATGCCGCTTTCGGTCATGCGGTCCGTCACCCTGCCCAATTTCTCGATCTTCGATGCCTCCGAACTGTTCGTCCTGCTGTCAGGTTTTTTGGTCGGCATGGTCTGGCGCAGCGTCGAGGCCAAGGAAGGGCGGGGCAACGCCCAGCGCCGCTTTGCCCGCCGCAGCTTCGAGGTCTGGCGTGCCATGATCCTTGGCGCCTTGGTCATGGCAGGGCTTTCGGCGCTGCTTTGGGCGTCGGGGCGGCCGCATACCGCGATCTGGAACCAATACGCCCTGTGGATTGTCGAAAACCCGCTGTTCTATATTGCGGGCGTGGGATCGATGTGGCTGCAGCCCAACATCATCGACGTCCTGGCGGTCTATGTGGTGTTGATCGCCTCATCGATCGCGGTGGTGCCGCTGATGATGCGCTGGCCGCTGCTGGTGGCGGTGGGATCGGTCCTGCTGTGGTGGTTCGCCCCCCAGCTGAATGCCCTGATCCCCACCTTCGGCAGCAGGAACGGGTTCCTGTTCAACCCCTTCGGCTGGCAGATGCTGTTCTTTACCGGCACGGCAATGGGCCTGTTCCGCCAGACCCTGATGGCGCGTCTGCACCCTTATCGCCATCCCCTGACCGTGATCGCGCTTGGCATGTTCGTCTTTGGCTGCACCATCGTCATCGCCGCCCGGATCGGCGAACCGGCCCTGGCCCTGCGCGCCGCGATGAAGACGCTCTATGGCGAGGTCGACAAGTGGAACCTGGACGGCACCCGCTATCTGGCCATCGTCGCGGCGGCCTGGCTGGTCGCAGTGCCCTTTGCCCGGCCGATGGAATGGTTTTCGGCCAGCAAGCTCGGCGTCGCCTTCCAGCAGATCGGGCGCGGCGGGCTTTGGTCCTTTGTTGTCTGCGTCCTGCTGTCGGTCGCAGGCGACGCGTTCCAGATGAACCCCGAGGGAAAATCCGCCCTGCTGAGACTGGCCATCGACATCTGGGCCTGCGTGGCTCTTTGGTGGGCCTCGATCATCTGGCTGGAATATGGCGCACCGTGGCAGCGCGCCCGCAAGACGCGGCGCAGCATCGGCGCTGCTGCCTGACAGGGCCGCCGTTCGCTGTGCAGCAGCCCTGTCTTCAGGCCTTGCGGGCCGGGGCCGCGCATGACGCGGCCTCGGTCATGTCCTGACGGATCGCCTCGATCATCTCCAGCCCCCACTGATCGTTTGCATGGACCAGATCATCGTTCGGGCTTTTGTAATAGCGCGGGTCCAGCAGCATCCGGTCGTCCCCGAAACGGCCCCGCAGGTCCAGGATGCGGATGCCCATGCCGGTCAGTCGTTCGCTGATCACCCCGTCATACGCCATCCAGATATGGCGGTTTTCAGGCAGGAACCGGGTCGGCCCGAAAACGCAGGTGACACTGGGCGCCATGCGGACCAGCGTCTGATAGAACCGCAGATAATCCGCGATGTAATCCTCGGCGGTGGCCCGCGCGATCTTGGCCGAAATCAGCGTTCCGTCCTGCCCATTGGCCTGGGCCGCGGTCATGATATCCCGGACGAAATGGATCGCCGTCATGCCGACATTGGCATAGATCGGCAGCTTCAGCGCAAAGGCCTGCCGGAACAGGACGTTCAGCTTGGCGGCCTTTCGCGCAAAGCGTTCGGTCCGGTCGGCCCCGTAAAACCCGTCATCCCGGCGCAGCTGCGACAGCTGAAAGTCGACCCTGCCATCCTGGCCCGTCACGAACTCCGCGCCAACGAAATTGGGCGATGCGGCAGCGATGGCGCGCTTGAATTCCAGACCGGCGGCCTCGCCGCTTTTGATCATGACCGAGGCGTGGGAATCACCCACCAATGCGGCGTCAATCACGGTCTTCATTGAAGCGGTCCAAGGCGATTTCCTCGCAGATGATGTCATGGTCCGCGGCGGCCCTGGCGACCGCCTCGGCGATCGCGCTGTTCGGCGCGGCGGGCAGGTCGGCCCCGGCATCCCTGATCCCCAGCCCCTGCAGGAAATGGCGCATCACGTAATCCACGCCATCGGGCGTCACCGAACGGCGGTCATCCTCGAACATCTGCCGGTCCAGACCGGGGCTGCTGACGATTTCATAAGACGGGAAATAATCCACGTCGGGATGCAGCGATTGGAAATGCCCGGCTGCGGCCCGCAGGACCGACTTGGACTGTGTCGTGGCCGTCAGGACATGGGTGCCCGGTTGGGCCGTCGCGGCCAGGGGCACCGGCGACACTGTCAGCAGGATCTTGATCGACGGGTTCATCTTGCGCAGCTGAACGCGGATCTTCTTCAGGTCTGCCAGGATATCGGGATAGTGCAGGTTTTCGAACCGATGCAGGTCGGGGTCGAACGTTCCGCCCATGGTGCCCGGGCAGGCGGAATAGCGCAGGCCCGTGCGGCTGTTCATCCAGCCCTCGGTCAGCCCAAGAGTAAAGATGAACAGGCTGCTGTCCTGAACGCCGCGACGGATGGCCTGCAGGGTGGCCTTGCGGGCCATGAACAGCTCTTCGACGGTTTCAAAGCCGCCCGGTTCGATCTGCGGGCGAATCGGATCCAGAAAGGCGCCATCTTCGGACCAGACCTCCTGGTCCTGGCTGTCCGGTTCCAGGGCCCAGCCCAACAGCTGGACCAGCATGCGCGTGGTATAGATGTTGCCGGTCCGGAAGGAAAAGATGCCATACCCGAAATCGCGGGCCGTCGCCGCGTTCAGGCCATAGGGCGGGCGTTCGGCCTGCTGCCACGTGAACCCGGCCTGGGCCAGCGCGCGGCTGATATGCTGGGCAAAACAGGAACCCGTCGTCAGAATCGGGTCGTCGCGTGTCAGCGGGAACTTGGGCGTCCACAGATCGGGCAGGACATCGCCGGACCGCGCGGCACGGGCGACAGAGGTCCTCCAATAGGCATGACGGGGCAGTTTGCTGTAGGGATTTGCCGAGGACATGCTGTGACCCTTGTCTGGAACTGGCGTGGTCTGATGCTGGCGTCTTGATAAACCATCCTGCCGAAAGCTTTCCACGCGCGGTGAATCGTTTCAAGTTCTGTGCAATTTTTACGCGAGTGGTTGCAAGGCATCTCTTGCCCGCTGGCAAAGCCCCGCGATCCTGCTCAATCCCTGACCAGTCCTTCGATCCATGCGGATGCACGGCCATGACCATTTCGGTCCGCGCCAACGAAAAAGACGCCTGCCGCCATCAGGCAGCAAGCGTCTTTTTCAGCACATGTCCCCGAGGGGATAAGGCTTGGAATGAAATGGTGCACCCGGAGCGATTCGAACGCCCGACCCCCAGATTCGTAGTCTGGTGCTCTATCCAGCTGAGCTACGGGTGCATCTTGAGAGGGTGAATAGCCTCAGTGTCCGGGGGGTGCAAGGGATGAAAATGAAAAAAACGGTCGTTTTTTCAAAAAACTGTCTTACCCTGTCCGGCGCAGTTCGGATCGGGCCGCGCCGCGCGGGATCTGGATGCAGAACTGGCTGCCTTCACCGTCGCTGCGCAACAATTCCAGCGTGCCGCCATGACCCCGGACCAGATCGGCCGCGATGGTCAGGCCAAGGCCCGTCCCGCCACGACGCGTGCTGCCGGTAAAGGGCTTGAACAGATATTCCTTGGCCTTGTCGGGCAGACCAGGCCCCGTGTCGCCCACGCGAATCCACCAGTCGCTGTCCCCTTCGCCCGCGCCCACTTCGACCGTGCCGGGCTTGCCCGTGGCCTCGATCGCCTGACGGGCATTGCGCATCAGGTTCGACAGGACGCGGTACAGCTGGTCGCGATCGGCACGGATCGTCAGCGTTGCGGGAATGTCGGACAGAAAATCGACCTGCCCCGCGGCTTCGGCGGCCAGGACCTCGGCCTCGATCACCTCGGAGGCCAGCTGGTGCAAGTTGAAGCGCGACAGGGTTGGGGCCGGTTCTTCGGCCTTGCCGAAGGCCAGCGTGGTCTCGCACAGGTTCACCGCCCGCGTGATCGAGTTCACCAGCTTGGGCGCCGCACGCCGCACCTTGGGGTCGGCGCTGTCCTCCAGCCGGTCGGCGAAGATCTGCGCGGTGGTCAGGATGTTGCGCAGATCGTGGCTGATCTTGGCGACGGCCTGGCCCAGCTGGGCCATGCGCTCCTTCTGCTTCAGCGAGGACGTCACTGTCTGCTGCATCGACCGCAGCGCATCCTCGGCCTCGCGCAGTTCCTCCAGGCGGGCGCCGGGGATGATGATGTGCCGCCCATCTTCGGGGGCACTGGCATAGTCGGACATGTGGCTGATGACCCGGCGCATGGGCACCAGGATCAGCCGCTGCGCCGCAAGAAACAGCAGCACCGCCGTCAGAATGGAAAACGCCGCCGAAACACCCAGCAGCCGCAGGCCGTAATCCAGCATCGCCTGTCGCAGGGGGGCGGTCTCCATGGTGATCTCGATCAGCTGGCCGGCCTGGTTCACCGGGGCGCCGATCACCCGCACCACATGATTCTGCCGGGTGACCAGGGTCCCCAGCGAATCGTCGATGGTCTGCAGCACGCCATCCTCGCGCAGGTCATAGGTCGCGGCGATGGGTCCGGGGATGGGCGACGACAGGACCAGCTGCCGGATGTCGTTCCGGCGCAGCACGACGTTGAAGACATCGGCGTTCTGCAACAGCTCGGCCTCCAGGTCCGAGGCCAGCGATTCGTCCGTCGCCAACAACGCAAGGCTTGCGATCTGAGCGCGCTCAAGCCGCGATTCCAGGTAATCCAACCTGAAAGAAGCCAATGAAGGCAACAGGATGAACAATTCTGCCAGGATGACGAACATCATCGTCAACGCGGCGAATCGGCCAGAGATCGTGTTCAGTCGCATGGAGTCCGGATATGGTTGTGCCGGTGCAACTTGTCAGCCGACGAAATAAGAATGTGGCGATCAAACGAATGTGATCGTATCATGGTTCCATCTGGTGCGTTCGCGCGAACATGACGCCGTTTGCTGCCAAGACCGGTTGACGCAGGCGTGCTTGTCCCCTATTCAGCGGGCTTCGAACAACCAGCGCCGTCGCGCGGGGCAGTATCCTGCTACCCTGCCCTGACTTGATGCCACCCGCAAGATACGACCCGGAGACTGATTATGAAGCGCACTTTCCAACCTTCGAACCTCGTTCGTGCGCGCCGTCACGGCTTTCGCGCACGCATGGCCACCAAAGGCGGCCGTCGCATTCTGAACGCACGCCGCGCCAAAGGCCGCAAGAGCCTGTCGGCTTGATAGCGCCCGGCAGCGTCACGCTGCCACATGAAGGCTTTCGACATGCCGCCACTGCCCCATCCCGCTGAGACCCAGCCCCAGGATGCCGGCACGGCGGCATTTCGCGTGGCCGAAGGGTTCAAGATGCCCCCGGTGATCGGCAAGCGTGCCGATTTCCTGGCGGCCGCCAGGGCACGTCGTCAGGCGATGCCCGGCTTTCTGCTGCAGGCACGTCATCGCGATGATGCGGGTCCGGCGCGCATCGGCTTTACCTGTTCCAAGAAGGTCGGCAACGCCGTCGCCCGCAACCGCGCCAAGCGCCGGCTGCGCGAGATTGCCCGCCTGATCATGCCGCAGACCGCGCAGCAGGGCTGGGATTATGTGCTGGTCGGACGCCCCGGCGCCACCGTCAGCCTGGATTTCGCCCAGCTTTGCGACGATTTCGCCCGCGCCATGCGCAAGGTCCACAAGTGAAACCGCTGGCCCACGTCATGGCGCTGCCGGTCCGCGCCTATCGCCTGGTCGCCTCGCCCTGGGTGGGACAAGGCTGCCGCTTTCAGCCGACCTGTTCGGCCTATGCGCTGCAGGCTCTGGACCATCACGGGGCCCTTCGCGGGACCTGGCTGATGCTGCGCCGGATCGGACGGTGCCACCCCTGGGGCGGGTCCGGCTTCGATCCCGTGCCCGGCACCGACACCACCTGCGCCGACAAGACCTGCGACCACCATCACTGAACGGGACCACCATGCTGGACGATCTGGACGACAAGGACATCCACCCGCTTTTCGCAGGCGCGCCCTCCTCGACGGAATTCCGCAAGCTGCGCAAGCGGATGGTCCGGGAAACCCGCGCCGCGATCGAGGATTACGGCATGGTCCGTCCCGGCGATCGCTGGCTGGTCTGCCTGTCGGGCGGCAAGGACAGCTATGCCCTGCTGGCGATTCTGCATGAGCTGAAATGGCGGGGCCTGCTGCCGGTCGATTTGTTGGCCTGCAATCTTGATCAGGGCCAGCCCAATTTTCCCGCCACGGTGCTGCCGGAATTCCTGAAGGCCCGCGGCGTCGAACATCGCATCGAATATCGCGACACCTATTCCATCGTGAAGGACAAGACGCCTGCGGGCCGGACCTATTGCGCGATGTGTTCGCGCCTGCGCCGGGGCAATCTCTATCGCATCGCGCGCGAGGAAGGCTGTTCGGCGGTGGTCCTTGGCCATCACCGCGACGACATCCTGGAAACCTTCTTCATGAACCTGTTCCATGGCGGGCGCCTGGCCACCATGCCGCCCAAGCTGCTGAACGAGGAAGGCGACCTGACCCTGCTGCGTCCGCTGGCCTATGTCGCCGAAGCGGATTGCGAGCGGTTTTCCAAGGCGCTGAACTATCCCATCATTCCCTGCGATCTGTGCGGCAGCCAGGAAGGGCTGCAGCGCGTCCAAGTCAAACGCCTGCTGGACGAATGGGAAGCGCGCACCCCCGGTCGGCGGCAAGTGATGTTCCGGTCGCTGATGAATGTGCGCCCTTCGCATCTTCTGGACCCTGCGCTGTTTGATTTCGCGGCGCTTTTTCCCGCCCAAAGCGACCCGGACGGGGACGCCGTGCCGAATCTGCGCGATTCAGGACCGGAACTTTAACGGAACGCAAAGCTTTCGGGATTAGGACTGACCACGGTGATTCCGTGAAAGGTCCGGCATGTCCAAGAATGTTACGCGTTTCTTCGCCCCGATCCGCAAGCTGCTGGGCTGCCCCGCCGAAGCCCGCGACCATTCCCGCAGCGTGCTGCTGTTGCAGCTGGAAAACACCGAGATCCTAGCCCGCACGCTGGACAAGGCCGCCATGAGCCACCTGCTGGTGCAGCTGTCGATGACCCTGGGACGGGCGGTTCGGCCCTATGATCCGGTGCGTGTCCTGTCGCCGGGGCTGTTCGCCTTCGTGCTGCGCAACCGCACCGACCGCGACGCGATGCAGGTCGCCCACAGGCTGCATCGCCAGGCGCAGGCGCCGATCGCGCTGGCGGGACAGACCCTGACGCCGGTCATCAGCGGTGCCCTGGTGCATGCCGATGGTTCGTCCCTGTCGGGACCCGATCCGGCGCGGGCGCACCTGCCCGGCCCCGACCTGCCCCCGGTCGAGACCCTGATCGACAATGCAAGGCGCAGGCTGCAGGACACGCCCGACGGTGATCTGGGCCAGTTGCGGCTCTATCCCTATGATACCGCGCTGGCGGGTGCCCCGCTGATCGTCACCATCGGCGAAGCCATCAAGGCAGGCCAGGTCGAGGCCTGGTTCCAGCCGCAGATCTGCTGCCATTCGGGCTCCGTCACCGGTTTCGAGGCCTTGGCCCGGTGGAATCACCCCACCCGCGGCATCCTGGCACCGGGTGTCTTCATGCCCCAGATGTCGGATGCCGATCACACCGCCCTGACCCATGTCATGCTGCAGCAATCGCTGACTGCGCTGAAGGAATGGGACGATGCCGGCTTTTGCGTGCCCACCGTGTCGGTCAACATTTCGAACCATGAATTGTCGGAACGCGGCTTCGCCGATTGCCTGCTGTGGGAACTGGACCGCCACGAGATCCGCCCCGAACGGCTGGTGATCGAGGTGCTGGAGAGTGTCGGCCCGGTGACCAGCAATGCCGATGTGCGGGTGAATCTGCGCAAGATGTCCAAGGCGGGTTGCCATATCGACCTGGATGATTTCGGCACCGGCTATGCCAGCCTGGACGCCATCCGGCAATTCGGCATCCACCGCATCAAGCTGGACCGCAGCTTCGTCACCGGCTGCGACATCGATCCGGGGCAGCAGCGGATGATCCTGGCCATCCTGGCGCTGGCCGAACGGCTTGGCATCGCCGCCCTGGCCGAGGGCGTCGAAACCCGCGAGGAACACGCCTTCCTGGCCCAGATGGGCTGCGACGAGGTCCAGGGCTATGCCATCGCCCGCCCCATGCCGCTGTCGGCGACCATGGATTTCCTGGCCCGTCACAGTGCCGCCGCGGCGGATCTTCCCAGCATCGCGCGCCGCATCTGACCATCAGCCCGGTCCAAATGGGCCGGATATGACCGATTCCCCAAGCATTCCTGCCCATCCGGCCAAATCCGCTTGACCTTTCGGGGTCCGTTCTGTTGAACCGGCGCGACTGACGCGATGACAGTGGTGAGGGAATGGAAGACAATAACCGCAATCTGATCCTGGCGACGGTCCTGTCGTTTCTGGTGATCCTGGTCTGGTACACGGTCTTCGCTCCGGAACCCGTATCCGACCAACCTTCGGGCCAGCCGCTGGCCGAACAATCGGTGGGCGACCAGCCCCTGACGGCAGGCACCCCGCAAGGCACGACGACGGCCGCACCTGCCGACCTGGCCGATCAGGCGCAGCCCGCGGGCCGCATCGACATCCGTTCGCCGGCTCTGGAAGGCTCGATCTCGCTGGCAGGGGGGCGCATCGACGACCTGCTGCTGACCCGCTATCAGGAAACGCTGGACGAGGGCTCGCCCGATGTGCGGCTTCTGTCGCCCTCCTCGGCAACGGCCGACGGCAATATCGAAACGGGCGCGACCAAGCCTTATTACACCGTCTATGGCTGGACCCCCGGCCCCGGCACCGATCCCGAACTGGTTCCGAACCCGACCACGGTCTGGACGCAGGAATCGGGCAGCACGCTGGCCCCCGGCCAGCCGGTGACGCTGGCGTGGGACAACGGCGCAGGCCAGATCTTCCGCCGCACCTTCAGCCTGGACGAGAACTATCTGTTCAGCGTCTCGCAGAGCCTGCAGAACGACGGCGACGCCGATTTCGCCGCCGCCCCCTATGGCATCATCGCGCGCCATGGCCGCCCTGACACGCAGAACTTCTTCGTCCTGCACGAAGGCGTCGTCGGCATGCACGACGGCACGCTGATCGAGGAAAAATACAAGAACATCGCCGATCTGGACCCGATCGCCCGCGAAGGCCGCGCGCAGGTCTATGACGTCAGCGCGGATGGCTGGATCGGTTTCACCGACAAATACTGGATGACCACGCTGGCCCCCGCCCCCGGGCAGGCCTTCACCGCGGTCGTGAAATACGCCGACGGCGCCGACATCTATCAGACCGAGGCCCGCTTCCCGATGCAGACCGTCGCACCGGGCACGCAGGTGACGGCCGACAGCTATCTGTTCGCAGGCGCCAAGGTCTGGGAAGTCCTGAAGGGCTATGAGGACGGCGTCGGGATCAAGGGTCTGGTCGATTCGATCGACTGGGGCTGGTTCTATTTCCTGACCAAGCCGATCTTCCAGCTGCTGCACTGGCTGAACGGCATCATCGGCAACATGGGTCTTGCGATCATCGCGCTGACCTTCGTGCTGAAGACGCTGGTCTTCCCGCTGGCGCGCAAATCCTACATCTCGATGGCAAAGATGAAGGAATTGCAGCCGCAGATCCAGGAACTGAAGGAACGCACCGGCGACGACCGCATGAAGTTCCAGAAGGAGACGATGGAGCTGTACAAGCGTGAAAAGGTGAACCCCGCGGCCGGCTGTCTGCCCGTCCTGCTGCAGATCCCGATCTTCTTCTCGCTCTACAAGGTGATCTTCGTCACGATCGAACTGCGTCACGCGCCCTTCTTCGGCTGGATCCGCGACCTTTCCGCGCCCGATCCCTCCAGCCTGCTGAACCTGTTCGGCCTGCTGCCCTATGCGGCACCGGCGCAGGGCACGCTGCTGCACTCGCTGTCGCTGCCCGTGCTGGCGATCCTGCTGGGCATCAGCATGTGGATGCAGCAGCGCCTGAACCCGGCGCCCGCCGATCCCGCGCAGAAGATGATCTTTGCCTGGATGCCGTGGGTCTTCATGTTCATGCTGGGCGGCTTCGCCTCGGGGCTGGTGCTCTACTGGATCACCAACAACACGATCACGATCCTGCAGCAGTACACGATCATGTCGATGCACGGACACCGTCCCGACATGTTCGGCAACATCAAGTCCTCGATGCCCAAGATCCCTGCCAAGGGCGCCAAGGGCAAAGGAAAGTGACCGCGCATCTGGCCCTGATCCGCCGCCATCCGATCAAGTCGGTCGGTGGTGAGGGGCTGGACGGCGTGACCCTGCAGGCGGCCCGCCGCCTGCCCGGCGACCGCAGCTTTGCGATCCTGACCGAAAGCGGCGAACGCCACGCACTGGCCAGCCAATCGATGGGACAGCCGGATCGCTGGCTGCCCAAATCCTGCTTTCTGCGCGGGGCCGTCTGCCCCGATCTGCAGGCCGTCACCGGCGGATGGGACGGCGACAAGCTGACCCTGTCCCACCCCCGGCAAACCGACATCACCATCGACCCCGATACAGAAGGCGACGCGCTGGTCGCATGGCTGCGGCCGCTGTGGCCTGCCGATGCCCCGCAGCCGACGCGCCTTGTTCGCGGTGCCGCGATCTGGACCGACCAGAAATGGCCCTGGATCTCGATCCTGTCGCTGGACAGCCTGGCGGACCTGTCGACCAGGGCCGGGCTGGAGCTGGGCACCCATCGCTGGCGCGGCAACCTGTGGGTCCAGGGCTGGCCCGCCTTTCACGAACGCAGCCTGATCGGCCAGATCATCCATATCGGAGAGGCCGAGCTGCGCATCACCGACCATATCGGCCGCTGCGCTGCCACCAATGCCGACACGACCACGGGGCGCGTCGATCTTGACATGATCGGCTGTTTGCAGCGCCATTACGGACATACGGATTTCGGCGTCTTTGCCGAAGTCGTCACGGGCGGCGCGATCCGCCTCAAGGACCCGATCACCTCATGAAAGTCAATTTCCCCGTCGCCGCCGATCCCGATCCCGCCGCAGCCGAAGCCGCGCGCCTGCTGTTCGCGGGACCCGTCGATTTCCTGAAGGGCGTCGTGCACATGGACGGCCTGCCCCCTGCCACCCGCCCCGAGGTCTGCTTCGCCGGCCGCAGCAACGTGGGAAAGTCCAGCCTGATCAACGCCCTGACCGGTCGCAAGGGGCTGGCGCGCGCATCGAACACACCGGGCCGGACGCAGGAAATCAACTATTTCACGCTTGGCGAACATTCCTACCTGGTCGACCTTCCGGGCTATGGCTATGCCAAGGCGCCGCTGGCGATCGTGGCCAAATGGCAGGCGCTGCTGAAGACCTATCTGGCCGGTCGCCAGACGTTGAAACGCGCCTTTTGCCTGATCGACGCCCGCCACGGCGTCAAGGAAGTCGACCACGAGATCATGAAACTGCTGGATCGCTCGGCCGTGCCCTTCCAGGTCGTGATGACCAAGACCGACAAGCTGGGTCCGAACGCCCTGAAGCCGGTTCTGGCCCAGGTGGCCGAGGAATTGCAGAAGCACCCCGCCGCCTATCCCGAACTGGTCGTGACATCCTCGGAAAAGAACGAGGGCATCGCCACCTTGCGCACCATCATCGCCGGACTGGACTGACCCGGCCTTGCGCCATAGGGTCCGACCGTCGCCCAAGGATCTTGAGGATGAGAAAGCAGAACATGAACCGTGACTGGATCGCCACCGCTCGTACCCTGTCAGAGGCCCTGCCCTATCTGCAGCGCTATTCCAATTCGGTCGTCGTGGTCAAATTCGGCGGCAACGCGATGGGCGACGATGATGCGATGGCCGAATTCGCACGCGACATCGTGCTGATGAAGCAGGTCGGCATGAACCCCATCGTCTGTCATGGCGGCGGCCCGATGATCAACAACCTGCTGGACAGGCTGGGCATCGAAAGCCGCTTTGTCCGCGGCAAGCGCGTCACCACCAAGGAAACCGTCGAGGTGGTGGAAATGGTCCTGTCGGGGCTGGTCAACAAGCGCATCGTTCAGGCGATCAACGACGCGGGCGGACGCGCGGTCGGCATCTCGGGCAAGGATGACGACATGATGGTCTGCGAGGTGGACGACCCCGAACTGGGCTTCGTCGGCCGCCCGATCGAGATGAACGTCCAGATCATCCGCGACCTTTACGGCGCCGGCATGATCCCGGTGATCGCCCCGGTGGCGACCGGGATGGCCGATAACGAGACCTTCAACGTCAATGGCGACACGGCTGCGGGCGCCATCGCGGGGGCACTGCAGGCGGATCGTCTGCTGCTTTTGACCGATGTCGCGGGTGTCAAGGATGCCAGCGGAGAGGTCGTGACCCAGCTGCATCCAGACCAGGTGCGCCAGATGATTGCCGACGGACAGATCGCCGGTGGCATGATTCCCAAGACCGAAACCGCGCTGGAAGCCATCGAAAAGGGCGTGCGCGCCGTCGTCATCCTAGATGGACGGGTGCCCAATGCCTGTCTGCTGGAGCTGTTCACCGAACATGGCGCAGGATCGCTGATCCGCAAGACCGAGCCGCGTGTCGTTCCGCGCGGATTGCGGCAGGTCGATCCCGGCCTCTAGTCCGCTTACAAGGCGGGTTGTCGCGGGTTTTCCGCGACGACCTTGATTTGCTTGCCGTATCCACAAATCCTGTGGCAGTCTGCCAAGACACAGAGCATGGCAGAAAGAGGCCGCACCCCATGACCCCCCTTGGACATCGACGCCTGATCCTGACCCGCCATGCCAAATCGGCCTGGGACGATCCGACGCTGGACGATCACGATCGTCCGCTGAACGATCGCGGCCGCCGTTCGGCGCTGGCACTGGGCGACTGGCTGGCCAGCCGCGGCTATGAACCCGAAGAGGTGCTGTGTTCGACCGCCGCACGCACCCAGGAAACCTGGAACGTCATCGCCGGCGCCGCGATCGAGGTGCGCCCGCAGGTGCGCTTTGAACAGGCGCTCTATCAGGCAGGTCCCGAAAAGATGCTGGCGGTGCTGCGCACGGCGACCCAGCCCACGGTGATGATGCTGGGCCACAATCCCGGCATCTCGGAATTTGCGGCGCGGTTGCCGGCACGGGTGCCGATGGACCCGGAATTCCGCCGTTATGCGACCGCCGCGACGCTGGTCGTCGATTTCCAGGTGGACAGCTGGGACCAAGTCCAGCCCGGACAGGGCAGCGTGATGGATTTCGTCCGCTTCGACGGGCGCGACTGAGACAGGCCGCGCAAGCGAACGGGGGCCGGGGTGATCGCCCCGGCCCCGCTTCGTTTCAGACCGTTGTCAGTGCCCCAGAATCTGGCTGAGGAACAGCTTGGTCCGTTCGGATTTGGGGTTGTTGAAGAACTCGGACGGGGTGTTCTGTTCGACGATCTGACCCTGATCCATGAAGATCACGCGGTTCGCCACGGCCTGGGCAAAGCCCATCTCATGGGTCACGCAGATCATCGTCATCCCCTCTTCGGCCAGCTGGATCATGGTATCCAGGACTTCCTTGATCATCTCGGGGTCAAGGGCGCTGGTCGGTTCGTCGAACAGCATGATCTTGGGCTGCATGCACAGCGACCGCGCGATGGCGACCCGCTGTTGCTGGCCACCTGACAGTTGACCCGGATATTTATGCGCCTGGTCGGGGATCTTGACCTTTTCCAGGAAATGCATGGCCGTGGCCTCGGCCTCGCGGCGGGGGGTCTTGCGGACCCAGATCGGCGCCAGGGTGCAGTTTTCCAGCACCGTCAGATGCGGGAACAGGTTGAAATGCTGGAAGACCATCCCGACCTCGGACCGCACCTTGTCGATGTTCTTGATGTCGCTCGTCAGCTCGACCCCGTCGACGCTGATATGGCCGGCCTGATGTTCCTCAAGCCGGTTGATGCAGCGGATCAGGGTCGATTTTCCCGACCCCGAAGGCCCCGCGATGACGATGCGTTCGCCCTGATAGACGGTCAGATCGATGTCGCGCAGCACGTGGAAGGTGCCGTACCATTTGTTCATGTTGCGGATGTCGATGGCCACGCGGTCGCTGACCTGCATGTGGCTGTGGTCGACCTGCCGGTTGATCGCTTCACTCATGGATCTGATCCTTACTTGTGGTCACGCTGCAGGCGACGTTCCAGATACATCGAGTACCGGGACATGGCGAAGCAGATGATGAAGAAGATGGCGCCGACGAAGATGAAAGGCTCCCAATAGATGCCCTTCCATTCGATATTGGCGCGAACGGCGTCCGACATGGATTTCAGCGGGTCGTAAAGCCCCACGAAGGTGACCAGCGTCGTGTCCTTGAACATCCCGATGAAGGTCGAGACGATGCCGGGGATGCTGATCTTCAGCGCCTGCGGCAGGATGATCAGGCGCTGCGCCTTCCAGTAATCCAGCCCCAGGGCGTCGGCGGCCTCGTACTGCCCGCGCGGCAGGGCGGCCAGGCCCCCCCGGATCACCTCGGCCATATAGGCGGCGGCGAACAGGGTCACCATGATGATGACGCGCAAGATGATGTCGAAGCTGGTGCCGGGCGGCAAGAAATAATTCAGCAGCAGCGAGGCCACGAACAGCAGCGTGATCAGGGGCACGCCGCGGATGAATTCGATGAAGACCACCGACAGCGACTTGATCAGGAACATGTCCGATTGCCGCGACAGGGCCAGCACGATCCCAAGCGGCAGCGACAGCGCGATGCCCGCCACGCCGATCGTGACCGACAGAAGGAAGCCGCCGAACCGGTCCGAACGCACGGCCTCGATCCCCATCGGCAGCAGGCGCTGCGCGTCTTCGGCCGCCGATCCCGACAGGAACAGCCAGAACAGCAGCGTCACGACGACCCCGGCCAGCACCGCGATCACCGGCATGCGGGCTGCCAGAAGGCGCCATGCGATCCAGCCCAGTACGGGCCCGACCAGCACGAAGACAGGCCCCCAGACGCTGCCGCCCCACAGGAACCAGACCCCCATCAGCGGATAGAGCATCGAAAACGGCAGCAGCCAGCCCAGGTTGCGTTCCGATGCGACAAAGCCCCCGGCCAGAACCAGTGCCGTGAAGGCCAGCCAGATGACGGGCGATCCAAGCGCGATCATCGAGGCCAGCGTCGCGATGGCCGTGATGACCAGCACTGCCCGACGGATCGTCAGCGAGGCCGAGAACAGCACCGGCACCAGCGCCACCATCAGCAGGCCGAAGGTCATGGTGGGCCGCCAATAGAGTTCGGGCGGATAGAAGCCGAAGACATACTGGTTCCAGCGTTCGCGGATCACCGCGAAGCAGGCGCCGCGGGCGCCCTCGCCCCAGGTGTCGATGATGATCTGGCGGCATTCGTTCAGGCTGTTCGCGTTCCAGACGGAATGGGCGAACCAGTCCCAGTAATGCGAGACCAGGAACCAGATGATCAGCAGGCCGACGATGGTCAGGACCGTGTTGACCGGCCCCGAGAACAGGTTTTCGCGCAGCCAGCGCACGGCGCCGGCCTGGGTGGCGGGCGGCGGGGTCGCCGGCAGCATCGTATCGCGCACGAAGGGCACGGTTTGGGCATGGGTATCGCTCATCCTTACCGTTCCTTCAGTTTGACGCGAGAGTTGAAGATGTTCATGCCCGCCGAGATGATCAGGCTGAGAGCAAGATAGATCAGCATCATCAGCACGATGGCCTCCAGCTCTCGGCCGGTCTGGTTCAGCGTGGTGCCGCCAAGCGTGCCGCGCAGATCCATGTAGCCCACGGCGATGGCCAGCGAGCTGTTCTTGGTCAGGTTCAGATACTGGGAAATCAGCGGCGGAATGATCACCCGCAGCGCCTGCGGCAGGATCACCAGGTTCATCGTACGCTTGGGGCGCAGGCCCAGGGCGAAGGCGGCCTCGGACTGGCCGCGGCTGACGGCCAGGATGCCGGCGCGTACGATCTCGGCGATGAAGGCAGCGGTATAGAGCGTCAGCGCCAGCCACAGCACCACCAGCGAGTTGGTGATGTTCAGCCCGCCGGTGAAGTTGAAGCCCTGAAGCGAGGGAGCCAGCAGGTGCAGCCCGAAATACCAGATCAGGAACAGCGAGGGCAGGATCATGACCGCCAGGTTCTTCCACAGCGTCGCGGGGCGGACGCCGGTGCGGTCCTGAACCCTTTGGGCATGGGCGTTGATCGCCCGACGGATGAACCAGCCGCCGACCAGCGCGACAAAGAAGGCGACGGTCGCCCAGTTGACGGTGACCCGGGCGCCCAGGTCCAGGCTGCCGGGATCATTGTCCATGCCAAGCGTCGGGATCGCGGTATAGCGGTTGGTCAACGCGACATGGTCGAACAGGATCATCGACCAGACGGGGTTCTCTCCGCGATAGGCGTTGGGGGCGGGCAGGATCTCGGTGAAGACGGCATAGATGACCAGGATCCACAGCAGCAGGGGAATGTTGCGGAAGATCTCGACATAGACCGTCATCAGCCGGGCAAAGAGCCAGTTCTTGGACAGGCGTGCCACGCCGACCGCGACCCCCATGATCGTGGCCGCGATGCAGCCCAGGATCGACACGATCAGCGTGTTCAGCAGGCCGACCATCGTCGCGCGCAGGTGGGAATCATTGCCCGTGTAAGGGATGGGCGTCCCGGAAATGTCGTATCCCGCACGCTGGAACAGGAAGCCGAAATCAAAGCTCTTGCCCATGGCGTTCAGGTTGCTGATGGTGTTCCCGATCAGCCACCACAAGGCGGCCATGACCAGTATGAACACGATGACCTGAAAGGTCAGGGACCGATAGCGCCGATCATAGATCAGCATGCTGGGCCGGAACGACGCATGCGCCGATGCCGAGACGTCCGTCATCTTGTTATACCCCTGTGGCCCGCCGGTACGGCTTTGCGCCGTTTATGTCGGTGGCGGGTTTGTCGTTGTTGGAAGGGCCCCGAAGGGTGCGGACCGGGCCCAGCACGGGCCCGGTCCTTCAGTCCGTCCGGATCAGCGGAACGGCGGTGCGTAGAGCAGGCCGCCCTGGGTCCACTGGGCGTTCAACCCGCGGGCCAGGCCGATCGGGGTCTGTTCGCCGATATTGGCGGCGAAGATCTCGCCATAGTTGCCGCTGGCCAGGATGGCGCGCTTGGCCCAATCGGCATCAAGCCCCATCATGGCGCCCAGTTCGTCGGTCGTGCCCAGAAGGCGCTGGACCTCGGGGTTTTCGGAAGACCGGACCAGTTCCTCGATGTTGCGCGAGGTGACGCCGTATTCCTCGGCGGCGATCAGCGCGTTCAGCGTCCAGCGGACGATGTCGCCCCAGTTGTTGTCGCCATGGCGCACGGCCGGCCCAAGCGGTTCCTTCGAGATGATCTCGGGCAGGATGATGTGGTTCTCGGGGTTGGCGAAGGCGGCGCGGGTCGCGGCAAGGCCGGATGCGTCGGTGGTATAGGCATCGCAGGCGCCCGCCATGTACTGCTGTTCACCCTCGGCGTTGCTGTCGATGTTGACGGGCGTGTATTCCATCTGGTTGGCGCGGAAGTAATCGGCCAGGTTCAGCTCGGTCGTGGTGCCGGTCTGGATGCAGATCGTCGCGCCGTCCAGTTCCTTGGCCGATGTGACGCCCAGTTCCTTGTTCACCATGAAGCCCTGGCCGTCGTAATAGTTGACGCCCACGAAATCCAGCTTCAGGTCGGTGTCGCGCGAATAGGTCCAGGTCGAGTTGCGGGCCAGGACGTCCACCTCGCCCGAGCTGACGGCCGTGAAGCGCGTCTGGCCGGTGGTCGGGACGAACTTGACCTTGGATGCATCACCCAGCACCGCAGCAGCGACCGCGCGGCACAGCGCCACGTCGAAGCCTGCCCAGTTGCCGTTCGCATCGGGGGCGGCAAAGCCCACCAGGCCGGTATTCACGCCGCAGTTCAGCTCGCCGCGTTCCTTGACCTGGGCCAGGGTCGAACCTTCTTGGGCCATGCCCATGCCGGCGATCAACGTCGCTGCGGCCACTGTTCCCAGGAAAACCGATTTTGTCATTGCTACCTCTGTGTTGGAGCGCCGGGACCGACAGGATCGGCCTGACGCGGGATGGACCGAATTTCCGGCCCTTGTTCTTTTTCTCGGCGCAGTTTCGTTGCCCCAATAGGCGACATTGTGCCGATACAAAGCCCCGCGTCAAGAACCGCCGGCCAACCGCAAAGCGCTTTCAACCCCGGCGCGACAGATGCCACAGGCGCTCTGCCTGTTTCATCGCCAGCAAACGCGCGGCCGCAGCCTGCTGGGCATCCTCATCCTCGCCCCAATTGGCGATCTGGAACTCCTCGTCGACGCGCGACAGGCGGAAGGATTCCGTTGCGTCAAGACGCCCCTGCACGACCGCCAGACCCAGCACCAGGGACCCGGGAATCGTCACCAGGTCATGCAGCGCCGTCAGTCCATACAGGTCCAGACCCGCCACCTGGCCATGCAGACGCATCAGCGATTCGGCGGGCTGGTCGACCGGAATGACGCCATGGGTGACCTGCAGCGGGGCGTCGTGACAGGTGGCAGCCCAATCGATCAGCGGGTCCCACGCCTCGGCCTGAAGCCTGATCAGGGGCTGGGGCTCGGTTGCCCGATAACACAGCAGATCGGTGCCGCCATATTCGGCAAGCATGGTCGCAACCCCTTGGAACTGGGGCGCCACCTTTTCGACGGCCGAATTGGCGGCCCGCGTCAGGGGCATGGTGTCGGGGCGGATGATATCGTCCTGGGCGTCCCATTCCTGCGCCACCGCCAGCGCCAGGTCCCGGGTCGGCAGGATCAGGGGCTTCTTGCCGGGCGTGCGCAGGGGACGGTCGTCCAAGGCGATCTCCCATCCGTCGTCGACGGGGCGGGTTGCGGCGGCTTTCCAGAACCGGCGTGCTTTCCATTCGGTCATGCCGACCACTCCTCGATGGCTTGGGTGAGGGATGCGAAATCGTCGAAGATGCGGGCCGCGCCTGTCTGGATCAGCGCATCGCGGGTGTGATACCCCCATGCGACGCCAAAGCCCGCCATCCCGGCATTGCCCGCCATCTGCATGTCAAAGCTGGTATCGCCGATCATCACCGCATCGGCGGGGCCGACCCCGGCATCCGACATCGCGGCATGCAGCATCGAGGGATGCGGCTTTGACGGATGCCCATCCGCGGTCTGCAGGCTGATGAAGCGGCCTTGCCAGCCATGGGTCGCGATGACCGCATCCAGGCCCCGGCGCGACTTGCCGGTGGCCACCGCCAGCAGCAGATCGTCGCGCGCCGCAAGCCGATCCAGACATGCGGCCACACCCGGATACAGCGGCGCGGCCTGCGCGGCACGGGCGGCGGCATAGGCGGTCTTGTAGCCCTCGACCACCCGGTCCTGCTGATCGGGCAAGGCACCGGGCAGCAGATGCGCGACGGCCACCGGCAGGGACAGCCCGACGATGGACAGGACCTGTTCGCGCGGCAAGGGCGCCAGCCCCGCCCCCGCGAAGGCGCTGTCCATGGCCGTCAGGATCAGCCCCTGGCTGTCGACCAGCGTGCCATCGACGTCGAAGACGACAAGCCTCATTCGTCCTCCGCGAAGGGATCGGCGGGCACGTCGTTTTCATGCCAGCCAAGCGATTTCCACGTGCGGGACATGTGTTCGGCCAAGGGCGCGGTCAGGGTGATGCGCTTCTTGGTGATCGGATGATCGAAGGTCAGGCTGCGGGCGTGCAGATGCAGCTTCTTGCTGATCTCTCCGCCCAGCTGTGCGCCCCAGCCATCGCCCAGGTTTTCCTGGCCCGACCCGCCATATTTGCCGTCGCCGATGATCGGATGGCCCAATTCGGCCATATGCGCCCGGAGTTGGTGAGTACGGCCCGTGATCGGCACCAGCGCGCACCAGCTGGTGCGCGTCCCAAGCGCATCCAGCACGGCGTAATCGGTGGTGGCGCGCTTGGCGCCTTCGGTCTTGTCGATGTCGCGGGGATGGACGGCGATCATCTTCTCATCCCCGCCGCGATGGCCGCCCTTGACCAGACCATAGCGGATCGTGCCCATCCGGGGATGGGGCACGCCCGCGACGGCCGCCCAATAGATCTTGCGCGTGCTGCGCAGGCGGAACGCTTCGGACAGGGCCCGCGCGATCCGGTCGGTCCGCGCCAGCAGCAGGATGCCCGAGGTATCCTTGTCCAGCCGGTGCACCAGCTTGGGGCGCTCCTTGTAACCGAACATCAGCGCGGTGGTCAGCCCGTCCACATGGCGACCGCCAAGACCACTGCCCCCCTGGCTGGGCAGACCCGGCGGCTTGTTCAGCGCGATGATATGGTCGTCCTTCCACAGGACGGCCTCCTGGATCATCTGCACATCGGCATCGTTGACCTGCGGTCCCAGGGGCCGTTCGCTGCGTTCGCGCGCCGGACCCGGTTCGGGCATGGGCGGAATGCGAATCTCCTGGCCGGGCTGGACGCGGGTGGCGCCCTTGACGCGGCCGCCATCGACGCGCAGCTGGCCGGTACGGCACAGCTTTTCGATGGCCACCTGCGACACATGCGGGAAACGCTTGCGCAACCAGCGGTCCAGCCGCTGTTCGCCGTCTTCTTCGGTGACCTGAATTGTCTGTACGCCGCTCATGCCCATATTCCTCGACCCAAGGCCAGCCCCGCCATGACGGCCGCCAGCGACAGCAGGACCGTGCCCGCCACATATGCCAGGGCAATCGCGCCCTGACCCCGTTCCCACATCGTCAGCACATCCAGCGAAAAGGCCGAAAACGTCGTGAACCCGCCCAGGAACCCCGTCAGCAGCAGGGGCGCATAGGCGTTTCCAAGACGATGCGCAAACAGCGCCGCCAGCAGCCCCATCAGGAACGACCCGACAATGTTCACCACGCCCGTCGCAAGGCCAAGCGCGGCCCAATGGGACGGGATCATCCGGTAAACGGCGAAACGACCGGTGGCGCCCAAGGCACCGCCGATCGCGACCTGAAGAAAGGGATTCATCATCGCGCGGGTGTGTCGCCAGCAGCGGACAAAGTCAACCGCCGCGCTTCAGGCGCTGCGCCACAAACCAGTCCAGGCGGCGTTTCAACTCCCGCTCGAACCCCCGTTCGACCGGATTATAGAGCACAGGGCGCTTCATGCCGTCAGGGAAGTAGTTCTGCCCGCTGAAGCCGTCTTCCTCATTGTGGTCATAGGCATATCCGGCGCCATAACCCTGTTCCTTCATCATCTTGGTGGGGGCGTTCAGGATATGGGCGGGGGGCGTCAGGCTGCCGGTGCGCCGTGCCTCGGCGCGGGCGTTCTTGTAGGCGGCATAGCCGGCGTTCGATTTCGGCGCCAAGGCCAGATACAGCACCGCCTGAGCCAGCGACAGTTCCCCTTCGGGGCTGCCAAGGCGTTCATACATCGCCCAGGCATCCAGACAGTGACGCGCCGCGGCCGGATCGGCCAGGCCGATATCCTCGACCGCCATGCGGGTGATGCGCCGCGCCAGGTATCGGGGGTCCTCGCCGCCCTCCAGCATGCGCGCGAACCAGTAAAGCGCCGCGTCGGGATCGCTGCCCCGCACCGATTTGTGCAGTGCCGAAATCAGGTTGTAATGTTCATCCCCCGACTTGTCGTATTTCGCCGCCCGCTTCATCAGGCGCTGCGCCAGGGCGTCGCGGTCGATCTTGCCGTCGGTCTTCCACGCCGCCACCTGCTCGATCAGGTTCAGCGCCGCGCGGCCGTCGCCATCGGCCATCTCCAGCAGGGCGTCGCGCGCCTCGGCGGTCAGGGGCAGCTTGCGACCGATCTCGCGCTCGGCCCGTTGGGCCATCAGTTCCAGATCGGCCAGCGACAGACGCTCCAGCACGATGACCTGCGCCCGCGACATGACGGCGGCGTTCAGCTCGAAGCTGGGGTTCTCGGTCGTCGCCCCGACCAGCAGAATGGTGCCGTCTTCCATATGCGGCAAGAAACTGTCCTGCTGCGCCTTGTTGAAGCGGTGGATCTCGTCGACGAAAAGCAGCGTTCCACGCCCCTGACCGGCCCGCAGCCGGGCGGCGTCGAAAACCTTCCGCAAATCAGGGACACCGGTAAAGATCGCGCTGATCTGAACGAAGGCCAGATCGGTTTCGTCCGCCAGCAGGCGGGCGATGGTCGTCTTGCCGACACCGGGCGGCCCCCACAGGATCAGCGAAGACAGGCTGTTTGCCGCCAGCATGCTGCCAAGCGGGCCGTCGGGTCCCAGCACCTTGCCTTGCCCGATCACCTCGGACAGGCGAGAGGGACGGATGCGGTCCGCCAGCGGCCTTGGACCGCTGCCAGCCGCGGGTTTCGGGGTCGGAGTCGGAGAAGGATCGAACAGGTCAGCCATGATGGCGCAGTCTAGGGCCGTCGCACCGCATGCAACAGCCCCCATTCGCGACCGTCAGTGCATCTTGGACGCCAGATCGATGGCAACGCATTGGAAATGCCCGTCGTCGATCCACATCTCGCGGCCCAGGGCTTCGGCGGTCAGACCGCAGCGGCCGTACCAGCGCGGCCAGTTGGCCCCCGTCAGCGCGATCAGCTTGGTCGCGCCAAGATCGCGGGCCGAGGATGTCATGGCCTCGACCATCTTGAAATGCACCTTGCGACGATACATCTGCGGGATCGAATGGCTGACAAAGACCCGCGAACATTCCCACACATGCGGATCGACCGGCGCCTTCTGATCCAGCAGATCCTGGGGGATCGATCCGCCAAGGATACCTTCCTGCGCGTCCCGGATCATGTAGGAATAAATGCCGCAGCGCGCCGTGGTCGGCGTCAGGCGGATGCCTGCCAGAACCTCGCCCATGTCGTGGATGGCGATCCAGCGGCTCTGGGGAGTGTCATACTGGTCGAACTCCATGTCGTCCGATTCCGGAAGATCCCAGTTCTTGTGAACGATAAAGCTCTGCTTTCTGGCCCGGAAAAGATTGGCGAACAATTCACCATGATTGTGAAGGTTTGAAAAAGACAGGGTCGTGATCTGCATTCGATGCTCCTGGGGTGTAAGGGCCCCCTTCCCTGCCATGCGGACCCCAAGGTGACATCTACAGCAAACGGTATTCCTTGGCCCGTTGCAGCGCCTCGGCGGTCGTTCTCGCCTTCAGCCGTTCACGGACTGAAATAAGCCTCGCCTTGAACGCGCTTTCGGTAATACCAAGCTTTGCAGCCGCCGCCGCGTGACGATCACCCTGTGCGATGCAGCGAAGGGCTTCTTTCTGAGCTTTTGTCAGGCTCGCAGGCGGCTCTGTGATTTCATGAAGCCGCTTTATCGTGACCGAGATCTGCTCGATCTCGTCATCGGTGAACTCGCGGTCGGCCCGCCCGAAGGAGGCGATCGTCCGCGACGAGATGGGTCCGTTCGACACCGTCAGACCATAGGTGAGGCCGTGATTCGCAGCCTCGCGCAGGATGTTGAAGGGGTCGGGAATCGGCAGCGCCGACCAGCGGCACGCGCCGGTCGTCGAAAAGCCCCAAGCGATCGTGGGGTCCCGCAGAGCATAGCCGTTTTGCGAATAGAACTCCGACCATTCCTCGGAATAGGTCTGAAACTGCATCAACGGCGCCGCAAAGCGGATGTGCAGACCAACGAAATACCCCGAGTGGGCAAGCTTGCCCAGCTTCGCGAGTCCGGCGTTTATATCTGCACGAGATGACATGGTTTTTTGTACAAGTTGCAAGGAATGGGGAGAATCTTCATGGTCAGCTTGGGGTGATATAGTTTCCCGCAAGTTAATGGGCGTAAGAATTCCGCCTGATACATCGAATTTCCTCCGTGAAAGTCATGGGGCGTGCGCTTCCACATTGCGCAAGCCTACTTCAAGCATCGGGCCGCGTGGAAGTTTCGCGTGCAAAGATTGCGTAACGTCACGTCATGCAAGTGGCGAAAAAACCCCGCCATGCGGCTGCACGACGGGGTTGATTCAACCTGACGGTGATCCGGAGATCACTCTTCGGCGGCGAACTCTGCTTCCAGGCGCGCGCGGTCCGCAGCACCCTTGGCCGAGGTGTCGCGGTCGACCAGTTCGATGATGGCCATCGGTGCCATGTCGCCATAACGGAAACCGGCCTTCAGGATGCGGGCATAGCCACCCTGGCGATCCTTGTAACGCTCACCCAGAACGTCGAACAGCTTGGCGACATGCATGTCCTGCTTCAGCTGCGACGCGGCCTGGCGGCGTGCGTGCAGGTCGCCGCGCTTTGCCAGCGTGATCAGCTTTTCGATGATCGGACGCAGTTCCTTGGCTTTCGGCAAGGTGGTCTTGATCTGCTCGTGCTCGATCAGCGAGCCGGACATGTTGGCGAACAGCGCCTTGCGGTGTTCGTGGGTACGGTTGAGGCGGCGATAGCCACGTGCGTGACGCATGATATTCTCCTAAAACGTCTTTTGCTTTGTCCGGCGGCCCATGCGTAGCGGACCGCTCTCCTTGGGGCTTGCGCCCATCGTGTGGCAAGGCGCCGTCAAGGCGCCCCGCCGCAATCTCAGAACTGGTCGTCGAAACGCTTTGCCAGGTCTTCGATGTTCTCCGGCGGCCAATCGACCACGTCCATGCCCAGGTGCAGACCCATGCCCGACAGCACTTCCTTGATCTCGTTCAAGGATTTGCGGCCGAAGTTCGGGGTGCGCAGCATCTCGGCTTCGGTCTTCTGGATCAGGTCGCCGATATAGACGATGTTGTCGTTCTTCAGGCAGTTCGCCGAACGGACCGACAGCTCCAGCTCGTCGACCTTCTTCAGCAAACGCGGATCGAATTCCAGACCCTCGTCGCTGTCCTGACGGCTGGCGGCTTCCGGCTCGTCGAAGTTGACGAAGACCGAGAGCTGGTCCTGGACGATGCGCGCGGCATAGGCCACGGCGTCTTCCGGGGTCAGCGACCCGTCAGTGTCGATCTTCATGGTCAGTTTGTCATAATCCAGCACCTGACCTTCGCGGGTCGGGGTGACTTCATAGCTGACGCGCTTGACCGGCGAGAAGATCGCGTCGATCGGGATCAGGCCGATGGGGGCATCTTCGGGACGGTTCTTGTCGGCCGCGACATAGCCCTTGCCCGTCTGCACGGTCAGTTCCATGTTCAGGTCGGCGCCGTCATCCAGGTGACAAATGACATGGTCGCGGTTCAGGATGGTGATCCCGGCCGTTTCCTGGATGTCGCTTGCCTTGACCTCGCCCGGGCCCTTGGCCGACAGCGTCAGACGCTTGGGGCCTTCGACATCCATCTTCAGCGTGACGCCCTTCAGGTTCAGCACGATGTCGGTGACATCCTCGCGGACGCCGGCGACGCTGCTGAATTCATGCAGGACGTTGTCGATCTGGACCGAGGTGATGGCCGCGCCTTGCAGCGACGACATCAGGACGCGGCGCAGCGCGTTGCCAAGCGTCAGGCCGAAGCCGCGCTCCAGCGGTTCGGCGACCACGGTCGCCGTGCGGGTCGCGTCTGCGCCCGGCTTGACGGCCAACTGAGTCGGCTTGATCAGTTCGGCCCAATTCTTGTGGATCATGGGTTTGCCTCCATACCTGTCCCCGTCTCATGACCAAAGTCGGAAACGCCCGAGGTTAAATGCGAAAATCCGGACCGCGCGGAATACGTGCGGTCCGGTCGTTGATGATCCGAAATCAGACGCGGCGACGCTTCGGAGGACGGCAGCCGTTATGGGCGATCGGCGTCACGTCACGGATGGCCGTGATGTTGAAGCCTGCAGCAGCCAGCGCGCGCAGGGCCGATTCGCGGCCCGAGCCGGGGCCCTGAACTTCGACGTCCAGCGTACGGACGCCGTGTTCCTGCGCCTTGCGGCCTGCATCTTCGGCAGCCATCTGAGCGGCATAGGGGGTCGATTTGCGCGAACCCTTGAAGCCCATCGTGCCGGCCGAGGACCACGCGATCGCGTTGCCCTGAACGTCCGAGATCAGGATCTTGGTGTTGTTGAAGCTGGAGTTCACATGAGCAACGCCGGTGGCGATGTTCTTGCGCTCTTTACGCTTCATGCGAGTTTTATCACGTGCCATGTCGCTACCCCTTACTTCTTCTTGCCGGCAATGGCTTTTGCCGGGCCTTTACGGGTGCGCGCATTGGTGTGCGTGCGCTGACCGCGGACCGGAAGGCCGCGACGGTGGCGAAGACCGCGATAGGAGCCCAGATCCATCATGCGCTTGACGTTCATCTGAACTTCGCGGCGCAGATCGCCCTCGACTGTCAGGTTGGCGTCGATGTATTCGCGGATCGACAGGACTTCGG
This sequence comes from Paracoccus sp. SM22M-07, assembly GCF_001887735.1. Lineage (NCBI taxonomy): Bacteria > Pseudomonadati > Pseudomonadota > Alphaproteobacteria > Rhodobacterales > Paracoccaceae > Paracoccus > Paracoccus sp. SM22M-07. The sequence continues at coordinate 607,120 of NZ_JPKW01000001.1, forward strand.
CATCCGACAGTTCGTTGACGCGGCGGGTCAGGTCGATCCCGGTCGCTTCGCAGATCTGCTTGGCGAACATGTCGCCAATGCCGTGGATATAGGTCAGTGCGATGGGGACGCGTTTCCCCGTCGGAATGTTGACGCCAGCAATACGAGCCACGCGTTTTCCTTTTCAGTTGCGGTTCCGTAGCACCGGAACCTTTTTTCACAACGCAAGGCCCGAAAGCCATGCCTTCGGGCCAAATCGATGACCACCCGTTGCCGGGCGATTCTCTTACGAGATGCCGTGATTTATCGACAGAGCGGGACCGGGTCAAGCCCGGTTCCGCATCGCTTCGGCTCAGGCCTCCAAGGCCCGGGCGATATCGGCGCCGACCTGGTCCATGGGCGCCAGCCCATCGACCTGCGCCAGCCTGTCCTTGGCATAGTAGTAGCCGATCAGCGGCGATGTCTTCTTGTAATATTCCAGCAGCCGGGTCTTAAGGCTGTCTTCATTGTCGTCGGCGCGGCGCTTCAGGTCGGTCGACCCGCAGACATCGCAGACACCTGGCTGGGCGGTGGGCTTGGTCTCGTCATGATAGACCTCGCCGCAATTGCCGCAGGTGAAGCGGCCGGTAATGCGACGCACCAGCGCCTCGTCGTCGACCTGCATCTCGATGACGGCATCCAGCGACATGCCGGTATCGGCCAGCAGATCCCCAAGCGCGTCGGCCTGGGCCAGGGTGCGGGGGAAGCCGTCGAAGATAAAGCCGTTTCCGCCCTTGGCCAGCTGTTCGCGGATCAGGCCGATGACGATCTCGTCGGTGACCAGCTGGCCCCGGTCCATGACCTCGGCGACGCGCTGGCCCATCTCGGTACCCGAGCTGCGCGCGGCACGCAGCATGTCGCCGGTGGACAGCTGGACCAGGCCCCGTTCCTCGACCAGGCGGCGGGCCTGAGTGCCTTTGCCGGCACCCGGAGGCCCCAGCAGGATGATGTTGATGGTCATGGCGTGTCCCCCTCAGGCTGGCCGGTCTTGGGCCATTTTTCGCGTCATGTTTAAGGCGTCGGCCGCCCGGTCAGCGGCGCGACGGTGCGCGGCGCGGCTTGGCGGTTCCCGGCTTACGCTTACCGCGCAGCTGGGATTTCTCAATCAGCCCTTCGTATTGGTGGGCCAGCAGATGGCTCTGGACCTGGTTGATCGTGTCCATCGTCACCGAGACCACGATCAGCACCGAGGTGCCGCCCAGATAGACCGGGATCGAGAACTGCGTGCGCAGGATTTCCGGCATCAGGCAGACCAGCGCCAGATAGGCCGAACCGATGACCAGAACCCGGTTCACGACATAGTCCAGGTATTCCTGCGTGCGCTTGCCGGGCCGGATGCCGGGAATGAAGCCGCCCTGATTCTTCAGGTTGTCGGCGACATCATCGGTCTTGAACGACACGTTCTGCGTGTAGAAATACGTGAAGAACACGATCATCGACGCGAAGAACAGCAGATAGAGCGGCTGGCCGGGGCCGAAATAGGCCAGGATCGTCGACATGATCGGACCGGATTCGTTGCCCGAGAAGGTCGAGATCGTGATCGGCAGCAGCAGCAGCGAACTGGCGAAGATGGCCGGGATCACGCCTGCGGGGTTCACCTTGACGGGCAGGTGGCTGGACTGGCCGTCATAGACCTTCATGCCGACCTGGCGCCGGGGATACTGGATGCGGATCTTGCGCAACGCCCGCTCCATGAAGACCACGAAGGCGATCACAGCGATCAACATCACGATCACGAACAGGATCACCGGGGTCGAGATCGCGCCCGAACGCCCCTGGGCAAAGAAGTTCGCCAGCGCCGCGGGGATCTCGGCCAGGATGCCGACGAAGATGATCAGCGAGATGCCGTTGCCGATGCCGCGCGCTGTGATCTGTTCACCCAGCCACATCAGGAACATAGTGCCGCCGACCAGCGTGATGACGACGGATGCCTGGAAGAACAGGCCGGCATCATGCGCCAGTCCGCCCGCTTCCAGGCTGCGTGCCAGACCGTAAGCCTGGAACAGGGCCAGGGCGACGGTGCCATAGCGCGTATATTGGTTGATCTTCTTGCGGCCCTGCTCGCCTTCCTTCTTCAACTGTTCCAACGAGGGAACCATCGAAGTCAGAAGCTGGACGATGATCGAGGCCGAGATATAGGGCATGATGCCAAGGGCGAAGACGCCCATCCGGCCCAATGCGCCACCCGTGAACATCGACAGCATGCCGCCGATCCCGGACTGGGCCTGATCCATGAAGTTGCGCAAGGCGGCCCCGTCGATCCCCGGCACGGGGATATAGGTGCCGATGCGATACATGATCAGAACACCGATCGTGAACCAGATCCGTTGGCGAAGTTCCGTGGCCCTTCCAAGCTGACCCCATGAGAGGTTCGCGGCCATCTGTTCTGCGGCTGACGCCATGTGTGTCCGTCCCGTGTCATGACAGCGCCGCCGACCCGTATTCCGGGAACCGGCGGCGCCTGAAAACCTAGATGCTATCTAGGGGGCGCGAAACCCCCGATCAACAGCTTATTCAGCAGCCGCGGCCTGAGCGGGCAGCGTAACCTTGCCGCCGGCCTTCTCGACGGCCTCGATGGCGGCCTTCGATGCGCCGGTGACGACGATGGTCAGGCCGGCCTTCAGCTCGCCCTTGGCCAGCAGACGGATACCGTCCAGCTTGCGGCGGACCAGACCCGATGCGACCAGCGCGTCTTCGGTCAGTTCGGCCTTGCCGTCGATCTTGCCTGCGTCGATGAAGCCCTGGATCTGGCCCAGGTTCACGACGGCAAACGATTTCGCGTTCGGCGCGGTGAAGCCGCGCTTGGGCAGACGACGATAAAGCGGCATCTGGCCGCCTTCGTAACCACCCAGGGCGACGCCCGAACGCGACTTCTGGCCCTTGATACCGCGGCCGGCCATCTTGCCCTTGCCCGAACCGGGACCGCGCGCAACGCGCTTCTTGGTCCGGTTGGCGCCTTCGTTGTCGCGGATTTCATGCAGTTTCATGTCGCTTCTCCTTCGCCGGACACACCCCAGAAGCGATACAGGGGGACACGGCATGTCATTTCGTGAATCATGTGCTGTGCCCCAAGGGCACCGTGGGCCTATACGCCCAATCAGTCGGGCATTCAAGCGATCTGGCTGCAACAGCCGCGGGCTTTCGGGCATCGCCCACGCCCTTGTGTCTTGAGCGCGCCACGACCTGCGCTAGTCCGGGGAAAGACCAGTTCCGAAAGACCCCGACATGCGCATCCTTCTGGCCGCCTTGGCCCTGCCCTTCCTGTCGACCATGGCCCCGGCGGCCGAACCGACCATCTGCAACACCCGCATCAACGGCAAGGATGTCATCCTTGGCTATGACCGCGAGGAAGCCGGGATGGTCGCCGACTATTCACGCCGGGAACGGCTGGCGGCGCGGATCGGCCAGCGTGACTGCCCCAGCTATGTCGTCCTGCGCAGCCTGACGCCGGAACTCAGCGACGACCAGCGCCAGCCCTTCTGTCTGCGCCATGATGCACAGACCGATTCGGTGGCCGGCTATGACCTGGGTGAACGCGACGCCTGGGGCCGGTGCAAGGTCGCATCGGCGACCCTCTGCAACCGGGTGAACCAGGTCAGCGGCGGGGCGGCGGCAATCGGATCGGCCGCGGCGCGCAAATCCGTTCAGGGCCTGCGAGCCCTACCCGACGGTTCGGGCGCGGTGATCGTCTCGGGCACGGGCAGCGCCATTTCCGGGGCGCTGGCATCGCTTGGCGGCGCGGCGGCGGCCGTCGCGGCATCGCCCGTCCTGCTGACGGGCGCGGCGGTATCCGTGGTTGCGGTGGGCGGCACCGTCTATGCCTGCCATAAGGCAGACTAGGCACCGCGCAACAAAAAACGCCCCGCTTTCGCGGGGCGCCTTTCCTGTCCGATCCGGATGGATCAGGCTTTTTCTTCGATGATCACCACCATGTGGGGGATCTTCGCGACCATGCCGCGGATCGCCGGGGTATCTTCCAGCTCGCGGGTGCGGTTCATCTTGTTCAGGCCCAGACCCTTCAGCGTGGCACGCTGAATGGCGGGACGACGGATCGGGGATCCGATCTGCTTGACGACGATGGTTGCCATGTGCCTCGCTCCTTACGCTTCGACAGCGGCGTCAGCCGGCTTGTCGTTCGAGGGCAGGATGTCAGCCACTTTCTTGCCGCGACGCTGCGCGACCGAACGGGGGCTGGATTCCTTTTTCAGACCATCCAGGGTTGCGCGGATCATGTTGTAGGGGTTCTGCGAACCCTGCGACTTGGCCACGACGTCCTGGACACCCAGCATTTCGAAAACGGCACGCATCGGACCGCCGGCGATGATGCCGGTACCCGGAACGGCGGTGCGCATGATCACCTTGCCGGCGCCATGACGGCCTTCGATATCGTGGTGCAGCGTACGACCGTCGCGCAGCGGCACGCGGATCAGACCACGCTTGGCCTGTTCGGTCGCCTTGCGGATGGCTTCCGGAACTTCCTTGGCCTTGCCCTTGCCGAAACCGACGCGGCCGCGCTGATCGCCGACAACGACCAGTGCAGCAAAGCCGAAGCGCTTACCACCCTTGACGGTTTTCGACACGCGGTTGATCGCGACCAGGCGATCCTGGAATTCCGGGTTTTCTTCGCGGTCGTTGCGACCGCCCCGGCGATTGTCACGTTCTGCCATGAGGCATTCCTTTTACGGTGGCGCGCAAACCGCGCCGTGTTGACCGATCCAAGTGGATGAAACATCCCCGGATCATCGGGGCGGCGCGAATCCGAAAAGGACAGGCGCCGACCGCAATATCAGAACTTCAGACCACCTTCGCGGGCGGCTTCGGCCAGAGCCTTGACCTTGCCGTGGAAGATGAAACCACCGCGGTCGAAGACGACTTCTTCCACGCCGGCTGCCTTTGCGCGCTCGGCAATTGCCGCACCGATCTTGGCAGCCGCTTCGACACTGTTCTTGCCGACCAGGCCGAAATCCTTCTCCAGCGTGCTGGCCGAAGCCAGGGTCACGCCCTTCAGGTCATCGATGACCTGAACCGAGATGTTCTTGGACGAGCGATGGATCGACAGGCGCGGACGCCCGTTCGACATTGCCCGCAGTTTGTTCCGCACGCGCAAGCGACGCTTCTGGAACAGCTCTTGCTTCTTCAGTGCCATTTCATGCGCCCCTTACTTCTTCTTGCCTTCCTTGCGGAAAACATACTCGCCCTTGTAGCGGATTCCCTTGCCCTTGTAGGGCTCGGGCTTGCGCCACTCGCGAATGTTCGCCGCAACCTGGCCGACCAGCTGCTGGTCGATGCCCTCGACAACAATCTCGGTCTGCTTCGGAGCCGTGATGGTCACGCCTTCGGGCACATCGAAATTCACGTCGTGCGAATAACCCAGAGCCAGCTTCAGGACATTGCCCTGCATCGTGGCGCGGTAACCCACGCCCTGGATCTCGAGTTCTTTCTTGAAGCCCGTCGACACACCGATCGTCAGGTTCTCGACCATCGAGCGGGTCAGACCCCACTGCTGGCGAGCACGCTTGGTGTTGTTGCGGGGCTCCACGCTGACGAGGTTGTCGTCAAGCGTGATGTTCACTTCATCGGTCGCGGTGAAGCTGCGGGTGCCTTTCGGCCCCTTCACTTCGATCTGCTGACCTTTGATCTCGGCCGTCACGCCCTTGGGCAGTTCGACCGGTTTTTTACCAATCCGAGACATCTGCTGCCCTCCTTAGAACACGGTGCAGAGAACTTCGCCGCCAACATTGGCACTGCGAGCCGCTGCATCCGACATGACGCCCTTCGGAGTCGAGACGATCGAGACGCCCAGACCCTGACGAACCTGCGGGATAGCCTTGGCACCGGTATAGACGCGGCGACCAGGCTTCGAGACACGCGCCACTTCACGGATAACCGGAACGCCGTCGTGATATTTCAGGCCGATTTCCAGCTCGTTATGGCCGGCGGCATTGGTCACTTCCTCGTATCCGCGGATGTAACCTTCGTTCTTCAGCACGTCCAGAACCCAAGCGCGCAGCTTGGAGGCGGGGGTGCGAACGGTCGATTTGCCACGCATCTGCGCATTGCGGATGCGGGTCAGCATATCGCCGAGAGGATCGTTCATCATTCTGTGTTCCCCCTTACCAGCTGGACTTGACCAGGCCGGGGATCAGTCCGTTCGAGCCCAGCTCGCGCAGCATGATCCGCGACAGTTTCAATTTGCGGTAATACGCATGCGGACGACCGGTCAGTTGGCACCGGTTGTGCAGACGCGTAGCCGAGGAGTTGCGCGGCAGTTCGGCCAGCTTCAGCGTGGCCTTGAAGCGCTCTTCCATCGGGCGGGATTGGTCATGAACGATCTCGTTCAGTTCGGCACGCTTCGCGGCGTACTTCTGAACCAGACGCTCGCGCTTCTTCTCGCGCTCGACCATGGATTTCTTTGCCATATCTTCTTTCCCTCCGCGACTCAGCTGGTGAACGGCATGTTGAAATGCTTCAACAGCGACTTCGCTTCCGCGTCGGTCTTCGCGGTGGTGCAGATGATGATGTCCATCCCCAGAACTTCGTCGACCTTGTCGAAGTTGATTTCCGGGAAGACGATGTGCTCCTTCAGGCCCATCGCATAGTTGCCACGACCGTCGAACGAGGTCGCTTTCACGCCGCGGAAGTCGCGGACGCGCGGCAGCGCGATGTTGATCAGGCGATCCAGGAAGTCGTACATGCGGTCGCCGCGCAGGGTCACCTTGCAGCCAAGCGGCATCTCTTCACGAACGCGGAAGCCGGCGATCGACTTCTTGGCATAGGTGATGACAGCCTTCTGGCCGGCGATCAGCGACAGCTCTTCAGCGGCCTGCTTGACCTTCTTGGTGTCCTTGACAGCTTCGCCGACACCCATGTTCAGGACGATCTTGTCCAGACGGGGCAGCTGCATGTCGCTCTTGTAGCCGAATTCTTCCTTCAGGGCAGCACGAATCGAATCGTTGAACTGCGCGCGAAGACGCGGCGTGTACTTGGTTGCGTCCAGCATCAGATCACGTCTCCCGTGGTCTTGGCGAAACGGACCTTCTTGCCGTCTTCCTCGCGGAAGCCGACGCGGGTCGCTTTGCCGTCCTTGTCCATCAGCGCCAGGTTCGACAGGTCGATCGGCATGGCCTTCGACACGCGTCCGCCCTGGCTCGTCTGCGACTGCCGGGTGTGGCGGATGGCGACATTCACGCCGTCCACGATGGCCTTGTTGTCCTTGGGCATCACAGCGGTGATTTCACCCTGCTTGCCCTTGTCCTTGCCGGCCAGCACGACAACCTTGTCGCCTTTTTTAAGCTTGGCAGCCATTACAGCACCTCCGGCGCAAGCGAGATGATCTTCATGAAGCTCTTGGCGCGAAGTTCACGAACGACCGGTCCGAAGATACGCGTACCGACCGGCTCACCCTGGTTGTTCAGGATGACGGCAGCATTGCGGTCAAAACGGATCGAGGTGCCGTCTTCACGGTTCACTTCTTTTGCGGTGCGGACGACGACGGCCTTGCGGACATCGCCTTTCTTGACCCGGCCCCGCGGGATGGCTTCCTTGACGGACACGACAATGATGTCGCCCACCGACGCATAGCGACGGTGCGAACCACCCAGAACCTTGATGCACTGAACCCGGCGAGCGCCCGAGTTATCAGCAACATCCAGATTGGTCTGCATCTGGATCATTTGGTTTCTCCCGACCTTTGGAGACCGGATCGTCCGGCCCCAGGGTTTCGATCATTTCTGATCTGTGATGATGGACTTATGCCGAAGCGGTTTCGTCCAACAGGACAGTCCAGCGTTTTGTCTTCGAGATGGGCGCGCATTCCGTGATACGGACGATGTCGCCGACCTTGAATTGGTTCTCCGCGTCATGGGCGCGGTATTTCTTGGAAGACCGGACGGTCTTGTGCAGCAGCGGATGCTTGAAGCGGCGCTCGACCAGGACGGTGACGGTCTGTTCGTTCTTGTCGCTGGTGACGCGGCCTTGCAGGATGCGTTTGGGCATGTGCCGGGCTCCTTAGTTAGAGGCCGCGGCTTCCGCCGCTTTCTGGTTCAAAATCGTCTTCACGCGGGCGACGTCACGGCGGACTTCGCGCATGCGCGCAGTGCTTGCAAGCTGGCCGGTGGCCTGCTGGAAGCGCAGGTTGAAGGCTTCTTTCTTCAGCGCAACCAGCTGGTCTTTCAGCTGGTCAGGCGTGTTATTCCTGAGTTCATTCGCGTCCATGACGCCTCTTCCTTTCAACATCACCGGAGGGCCCCTGACATCCAGGGCCACCCTGATTCCGGTGGAGTTTCGTGATGAAGGCCTGCGCATACAGGCGATTCCGGGGTTTTGCAACCCTTTATCCCGGCGCAACCGGGAAAAGGGAAACCCCGCCGGTTTCCCGGCGGGGTCAAGGCGTCGTCAGGGGCGCATCAGATGCGCCGCGGACTTACCAGTCTTCGCGCTGGACGATCCGGGTCAGGACCGGCAGCTTCATCGCGCCGAGGCGCAGGGCCTCGCGGGCGATGGTGTCGTTGACGCCGTCGATCTCGAACATGATCCGGCCCGGGTGGACGCGGGCAGCCCAGAAATCGACCGAGCCCTTACCCTTACCCATACGGACTTCGGTCGGCTTCGACGAAACCGGGACGTCCGGGAAGATACGGATCCAGACACGACCCTGACGCTTCATGTGACGCGTGATCGCGCGGCGTGCCGCTTCGATCTGACGCGCGGTCACACGCTCGGGTTCGACGGCCTTCAGTGCAAACGAGCCGAAGTTCAGGTCGAAACCACCCTTCGCATCACCGTGGATACGGCCCTTGTGCTGTTTGCGGTACTTAGTGCGTTTCGGTTGCAGCATTTTGGTTACTCCTTACCGAGCGTCGCGGCGCGGACCACGGGGTGCCGGACCTTCCTGGGCCTCGGCAGCGCGGCGATCGCGGGCTTGGGGATCATGTTCCATGATCTCGCCCTTGAAGATCCACACCTTGACGCCGATGATCCCGTAGGGGGTCGTGGCTTCGCAGAGCGCATAGTCGATGTCCGCGCGCAAGGTATGCAGCGGCACGCGGCCTTCGCGATACCATTCGGTACGGGCGATCTCGGCGCCGCCAAGACGGCCGGCGACGTTCACGCGGATCCCCAGGGCACCCTGACGCATCGAGTTCTGCACCGAACGCTTCATGGCGCGACGGAACGACACGCGGCGCTCCAGCTGCTGAGCGATCGATTCGGCGACCAGCGCCGCGTCGATGTCGGGCTTGCGCACTTCGACGATGTTCAGGTGCAATTCGCTGTCGGTGAAGTTCGCCAGCTTCTTGCGCAGGACCTCGATGTCCGCACCCTTCTTGCCGATGATGACACCGGGACGCGCTGCGTGAATGGTCACGCGGCACTTCTTGTGGGGACGCTCGATGATGACGCGGCTGATGCCGGCCTGCTTGGCTTCCGTCTTGATGAAGTCCCGGATCTTCAGGTCTTCAAGCAGAAGGTTGCCATATTCCTTGTCGTCGGCATACCAGCGGCTGTCCCAGGTGCGGTTGACCTGGAGACGCATGCCGATCGGATTGACCTTCTGACCCATTACGCTTGCTCCTCGACTTGGCGCACCTTGATGGTGATTTCCGAAAACGGCTTCATGATCTTGCCGAAACGACCACGTGCCCGCGGACGGCCACGTTTCATCACCAGGTTCTTGCCAACCCAGGCTTCGGCAACGATCAGGTTGTCGACGTCCAGGCCGTGGTTGTTCTCAGCGTTGGCGATTGCCGACTGAAGACATTTCTTCACGTCGCCAGCGACCCGCTTGTGCGAGAAGGTCAAGTCGGCCAGGGCCTTGTCGACTTTCTTGCCGCGGATCAGTTGCGCGACCAGGTTCAGCTTCTGCGGCGAGGTGCGAAGCATCTTCGTCTTTGCGAAGGCTTCGTTCTCCGCCACGCGGCGCGGATTGTTTTCCTTACCCATGACGATTACTTCCTCTTGGCTTTCTTGTCCGCAGCGTGACCGTAATAGGTGCGCGTGGGCGAATATTCACCGAATTTCTGGCCGATCATGTCTTCGCTGACGGCAACGGGGATGTGCTTGTGCCCGTTGTAGACCGCGAAGGTCAGACCCACGAATTGCGGCAGGATGGTCGAACGACGCGACCAGATCTTGATGACGTCGGATTTTCCCGCGTCACGGGCCTTTTCCGCTTTCTTGAGCACATAGGCGTCAACAAAGGGGCCCTTCCAAACAGAACGTGCCATGGATCAACGCCCCTTCTTTTTCGCGTGGCGCGAACGCAAGATATACTTGTCGGTCGCCTTGTTGCTGCGGGTCTTCTTGCCCTTGGTGTCTTTACCCCAGGGCGTGACCGGCGTGCGGCCACCCGACGTGCGACCTTCACCACCACCATGCGGGTGGTCGATCGGGTTCATGGCAACACCGCGAACCGAAGGACGGATGCCCTTGTGGCGGTTGCGACCTGCTTTACCCAGGTTCTGGTTCGAGTGGTCGGCGTTCGACACGGCACCGATGGTGGCCATGCATTCCTGACGGACCAGGCGCAGTTCACCCGAGGACAGGCGGATCTGTGCATAGCCGCCGTCGCGACCGACGAACTGGGCATAGGTGCCAGCCGAACGTGCGATCTGGCCGCCCTTGCCGGGCTTCAGCTCGACGTTGTGGACGATCGTGCCGATCGGCATGCCGCTGAAGGGCATGGCGTTGCCGGGCTTCACGTCGACTTTCTTGCCGGCGAAGATCTTGTCGCCGATGGCCAGACGCTGCGGGGCCAGGATATAGGCCTGCTCGCCGTCTTCGTACTTGACCAGCGCGATGAATGCCGTGCGGTTGGGATCGTATTCGATGCGTTCGACAACAGCCGCCACGTCGAATTTCGTCCGCTTGAAATCGACGATGCGATACAGGCGCTTTGCACCGCCGCCTTGGCGACGCATGGTGATCCGTCCGGTGTTGTTCCGGCCGCCTTTCTTGGTCAGACCCTCAGTGAGGGTTTTGACCGGGCGACCTTTCCAAAGCTCCGAACGGTCGATCAGAACCAGCCCACGCTGGCCAGGCGTCGTCGGTTTATACGACTTCAATGCCATCTTTCTGTCTTCCGTTGCTTTGGACCGAGGTGGTCCGTTTCAGTCGATGCGGCCCCGGGACATGCCCGGGGCCGCAGAATCGTGCTCTGCTATCAGAGTCCGGTGGACACGTCGATAGTGTTGCCGGCTTCCAGCGTGACATAGGCTTTCTTGACGTCGACCCGACGGCCAAGTTGACCCTTGAAACGCTTGGTCTTGCCTTTGGTGATGGTGGTGTTGACCGCCTTCACCTTGACACCGAACAGAGCTTCGACGGCCTGCTTGATCTGCGGCTTGGTCGAATCCTTGCTCACCTGGAACACGACGCCGTTGTTGTCGGCGGTCATGGTCGCTTTTTCGGTGATGATCGGCTTGACGATCACGTCGTAATGTTCAGCTTTCGCGCTCATTTCAGACGAGCCTCCAGAGCTTCGACACCAGCGCGCGTGATCACCAGCGTGTCACGCTTGAGGATGTCATACACGTTGGCACCCATCGACGGCAGGATATCCACGCCTTCGAGGTTGCGGGCGGCACGGGCGAAGTTCTCGTTCACTTCGGAACCGTCGATCACCAGCACGCGCTTCCAACCGTTTTCCTTGACGGCCTTCGCGACTGCCGAGGTCTTGGCGTTGTCGAGGTTCAGATCCTCGATGATCACCAGTTCACCAGCGGTTGCTTTTGCCGACAGGGCATGACGCAGACCCAGGGCCCGCACCTTCTTGGGCAGGTCGAAGGCGTGCGACCGCGGGGTCGGACCCTTGTAGACACCACCGTGACGGAAGGTCGGCGCCTTGCGGGAACCGTGACGTGCGCCGCCGGTGCCCTTCTGGCGATAGATCTTCTTGGTCGAGTAGCTGACGTCGGACTTGCCCAGCACCGAGTGGGTGCCTGCCTGTGCCTTCGCACGCTGCCAGCGCACGACACGCTGCAGGAGGTCGCCACGCGGCACCAACCCGAAGATATCGTCGGCCAGCTCGATCGACCCGGCTTTGCCGGCGTCCAGCTTGATCACATCGAGTTTCATCACTTGTCTCCTTCCGGCGCGGCTTCGCCGTTGTCGGACCCGGTCGATGCCTCGGCTTCCTTCAGCGCAGCTTCCTGTTCGGCGGCTGCAGCTTCCTCGGCGGCGATGCGTGCTGCTTCTTCCTCGGCTGCAGCGGCATTCGCTGCTTCCTCGGCCAGACGCTTGGCTTCTTCGGCTGCCGACTTCAGCGCGGCGGGATAGATGACGTTCTCGGGCGTGGCCTTCTTGACCGCATCCTTGATCGTGACCCAGCCACCCTTGGAACCGGGGACCGAACCCTTGACCATGATCAGGCCACGGTCGGCATCGGTACGGACGACCTGCAGGTTCTGCGTGGTGACGCGAACCGCACCCAGGTGACCGGCCATCTTCTTACCCTTGAAGACCTTGCCGGGATCCTGACACTGACCGGTCGAACCATGCGAACGGTGGCTGACCGACACGCCGTGCGACGCGCGAAGACCACCGAAGTTGTGACGCTTCATCGCGCCCGCAAAGCCCTTACCGATCGAGATGCCGGCGATATCGACGTACTGACCGGCGAAGTAGTGGTCAGCCGTGATTTCCTCACCGACATTGATCAGGTTTTCTTCGGCAACGCGGAATTCCGCGATCTTGCGCTTGGGCGCAACCGAAGCTTTTGCAAAGTGACCGCGCATGGCAGCGGTGGTCCGCTTGGCCTTGGCGGTGCCTGCACCCAGCTGAACAGCCGTATAGCCGTCGCGGTCAGCGGTACGCTGAGCGACAACCTGAAGGCCGTCCATTTGAAGAACAGTGACGGGAACCTGACGGCCATCTTCCAGGAAGAGACGCGTCATGCCCAGTTTCTTGGCGATAACACCAGTACGCAACATGATCGGCCTCCTCAGACTTTGATCTCGACATCCACGCCGGCGGCGAGGTCGAGCTTCATGAGGGCGTCAACGGTCTGCGGGGTCGGGTCGACGATGTCCAGCAGCCGCTTGTGCGTGCGGATTTCCCACTGGTCGCGCGACTTCTTGTCGATGTGCGGACCACGGAGAACCGTGAATTTTTCGATCTTGTTCGGCAGCGGGATCGGGCCGCGAACGGTCGCGCCGGTGCGCTTGGCCGTATTGACGATCTCCTGCGTGCTGGCGTCCAGCACACGATAGTCAAAGGCTTTCAGCCGGATCCGGATATTCTGGCTTTGCATTGCACTTCCCTTGGTGGGGAGTTCCAGTCGAGAGGCTGACATCGCACCGCGCGGTGCCAGCATCGGACCGTATGAAATAGTAGAGGCCGCCCTTGCAAAGGCGGCCCTACGGGCTGCAGCCGATTCTGTCGGAAAAGCGACAGTCCCGACGGCGATGCCGCCATCTGCCCGATATGGCCGCTTGCGTCAAGGGGGCTTGGCCCCATGGCGGCCCCGTGCATGAAAAAAGGCCGCCCGAAGGCGACCTTTCACGTCCTGATCCCGAAAAGGATCAGGCGATGATTTTGGAGACGACGCCTGCGCCGACGGTGCGGCCGCCTTCGCGGATGGCGAAGCGCAGCTTTTCTTCCATGGCGATCGGGGCGATCAGCTCGACCTCGAACTTCAGGTTGTCGCCGGGCATGACCATCTCGGTGCCTTCCGGCAGGTTCACGGTTCCGGTCACGTCGGTCGTGCGGAAATAGAACTGCGGACGGTAGTTGGCGAAGAACGGCGTGTGACGGCCACCCTCTTCCTTGGTCAGGATATAGGCTTCGGCTTCGAACTTGGTGTGCGGGTTCACCGACTTGGGCTTGCACAGCACCTGGCCGCGTTCCACGCCTTCACGGTCGATGCCGCGCAGCAGGACGCCGACGTTGTCGCCAGCCTCACCACGATCCAGCAGCTTGCGGAACATTTCCACGCCCGTGCAGGTCGTCTTCTTGGTGTCGCGGATGCCCACGATCTCCAGTTCGTCGCCGACGTTGACGGCGCCGCGCTCGACGCGGCCGGTCACGACCGTACCACGGCCCGAGATCGAGAACACGTCTTCGATCGGCATCAGGAAGGGCTGGTCCACGGCGCGCTCGGGCGTCGGGAT